>NZ_AZGA01000059.1 GCF_001436375.1 Agrilactobacillus composti DSM 18527 = JCM 14202 | reverse complement strand
TTAGCCAACGGCAAAGTGGTGCAGACTAAAACGGTGAACGCCGCCAGTCAATGGCAGTATAGTTTCACCAACTTGCCTAAGACCGACCAGGGTAAAGCTATTGTGTATACCGTCAGTGAAGACCCCGTGGCTAATTACACGACGAAAGTCACTGGCTATAATATCACCAATACCCACGTCAGCCAGCCGGCTACCACCACGATTAGTGGGACGAAGACCTGGGATGATGGGAACAACCAGGCTAAACAGCGACCAGACAGCATCAAGGTCAACCTGTTAGCCAACGGCAAAGTGGTGCAGACTAAAACGGTGAACGCCGCCAGTCA
>NZ_AZGA01000058.1 GCF_001436375.1 Agrilactobacillus composti DSM 18527 = JCM 14202 | reverse complement strand
GCTGGATCACCTCCTTTCTAAGGAATATTACGGAAAGCCTGTACGATAAATCGAAAACTTTGTTTAGTTTTGAGAGACCTACGCTCAACTTGTCGGGCCTATAGCTCAGCTGGTTTAGAGCGCACGCCTGATAAGCGTGAGGTCGATGGTTCAAGTCCATTTAGGCCCATTGAATCATTATTCATGGGGGTTTAGCTCAGATGGGAGAGCGCCTGCTTTGCACGCAGGAGGTCATCGGTTCGATCCCGTTAACCTCCATTACAGCCGAAAGGCTGTCATGAATACTTTGTTCTTTGAAAACCACATATCATGAAATATCTATAACCGAGAATCAAAAAC
>NZ_AZGA01000057.1:255164-257454 GCF_001436375.1 Agrilactobacillus composti DSM 18527 = JCM 14202 | reverse complement strand
ATAACGGCCTGACTCCGAAGGAACTTCGGGATCAAGCCGCATAAAACGTCTAATTAAAATTTCTGAGATTTTTGTTTTTCATCGGTGCACTTGACAGGGACCCTATCACAATAACGCTTAGTTTTTCCATAAATAATAAGTATAAAGAAAGACTCAATTTGGTTGTTGCACTTGCCAAATTGAGTCTTTCTTTAGGATTTGCTATGCTGAATGTAGCCAATGACGGCCGAGTTACTAATGGGCGACTGGCTGGGATTCTTGTTGGGCCCGATCTAAATCAACGCTGATTTCCCGGACGACTGTCCCGGGATAGGCAGCTTGGACTTTTCTGACAGCCGTTGCATTAGGCAATATATATTGGTCAAATAAAATTAACCCTAAAGCTAAAGCCCCATTAGCTGTGGCTTCAGCTACACCATTGCCTTCAGAGATAGCCCCAGGGACATCGGGAAAAGTAACCGTATATTCGCCTTCAGGATTTTCGAGATCACTTAGAACAGCCGGATAGGTGACGCGTCTAGACATAGAATCGCTCCTTTAGATAAGTTCTGATTGCTTTAGCATAGCCATTATCAAGGTGCGTGTCCAGCAATTTATTTTGAAGATTTTAAATAAAACAAAGTGGGAGGGATAGCCGTGATTTTCTTGTTATTATTTGGCATATTCGAATTGATTGCGGCCTTTCAATTCAGCCGGGGTAAGTGGTTGGGGATACTAGCAGGTAGTACCTTTGGCCAGCGGAATGTGACGCTACCTAAGAAAAACAAGTGGTGGGTTGTGCTGTTCAATGGCATTATGGGTATTTTTTTCATTCTGATTTATATTTTGGATTATTTTGGCATTCATGCCCGGTTATTTTTCGGCACTTTTACAGCAATTGTCATTATTTATGCAGCAGTAGCTATTGTGCGGGCGATTCGGCATTGGATTAAGTACGGGGACTATTGAGGAGGACTGAAATGATTATCATTTATGTGATCAAATGTAGTCATTCATAGTCAAATGTCAACATCAAAGTCTCATGGTCAGTCGACGAGTTTGGGGTTTAATTTTTTTCTATTTTTTGAGCACGAAAGAAGACAAACACATATTCGATACGGTATCCTATAGAGTATAGGAGGTGGATCGAATGCCAGTCAAAACTCACAAGATCAGATGCTATCCTAATGCTGAAATGCGCACTGTTATTGCTGAACTGATGGACTACAACCGTTTCTGTTGGAACCAGGGCTTAACGACCTGGAATGATATGTATGAAGCTTCTCTTGTCATGGATGATAAGAAATTGCGGCCCAGTGAGCGTAAAGTCCGCAACGAACTAGTATTAGACAAAGCTGACTGGCAGCATCAACGGTCCGCCCGTGTACTCCAAACTGCTATCCATCGCTTACATCAGGCCTGGCAGAATTTCTTCAATCCCAACATGCCAGACGCCCACAGACCCAAATTTCACAGTAAGCGTGATTCGAAGCAAAGCTTTACAACAGATCGGGCAACCGTTAGGGGCAAGTTCCTGAAGTTGGATCATCCCCATGAGACCAAGCATCACTTCACTGCTATCAAGTTGGCTGAAACCTTGCGTTTTTCTGGCATGATCAAAACCGTGACGATAACCAAGCGCGGGGACAAATTCTACGCCTGCATCGCTGTTTCAGTTGCAGACACGTCACGGCCGGCTTTTTACGAAAGTTGGGATATAGCAGGCATTGATCTCAATGTGGGCCATATTAACTGGAATGATGGCGAAGTAAATACTTTTACACCACGGATGGCGGTGCTGCATCAACGGGTCAAGGTTTATCAAAAACGTTTGGCGCGGAAACGGCGTGATAATCCCAGACATTTTCGGTCCAAGAACTACCAACGGACCCAGGCAAAGCTGAACCGGACTTATCAAAAGATTAATGCTTTACAGGATGATCTGATCCATAAGTTCAGCCAGCAAATCACCCAAGCTTATGCTGTCCTCTGCTTAGAGGACCTCAACGTTCGCGGCATGAAAATGGCCAAAAACAAGGTCAAAAACCTGCAGCGCAGTCTCTTTCGCCGCCTACGCACGGCGATCGAATATAAAGCTGCTTGGCAGCATCAACATGTGGTGATTGCGAACCGTTTCTTTCCGTCCACCCAGCGTTGTTCGAACTGCGGCTTTATCAAAACTGCCGACAGTTATGGCGGCAAGATGACGCTTCAAGGCGATAGTATCTACCATGATCATGATACTTACCGTTGTTACGAATGCGGTGCAGTGTTTAACCGAGACGAAAACGCGGTTCAAAATTTAATCGCA
>NZ_AZGA01000057.1:156143-255154 GCF_001436375.1 Agrilactobacillus composti DSM 18527 = JCM 14202 | reverse complement strand
GCAACCGTTCATTGATGATTCTCCAGTCGGTCACTGTCCCAACTGACTTGTTCAGGTGGGGGAATATCGGCGTTTACGAAATCGACGAAAAACGTAGCTTAACGGTCTAAATCTGAAGCAGTACCATAGACCGGATATGATCACACTTGATCACATTTGTATACGTTTTAGAAAGCAGGCGTTGTCTTGGAAAAACTAAGATTACAGGTCACCATCGACCGGCCCATGGGCTATCAAGATAGTTACGGGAATGTCTATCCCCTGAATTATGGCTATGTGCCGGGCATCATCGGTGGGGATGGGGAAAAACAAGATGTTTACATCATTTCCAAGCAAGTCACAGGCCCAATTCAGGTCTTTGAAGGCGTATTGGTGGCCATTATCTATCGCCAAGACGACGTGGAGACAAAATGGGTGGCCACAGCTGTTGGAGAAACAATTTCAGCCGCAGCAATTAAAGCAGCTACCCATTATTTGGAACAATATTTTCAATCGACTATTGAGATGTTGTAGCAATGATAGCCATCAATAAATAACGATTTATCCCAAGCAAGTATGCAATAAAACCGGGGAGGAGTTCATTGCATACGTTGCATGAATGGATTATTATTAAGATGAAAGATAACAATTGTGTAACCGCCTGACGCCATGTGTTGACACGTCGACAAGCATAGAAATCGGGGATGGCCATGAAGGACACAATCAATAAATTCTTAAGTGATGAGATTTATTGGCTAGCGGCACTTGATTTGAGTATTGCGCTGGTGATCGTTATACCTGCTTTTATCACCATGCGGTTCTGGACAATGTTCCCTTTGCTTTTAGTGTCGTTGTTACTGGCACCACTTTTGGCTTGGCCGTTTCGCCAGATCGATCAGCGGGCCAAGCAACGGACAACGATCACGATCGTAGCGTGGACTATTATGATTATCTTGTGGCTCGTTGGGTTGATTTTTGCAGCCGATAAATTTAAAATCGTTGTGTCAATTCTAGCAGTTACTGGGTCTTCATGGGGGCTATATCGAAGTAAGCAAAAACAAAATTCCAAATAATCACCGCAACCAAAACCAGGCTTCATCCCGCAATTTGAGATGAAGCCTGGTTTTTTAGACTTGCAATTTTATTCCAAAGATTCTTCGGCGGCAATGCGTTCCTCCACATGGACCCGATTCAAAATGACGTAGGCGATGCCACCCACCACAAAGCCGATGATCCAAGACAGGTCCACCTGCAAAAGGGCGGCGCAGGCCCCGATCAACAGGGCAATGGGGGCGTTCCATTGGACGCTCTTTTGCCGGGCTTCATCATAGAGAGCAGTCAAGTTTACTTTCTGGTGCCGCTCTAAGTAAAACTCGGTGAGGATGATCGCCGTCATTGGCCCTAGGAAAATCGAGTAGGTCCGGATGAAAATGGCTAAACCCGTGGCGCTGGAAGCTTGCACCAATAACCAAGGGAAGGAGCCGATGGCTAAGAGGCCCACGATGGTCATGGCTAATTTTTGCGGGATTTTAAACAATGAGGTCAAAACATAGGTTGGGGGCATAATGTTGGCCACCATGTTGGTGGTAATGACCCCTAAGACGATGAACAAGGAGACAAACAGGGTCAAACCATTGTTGTTAAACAACTTGGCAATGGCCCCTACAGGACTGGAGATGCCAGTGACGGCGGCTAACATGGCCCCGGTGGTCAAGGTCATGCCATAGGCCAAAGTGATGGGTAAGAAGTATAGCAAGCCCCGATGTTTGTCACTTAAGTTGGGCCGCAGTTCCCGGGCATAATCCGCGGCTGATTCAAAAATGGTGGTGTAATTACCCAAGAAGGCCATGATGAAGCCAAAGAAAGTTAAGCCCCAAGTGCCATGGACATTCACCAATTTGGTGCCGATGACCGCTGAATGTTTGGTCACTAGGATCACGAAGACACTGACCAGGGCCACCATGACAATGGTGGAGATGATGGTGGCCACGATTTTAATGGATTTGAAGCCCTTTAATGCTAACAGGATTTGTAAGGCTTGGAGGAACAAGAAACAAATGGCGGTGTTATTAAAGCTACCACCAGTCATGATCTTGGCGATTTGATTTAAGGCCAAAGCCCCGGTCCAACTTTGAAAGCCAAACCAGACGATGGCGGGGATGCCCCGGAGTAAACTGGCCGCTTTAGCGCCGTTTTTACCAAAGGATAGGCGCAGCTGCATCACATAAGGGGCCCCGGTATGATAGCCGAAGCGATCATTTAAGGTGAAAATCACCGCAATGATCAAGATGGCAATGGCCGCCGCCATCAGAGTTTGCAACAGGTTCATGGTGGCCACCCCGGCCACTACTAAAGAAGAGCCCAGGGTGATGTTGCCAATGTTAAAGCCATCCCCCAGCCACATGGCCATGTAGGCGATGACGCCGACTTTACGTTGGTCTGCGGGGATGGGTTTTAAATCTTCAGCGATAGGGGATTGATCAATTGAGAATTTCCTGTTGGCGTTTACTGTGGTCTGCATAAGCTGTGCCTCCTTGGCTGTTTTGATTGACTAAAAATGTCCCGGTGGGTTGGGTCATAAACCCGTCATCTAAGGTATAGATGGTTTGGCCCCGCAACAGGGTTTGGGTGATGCGACCGCCAATTTTAAAGCCCACATAGGCACTGATTTTATTTTTGTAGTACAGATCTTCTGGAGATAACACGTAACTTTGATTAGGGTCGTACAAGGCAATGTCCGCATCTTTGCCGATAACGAGCTCCCCCTTGTCCTTTAAGCCAAAGAGAGCTGCAGGGCCCGCGGCGATCAATTGGACGAATTGAAAAATGGTTAATTTCCCGGAACGCACCGCCACATCGTAGAACAGATCCACGTTGTTCTGGGCGCCACTGATGCCACCCCACACGTCGAAAATATTGTGGTTGGGGTCTGCCTTCATGCTGGCGGGGGCTGGCGAGTGGTCCGATGTCACGGCATTAACGGCGCCGGCTTGGACTTTTTGCCATAACTGGGTCTGCACCGCTTTGGTTCTAAGTGCAGGGGAGCACTTGGCCAAGGGGCCGATTTTTTCAAAATCCTGGCCCGTTAGCGCTAAGTAATGGACGCAGGTTTCACAAGTCACGTCTTGTCCAGCAGCCCGAGCTAATTGCACCTCGTTAACGGCTTCACCCGTGGATAAATGAACGAAGTGGAGTTTACAGCCGGTCATTTTAGCCAAGTATAAAGCTCGGCGAACGGCCTCGACTTCCACTAACGGTGGTCTAGAGTCTAAGTAATCTTGAATAGTCGTCTTGCCCTGGGCGATTTTTTCGGCAGCTAGCCGGTCCGTTAAGACGGCGTTTTCGGCGTGGAGGGACAGGCGTAACCCGGTTTTGGCGATGGCTTGCATCCCCCGGTATAAGTCGTAATCATCCACGTTTTTAAAGTCTCCGGGTAGCGTTGACCCGGTGGTGGCCATGAAAGCCTTGAAGCCCGCCGCCCCACTGGCGGCCATCTTAGGGATCTCTTTTAAGTTGCCAGGGACCAGGCCCCCATAAAGGGCGAAGTCAATGTAAGATTTCCCCGTGGCAATGGCTTTGTGCCGGTCAAATTCAGCTTGAGTGGTGCGAGCTGGCAAGGCGTTTAGGGGCATCACCACCATGCTGGTGGTGCCCCCGGCGGCTAGGGCTTGGCTGCCGGTGTGGTAGTCTTCCCAATCCGAGCGGCCGGGTTCGTTGATATGTACATGGGCGTCCACCATCCCTGGTAAGACCAATTGGCCCCGGGCATCGATCACCTCAGCCCCGGCGGTATTTAAACCTTGGCCAATGGCGACGATCTTACCGGCTTTAATTGCTAGGTCCCCTTGAACCAAGGTCTGTGGCGTTACAATTTGACCATGGGTAATTACTGTATCGTATGTCATGTAAAACAGCCCTTTCTATGTGAATGGCATGTGTTATTTTTAATTTTCTTAACTGATTCTCATTCTACAAGTTTACCGGCCAGACACATTAGGCAATATCCACAAAAAACAAGTCCCAAACTAGTAAAAAAGCATAAATTACGTTAGAAAAACTAACATAATTTATGCTATGCTGACAGTTATTGTTACCTTTGATCCAATAAAAGCAGGGCAATGAACAACCGCTGGGTCACTTCCGGGTCTTGCAAGTCGATAGCTAAGAGCTGTTGTAACTTTTTCAGCCGATAAACCACGGTGTTGCGGTGAATGTAAAGTTCCTGGGCCACTTTATTGATTTGTTGGTGATGGTATAAGTAAAGCCACAAGGTGTGTTGCAGGTCCTGGGCTTCGGATTGGTTTTTCATTTGTAATAAAGGCTGCAGAAGTTCGGCCACAAAGGTTTGGGCTTCATTGGCCGGGATCAAGTGCAGCAGTTCGGAGACTTCCTTAGGCCGGAAGCGCTGGATGGTGGTGGCGCTTTGTTCGGCTAAGGTATAGGCTTCTTTGGCCTCGGCGTATAGGTTGCCCAGCTGTGCCAGGGCTAATTTGGCATGGCTAACGCCAATTTTTAATTGGAAGCGGGGGTCGATTTTGGTCTGGAGGAACTGGGCCAAGGTTTTTAAGACATGCTGGGGGTTTTCCGAAGCCTGGATGATCAAAACCACTTGTTGTTGGTGGGTAAAGCTAGTGATCTTCAAGGCGTATTCGCTGATGAACCAGGTCACTAAGCGGCTTAGGTGTTCCACTTGGCGGGTGGACAACAAAGCCCCAGGGTCCACGGCCTTGACCCCACAAATACTGGTGAACACCACTTGGTTCAAAGCTAGATCATAGTGTTGCAGTTGCTCTTGGAGCATATCTTGGGGCAAGCCGCCCCCTAACATGTGGCTGAAGAATTCGGCCTGCTGGTGGGCGGCACTTTCATGCATCACGTCGGTGCGGCTGTTCATCAAACTCAAGGTGCTTTGGATTTGTTGCAGCTGCAGCTGTTTGGTGGCATTGGGTTGGCCGGCGTCAAAAACCCCGAAGAAGGACTTATTTTCCCCGTACATCACCATCAAGGGGTAAATGGTGAGCTGGCGCCCCAAACAAGGGATGGTGGTGCTGGTCGTCAAGGTCAAGTAGTTCACCTGACTATGGAGCCGTAACGCTGCCGTGATGGCCTGTTGCTGATTTTTCAAAGCCGGGTTGGTGTAACGGATACGAAAATGGCTGTCCAATAACAGCACATCGCTGCCTAAAAAACTGGCACATTGGGCTAAAACCGTGTCATATTTGCTGTTATTTAAGGCCAGTTGAGACAAAGTTTGATTTTGGTCTAAGACGCGGCTTAGGGTAAAGGCGTCGGATTGGATCACTACTTCGGTCAAGGCTTTGACGGTTTGGCTGAGGAATTCCTGGGCCGGGGTCAATAAGAGGGGAAAATCCAAACCATCAGCCAGCTGGATGATTTCCGGGGGCACTTGGGTGAAGTAGCGGTTGGCTTTAATGCCCAGGCCAGCACAGCCGGTGGCGGCCATTTTTTCAATGAGATTTTTCAAGCGCTTCAGGTCTTGATAGTAGTGGTAGCCGGTGGTGACCAATAGTTGGCCGGGCATTAAGTAAGCTTCAATATCCGGGGCTTCGATCATGCCGATGGCACTGACTTCCCGGGTTAAACCAGCACCCCCGGCAATCACTTGAATAGCGGCTAGTTCTGGGGCTTGCAGCATTTGCGCCATTTCCATAGATGCACCTTCTTTGGACAGATTGTTATTTTGTCTAGTTATTTTACAGCTTTTGTGCAAACTGAACAATGATTTTTTCTAATTTTCCTTTAATATTTAACTTATCAAAAGGAGCTGGTATTTTATGACACAAGTTGTTGAGCAAACAGCGATCCAATTATTAACAGAATTGGGCCAATTTGGCGGCCTGGCCAATGGGGGCGTGACCCGCTTGGTGTATGACCAAGCCTGGGTGGATGCCATGACCTATACCTTGAAAACAGCCGCCGCCCAAGGGATGCAGGTTCATATCGATGCCATGGGCAATGGCTTTATGACTTATCCCGGGGTGGACCAGACGGTGATTGCCGCCGGGTCCCATATCGACACCGTCCAACAGGGGGGCATCTACGATGGGGCTTACGGGGTAGTGGCAGCCAAGTTAGCCATGACCCAGCTGGTGGCTGAATTTGGCCAGCCTAAGCACACCATGACCGCCGTGGCTTTTAGTGAAGAAGAGGGCAGCCGTTTTCCCGTGAGCTTTTCTGGATCTAGGCATTACGCCCAAGTGGGGGATGTGGCCCCAGACTTAAAAGACGCCCAGGGCATCAGTTTTGATACCGCCCGCCGCCAAGCCGTGGCTCAATTGACCGGGAATTTTCCCCTGGCCGAACAACCTTTACCAAAGGAATGGTTAGAGCTACATATTGAACAGGGCCCTGTGTTAGAAGAAGCCGGCTATCCCCTGGGGGTGGTGTCAGCTATCTGTGAGCAAAAGCGTTTCACCATCACCTTGACCGGCCAAGCCAACCATGCCGGCACCACGCCCCAACATTTGCGCCGGGATGCCCTAAAAGCTGCCGCCCGTTTGATCGTCCAATTAGACGACCTGGCCCAAAAAATTGGGGAACCCTTCGTCTTTACCGTGGGGGAAATCAGCGTCACCCCGGGGTCCTCTAATGTCATCCCCGGCCAAGCCGTGTTTTCCGTGGACATCCGCCATCCCCAAAAAACGGTGGTGGATGAATTTGAAGCCAAAATGCGCCAAATGGTGGCTGACTCAGCCCCAGTCTCCGGCACCGTAGATTGCTGGATGGATTCCCGCCCAGCGGTGATGGACCCGAGGTTAGTCCGCCAATTTGAAAGCCTGCTCACCCAGCAAGGCTACCAATACCTGACTTTGCCATCCGGCGCCGGCCATGATACCCAAATCATGAACTTAAAAGTGCCCACAGCCATGTTATTCGTGCCCAGTCGCGGCGGTATTAGCCACGCCCCCGCCGAATACACAGCCCCCGCTGCCTTAGAGGCCGGGGTGGCCATGTTAAAGGCCCAGTTATATCACGAATGTTATTAAACTCAAATGTCTTAAAGGAGCGAAAATAGATGGATAGTTTACAAATCAACCAACGCCTGATTATGACCCCCGGCCCCGTTTTAGTGGACCCCCGGGTATCCCAAGCCATGAGCAACCAGATCCTGGGCCAATTTGACCCGGATTTCACCGCCATTATGAACGACACCATGGCTTTGATCCGCCAAAGTTTCGCCACCAAGAACCGCTGGGCCTTCCCTGTGGATGGCACCAGTCGCGCCGGCCTGGAAGCCGTGGTCAGCAGTATCGTCTGCCCTGGCGACAGTGTTCTAGTCCCCAGCATCGGCCGCTTTGGGGATTTATTTGTCGAATTGGCCCAGCGTGCCGGCGGTGTGGTCCATACCGTCAGTGCTCCCTGGGGGACCGTGCTGGCCCAAGCTGACATTATCGCGGCTATTGACCAATATCGCCCCAAAGTCGTCTGTATGGTCCATGGGGAGACTTCCACGGGCCGCCTGCAACCCTTAGATAAAATTGGGGCCGCGGTTCATCAATACGGGGGCTTCTTGGTGGTGGACGCCGTGGCTTCTTATATGGGCACCCCAGTCTTAGTGGACCAGTGGCAAATTGATGCGGCCGTGGGCGGGGCCCAAAAATGCCTGGCGATCCCCGCCGGCATCACCCCCATCACCTTTAATGACCGGTTTGCTGCTGAAATCAACCAGCGCAAACGGGTGGAACAAGGGGTGCGTACCAGCCAGGACCACCTCAGCGCGGCACCCTTGATCACCAGCAATTACTTAGATCTGACCCAATTACAAGACTACTGGTCCCCCCGGCGCTTGAATCACCATACCGAGGCTACCGCCGCGGTTTACGGTTTGCATGAAGGCCTGCGATTGGCTCTTGATGAGGGCCTAGACGCCCGTTATGCCCGGCATTTGCAAGTACACCAAGCCCTAAATACGGCCCTCAGTGCTTTAGGGTTGACTATTTATGGGGCCGGCGACCACGAAATGCCCATGGTGACCTGTGTCCAGATCCCTGCTGGCCTGGATGGGGAAGCTTTTCGCAGCCAATTATTAGCCCAATTCGGCGTGGAAATCTCCAGTTCCTTTGGCAGTCTCCAGGGTAAAATTTGGCGTATTGGCACCATGGGATACGTGGCCCAAAAGCCCTTTATCCTGAAGTTCATCGCCCTGTTTGGCGCAGCCTTACTGCAAGCTGGCGTCCCCGTGGACCTAAAGGCCGGCCTAGATGCCGTTTTGGACGCATTTGCCCCCAAGTCAGCCCCACAACTACGCCAAGTCAACGCTTAAATAGTGTTTTAAAAAAGGCAACATCTTAGCTGCAATGACTCAGTTTTGAGTCTCAGCAGTAGCGATGTTGCCTTTTTTGGTTGCCTTTATTTTGAGGTTCTGAATCTAAACGCTGGCCTTGATACTGTGCTGAGTAAAGGAAAAGTGTACCTCTTAAATTTACGAAAAGCAGACATCTAGGAAGCATAGTTCCTTATTTTGGTAAATAAGGCTATTTAAGGAAGTATACTTCCTTTTATCCTATAAATGTGTTAAAAATGAAGTATACTTCCTTTTATTGGAGATGAGCAGATTATGATTCAACGACCGTTTTATTTAAAACAGTTAGTACAATTAATGAATAACGATATGGTTAAAGTGATTACCGGTGTACGTCGGTCTGGCAAGTCAATTTTATTAGAATTATATCGGGACTATTTGAAAACACAGGGTGTCCCAGCAGATGATATTATTTATTTAAATTTTGAAGCATTTAATTTACTAAGCGTCAAAACAGAGGATCAGTTATTTCAGTTGTTGCAAGAGCGCCTCCATCACGACGCACATTTATATATTTTATTAGATGAAATTCAAATGGTTGACGGTTGGCAGCGGGTCGTCAATGGTGTTCGGGTGAGTTATGACTGTGATATCGTGGTGACTGGCTCTAATGCTAAGATGCTATCTGGGGAACTGGCAACACTATTAAGTGGCCGTTATGTGGAGAGTGGAGATTCCAATTTATCCATTTTCCTTTCGAGAGTTTCTGGAAGCTAAGGGTATTGCAACTGATGGGCGCCAAGTTGATACGGCCTTTGAAGAATATGAAAAGTATGGCGGTTTTCCCGCGGTAGTTTTGGCGGCTGAACCGATCAAAGATACTATTTTATCTGGTATTTTTGATACGATTGTTTTAAATGACGTTTCAATGCGCGCCGACATTCGCGATGTCACAACACTTCAGTCTTTGGTGGGCTTTCTAGCAGATAATGTGGGCCAATTGGTTCAGCCGGTAAAAATTGTAAATACTCTAAAAAGTACCGGTGTCCCAACGAATGCCCATACAATCACCCGCTATTTAACCTTACTTAAAGATGCATTTTTATTTTATCAGGGCCGACAATATGATATTCGTGGCCGGGAATACCTGAAAACGGCGGGTAAATACTACATCGTGGATTCAGGGTTGCGTCGTAATGCCATCGGACGCCGGCCAGGCAATTATGGGGGCCAACTTGAAAATATTGTTTATCTAGAATTATTACGGCGCGGTTATACCGTGGCAATCGGTAAATTAGATACGACTGAAATAGATTTTGTCGCCCGCCGGATTGATGAGGTTCTTTATGTACAAGTCACCTATGAAATACCCCATAACACTCATGAAACAGATAACTTATTGCATATCCCGGATAATTATCAAAAAATCCTGATTACACAACGTTACTATGATGTGCATGATATTGCCGGTATTCCGGTAATCAATATTGTTGACTGGTTATTGCAAGATGAACAGGGACCAGCCCAAGGACACTAAGCCATGCTGGGGCAATAGGACAAGTTACCATTTTCTAAATTGACAGTAAAATCAAAACCGCAACATTTTGCCGGTATAATGTTGCGGCTTTTTTACTGCCTTTATTTTGGCGCTGGCTGGGCGGTCAAAGTCACGGTACTCATACTGGTCAGCTCAGGGTTACCCACTAAATGAATGGCCACTTGATAGACCATGAGGCGCTGGCCCAAATGCAGCGGGGTGGCTTGGGCGCTTAATTCCCCCCCGGTGACCGCTTTGAGGTGATGGGTCTCGATATTGACACCTACTGCGACTTTTTCCTCGGGAAGGTAGGCGTTGGCGGCTAGGCTGGCGGCGGTTTCGGCTAAGACGCTGTTCATGCCGCCGTGGAGCAGGCCATAGGGTTGTTTGGTGCGATCGGTGACGGCCATGGTGATTTCGGTTTTTTGGGGGTCGAGGTGCTGGATTTTAATGCCAAAGTTCTCTAGAATGTTCATTGGACCAACTCCTATATTAAATTTAGAAAAAGAGGTTACATATATGGCTGAAGAAACGTTTCATTGGACCAAGGTCAAGGATTATTCGGAGATTATTTTTGAGCGCATGGATAAAATCGCTAAGATTACCATGAACCGCCCGGAACATCTCAATGCCTTTACACCGGTTACTGTACAGGAAATGATTGAGGCTTTCAATATTTGTCGCGACGATGCGTCCATTGGCGTGATTATTCTAACGGGTTATGGGGATCGGGCCTTTTCTTCGGGGGGCGACCAAACTGTCCGGGGTAACGGCGGTTACGTGGGTCCGGACCATATCGCCCGCTTGAATGTTTTAGACTTACAACGCTTGATTCGCGTGATTCCCAAGCCAGTCATTGCCATGGTCAAAGGCTGGTCTGTGGGGGGCGGCAATATTTTACAATTGATTTGTGATTTGACCATCGCCGCTGACAACGCCAAGTTTGGCCAAACTGGGCCGAAAGTCGGCAGTTTTGACGCGGGCTATGGTTCGGGTTATTTAGCCCGGGTCATCGGCCACAAGCGGGCCAAGGAAGTCTGGTTCTTAAACGAATTTTACACCGCTGAAGAAGCTTATAACATGAACTGGATCAACAAAGTCGTGCCGCTAGCCGATGTGGAAAAAGTGACCATTGACTGGTGTCGCACCATCCTCAAGCGCTCACCCACCGCTTTGCGTTTGATCAAAGCGGCGATGAACGCCGATACCGATGGGTTAGCTGGCTTGCAACAATTGGGCGGGGATGCCACCATGCTCTTTTACACCACCGATGAGGGCAAAGAAGGCCGGGATGCCTTTAATGAAAAGCGGGATCCTGACTTTGACAAGTTTCCGAAATTCCCTTAGAAAGAAGGCAGCGTAGATGCAAAACTGGCTGCAAAAACGGGTGTTACTTTCCGGTGGCAAAACCGCCCTTTATTATCAAGGCGCCCAGTATAGTTTTGCGGACTTAAAAGCCCAAGCGGATACTTGGAGCGAGAAATTACAGGGCTTGTCCCTGCCCCCCAAGGCACCCGTGGGTATTTTAGGGGCCAATACCCTGGCCACTTACACGCTGATTTTAGCCTGTTGGCAATTGGGGCGGCCCATTGCCCTGTTCAATTTTCGCTTGGCCCCGGCAGAATTAACCACCCAGCTTAAAGACGCTCAGCCCGCTGTTTTATTGGTGGATGATAGTTTGCCGGATTGGCCAGGAACCTTGGCACACTTGCCAGGACCAATCTTGAGTTACCCGCAATTGGCCCAGGGACCTAGGGCATCCTTTACCCCGGTGGCCGAATTTAATAACCACCAGGTGGCCGATGTGATGTATACCTCCGGTTCCACGGGGACGCCTAAGGGGGTTTTACAGACCTTTGGCAATCACTTTTATTCGGCCATTGGCACGGGTTTGAATTTCAAACTCACCAGTGACGATGCTTGGGTTTGTGCCGTACCGTTGTTTCACATCAGCGGCTTGTCGATACTCCTGCGTAGTTTGATTTATGGCTTAGGGGTCTATCTGGAGCCGAAATTTGACCCAGTACACATCAACCAGATCTTGGTGGACCAACAGGGAACCATTGTGTCAGTGGTGCCCTATATGCTGCAACAATTGTTGGCGCACCTCCCAGCAGGCGCTCACTACAATCCCCACTTTAAATGTCTATTTTTGGGTGGGGGTCCCATTGATCCCCAGACGTTAGAACGCTGTGTCCAGCGGGGGATTCCCGTGGTGCAATCCTACGGCATGACGGAGACAGCTTCCAATGTGGTGGCATTAAGTTTTGCCGATGCCCCCAACCACATTTGCTCGGCAGGCAAGGCCCTATTTCCCGTGGACTTGGCCATTGATAGTGCCCATCCCCAGACCCCTGGGGAAATTTTGCTCAAGAGTCCCACGTTAGCCCCGGGCTATTTACATCAACCGGCGGCCTACCAAGCTAAATTCACGGCGGCAGGCTGGTTTAAGACCGGGGATGTGGGTTATTTAGATGAGGCTGGCTTTTTATATATCAAGGGGCGCTTAGACACCATGTTTATCTCCGGGGGCGAAAATATTTTTCCCAACGAGATCACGGCGGTGTACAGCGCCTTTCCTGGGGTCGCCCAAGTGGCGGTTATTGGCCAAATTGATGCCAAGTGGGGGGCAGTGCCCGTGGCCTTGATCAAACCGGAGGCAGCCGTCCAGTTAGCCGCGGCGGCTTTGCGCCAGTTTGGCCAGGCCAGATTAGCCCACTATAAAGTGCCCAAGCGCTTTTACCAAGTGGCTGACCTGCCCAAAACCGGCAATGGCAAGCTGGATCTAGCGGCCTTAAAGCGGTTAGACTTGGCCAGCCTACCGGTTATCTCGTAGGGTAATTTACTTTCAAAAAGTAAGTTATCTTTGTGAAATCTTGACAGTATTTTATGAGGATTTTATGGCATACTCATGGCATGGAGATGTTCATCAATAATTGCGGTCCTTCCGATATGCATGATCGATGCATCTTCTCCCCTATTCCCCACATTGTAACAGCATCACAATTGGACGGGTGCAGCCGTCCCAAACCCCGAGAGCGCATTTGTCAGGTGCGCTCTTTTTTTGCGGGGTCGTTAATGGATTTACGACGTCATTTTTGATAAAATGACGTAGAAAAGGATGTGATGACTATGAAACCCTTTGATTACAAAACATTGCATGATTTAACCATCACACCGGAGATGGCCAGGAAAATTGAAACTATCGGCGAATTACGGGGACAATTGCACCAGGTGCAACAATTGACGCCCCCAGTTTTGGCGCGATTGATTGAGGTTGCTAAAATTCAAAGTACAGATGCGTCAAACCGGATCGAGGGGGTTTTTACCAGCGATACCCGCCTGCGCCAATTGGTTGCCAAAAAGACGACCCCACATAATCGGAGTGAAGAAGAAATTTCTGGTTATCGGGATGTGCTGGATTTGATTCATCAAAACCATGCTTATATACCGATCACCAGTAACTCAATATTGGCTTTGCATAAGCGGCTGTTTAGCTTCACAGCCAGCCGGTGGGGGGGCCATTTTAAAGATAGTGATAACCAAATCATCACGCAATTTTCTGACGGCACGGCTGAAGTTCGGTTTACCCCGGCCTCAGCTGTGATGACACCCCCGTTGATCACCGAACTTTGCCAAGCCTATCAAGCAGCACATCAGGCTGAAGACTTGCCACTGTTACTCATTTGTGGGGCGTTTGTTTTTGATTTTGTCTCAATTCACCCATTTCGGGATGGCAATGGCCGGATGTCCCGACTGTTGATGTTATTGGTTTTATATCAATCGGGTTATGATATTGGCCGCTATATTAGTCTAGAGGCCTTAGTTGAACGGACGAAGGCGAATTACTACGAAACTTTAAAGGCTAGTTCAGTGGGCTGGGCTGAGCAAACCAATGATTATCAACCTTTTTTAAATTATTTCTTAAGTGTGGTACTACAGGCTTATCGGCAGTTAAGTCAACGGGTTAATCCAACTGAAACCAGGAAAACAACAGCCCCTACCTTGATTGAAAATGCCCTACAAGCTGAGTTACGGCCCCTGTCTAAACGGGATCTGATGGCCTTGATTCCAAATTACAGTCAGACGACAATTGAGCGCGGCCTGCGTACCTTGATGACCCAAGGCAAAATTGAGAAGCTGGGGCAGGGAAGAGCCACTAAGTATGCCTTGAAGTTTTGATGTTATTTTTCTATTTGCGACGTCATTTCACCATAAATGACGTCGCAAATAGAATCGATGGGACATTAAAAAAGCTTGTCGACAAATTTTCGAAATTTAGCCCTTACCTTGACGACGTTGAAAAATTATGTTTTAATTAGAGAATATTAAATTACGGAAAGGAATCTTAGATATGCGACAATTACGGACAAACATTCAAACAAACTTTGGTTTTAGCAGCTTTAGATAGCGTCCGTATTGATCTTAGATGCGGACGACTTCCGGTCAGTCCGTGTCTAAGCCGCAAAGCCAAGATTCTTAACTTTGCCAACTAGACACCAGCAGTCTAGTTGCGAACCAGTATTTTCGCCAACTAGAAGGCTTTCTAGTTGGCTTTTTTGTTTCTCCAAAACGCAATCCAGAGAAAGGGCGAATTTATCATGATGCCATCCACTTCTTCAACCCAAGCTAAACCCCATATGAACCATCCTAAAATCCATACCCTGGGCCCAGATACCACCGATAGCAGCGCTGCCGCCGATTATTATCGGCGCCACTATGACAGCCAAGCCACCATTCAACTCCATGGCAGTTACGAAGCCATTTTGAAGCAGCTCAGTGACTATGACGGGGATTATTTGTTAATGCCCACGGCTTTTCAGTCCCGGCAACTTCAAGAATCCTGGGGGGACATCCATTATTGTCTCTTGGACCATTTAGAATTGGTGACCTCTTATACCACCCAACTGGATGATTTGATTTTGGTGGAAAACCCAGCGGCTGATAATCAGGTGGGCTACACCCATGCGGCCACGGCCAAATTACTGGCCCAGGTCCTGCCGGGCGTGGTGGTGCGCACGGCGGTGAGTAAGTACCAAGCCTATCAGCACTATTTAAAAGAACAGGCCCGCTATGTATTGACTAATTCTAAGAATTTGGACCTACAAGCCAATGAAACTATCTTGAAAACTTGGCGGCCCAAGATGGTTTGGTGTCTTTATGCCATCCACTAGACAGTCGTCAAATCCTGGGCTTTGTTATATACTTTAATAGACTTCAAGGGAGGCTATTATGGATAAATTATATAGTGTGTTAATTGGTTACGTGTTTGGCAACTTCTTGTTCGCCTACGTGATCTCTTACATAAAGACGGGTAAGAGTCCCAAAACCTTTGGCTCCGGCAATCCGGGCACAGCCAATGTGGGGGCGGAATTGGGTAAGATTTACGGTATTTTAGTTTTGGTCTTTGACCTGTTAAAAACCGGACTGGCGGTGTATCTGGCTTGGCGCTTGTTCCCAGCGTTACGGGTGGACCGCTTGGCCATCATTTACGCCGGCTTAGGGGTCACCTTAGGTCACAACTTCCCGATATGGCTGAAGTTTCAAGGGGGCAAAGGCGTGGCGGTGGCTGTGGCGGTGGTGTTGTTATACGACCCTTTGATCGGCTTTACCTCGCTGTTGATCGCCTTAGCGGTATTATTGTGGAGCCAATACTTAGCTTTGGGGGGCATCATGATTTTACTGGCGGACACGCTGTTTGGCCTCTTCGCCTATCCCACCCAAGCTTGGGTCATTATGCTGGTGATGACTGTGATCATGGCCATTCGCTTCCGAAGTGACCTGGTGGCCATCAAAAATAAGACCCAGAAAAAAGTTGATTTATTAAAGCGCTTTAAAAAAGCCCAATAATCCTGTAGAATGCTAATTGAGAGGTTTTCTCAATTGGCTTTTTTTTAGGTCAATTGGGCACCCCTCCAAGCGAACTGAATGGAGGACAATGCCATGACTGAAACGATTGACTTATCCAAGAGCGTTTACGAACTAGTAACTCAGCATCCGGAAGTGGGGGATGTTTTATATAATGTGGGTCTTGAAGATATTAAAAAACCCGGTATTTTAAATACCATGGGCCGCTTCATGACTATTCCCAAGGGGGCCGCCATGAAGCATGTGCCCCTGGATCAAATTATCACAGAACTGCAAAACCAAGGATTTGAGGTGCAACAATAATGGCAACTAATGAAGAGCTACATAACAGTGTCTATCGCCAAAAGAAAATTGTGGAAATCCTCAAGATGCTCCATGAAGGGGGCAAATTTGAAGACGCTAAAAAGGTCTTTGATGAAACCTTTTCCAGTGTAGATGTGTCTGAAATCACGTCGGCTGAGCGGGAATTAATTGCCACCGGCCTTAATCCTATGGAAATTCAAAATTTATGTAACGTCCATGCCTCAGTTTTTAAAGGGGCCATTAAAGATAACGGCAACGAATCCCCAGCAGCCCAAACCCCGGGCCATCCCATCGCCACCATGAAATTGGAAAATATGGTGATCAAATCCTTGCTGGATAACGAATTGCTCCCAGTGGTCAAACGCTGGCAGCAAAGCTCCGATGCCAATGATCAAGATATCTTAAACGGCCATGCCAAGGATCAGGCAACCCAAGATGCGGCTTACTTGAAACGGATTCAAAACGCCTTAAAGGATTTATTGACTATCAACAATCACTATGCCCGCAAGGAAAATCTGCTTTTTCCAATCATGGACCGTTATGGCATCACGGCGCCACCTAAGGTCATGTGGGGTGTGGATGATGACATTCGTGGCTATGTAAAGGCAGCTTACAACTTGGCCATGCAGACCCCACCGCCAGCCAAGTATGATTTGGAAGCGGCCGTGGAAAAAGCCGATAAAGAAATCGATGAAATGATTTTTAAAGAAGAAGAGATCTTGATTCCCATGGTGGATGAAGTTTTCACCCCGGATGATTGGGGGTTGATCGCCGCGGAAAGTAAAGAAACCGGTTATACCTTGATTCCTGAACCACTGCCTTGGCAACCCAGCGATGCTGACCGGGAAGCTGCGGCCAAGCGCAAACCTTCCAAGATGGCTGCCGAACTCAACGAAATGGCCAAAGCCATGGCCCAAGAAGACGTGGGTCAAAAAGCCACAAAAATTCAAGCTAAGGTGGCCAGCCATACAGCCGCCCCAGCGGCTAAGCCAGTTCCCGGCGCTAGTTCAGCTCAACCTGAACTGCCCCACCATCTGAAAGACCAAGCTGCTGCCAGCAAGTTGAAGGCCAAGAGCTATATTCAAATTGATGAAAATAGTACCGCTCAAATCAATTTCCCCACGGGGACCATGGATCTGACGGAATTGACCAATGTGTTAGCCTTACTGCCAGTGGATATCACCTTTGTGGATGACCAAGATATCGTTCGCTGGTTCTCAGACAACGGCGACCGGGTCTTCCCAAGGACCACCGCCGTTATCGGCCGGGCCGTGGTGAACTGCCATCCCCCTAAGAGCATGCCTAAAGTCCAACAGATTTTAGATGATTTCAGAGCCGGCAAGCAAGACCACGCCGACTTTTGGATCAACCTCCACGGGGAAAAATTCATCTACATCCGTTACTTCGCCGTCCGGGATGCGGACCAGCAGTATCTCGGTTGCTTAGAAGTGACCCAGGATGTGACAGAAATTCGCAATTTAACGGGGCAAAAGACATTATAATTTCAACGAAATCACGGCTTTGGTCGTGATTTTTTTGTCTAAAAATTATGGTACAATAACAGAAATTAAAGTTTTGAGGGGGTGATTCATCATCGCGGCTAGTACTACAGGTATCTTTTTACTGGAAGATAACGCTGAACAACGGCAGCATTACCAAGACACGATTGAGAAGTATTTAATGATCCAAGTTCAGTATAATATGCACTTTGTACTGGCCACCGCGGAGGCTGACGCGTTGCTGGATTATCTGGACCGTCACCGGGCGAGTTTGCACCAGCCTATTTTCTTTTTGGATATTGAACTAAATGGCCAGCAGCGCCAAGGCTTAGAAGTGGGGCTGAAAATCCGGGAGACCATGCCGGATGCCCAGATTGTATTTATCACCACCCATTCAGAACTAGCCCCATTAACCTTTGAATATCAAGTGGGCGCCTTGGATTATATTGTGAAGCATTCAGATGAGGCTCAGACCGACCAAGCTATCCGGAAGGTCTTAGATACCATTCAACGCCGGTTTGAAATTGCGGCTCAAGGCGATGTGCGCAATTTTGTGTATAAAATGGGACCTAAGCTGGTCCAAATCCCCCTAACAGATGTCATGTTTTTAGAAACCGGGCAACCCGCTACGGGGGATGTTATTCTACATAAACGGCAGGGTCGGGCTGAATTCCGGGGGTTATTGAAGGATTATCAAAGTCGCTATGCCACGTTGTTTCGGGCCCATAAACGCTATTTGGTGAATCCTGAAAGGATTGTGGACCTGGATCAAAAACAACGGCGTATTACCTTTGAAAACGGCGAAACTTGTACCATCGCCACGCGTAATTTGAGCAAACTTAACAATTTATTATGGTAGTGTCTAAAGTTCTATGAAAAACTGCCTGAGAAGTGGAAGGAGAATAATATGACAAAATTAACCGTACCAAAACATACCGGGGTATTAGGTAACTTAATAACAACGCTAAGCTATGATGATCAGTCTGATGATCCGTCACTGATTGAAACAATCATCGGTTTTTTCACAGGTAGATCTTAATCGTGTATCACCTTAATGAATTGGCATATTTTTTATCGATTCTCTTTTTCTATGCCATGGTCCTCTGGCTGCAAGTGCCGTTGGTCCCACAACGAATGACTGCCAAATTTTGGCTGAAAAATGTGGGTATCATGGTTATTGCCGCCTTAGTTGCTGATACCTTTCGATTGGAAGCGCTGGGGTATTTAGCCTATGCTGGTCTGTTGGCACTGCTTATCCGACGGCAACATTGGCGGGATAAGTTATTGACGTTGACGTTGATGTTATTAGCTTGCTTAATCCAAGAAGCGTTGATGTTGCTTAGCACAGTGCCGGTTTATTTGTTGGTGGCCAGAGAAGTTATGGTGAATCAACCCATTGTTTTATTATTCACCACGCTCCTTGAGTTCATCTTGACCCTTATTATTTTTGGAATATTGCACTATAACCTGTTTAAGCCAGCGGTTAAACGTTTTTTTAAAGCCGATCCTACCCGGCAACAAACCTTTGCCATCGCGACCATAATTGTATTTGCCGCCTTTCAGTTTATTCTGCTTAATGTGGAATATACCCGGGGGGAATATCGGCAGATTTGGCCGATTCTTGTGTTTATCGGCTTGATGAGTATCGGCGTGGTCTTTGGCACCCAGGCCTTCATTCACGGCCAACAACTGAAAGCCCAGGCTCAAAAACAACATTATGAAGACGAGTTGAATCGTCAGTTTTATGAAAATTTGGAACAGAATTACAGTGAATTACGGCGCTTTCGACATGATTTTCAAAATATATTGTTAACCCTGGATCAATTACTACAGTCGCAAAATTATCAAGGCGCTAGAACTTTTTTAAACCAAGTTCAAACCGATAAGACCGTGGCTAAAATTGCACTGGGGGAGCAAACTGATGATTTAATTGCGCTCAAAGTGCCCGCCGTCCAAGGTTTGTTTTTGCAGAAACTGCGCACAGCTTATATCCAACACATCGCAGTGCATTTTGAATGTCGGCAGCCAATTACAGATACGATACTGCCACCGGTGACCTTTAATCGCATCAGCGGTATTTTGCTGGACAATGCCCTGGAAGCGGCGAAAACCGCTGTAAACCCCGCTGTTCAGGTTGCCCTGATTCGCTATGACGCCGACAATTTGGAGCTGGTCATTAAAAATAATGGGGCGGCTCATTTTAAAGGGGATGTATTTCGATACGGCGTCAGTGCCAAAACCGGCCACGCCGGGATTGGTCTGAGTACTGTGGCTAAAATCGTCAATGAGACCCCAGGGCTAGCCCTAGACTATAGCCAGGCCGAAGGTAAGTTTAGCGTAGATTTAATGATTGCAAGAAAATAACGCCATACTGTGGGGGACTGCTGACAGTGTGGCGTTTTTAAATTGGGTTTATTTTAAAGGGCGCTTTTTATTGCCGGGTAAGAACAAGTTGATAAATCTAAGCCATAGCCTACGAAAATGCTGGTGTAATTTTTTGAAGAAATCTTTAGTGATGGTGGATTCCAGGGCCAATAAGCAAAAACCATAAATAACCGCATAACGATCCCACTTGTATTGGGTAGGTGTGCCAGTTTTACTAATAGCGTAGCCGGCTAAAATAATACCGATAAAATAGCTCGACCCCCAAAGTACACCTTGGGTTCGCATAGATAGTTTCTTCATAATGTACCCCCTCGAATGTGGCCAGTGATTTTTGTGAATTGTCAAAGGATTAAGCCGCTGCTATATTTTTTGGGATTATTTGTGACGCTTAAAAACGAAGTGTTTAAGACATAAAGCAACTACCACTATCGGAATAACGACCAACCAACGTGTTACTTTAGTCGAAGTATTTGTGAATAGTGTTAGATATAAAATGGCAAATAAATATGAGACACCAATTAATTGTATCCAAATTAAGTAAGGTGAAATCAGTTTTTTTCTTGGTTTCCAAACAAAGCGGTTTAAACATACACCTAAAGCGATTAGGAACGTTAGTCCTAGTAAAAACATGAACACCACATACTTTCTATGATGAAATCATTAATCATGCCAAACACCAATTGTGTAGAATAAATCGGTATTTATATTAATAGAAATTTTATCATTTGGATGTATAGACTGATTATAATTGAGGTCCGACGCTAGTTTCTCAAGGTATGTTGCAGTGATAGTTGCAGCGATTGTTACGCCTGGAAGTATTGCCGCCATCCCTGCCTCCGTGCCAGAAGTTTCAAGTTGATTAATTCAGGTATAAGTGAGACAAGATAAAGTTATTTACTATCAAATAATAAATGATAAGCAAAATGCTAATGATCATTAACAACCACATTATAAAACGAAAATAAGTGTAGTGGTAAAAAATGTGTTAAACGCGTAGATATTGCGGTTAAACGCATTTTCATAACGTTTATATTTGCTATAATCGAGTAAAACCTGTTTCAATAGATGCAAAAAAATAACGCCATACTGTGGGGAAATGCTGACAGTGTGGCGTTTTTTGGAGGGACGAAGCTTACAGAGATTAGTTGTGTTGTAAAGCATAATCAGGCTAAATTATGCCTTATGTTTCAGCTCAGCATAGTATTTTTAATCATAAATCCTAAAATTAACAAGAATAACAGCAAAATGGGCAGCAATAGTACGGTCAGCCCTGAGGTGAGCAGGGTATATATCAAAGCAGTACTCAGAAATAATAGACCAAGCAGGCCACTGCCCCATTTTAGCTGTTGAAATATTGGGCTATGGCGGTATTCTTTATTAGCCCAAATACCGAAGTTGAGGCAAGCTAGACTGATCAGTAAATAAGTGGGTAGGGTATTCAATGGCTGTCACCTCAATCATGGTTTAAATTGGTTAGAAGTTTGTGTTTTAATTTGTCATAAAAGCCCGTATAAAAAAGGATAGTAAACAGGCCTAAAATAACTATCAGCGCCACCAATAACAAAATATAGTTAAGCTGCTGGCCACGTATCAGTTCGATGATGATTGGAATCAACGCTACTGGCAATACTTTCAAAAATAAAGAACTGCCACGTTTTATCGCGATTCTCATAGAAGTCCTCCTTGAATGAATGGCTAAAAGGGATGCATTATTTCAATTGCCGTTTTTTATGCTTAGGCAAAAATAAGTTGATGAACCGAAGCCATAGTTTATGGAAGGTGTGGCAAGAACAGCATAGAAGTCTTTTGCGAAGGTAAAGTCCAGGAACATTAAGAAGATACCCCCGAAAAGATACCAGGGTGGGGCTGATGAATCTGTACGGGTGATTGAATAGCACACTAAGGCGATTACCCCCAAATAACTGAGACCCCAGATGATGCCTTGTATTTTGATGGGTAGTTTCAATCAGGTCACCTCATTTGTTAGGAATGTTTGTCATAATAAACTTCGGTTTTTAGGATATAAAACACAGGTTTAAGGTAAGTTGATCTCCGATGATCAAGCGCAGCCCAGATTCCGACTGCATGACCGCCGTATTTGGCAACGACATAGGCTTTGTAATATACGCCACCGCCTTGAAGATCAGACACATCCCAAGCACCTTGCTTTTTATGGGCCATAATAAATTTGTAATCCTTAGGGTTGTTGTTAAGAATCTTACGAACTTCTTTTTGATGCTTAGACCGGATCAATTCGTTAAAGGAAACGCCAATCATATCGCCGGGGAAAAGGTCGTATCTCACAAAGTGGATGCCCAGGGGAATTAGCATAACTAACAAGGCAAAGGCAATGATTAAAATGTGTTTTAATTTGTGCTTGTGCAAGACAGCATCTACCTTCTTTTGCAAAGTGTTATCTGGTGGCATTATCAATGACCACATTATAAAACGAGAATTAGTGTTGTGGGGAATATTTCAATGAACGCTGGATTTTTGCAGTTAAACGCTGTTTCTTTTCGCAGATGAGTCTAAATTTTTGAAACTGTCTAAAAATTGCAACAAAATAACACCCTGAAAATAGTGGGGAGAAATCCTATTTTCGGGGTGTCTTTGACAGAATTATTTGAGTTGCCGTTTTTTGCTTTCTGGTAGAAATAAGTTAATGAACTTAAGCCATATTTCATGCCAGGCCTGAATAAATTTTTTATAGAAGTCTTTGGTGATTGAATATTCGAGAACTAATAGGCAGAAACCACCAAGCAGATACCAGGGTGGCTCGGAAAAGCTTGAAGTTTTGAGTGAATAGATACTCAGAACAACCAGACCTAAATAACTGATGATCCAAATAACGCCTTGAACTCTAATAGATAAGCGCATGACGACCACCTCAGTTTGTGGTTGATTAGCACGGGTAAGACATATGATTGGTCAGTTGCTGATACAATTGCTAGCATCGAGGATTGATACCTATATTATAAAACGACAAAGCCTAAAAGGGTATTAAAACGACTGGCGAACTGCCTTAACTTTTAGCCCGCCGCTGTGCTTTTCTGGTCTGGGCATACAGGGCTGTTTTCTGGGTAGCTTCTGGAAATTTAGCTGTGGCTCGCAACCAAACAAGTCCCCGTTGAATCAATAGGGTTAACCCCAAATAGGTGAGGATCGTATCGCTGCTGCCGTTCCAAAGGTGATCCACCAAAACGTGGATGCCAATACCCAGCAACAACCAGACTATTCTGATCCAGAAACAAGCTAGTATATTGCTTTATGGCGCCTTTTGTAGTATCATACATTCCATGTAGATTCAAATATGAATGAAGGAGGAATACTGGATGAAGCCAAGAATTTTAATCCCTGCGGACGTCAACTTGGAAGAAGCTGAATTGATCAACCAAGTCCATGCTGACTATGTCCCACGTCCAGTCGTTGACGCGATTCAACGCGCCGGCGGCTTGCCAATTGTTTTGCCATACTCACTAAATGAAGATGATGTGGCTGCTTATATGTCTATGGGTGATGGCGTCATGTTCCTTGGCGGTCCAGATGTTTCTCCTAATCTCTATCATCAAAGATTGGGCGCTCACCTTGGCAAGACGTGTTTTAACCGGGATGAATTCGAAGTCATGATTTTAAATGCCGCGATTCAGACGCATAAAACCATCTTTGCTGTCTGTCGTGGGGCTCAATTGATCAACGTCGCTTTAGGCGGCGATTTGTACCAAGATATTGATACCCAAGTGGATTCTGCTTATATTGAACACAACCAATTGATTGCCGGGGATTTGCCCGCCCATGATATTAAAGTTGCCAGTTCAAGCCACTTATCCGATGTGGTCGGCACTAGACTTTACGTCAATTCCCGCCACCACCAAGCTATTCACAAAGTGGGCCGGGGCCTGCATGTGACGGCCAAAGCACCTGATGGCATCGTTGAAGCCATTGAAAGCAACAAAAATGACAACATCGTAGCTGTTCAGTGGCATCCGGAGAACTTAGCCGACCAACAAAGTGAAGATCAAGCCCTATTCGATGACTTCATTGCCCGGACAAAATTAAACATGGGCACCGTCACCTTGAGTACCAGTGGCTTACGCTCCATTTCTTAAGCTAAAAATAAAAGCTAGACCTGATTTAAATTCGGGCCTAGCTTTTTTGTATACTAGCAGTTGGTTACTCAGGTCGTGCAGGCTTCTTGGCTTCAAAGGTAATGGTTTGGCTAGGATCAGTGGGGTAGTGACCATAGTGATAGTTAGCCGAAATTGTGATTTCAGTAAAGCCAGTAGCCGCTAGAAGCAAACGGAATTCTTCGACCCCATACCATTTCAACGGGAACAATTCTAACTCTGTCGCCAGTAGCGCACCGCTTTGCCACTGCTCATAACGATTGTGATACGTATTCACTTGTTGGATGGCATCCGTGGCTACCAAAGTTTCTTCTAAGGTTATCAATTCATCAGGACCACTTACAAAAGTACGTTTATTGATAAACCCCTTTTGCGCAGCTTCTGGTAAAAAGATATCTACAAGCAGCCGACCATTTTCTGCCAAATGGCCATAAAAACAACGTAGTGCGGCTTTGGCTTTCGCTAGTTGGTCTAGCAATAAGAACGAACCAGTGGGGATAATAATGGCATCATAGACCTGCCCGATGGCAAAATCGGTCATATCTAGTTTTGATAGATTTGGGGTAAGACCGCGGCTTTGACAGTTGGCAACAGCTAATTGCAACATATCCTCTGAATAGTCGAAACCATCTACGGTTAAGCCCTTTTCCAGCAGGGGAATCATGATCCGGCCGTTACCCACGGCCGGTTCTAAGATCTTGCCGGCAACATTTTTAACGCGCTCATAATAATATTCAACGTCTCCAAAGGATTTCCCCACATATTTATCGATTTGGTAACACTTTGCAGACAGGTTTCGGTAGGCGTTCATAGATGTCGTTCCTTTCAGTTAATCATCATTGTTAGTTTCGTGGACCTTGACGGCTTTGCGTTCCCGCCGTGAGAGGGTCAAATAGCCAATACCGGATAAGGCGGACAGGGCGGCTACCACCATGTAAGAGGCTGTCCAGGATAAGTTGTCGGCTAAAATTGGCATGAGCCAGTTGGAACCCAGATTGCCCAGCATATAAGCCATTAAGCCCACAAAGCCCAATGCCGTACCGGCCACTTTTAAAGGTACGAAGTTCAGGGTCAAAATATTGACGATGAGTTGGGGGCCATAGATTAAAGTGCCTAATAATCCAGATACAATCAGTAGTTGAGCGTAAGAACTGCCACCGGTATTATGGATCGTTTCGTAGTAGAAGATAAGACCAGCCATTAAAAAGAGGCCAATGGCGCCGATAATGGTCATTTTATTGGCAAATTTCACAGCTAGCCAGGCAAATAAGAAGGAGCCGGGCACAGCTACCCATTCCAAAACAGAAATCGCTGTCAAAAATTGGGCGTCGCTAAAACCAGCCTCGTGGCTTAGATAAATCGGCATCCAATCCTCCACCCCAAAGCGGACGAAGTATAAAGCAGCGTTGATAAAACCCACCAGGAGAATACCTGGATTGAGGAAAACATATTTTTTGATTAAGGTCCAATAAGACAACGTCGTATCACTGTCTTCACCCACATTGGGTTCACCTTCATCCCCATACATTTCTTTGAGACTGTTCAAGCCCTCTGCTTCCGGATTATCGCCGCCTAATTTCCACATCAGAAACGCTAAGAGCAATACCATCACGCCAGGAACGATGAAAGCTAAGGAAATATTGCCAGGAGCAGCCACCCCTAAAACCCCGATAATCAGGGGCAGCATAGCCGAGCCTACATTTTGAGACACATTCCAACCGGCAATGGCGCCGCCCCGGCTTTTATTAGGAAAATAGTTGGCAATCATTGCTTGTGAACTTGGGGCCAAGGCGCCTTGAATCAATCCCGTCAAAATTAAGAGGATAGCGATAACCGCAAATTGGCGAGTAAAACCAATGGCGATACAAAGCAAGGCACTCATGCCCAACGCGCCAGCGAATAACTTACGAAGACTAACTCGGTCAGCTAAAGCACCCATAAAGAATTTTCCTAAGCCATAGGTCACAGTAAAGCAAGTTAGTAGAAAAGCGACATTTAATTTGTTCCAACCATAGACTTCGATCATATCTTTAGACATCAACTTGAAGTTGTTTCGGACTAAATACGCACAGACATAACCCACAAAAGCCACTAAAAAGACGACTTTTTGACGATATAGGAACCGGCTGAATTTTTCCGGTTCACGAGCTTCGTAACCTGTACCTGTTGTTCTCATTTTATCCACGCTCCCATTTTTATGTAAGCCATATCTGCAGTAATTTTTAGGTGCTGAACTTCCCGATTCAGCACCGGTTAACTAGCGGATAGTGACATTTATACCCCTTATTAATGCAATCGCTTACATTAATTATCTTATGACGCTTTTAAAGCGCCGTCAAGTAACAATAAAATTAGTCATAGCAATGCCTTAATGCGGGTAATCCCTTCGGTAAGACGCTGGGCAGCTAGACCAAGAAAAAACTATCTTAAGTAATTGCCACAAAGATTAAGTACTTGGGCAATTGCTTAGATAGTTTCTTCAAGATGAACCGCCGCGGCTTAACAAAACTACTGACGATTAAGTAATTATTGATGTATAGAAGATCTTGAGGCACCCTAGGGATTTATTACGATACATTCAAGCCGGACCATTAAAAGGCGGCAGTGGGTAATGCCTTGATTCAAGGCCATTAGGATATTTTTCAGCGGTTCCCATTTTGAGAGGGTCCTAGGTCTGCTTATGTTGTTTAATCAGGATGTATACCGCATATAAAATTACCGCAATGACAACGAGAGCTAGTAATGTTTTGGAATAAAGTTGAAATAAAGCCGAGACAATGAGTAACAAAACATAAGCACTGCCAATAAAATATATTCCGGGACCAATTAATTTCCGGTTCGATCTCCAAACAAAATGATTGAGAAGCAGACCAAGAATAAGTACGAGTGTAGTAGCTAACAAATACAATAGAATCACCTACCGTTGATAACGACAAGTAATAAACTAGACGTTAAGATTTGTGAACGAGCATATTATAAAGTAAGAATGGATAAAGCGGAGAAAAATGTCATGAGCGCTGGATTTTTGACGTTAAACGCTGGTCTTGAATGAATAACGTACAAAAAAGAGATGAGTTTTCCAGAAAAATGAAAACTCATCTCTTTAATTTGTTGGGTCAAGGCGTTTATTCCAGCCCCACTAAGACGAATGTTTCTTTTGGTTGATAATGTAAAGCAATACCACAATCAGGGTCAACATGCCATAAACAAGTTGTGTTAACGGATTGGTTAGGCCATAGATAAGCGTGGCAATTAAAGCAATCGTCACCGCAATCAATGCGAGAATCCGATAACCAAGGGACAATTTGTTCATCATTTTTACCACATCCCTGCAAAAACCTAATGTAACAGCAGAAATAGCGCAAACGAGCAACGTGAGAAAGCCTTTTCATTATTATTTTATGATCATGGTTCAGATGGGTCAAGCCATAACAATCAGGCTTGAGTAATTGATTGTCGATGTTTTTTATACACCAGTCCTAGTCCGGCTTTCGGAACTACGGCTTGATTCGAATGGTTTTCGGGTCTAGTGGTTTTTCTGAGGTGATCGGTTTGGTCAGTTCTTGATGGCGCTCAGCAGCTGATGGTAACAACTGCAGCATTCTAGCCAGTGCCTGATTCTCGCCCGTAGTGTCCGTGGCCGCGTAGTAACGCATGAGGCCAATCATAAAATCGGCCAAATCCAAATCATTGGTGGGTAGGATCAAATAGTCGCCAGATTTTAACGTATCAAAAGCCGCATTTGTGGCGATTAAAGCAGTTCTTTTATTGCCATCTTGAAAAGGTTGCAATTTTGCCAGCTGCGCGAATACCCGCCAAGCATCTCGCTCTTGTTGGGGCGAATGCTGATATTGGGTCACGATTACCTCTAAATCTTGCGGGGTGATTACCGCGGGGGGATAATAGGCAATTTTTGTTCTGGAACCTAAGGGAATGACAATTTTATCGTCAGTATGAATTTGGGCATTGCGCAGTCGGCCTGGTGCCGTGGGTTGTATTTTTGCAGGCGAGTCAAAAACCCGGTTGACAGCTATGATGCTTTGGGTATTGAAACCAATTTTTTGAATGGCCGCAATGCCCTTTAGCGCATCGGTAAAGATAGCAATGTCCGTTTCAGTTTGGCACAAGTAGGCCGTGCTATGGTGCGCCAACGCCAATTTCGTTTGATAAGCGGTACTACGATAATTATTGAATGACCCAAGTGCCATTATCAATCTGGCTAAGGCAGTGTACTGCATACAATCACCTCCAAAAATGAGTTATGGGTGTCAGCCATTGTACGCCAACAACAAATTTAGCACAAACCATAACAGCTGTTATCTAATCCCCCCACCAACCAAACCCGCGGCAAACCTTGCCAGCACTAGCCTACCAGCCCCAACCACTCCCCAGTGATTTACAGCAATCAAGTCAACCTGCTAAGCTAAAAACTATAAGAAAAATTAATGATAACGGTGTCATGGAGGTGGCGAGATGGGGCGCTTTTACAAAGGTAAATTGAGACTAGCACTCTTGTTAACGGTCATTGTCATTATTTTGGGGAACTTAGGCTTATTTACGTTGGTTCAGCACGACCACTTTGGCATGGGCCCTATCTTCAACCAACGTTTCACCAAAGAAATGGGCCAGCGCTTTGAAATGATGAAGGATGTGTTCACATTTCAGCGCTGAATCAAAATTAATCCGGGACTTTCCTATGTTTTTACCAAATCTAGTATATAATGGTACTTATAAGCACCAATGATGAGTGGAGGTGCCCCATTATGAGTATTTTTGTATTAATTTTAGACGTAGGGATGTTTGCCAGCGCGGCCTATAGCGTTTATTGGCAGTCCCAGATTATCTTGCGGGCGCGCTACAATTATTTCTCCGCAATTTTAGGTATTGTGTTTAGTGCTTGGATCCTTGCCACCCCAGCGGCCAGCAATTGGCCTTATATCGTGGCGGTATCCTTGTTTATCCTAGTGAGTATTATGAATGGGGTCGGCGGCGTTGGGTCCAGGCGGTTAGTGACCACGGGCTTTTTCTCCCGGGTCATCGACTACAAAACTTTTGCGGAAGTCACTTTGATCCCCATCGACTTGCCCGGGGGTAAAAACCGGGTGGTGGGCATCTTCATGACCAGTACCCAACAGCGGGTTCAATTGACTTTTAACCAAACGGTGGAAGCCATCCGCAGCGAGCTGCAAAAACACATACCGGATAATGTTGAAATTAACGTGGAGAACATTAACCAATTATAAGCAAAAAAAAAGAGATTCAAAACGGCCTAGCTTCGTTTTGAATCTCTTTTACTTTGCTACAAAATAGGTGACAAGAGGCGGGAGAAGTACTGTTTGAATTTCAACCAGCGCCCTTGATGTTCGATCATGTCATCGGTCAATAAAGTAGATTTCAGCATGTCATCAAAGAAAATTTCGGTCAATTGTTGGCTGACTTCGCTGTCATAGATATATGTATTACATTCAAAATTCAAAGCATAACTGCGGAAGTCCTGATTCATGGAGCCCACCGAACAAATTTCATTATCGATGACCAGGGTCTTAGCATGGAGAAAGCCATTTTCATAAATGTAAATTTCAATGCCTAGACGCTGTAAGAAATTGGCGTAATACTGGGTCGCCCGATAGATGAAAGGATGGTCGGGCATACAAGGAATCATAATTTTAATATTGATACCAGAGCGGGCCGCCACCATTAAGGCGTTGATCATGGGTTCGTCCGGAATCAAATAAGGGGATTGGATCAAAATAGACTTCTTTGCCTCTAAAATCGCTCGAATTGTGCCACCCTTTAAAATCTCTTCTTGACTGTCGGGGCCATCAGAGACCACTTGGATATTGCTGGTCCCGGTCAATAGGGGATCTGGCGTGCGGAAGTACTTTTCGTTGTAAGATACTTTTTGGTCCTCGTGTTTCACCGACGCATTCCAGTCCATGATAAAACGTTCCTGCAAGGAAGAACTGGCCGTGCCCACAATGCGAATGTGGGTGTCCCGCCAATAGCCAAATTTCTTCTTGCGGCCCAAATATTGGTCGCCCACGTTAAAACCCCCAGTCCAGCTGGTCATCCCATCCACCACCACGATTTTCCGGTGCAGATGGTAATTCAGCCGGGTTTTGGCAATGAGGTTTTGGGAGGTGATAAAAGGTGCCACTTCGCCACCGAGAGCCACAAAAGGGGCAAACCAGCGCTTGTTGGCCTTGGGCGAGCCCCAAGGATCATAAATCAAGCGGACCTCTAAGCCTTCTTTGGCTTTTTGTTCCAGCAGTCTTAGAAATTCATTGCCGATTTCGTCGTTGAAGAAGGAATAATACTCCACATGGATGGTTTCCTTGGCCCCCCGGATATCTTCGAACAGGGCTTTAAACTTCGCTTCCCCATCGGTAAAAATTTTTACCTTATTACGCTTGGTTAAAGGGGAGTCTTCGGTGCGGTTGAAGTAGTGAATCAACAACTTCGCCCGGTGGGTGGTGCTGGCGGGGTTGTCCCGTTGGCTTTCCAGTTTGTTATCGTTTAAAATCATGTGCTTGATCCGGGCCAAGCCAATGTGCTCTTGATGGGAGATGTCAAAGATATTCTCTTGGGCAATACCCCGGCCTAAAAAAGCATAAAGCAAAAAACCCACCACCGGCAGCAGCAATAGGGCTAACAGCCAAGCCAAGGTGGAAGTGATATTTCTAGGTCTATGGAAAACCGTCAGCATGGCGGTGACCGTATTGATGACCAATATGACAATTAATGCGTCCAAAATAATGCCCATAATTATCTCCCGTCAACGTGGTAACTTCTCATGTTTATAATGATGGAATAACTGTAACAGTTTGTCAAACGAAAAAAAGTGAGTACACAATTAAAGCTGTACTCACTGACATTTAAAGGGTCAATTATTATCCCGATTGTTGCCAAATAACAGCACCAATCTTAATAACTGTAAGAAAGTGGCTAGCGCCGCCGCCACATAAGTCAACGCTGCCGCGGTCAGCACTTTTTTAACCAAGGGGACTTCTTCGGAATTTAACAAATCCCCGTTGGCTAAAATCGACACAGCCCGCATGGAGGCGTTGAATTCCACCGGTAAGGTCACCAGCTGGAAAATCAAAGCAATGGCAAAAGCGGCGATCCCGATGTGAATCAGAGTTTGGTTCCAACTCATGATCACCCCTAAAATAATCAAGGGAAATGAGATGGTAGTGCCAATATTGGTTAAAGGCACTAAGCCCGCCCGTAAGCGCAGGGGCAAGTAATTGGTATGATCTTGAATGGCATGGCCCACTTCATGGGCAGCCACCCCGATGGCGGCCACGGAGGTGGAATCGGCCGTGGATTCGGACAAGCTTAGCAATTTGTTTTTAGCGTCGTAGTTATCGGTCAAATCACCACTGATCTGGCGGATCTGCACATCGTGAATACCAGCGTCATCTAAAATATAACGGGCGGCTTCAGTGGCAGTGACGCCCCGCTGACTGCGAACTTCATCGTATTTGCGGTACGTGCTGTTCACGTAAGCCGAGGCCATGCCAGACAGGGCCAAGCCCAAAATAACCAGGATAAAGGTGGGGTCAAAAAATGGCATGAACAATTCGAACACGTCCTTTCAATATCCCTATTGTCCCAAAAAGCCAAGGCAAAGTCATCAGTCCAAAGAATTATTTCCCCGCAGGCCCGGACTGTTCCAAGGTGTAAACCACGAATTTATCCGGGGACACACTGGGATCATGGTCCAGTACCGTTAAATCCTCCCGCACGTGGAAGCCGGCATTTTTCAACACCGCATCCGCCCCGGGTTGGTCTTGATAAATCACCGCCTGTAATTGGGCTAAGTGCAATTCATCAAAGGCAAAGCGGGTCATATGCTGCAAAATTTCCGACATGATGCCCTGTTGTTGAAATTGGGGTAGTAACTCGTATTGCACTTCGGCGGAATTAGCAGCCTTATCAAAGTTTTGGAACACAAAAATACCCAGGAAGGTCTGGTTAGACCGCTCCTGAATACCCCAGACGAGCTTTTTATCGCTCATAATTTGTAACATCTCATGGCTGACGTATTCCACCGTATCCGTCAAATGCACATCGGCGGGCCGATGCATGGCCTGGGCCACCGTGGCATCTTGGCGCAACGCATTGATTTCTTTAACTTTAAAGGCTGTGAGCCAATCTAAAGTATAGTGGGCCGTCATAATTGGATGATATTTTTCAAAACGTGCCATCTTGGCAAACCTCCTTATAAAAAATAATCTAGGAAGATTTTACCACAGCTTGGCGTTTTCAGACCTTTTCAAGCTCAGATTTAGACATATCCCCGGGATTGTTGGCCGCAAAGTCCGGCAATTTGTTTTCAAACTGGGTGATTTCAGCCTCGTGCTGTAGGGTGATGTCGATATCATCTAAGCCGTTGATAAATTTGTAACGGTACATTTCTTCAAAATCAAAGTGGAATGCCTTGCCCCTAAAAGTCACAGTTTGTTGGGGCAGGTCGATTTTAATTCGGTCTTGATCCGTGGCTTGGCCGATGAATTGAACGTCATCATGGCTGAGTTTGATGGGCAACAGGCCGTTTTTAGTGGCGTTCATGTAAAAAATCGGGCCAAAGCCTTCGGCAATGACCGTTTTAAACCCAAAGTCGGTTAACGCCCAAGCGGCGTGTTCTCTGGAAGACCCGCTACCGAAGTTGGTGCCAGCCACTAGGATCGTGGCATCCTTATATTCAGGTTTATTTAAAATAAAGTCCGGTCTAGGCTTGCCATTTTCGTCATAGCGCCAGTCGTAAAACAGGCTGATGCCGTAACCGGTTTTTAAAATATTTTTCAAGAATTGCTTAGGGATCAATTGATCTGTGTCGATGTCGTTGCGCATGATGACTGCGGGTTTACCTTCAAATACCGTGAATTTTTCCATTTAGATGGCTTCCTTTCGAATATCGATGAAATGACCGTGGATGGCGGCAGCGGCCACCATTTGTGGGCTGGCCAGGTGGGTGATGGAACCGGCACCTTGGCGGCCTTCAAAGTTACGGTTGGAGGTAGAAGCACAGTGTACTCCAGCTGGGACTTGGTCAGGGTTCATCCCCAAACAAGCTGAACAACCGGGCATGCGCCAGTCACAGCCGGCATCTTTGAAGATTTGATCCAAGCCAATGGCCTCAGCCGCTTCTTTAATGGCTATGGAGCCCGGGACCACTAGGGCGGTGAGTCCTGGCGCAATGTGGTGACCCTTTAAAATGTTAGCTGCAGCCTTTAAGTCCGCTAGGCGTCCGTTGGTACAGGAGCCAAAGAAGGCAAAACCTAATTTGATTTCTTCAGGACTATGGCCTGGGGTCAAACCCACATATTTATAAGCTTTTTCATCGTTGATATCTTTAGGTTCTGGGAATTGCCCATCAATGGGGATCGCCATCCCCGGATTAGTGCCCCAAGTGACATAAGGGGCCAGGGTGGACACATCAAAGTCCATGACCTGATCATAAGCACTAGGATCATCGGTATAAAATTGGGACCAATAATCAATGGCCGCGGCCATATCCCGTGGCGCATATTTGCGGCCCCGGACATAATCAAAGGTGGTCTGGTCCGGTTTCATCTGGCCCATCTTAGCCCCGCCTTCAATGACCATATTGCACATGGTCATCCGTTCTTCCATGGACATGGCATCAATGACATTACCATAGAATTCAATGGCGTAACCGGTGAAATAGTCAAAGCCGTTTTGACCAATCAACGCCATGATAATATCCTTGGCCGTGACCCCATTTTGCAAATCGCCATGGATATGAATGCCCATGGTCTTAGGTTTTTGCTGCCAAATCGTCTGGGTGGCAAAAACATGCTCCACCTCAGAAGTCCCGATTCCAAAGGCGATGGCCCCAAAAGCCCCATGGGTGGAAGTATGGGAATCCCCACAAACGATGATTTTCCCGGGTTGGGTCAAGCCCAATTGCGGCCCCACTACGTGGATAATCCCCTGATCCTCAGTGCCCACACTGGCCAGGGTCACCCCAAACTCTTCTGCATTATGCTGCAGGGTAGTCATTTGTTTCTTGGCAATCGCATCTTTGACGTTGAAGACATCTTTAGTAGGGACATTATGGTCCATGGTGGCGAAAGTTTTATCTGGCCGCCGCACCCGGCGCTGGTTTTCCCGCAGGCCTTCAAAAGCCTGGGGGGAGGTGACTTCATGGACCAAATGCAGATCCACATACATTAATTGGGGTTCACCGACTTTGCCGGTGATGACATGTTGATTCCAAATTTTATCGAACATCGTTTGTGGTTTTGACATAAGCAGACTCCTTCGTAGCTTCAATTGCTTTAATAATTGCTGTGGTCATGCTGGTCGTGGTGGCGTTCCCGCCAAAATCAGGGGTCAACGTCCCGGCTTCAATGGTTTGATTTAATGCGTTTTGAATGACCCCAGCGGTCTGGGTATCGTGGAAGGTGTTGGTCAGCATCATCACCACGGAATTGATCATGGCGATGGGGTTGGCAATGCCTTTGCCCGCGATATCCGGGGCGGAACCATGGATCGGTTCGTAAAGGTTTGGCCCCGCGATCCCCCGACTTTCAGAAGGAATCGTCCCAATAGAGCCGGTAATGGCGGCGGCTTCATCACTTAAGATATCCCCGAATAAATTCGAAGTGGCGATGACATCAAACTGGGTGGGGTTGCTGACGATTTTCATGGCTGCCGCATCCACGTATTCAAAGTCCATGGTCACGTCTGGGTAATTTGGGGCCACGGTGGCGGCCACTTGGCGCCAGAGCTTGCTGGTAGCCAACACGTTAGCTTTATCCAACACCGTCACATGTTTTTGGCGACTTTGGGCCATGGTGAAGGCTACTTCTAAGATGCGTTTGATTTCCGCCTCAGTATAATGGCTGGTGTCCACGGCGTCGGCAGTCCCTAAACGCCGGGGCTGGCCAAAGTAGATGCCAGAAGTTAACTCCCGGACGATGACAAAATCGGTATTCTTAGCAATGTCTGGTTTCAAAGGGGAATATTGCACCATACCTGGGGTGATTTTAGTGGGGCGAATGTTGGCAAACAGGTTTAAAGATTTTCTAATTTTCAATAAACCGGCTTCCGGCCGCTCCTTAGCATCGTTCCACTTGGGGCCACCAATGGCCGCTAATAACACGGCATCGGCAGCTTTAGCTCCGGCTAGGGTGCTGGCAGGTAAAGGTTCACCCACCGCATCAATAGCGGCGCCCCCAAAGGGATAACTTTGGATTGTGTAGTTGGTGTTGGTGACCTGTTGGGCTGCTTTGAAAATTTCCAGGGCAGCGTTCATAATCTCAGGTCCGATACAATCTCCAGGTAATACGGCAATATTTGGCATTCTTAGTTAGCCTCCTTGATCATTTCAGTAGGTTTATTTTCCATAATATTTTTCAAATCTTTTTCAGATACCAGATCCACGGTATCCGCAATGGCCTTGAAGGCTGGGAAAATGGCGCGCATGTCTTCACGGGTCACCTTATAGCCCATTTGGTTCAAGCGGGCCATGACTGCGTGGCTGCCGGACAACTTACCCAGGGGCATTTGGCTATGGTGCATGCCCACAGTTTCAGGGGTGAGGATTTCATAAGTGGCATGGTTTTTCAAGAAGCCATCTTGATGGATCCCAGATTCGTGGGAGAAGGAGAAAGGTCCGATGACCGCTTTGTTCTTAGGAATTGAAATTTCTGAGAATTCGCTGACCATGTCACTGATTTTTTTAGTTTCAGCCATGTTGATGTTGTTTTCACATTGATAGTAGTCTTTGCGGACGTACATTTGGGCAGCGACTTCTTCCAAAGCCGTATTGCCAGCCCGTTCGCCGATACCATTGATGGTACCTTCCACCCGACCAGCACCATGTTTGATGGCTGCCATGGCGTTGGCAGTGGCCATGCCCAAGTCGTTATGACAATGGGCAGAGAAGGTCACTCGGTTCGAATTAGGAATTTTGGCGATCAATTCGTCGAAGATGTGACCGAATTCTTCAGGATTGGAATAACCAACCGTGTCCGCGATATTAACCACGGTAGCCCCGGCATCAATAGCCGTCTGGCAAGCTTGGATCAAGTAGTCCATTTCAGTTCTGGTGGCATCTTCTGGTGAGAATTGGACGATGTCAAAGAACTTTTTGGCATAGCGGACTTTCTCATCGATTTCATGGAGGACTTGTTCCTTGGTCATATGTAACTTGGCTTCCCGATGGACAGGGCTGGTGGCGATGAAGACGTGGATCTGCTTGTTGGCGGCGTCTTTGGTGGCAGCGGTACAAGCGTCGATATCTTTAAAGGTCATCCGAGCCAACCCGGTGACTTGGGCGTGTTTGATGTTTTTAGAAATGGCTTCAACACATTTGAAATCGTTAGGTGACGCGATTGGGAAGCCGGCTTCAATGACATCAACACCCCAACGTTCCAATTGTTTAGCGATTTGTACTTTTTCAGTGATGCTAAAATTAACCCCTACAGTTTGTTCCCCGTCTCTCAATGTTGTATCAAAAAATTGAATTTTACGCATAGCCAAAACCTCCAAGTTTATTTTCAGTAAAATAAAAACGCCTCATTATGGAATGAGGCGTTTTACTTGGAAGCCCCATTCTCGTAACACGAAAAGGACTCCACACATTGTGCGAGTCCAGGTCATAATAATAAGGCGTTAGTATTTAGAGCGTTCGTCATATTTTTGACGTTAATTGTTGTTTGAATTTTCATAATGACGAACCCTCTTTCTGAATTAATTTATGGTTATAATATAACGCATATTTTAATAAAGTCAACAATTATTTTCATTTCATTTTAATTTTCCCGATGAAATCCATTCTTGAAATCGGTATCATTTTGTCTAAAAATAGCTGGTTATTCTGGAGGTATAGACCAATATTCAGCGTTCAGGGGCTAAAATCCAGCGTTCAGGGAAAAGTTTCCACAGAAGTGTTTTCTAATGGTACACTGCTTTTGAAACTGAGAAATCAATTTCAAAACTTATTGAAGGAAGTCTTATGTAATGAAGAAGATGAGATTATTTGTACTCTTTGGTATCTCGATGTTAGCGCTGTTAGTTTTGGTTGGACAATCAAAACCGGTGCATGCCGCAACGCAACCTGTGGATTTGGTGGCCCGATATTCTTTAAAGGATATGGATGCTAAAACATTAGCGACCATCAAACAAATTGATGCTGAACATGATGATGTCTCTACGCATGTCGAAGGGGATAACTTGGTTATTGATACGATGGTTGGAAACGGACCTAGTAATGAGATGGATTCAAAGATGGAAATGAATGCTACTGGGTATAAGAAGCTAGACTTCGGTGAATATATCGATAAAATGGATGAAATGAGAAATCAGCAAGGTCATTCTGAACAGCAAACAAATGTTATTATAAATCCTGGATCTGGCTATAAGGGACAAGATAATGGAGACAAGGTATTGACAGGTGACTATGTACATTGTGATCGCTTAAATGGGCCTGCTTCCGACCACCATTATTGGAAGCATAGCTTACCGCAAGCATGGATTGATTTTGTCGGCAGTGACTGTTATGATAATGCACTCGCATATGGTTGCTATTCGGAAGAATCTGTATCAATGGCAGCATGCCAAGGGCTTGACGAAAATGGCATTGGTGTCCATGACTGTTCTGAGATTACTCCGGGATTACCAATGACAGCTTGGTTTAGAAATTAGAGGTGTTTTATGATAAAGCGGCATAACAAACTATTCGTAAGATTTTGTCTTAGTGTTGCGATAATAACGTTTTTAGTTTTAGTGACACACTTTGTAACTTACGTAGTTTTTCCTGAAAGGTTTATCAGCCGTGATGTAAATACCTTTATTCGCGCAAATAAGGCCAGTCAAATTCAAGCGGTGACGCATGATAAGGTGATGACCGATTATTTATTGAAATATAGAACAGAGGGCATTAAGAGGGGATCAGACGCTGTGCCATATGGTCGCAAACAGAATTTGATTTACATGGTTGGCGCTTTTCATAAAGTCCATACAGATATATACGTAAAATTAGACCAAGGGCGGGCCAATTTTTTGATACCGAAATTTAAAATCGTACAGATACGTGTTTTAAATCCTTGAACTTGCAGCGTGATTTGAAGGTGTCTGGGACTGAATGCTAGGTGCAAGAATAATTTCGAAATTAATTGAAAGAAGTCTGATGTGATGAAGAAGATGAGATTGCTGAGCCTGTTTGCCATGGCGCTGTTGGCGTTGGTTTTAGCAGGCTCCTCAAAAGTCGCCTATGCCGCAGGGCAACCCGTGGATCTGGTGGCGCGCTATTCAATCAAAAATATGAGTGCTACCACGTTAAACACCATCAAACAAATTGATGCAGCTAACACCAATGTTTCCACCTATATTCAAGGGGACACATTGGTCATCCATACGCTGATGGGTAGTCACTCAAATGGTATGGTGACGTCACCAATGTCTGGGCCAAGAATTGGTTATCAGACCATGGATTTTAGTCAATTTATCAGCAAAATGGATGGGGTGGGGCAACAGCGAAGTGAGTTACAACCCGGTCCAGTGGCAAACGGACCAATGACGTCCGAAGTTGTACCTTACCCGACGCGAAATTACGCTGAGATAACACCTGATATGCCCGTATGCGCTTGGTTTCAAAATTAAAGGATAACATTGACCATAATACATAGGGGTGATTGGCATGCGTGATGTTCGAGATAATTTTGTTTGGCAGCAACGCTTTGAACCCGTGCGCCGGCGCTTTGGATTCTTAGGCTTATTTCTATACAAACGTTACAGTAAAAAAGCAAAGTGGCAGCGTACTGGCTACGTGCGTAAATTATATTCTGGCTGGTTTTATCTGATTTATGGGATGCCCCTTAGTGCAGGGGAACTGTACTATTTCTACTTATCCGGGAAGTTTGTAGCACTATCTTTTTGGGGTTTGTTGAGTTATGTGGTTTTCGGCTACATCTACGGCCGCTGGGCTGAGGATTATTTTGAGAAGTTCAAACAACGTTAAGAGGTTATAGCATGACTAAACGCAGCAAATTTGGCATTGGTATCTGTGTTGGCGGTATTCTAATCGCCTTTTCAATATTGATGATCCACTTTTTGACTTACGGTATTTTTCTGGGTAATGTGATTGGTTATGATTTTAATCAATTTGTAAAAACTCACAACGCGCAGGCCATCGAAAAAGTGACACAGCAACCCTTAGTCACAAAATATTTAGTGCAGCATCGAACGGATAAGTTGATTGAATATCCAGATGTGCAAGGCACAACGCGATCTGGTGGACTCTATGTGGTGGGGGCTTATCGAAAGTCCATGGTGACGTTAACTGCTCAGTTAGACGCCAAGCACTCAAATTTCTTATTACCTTGCTACAACATCGTCAAAGTAGACGTGATACCCCCTGGGATTAATAGCGGCACTTAAAAAGACCTGCCAAGACTGGCTGATACCAGTTCTAGCAGGTCTTTTTGAGTATTTATCAAGCGCGTTTAGCTTCCATGCGCCGTTGGATAAAGCCTAGGACTAAATCAGAAATGATGGCCATCAAAGCTGTGGGTAAAGCCCCAGCTAGAATGATGGCCCCGCCGTTGGTGGCGTTGGTGCCCCGGATGATGATATCACCCAGACCACCGGCACCCACGAAGGAACCGATGGCCGTGATCCCAATGGCCACCACTAAAGCATTGCGAATCCCGGCCATAATCACCGACAAGGATAGGGGCAGCTCCACCATATATAAAATCTGAAAGGGCGTCATCCCCATGCCTTTCCCAGAATCCAGAATATCCTTATCCACATTTTCCATCCCGGTATAGGTGTTTTTGATGATTGGCAAGAGGGAATACAAGAACACCGTCACAATAACGGTATTGACCCCCAGGCCCAGCCCTAACATGATAATGGACAGCATGGCCAAAGACGGCACGGTTTGAATCACGTTGGCCAGGCCAATGACGGTATCACTCAAATGCTTGTGCCGGGCAATTAAAATGCCCACAGGAATCCCAATAATGGCCGCAATGAGCACGCCATAAATAGAAATTAAGAAATGTCGGGTGAACTGACTCAAGACATAAGAGCCGTTGTGGTCTAAATAGTACCAAAATTGCGCCCATGTGCTTAAACTACTCATCTTGATCACTTCCTTTGAAATAATTATGCGCACTCAAGAACTGCTGGGCCACCACTGAAGGTTCCAAAAGCTGGTCATCGACTTTGTAGTTCAATTTTTGCATAGTTTTCACGTCGATTTTACCGTCCAAGCGATGCAACAGTGGTCCTAATTTAGGATGAGCCTTTAAGACCGAGTCGTTCACCAGTAAGGAACAGTCATATGGTGGGAAGAAGCGTTTGTTATCCTTTAAAACTTTCAAATTATAACTTTGAATCCGGCCATCGGTGGAATACCCCAAGACTGCCTGCATCTTGCCAGCTTCCACGGCATCGTAGACCAAGCCGATCTGCATAGGATAGACCCGTTTGAAATCAAAACCATACGTTTGGGAGAAGTCCTTATAGCCATCCCCCTTACGATTCATCCAAGACGCATCCACCCCGGCATTCATGTTAGGGGCAATTTTACCTAAGTCAGAAATAGTATTGAGCTTATCTTTCTTAGCGGTCGCTTGGGTCACCATGAAGGCGTAAGTATCCGCAAAGCCATAACTTGGGAACCAAGTTTGGTGATACCGGGATTTGAATTCCCGCTTAACAATTTTACTAGCGATCTTAGGATCTTTTTGGACCGGCAGTAACAAGGTAGCGGTCAAATCCGTCCCGGTATAACGGGTGGCGGAGATATCGGCGTCGTTGCGCACCATGGCCTGATGGACCACGGTGGTGGAACCCAGATTATTCACCAAGGTAGTTTTATAACCTAGTTCATGATTGATCAATTCAGCCAACATATTGGCCATGATTTGCGACTCTGTGGAGCTTTGGGCCGCAATCCGAATCGTGTCGCCACTGCTGCTGCTGACCCCCGGAAAGCCACAGCCCCCCAGGACTAACACCAGGGTACTGGCCAATAGGGATAATTTTAAAACTAATTTTTTCGTCAATTTTCTCATCATCACACCCCCTATGACCGTTGGTTAATTGGGGTCAGCCGTTTTTCCAGCTTGCCCAACAAGTAATCTACCAACAAAGCCAATAAGGTGACGGGGATGGTCCCGCCGATGATCAAATCAGGTTGGAAGAGATTCAACCCACTGAAGATCAAATCCCCTAAGCCCCCAGCCCCAATGTAAGACGCTAAGGTCGCCCAAGCGATGACGTAAACGGCGGATAAACGAATACCCGCCATGATCACCGGCATGGCCATGGGCACTTCCACTTGGGTGATGGACTGTAAATTGGTCATGCCCATCCCCTTGGCACTATCTTTTAAGACCGGGTCCACATCCTCCATGCCAATATATGTATTTCTAAGAATTGGCAATAAGGAGTAGATGAATAAAGCGACGACGGCCGGCAGTTTCCCAATCCCAAAAATTGGAATCATCAAAGCCAACAGGGCTAAAGATGGCACCGTTTGCAACATACTGGCAATGCTGATCACCACTTTGGCGGTTTTGGGAAAACGGGTCAAGATAATGCCCAGTGGGACAGCGACCACGATCCCCAATAACAAAGCAATGGCAGAAATATATAATTGTTCCCAGGTCTTCGTGACCAACTCACTGCCGTGGGCGTTTAAGAAATCAATCATAATTACGCCTCCTTATGATCAGTTGGCGTATCGGTGGCTAAATTATGCCCCGCTGCAACCCCGGTCACATCATCAGTGGCGGGTTGGCTGGTATCGTCGTTGTCATCATCGCCACCATCACCATTGTCACCCCAGATGGTATCGTAGACCATGTCCACTAAGGCGGCCCGGGTAACGATCCCCAGGAGTTTGCCAGCTTTATCGACCACCGGCACATATTTTAAGCCCCGCTTCAAGATCCGGTCCACGGTGTCCCGCAATAGGGTATCACTGGCCACATAGAAAATCTTGGTGTTCAAAATATCCGACACACTGGTGGCCCGGCTGTAATTGTTATCTAAGGATTCAACATCAATAAAGCCCTTTAAATAACCCTCGTCATCGGTGACCAACAGTGTATCCACCCGGCGTTTGCGCATCAAGCGGATGGCTTCGCCCAAAGAGCGGCCCGGTGTGATGGAAACGGGGTTTTTCAGCATGATCTGGTCAACGGTGGTGACGTCTGCGCGGGCTTGGATCAAGCGCTCAGCCCCAATTAATTCTTCTACGAATTGATTGGCCGGATGGCGCAAGATTTCTTCTGGAGAGGCGTCTTGGATAATATGACCCCCGTCCATGACCACGATTTTCGTGGCTAATTTCAAAGCTTCATCCATATCATGGGTGACGAAGACCACGGTTTTACCCAGTTTTTCCTGTAAATTCTTGACTAATTCCTGCAGACTTTCCCGAGTGATGGGGTCCAAAGCGCCAAAGGGTTCGTCCATGAGGATCAAGTCTTGGTTGGCTGCAAGGGCACGGATGACCCCCACTCGCTGTTGTTGGCCCCCGGATAATTCGGAAGGATAGCGGTCTAGGAATTCCTTAGGAAGCTCCACTAATTTGATCAGTTCTTCAGCCTTTTCCCGGCGCTTGTCATCAGGCCATTTTAACAGCTTGGGGACTAGGGTAATATTTTCATAAATCGTCATGTGGGGCATGAGCCCGATATTTTGAATCACATAGCCGATATGGCGCCGCAATGTAACGGGGTCGGACGTATGAATATCTTCACCGTTGAACAAAATCTCCCCACTAGTTGGTTCTAACATGCGGTTGATCATGCGCATGGTCGTGGTTTTCCCGGAACCAGATGTGCCAATCAGGCAAACAAAATCGCCCTTGTGTATGGTCAAGTTGATGTGCTCTACAGCCACGTTGCCGCCCTTGTAGATTTTAGCCACATCCTTGTACACTAAAATTGGATTATCTTCTGTCATATAAGGTCCTCCATTGTTAAAAATATTATTACTAATATATTCATCTTAACATAACCAAGGCACTCAAAAAAAATTAATCCGTGGTTTCCAGGGCCCAAATGTTGATGGGACCGAATTTATGGCCCACTGCCAATTCCCGTTCAATGGCTTGATTGACTAAAGTTTTAGCAATGCGCACCGCCGCTTCAATGCCCGCCCCTTTGCCGATTTCCGCAGTAATGCAGGCTGACAGGGCGTCGCCGGTACCATTGATCCGTTGGGTGGGATGATAGGGTTCTGATAACCAGAACGTTTCGCCGTTTTCTAATAGCAATAGGTCTTTGACTTCGGTTAAATTCGTATCTTCGTGGTGGGCGCCTTTAGCTACGACATTTTTAGCCCCCAATGCTTGTAATTTCTTCGCCGCCGTCAGCATATCCGCATCAGTGGTGATGGTCATGTCGGCTAATTTTTCCAATTCAAAGAAGTTAGGGGTGATCACCGTGGCCAGGGGAATCAGTTCTTGGCGCAGGGTCTCATAGGCTGCTTGTTCTAGCAATAAGTTTCCGTGCTTGGTAATGATCACCGGGTCTAATACCAAGGGGCCAAAATCATATTGCTTATAATTCTTGGCCACGGTTTGAATGGTGATGCTATCCGTCAGCATACCGGTCTTGGTGGCCAGCACTTTGAAGTCGTCAGCAATGGCTTTGAATTGGCTGTCAATGAAGTCTGGGCTTAATGCGGTGGCATCGTGGATTCCATAGGAATTGCCAGCCACTGCGGCGGTCATGACCGAGATGCCATAAGCCTTGCGGGCGAAAAATGTGTGCATGTCAGCTTGCATCCCAGCACTGCCGTCACAGTCAGAACCAGCGATTGTCATTACTTGGGGAAAAGAGTTAGCCATAAGAGGAGCCTCCTAAAAATTTTTATTTGAGTACTATGAGTATCGTCTCATTTTTTGCGGTCATTTGAAAGGATTTTCCGACAGTTATTGCAATTATGTGGTCTGCTAGATAAAATGGGGTCAATCACTGATTTCTAAAAGAGAAGATGGGAGCAGCCTATGCACATCAATTTATCGTTTCTTTTGTTCGTCTTTGGCATTAACGTTTTGTATCTGACCGTGAACACGATGCGACTACTCCTGCAAAATCGGGGGTTACAGGTACCGGCAGCCCTATTTGGCATGGTGGAAATCACCCTGTATACACTAGGGCTGAACTATGTCTTAAAGAATCTCAATCAACCGCTTTACCTCATGGCTTACGCAGTGGGCTTTGGTTGTGGGATTTTTGTGGGGATGATGATCGATCGCTGGCTGGCCATTGGCTTTGTGATCGTACAAGTCATCAGTGCCCATGAAGATTCCCCCGATGAAGACAAACGCAGTCCCCTGGCCCGTTTATTACGGGACCAAGGCTATGGGGTCACTGAAATGAGCGGGGAAGGCCGGGATGGCACCCGGGAAATCCTAGAAGTCTTAGTACCTAGAAAAGAAGAAAAATTAGTCTATGAAACTGTCCTAGCTTATAACGCCAGTGCGTTCATGGTTTCCATCACCCCCACCGGGTTTAACGGCGGTTTTTGGAGCAAGCACGCCCGGGGTCGTAAAGCACGGAAGAAATAATAAAATTAAACAAATAACGCCGCCAATGAGGGGACCCTTGTTGGCGGCGTTGGTTTGAATAGGAGAATTTAAATGGTTAAAGCTTGGTATGAAGATAGAATTGCTGCGGCATTGGCGGGAACTAATCCGATGGTGATGGCAGAGTTACCCGGTGGCTTTGCAGTTTTTGGAGATGTGCAGTTTTTACCCGGATATTCTGTAACTATTGCCCAAAAGACAGGTTAGCACGTTAAACGAATTACCCTTGACCGAGCGAACAGTTTTTCTACGGGATATGAGTATTTTAGGGGATGCTGTGCTGGCCGCTACTCAAGCTTTGCGCATCAATTATGACATTCTTGGGAATACCGACAATTTTTTACATGCCCATGTTTTTCCCAGATATCAAGCAGAAGACCCAGCACGGTTAAAAAAGCCAGTGTGGCTATATAGTCCGGATCATTGGACGGCTGAAACATACCGTTATGATCCAAGGCAACATGACACTCTACGCGCAAAAATCACGGCATATTTGCGATAAGTTGTTTTAAAATATAGAACGTTAATTATTGCGTATCTTTTAAATCTGTACTATCACTTATAAAGTAAAAAGAAGCCACTGGGGGCAAATCCAATGACTTCAAGCGTAGTCTAGAAATGACTTTTGGGTAAGCTAACCTGTGTGGTTGGCTTTTTTGCTGTGATTAATTCAAAAAAAGCCTGAAATTCCCCAGCTAAAACTAGGAATTTCAGGCTTTTACCTGTTACTTCAGATTACTAATAGCATCAAAATCGGAGGTGCTTAATTCAATATTCGCAGCGGCGACGTTTTCTTTGAGATGTTCTAAATTCGAGGTGCCGGGGATTGGTAAGATAATCTTGGAGCGTTGTAATAGCCAAGCTAAAGCAATTTGAGCCGGTTGAGCCTGGTATTTCTCAGCGATTTTAGCTAAGACACTACCTGGGGCTGCCAATTTGCCAGTTGCCAGTGGGAACCAAGGGACGAAGATGATGTTGTGGGCTTCGGCGTAGTCTAAGACGATTTCGTCAGCCCGGTCTGTCACGTTATAACGGTTCTGAACGGCATCGATATGGACGATTTTTTCAGCGGCTTGCAGTTCTTCCACCGTCACTTGGCTGACACCAATATGTTGGACTTTGCCTTCGGATTGTAATTGTTTCAATTCACCCAATTGATCAGCTAATGGAATTGCGGGATCGATGCGGTGTAAGAATAAGAGGTCAATCGAATCCACCCCTAAACTGCGCAAGTTTAGCTCGACTTGTTGCCGTAAGTAAGCGGGTCGGCCCACTGGCGTCCAAATGTCTGGGCCTTGGCGGGTCAAGCCCACTTTGGTGGAGATGAATAGGTCGTTATATTTGCCAGAATAATCACCAAACGCTTGATGCATCAATAAATTAGACGTGAAGGGGCCATAGGAATCGGCTGTATCGATGAAGTTGATACCTAAGTCCACGGCTTCTTGCAAGACCTTGACGGCATTATCTGGGTCTGGGGATGGCCCCCAAATACCCTTGCCAGGTAGCTGCATAGTGCCATAGCCCAACCGATTGAAAGTTTTACCACCAATTGATAACGTGCCTGCATGATTCGCATTAATTTCAGCCATAACGACAACTCCTCATATATTATTTTGATAACACCTACATTGTACGCAGATTTTATGAAAAAAGCTTGAATAAGCCTTGGTTTAAAGTTGCTTTTTGACGCAAATGGCCAGTTCATGAATGCCCTGGGCAAATTTAGCGGGGGTCAAATAAGAATAAGACAGACGTATGCTTTGATCACCGTGGGGCCCATAGATTTTACCAGGGTTTACTTTTAGCTGATGGGCCTTGGCTTCGGCCAATAGTTGCGGCATATTAATGGTGTCCGGGAAGGTGAGCCAAACGTAAAAACCCCCCTTTGGTTGATTCCAAGTGGCAATCTGGCCCAGTTCTTGTTTTAAGACCGCCATGGCCAAGTCACAACGTTCTTTTAACTGTGCCCGCATGGCTACCAGGTAACGGTCATAGTCCGGGTCACTTAAAATGGCTGTTAAGATATGCTGGGATAAAGCGCTGGCACCATAGTCGGTTTGTTGTTTGATGGCTGTGAGTCGAGCAATGATACCGGCATCCCCCACGACCCAGCCTAAGCGCATACCCGGTGCCAGGGTTTTAGAAATCGAGCCCAGGTATAAGACGTTGCCGTTTTGGTCATAAGCTTGCAATGGTTTTGGCGGCTGTTGGTCTAACCAAATATCTTCATAGGCGCTATCTTCAATGACTGGCAGGCTATAGTGTTGGGCAAAGTCCACTAAATCTTGACGGCGTTGGGCACTCATCACATTGCCCAGGGGATTGCTGAAGGTGGGGATGGTGTAGAGTAACTGTTGTTTAGGACTGTTGGGAATTTGGGTAAAGTCAAGACCAGCTTCATCTAAGGGCAGTTCTTTAAATTGAATGTGGCGAGCTTTAAAAATCCCCAAAGACCGCAGATAGCTCTCTGGTGCGGTGTATATAACGGCGTTATGCTCAAGCAAACTAACGATCAGTTGGATGGCCTGCAGGGAACCAGACGTGATCAAGATATTGTCAGCTGTGACGGTCATGCCCTGGCGCTGCAACCGTTGCGCTAAGACTGTGCGCAGGCTTTCTAAGCCCGGTCCGGTTTGATAGTTCATGGTGGTGATGTTTTGAGCGGTATTGATAATCGCTTTTTGCACCAAATCCCTAGGGAAAATATCGGCCCCCAATTCACCGGTGCTCAAGGGCAATAAAGGTTTAGGATCAGCTTGGCGGGCTTTGACGAACCCCGTGGCCAGACTTTGGGGCGCTGCACTAATTAAAGGGCCCCAGCTCGTGTTGGCACTGCGGCCCTTTGCATCAATGCTACCGGTGCTCTGCAAGTATTGCAGGGCCCGTTGTACCGTGGTGGGGTCCACATTAAATTGGTCAGCCAGCTCCGTTTTAGTGGGCAGGGGTGTACCCAGGGGCCAAGTGTTTTTGTGGATTTGTTGACTCAAGTAAAGACTGATTTGTTTATAGATTGGCAGTTGGATTTTTTTATCCGGCTGCCAATTTTTCTTGTGATAGGTCATGGCGCTGGAACTCCCTTCGTTATTTCCCGGGAAATATTGGGCAATGGAATATGATTAAGTCCTATTATAGATTAAATTTCAACCAATTGGCGATAAAAATAACCACCGCAAAGGCTATGCAGTGGTTAATGCCAATTTGAATCAATTAATAAGCATTGGCAAGACTTGAGTAATAGGCCGGTAACCAGTTGGTTTCATTGCCTAAGTTGTACCAGATAGGGTCATTGTTGCCATAATTATAAGTTACAGAATAACATTGCCATTGACTACCAGCAGGCACAGCTTGGTTAAATGCTTTATAGTTCGGTGTTTTCCAAAGGGCAATGGGGCCATCATTATTTGTGGCAGTTATTGTTAGAGGATTCTTAAAACTGGTTTCATAATTTGGAGCTACACCGTTTGTTTTTGCATCGAAGTCATACAGCAAACTGTTGGCAACGTAATAGGCATTGATCCAATTATTATCGCCTAAGTCAAACCATAATTCCCCAGTTGGTGCGCAGTAGTACCGGGCAATTTTCCAAATCGTACCCGGATCAACTGTACGTTTTGGTTGGCTGGCATAATTAGGTTGGCTCCATAACGCAACAGGGCCGTTGCTATCAACGGCTGTAGCAACAAAGTCAGCACTTCCGGGATCGTCTGAAAAGTTACTAGGTCGGTCAACGATTTGATCTTGGGGAATGACTAGAACCTGATTGGTGGTTAGCCAAGTATCATTTCCAACTTCGTAAGCTTCTCTTGCACTAGTCCATTCTTCAGGTTGAATAGAACTGGGCATGCTTTTTCTAGTAGCACTGATTTTCCAAGTGGTGAGACCATAAACTGGCTCCAGCACTTTTAAGCTATCGATGGCAGATGCTTCTGCAAAGGGATGTTTAGCATCAGGCCGCGTTGTTAAAAGATTTGTATCTCTCAACGGTATGGCAACTTCATCTGCGGCTTGGACGGTGCTGGGTCTTAAAAATAAACATACAGTTATAGCTGCTAGGCCTGTGAGTAGCAGGCTTAATTTGAATTTTGGCATAGAATTCCTCCCCGAATTGTTACTTAAATTATAGCATGGTGGCTGGAAATCACGGGGAAAGTAACGTATTTGTAGTTGAATTGCAATCAAAATAAAACCAGTGGCGATTTGCCACTGGTTGACCATCAATAATAGGTTGGGGGCGTTGCTATCAAGGGATGAGCCTGCAGCCACTGTACCACTTTTTGGGCCAGGGACTGGGCCATTTTTGCCGCGGCTTGGATTTGTTCGGTGGTGATGCCATTCACGTGGACACCGGCGGTAATGGTGCAGTGCCCAGTCAAATTTGGCTGGAGTAAGCGGCCGATGATTTCAGACAAAACATGATCCTGGTGCAAACGGCCATCGTGACTGGGGTAGCGAAAACTACTTAAGGTCGTGGCGGTCACATTGGTGATGGCCCCGATATGGGGATGGTCACCACCTGTTAAGACCACTAATAAATCCGGGCCGATTTGCTGCAGGGCCACGGTCATGGTAAAACCGGCCTGCGCCAGGTTAAACGTGGCGGTTTGGGTCATCATTACCCTCCCGTCCAGCGTTGAGCCAAGTCGTTGGGGATCTTTAGAGCGTCTAATAAGTGCATGGTTTGTTTGGTCACCAAATCGGCGATGGTCTTAGGCTGGGTATAAAAACTGGGAATAGGGGGAATGATTTGAGCTCCTAATTTGGCCAGCTTGGTGAGATTTTCCAAATGAATCACGCTCAAGGGCGTTTCTCTAGGTACGATGATCAGCGGTCGGCATTCTTTAATGGTCACATCAGCCGCCCGGCCAATCAGATTTTCCCCGAAGCCGTAGGCGATTTCGGCCACGGTCTTCATGCTGGCCGGGACGATCACCATGCCATCGTGCAGGAAAGAACCACTGGCAATCGCCGCCCCTTGGTCATTGTCGTGGTAGACCACATCGGACAAATCTTGGACCTGCTGCAAGGTCAGATCGGTTTCTAGTTGAATATTCTTTTTAGCCCAGGGACTGAGCACCAGGTGGGTTTCAACCGACGGAATGGCCTGCAAATGGCGCAATAAATCAAGGCCGTAAATCACGCCTGACGCGCCGGTCATAGCAACGACAATTTTCTTCATAGTTTAACAGACCTCCTATTGCAAATACTTGCGCCAGTCTTGAACTTCTTTAAACCGGGCTCGGATGAACTGAGCCTTCATGTCCCAGGGGACGGTGCCATCTAAAATCAACTTGCTGGACATCCCCTGAACTCGAATAGACTTCGGGTCATAAGCGGGCCGCTCTGAAGGGTCCAGGGGATGATTGCGCATCCCCGGCAGCACCACAATGTCCTGGTCGGCCTGAAAACGGGTATTGACAGTCCATATCACATCGTTCATGTCGAAAATGTCCACATCCTCGTCCACTAAAATCACTGTCTTCAATTCTTTAAAAGCCGCAAAGGCTAAGAGGGCGGCCTGACGCTGGATGCCTTCATCAGCGGGATTAGTTTTGTGGATCTGGAGAATCGTCATCAATTTACCGCCGCCAGCAGGGGGATTGTAGACATTTAAGACTTTACCGGGGATGGCTTTATTGGTGAGTTCTAGAATGCTAGCTTCCGTGGGAATTCCGGCTAAGTTCACATGTTCTTCGCTGGGACCAATCACTGTCTGCATAATGGGCTGGTCTTGACGATGGGTGACCGCCGTTACTTTGATGACCTGCACGGCGGGATTAGCATCACCGTCATAGCCAGGAAATTCTGGCATGGCTTTACCCGTGTTGGTGTTGATGTCTTCTTGCATGCGTTGGTGGGGCATGATGTAGCCTTCGATGGTGAATTCAGAACGGGCGATGGCCTTTTCGGCAACGGTGATAGCGTCTACCAGCTGGACGGGTTCTTGGCGAATAGCCCCGGCAACTCCCAATTCGTTATAACCTAAGGGCGTTGTAGGCGGTTCAAAGGTGGCCCCCAACGTGATGGCCGGATCTAAGCCGATGTTCACAGTAATGGGCATGGGTTCGTTGGCTTGCTCATATTCTTCAGCAAAAGCGCCGATATGCCGGCCCCCAGGCATGATGTAGATGCCAATGGTATCTTTATCCTCTAAAACCATGCGATGAATGGTCACATCACTTTTGGTTTTGGCCCGATTAGACCCATAAACTAAGCCCATGGTGATGTAAGGCCCTGCGTCGTATTCGGTATTGGTGGGGGCGGCGATGAGTTTGCGGATATCAAAATCAGGGTCGTCGACTTTGTGGATGACTTCATGGGCCGGGGCGTCAGCTTCAGAAACTGTCACCGGGTTTAGGGGATGGTCCACTGCATCATTTAGAAATTGGCCTAGCGTATGGTAATCGTGATGAAATAGCAAACCCACCCGCTTGCGACTGGCCAATAAGCCAATCAAGACCCGGGTGCCGGCAAAGCCCTTGACGTTGTTGAACATCAATGCCGGTCCTGCTTGAGTGGGCCGCTTGACCGTGCCCCCAGCGCCAATGTAGCGGTAAACTCCAGCTAATTCCGCATTAGGGTCCACCAATTCATCGGTGGCGTGATATTGCTTAGGGGCCTCAGCTGCTAATTCCTTTAAGACCCGTCTCAAATCATAATAATCTGACATTTAATGACCTCCGTTTTTCAATAAGTCAATTATGGGCGGTTTTAAACTTGCATACCAATCGGATTATGACTATCATTATGCCAAAAGGGCATAAGAGGTGATCACGATGAATTTAGAGGACTTAAACGCCTTTGTGAAAATTTATGAGATCCGCAACATTTCTGAAGCGGCTATTGCCGTGAACTTGACCCAATCGGCCTTGTCAAAGCGCATGAAACATCTTCAAAGCGACCTAAAGGTTAAACTTTTGGATACCAGCAACCGCCAGTTTCTGCAAATCACCAGCGCCGGCGAGACGTTTTATCATTATGCCAAGTTGATGAGTGACCAGTACCAGGCGTTGTTGCAGGCTTTACGCCAAGGGGATAGTCAGCGGCAAGGTCAATTAAAAATCGGCAGTGTGCCAGTGGTACGCCAATATGGCTTGTCCCAAGCTTTGACCCGCTTTATGGCCGACTTCCCCAATATCAATGTGTCTTTGAATGAGTTAGAGGGCCAAGACTTACTGCGGTTATTGCGGTTTAAGGGTGTTGATGTGGCGATTCTCCGGGATATCCAAGTTCAAGACTTAGCTTTGACCGACTATGTGGTCCAAACCATTGCCCGGGATCAATTGGTCCTGGTGGGCAGCACCAGCGGCCCCTTGGCCCAAGTCAAACAGGCTAAAATCAGCGACTTGGCCAACTATGCCTATGCCTTGTTACCACCGGGATCCGGGGTATTTGAGTACGCCAATCAACTTTTCGCCCAAAACGGCCACTTGCCGGCGATCCCCTTACAAACCTCCCACATTGGCACCATTACCGATGTGCTGCAAAATTCCCAGCAGGTGAGTCTGCTATTTCAACAGGCCATTGACCCCGCGGTGGCCAAGAAGTTGAAAATTGTCCCCTTTGAAAAGCCGATTTTTAGCAACTTGTTCTTCATTTATCCCAAGGCCAATGGCAATCTGGCGATTCAAGCCTTTTTGAAATATGTGGTGAATTTGGGGTGAATCCAGCGCACCTGAATTGACCTGGTTTTTCTGTTATAATGCAGCTATTCCAGATACCAAGTCACAATTGGAGGTGGATCTATGATTGCTTTAAGCATCGCCTTGGGACTGCTGGTTGTTATCCTTGTGGGCGCTGGGCGACTGCGTTATTTGGAGAATCAAGTGATCGATGGTCAGCTTGAAAGTCATGTGACGCAGACGGTGGAGAAAGTCAGAGGGGCCCGCCGTTTTTATTTGCGCACCCTTTACCGCAGTCACCAACCCTTAGCTTTTTTGCGGTTTTTAACGATTATATTATTGGTACTGGCAGCCTTGGCTTTGGCCTGGGCCATTAGCATCCAGTTTGCACTGATTACTGGGCTGGCGGATACACTGAGTTCGATTCCGGGGTTATATGTCAGTTCTGACGATGAGCGGAATTTAGCGCTTTGGATCATGGCGATCACTGCCCTGATTGCCCTGGGCCTGCGCTGGCAGACGGTCAATGCCCTGCAACGGATTCAAGATGCCGAAGATACCAAAGAAATGCGGGATATCTTTACCACGCCCAGTCAATTACGACAAAAGATGGACGTTACCCGTAAAGCTCAGCTGGTGGTAGCTGCTTTGTTGGCCCTGTGGTTGGCCTTGGCGGGGCAATTGCAGCTGTTACCGGCAGTCGGGACGCCTTTTGTGGATCTATGGACTGCCAAAAGCACTGAAAATAGGCGTAATGCCGCCAGGGATAGTGCTTATAATAATCCCATGGCCTATGAACCCAGCAATAGCGCCAGTAGCAGTACTGCTTCAAGTTCTAATGACAATGGGCCTGCTAAACATGACCCGGACACCCCAATTGGGGCTTTACAAGCCGCTAAGAAGGCCCCAGCAAGTATGGCGGCCCAAATGACGGATGCTGACCAAGCTACCATGATATTTATGGCTTATTGGGCCATGGAGGGCCAAGACCCGGCCCAGTTATTTAGCCGGGGGCTAGGTGGGGCCCATTATTATTACCATATCCTGCCGAATAACGGCAATCCCCTATATGTGTTCAACAGCATCACGGATGCGGGCAATATTGTGGATAATATGTTTTATGCCAGCATTGCTGCTGGGCAGGTCACCTTTTATTCGCTGGATAATTCCACCAGCGCCAGTCAGCGCTTGTCGGACATTACGCCATTGACCATTCGCAATGGCCAGATTTATCCCGCCTCAGAGTCTTTAGACAATTACAGCTTTGACCTGCGTCAGCTGATTACGTTGTATTATCAACAGGCCGGCTATGCCAAGGTCCAGTCCTATTTAGAACTGGGGACCACGATGACGGCATTTTAAGACCAACGAATTAACCGCCAGTTTCAAAGCCATAAAGACTTTGGACTGGCGGTTTTTGGCTGGCCTTAATTTTGAAAAATTTGCAGCAACTTGCTGCGCTAGGGGTATAATCGAAACCAATCAAGCAATTATTATTGAAGGGATTTGAGATTATGGCTACAATCAAAGTTCAAGAAGGCTACATGCCCTTTCGGGGGTTTAAAACATACTATCGCATTGTGGGGGAACCCAGTGCCACAAAAGCGCCGCTCCTATTGATCCACGGCGGCCCGGGCTCATCCCACAATTACTTTGAATTACTGGATGATTACGCCGCCACCGGCCGTCAACTCATCATGTACGACCAAGTCGGCTGTGGCAAGTCCTCTTTGCCTGAGGATCCCGGGGTTTACGTCAAAGAGACCTGGGCTGAGGAACTGGTGGCCCTTAGAAAATATCTACATTTGGATCACATCCATATGCTGGGGCAATCTTGGGGTGGCATGCTGGAAATGTTTTACCTGACCAACTACGACCAAACCGGCATCAAAAGTGTCATGATCGATGGCTCACCGGCGTCAATTAAGCTGTGGATCCAAGAACAACATCGCCTGATCAAATACTTAAGTTATGAAGATCGGCAGGCCATCAGTGAAGCCGAAAGAACCGGGGACTTCACTGGCCCTAAATACTTAGCCGCCAATGACCGCTATATGGAGCGTTACTGCTGGGATGACCCGGATGAAAATTCTCCCGAACCCTTGAGACGCCCCACCAATGGCAAGCGGGCCAGTTTGATTGCTGAAGGCCCCAATGAATTCACCGAAAATGGGACCATCAGTGACTTTGATGTCACCGACCAGTTGAAAAATATCCACGTGCCAGTCTTAGTCACCAATGGCACCGATGACCTGTGCACACCGCTGATTGCCAAGTCCGTCTATGACCACATCCCCAACGCCAAATGGCACTTGTTTGCCAACAGTCGTCACTTAGCTTTGTTGGACCAACACGACGAATTCATTCAAGTGATGGACCAATGGTTAAGTGAGCATGATTAAGGTGATAGCCAGCAATGACTTAAATAAGGCCATTTAAAAACCGTTAATTTCAAGTGAAATAAGCTTGAAACTAGCGGTTTTTTCAATGGGGCTTGCCTAATTTTTTAAAGGACACTTTTGGTCAAAAAAACGACCAAATCGGGTATAAATATTGTCATATCGTGATGTTTTGAACTATCATTACCATAAAGCAAGAAACGGATAAAAAGGATAGGACGTTTGTGTTAGCTGGTAATAGATTCTGACTTCAAAGTAGGTGAGCCCACGATCACAAAGACAACGCTAAAAGCTTATTCTTTAGTTTTTTATGGCCTAGCATTATTGAGCATTGTGCTAGCCATCTATCTACCTAGCATCAGTTGGCTAGCCCTCATTGCCTTAACCATTCTAATGGTCGTTTTAACGGTGGGGTTGGTTCAAGTATTGCGGCACAACCCCACGGATCAGCCGGGCATGATTCCCAAAATTATCCCCATGCTGGGCTGGACCCTAAACCCCAAGAGCCCTAATTTTGTACCAATCGCTTTTTACATGGGGGATATCTTAGCCTTCATGGCCAGTGTCACCTTTTTAAGCCAACGGCTTTGAGTGGATTTTTAGGCGTATTTATGTAAGAACCGGGGTTGAACGTAAAGCAGGTGCGGCCATGGTGACAGTGACTACGTTTAAGGTCTGTTCCATAATTTACTGGGGACTCGCACTGTTGAGTATTGTGGTATCAATTTTTGTGCCAAGCATTAGTTTAACAGCGCTCGTTGCACTGACGGCATTATTGATAGTTTTAACCGTAGCGATAATTAGCTTGTTAAGGCGTCATCCTACAAGTCAATCTGGATTAGTTCCCAAAAAGCTGCCCTTCTTAGGCTGGACAATTAATCGCAGAAATCCCAATTATTTAGCAGTCATGTTCTACCTCATGGACTTCGTAGCATTTTTAGCAGGCACCATGATTTTACCGGGAAACTTTTGAACAGTCCAAAAACTGGGTTTAGCTTCAGAACAACTTATAGGATTTAGCCAGTGATACGAATTGATTTTCTGAAACGAACCATTTAGGTCAAAAAAATGACCAAATCCGGCAAATGATATAACCTCGCTTAATTTTGGCATATCCTATGGACTGTCAAATAAAGGTGATCAAAAGCTGATAGTTCAATCTAGCAGCTTGATCCAGGAAATAACGAGGTGTTAGGAATGCTGTTGTACGAACTTGTAGCTATCGGCCTAGTAGCTGTCATGGGTTATCGCTTGGCAGTCGTGCCAAAATACAAACCAAGTGGCGCCCATTTTGGCTATCGCACGGCTTACGCCCAGGCCAATCCAGGCAATTGGGCTATTGCTCAAAAAGTCAGTGCTGGCTATGGCCTCATCACCAATGTGGTTTTGGTGGTGCTGTTCTTCTCTGACCGGCAACTCACGCCACAAATAGCCGGCTGGCTGGTGTTACTTGCCGTTAGCACGCTATTTTTGGTCACAGAAGCGGCGATTTTCTTATTAAATTTGAAGGCTAACCATGCCAAAGCCAGCGGGCGAACCGCAACTGCCAAAGCAGCACCGCTATGGATCCCCAAGAAAATCGGCTTCGGTGTCCAATTGAACCCTGCCAATCCCTTGGGTAAAAAATTGAGTAAAATTATTTTGATTACGTTACTACTATTTTTAGTGATTATTTTCGCAGTAGCTTTCTATCAGCAATTTAGCGCCAGGTAAGTCAAAAGCTGTTCTGCAAAGTAACCACTTCTAAAGGAAAGAAGGTTGTCAATGATGCGGCAAAATAACGCGCCAAAACAAAATCGAAACCGGAAGCTATATGTCACTCTAACAATGGTATTTTTAGTCATTGCTCTGGCACCAATTTTATTTTTGCCTATGGTGAGCGGCGATGCCAAGCTGGCTAAGATCATCGGCATTTTCAGTGTAGCCATGACTATTCCAGTGCTGATCCTCAGTTTGAAGGTGTTGCAAAGCTATTACGACAAAGCCGAGTTGCGCCACAAACCACTGCTGATTCCCAAAGCCTTTGGATATGGGTTGTCCATTAATCCCTACCATCCAGCCGGCAAAGCCATTTGGTTTGGCATCATTGTCGTTGTTGTAATTTTGTTGATCAAGATGATTGTAACACCGGCTTAAACACACGTTGTCACACACTCAAAAGGGAGGTAATTTATCATGAAGAAGCCAATTGTCAAACTAGCCGCTTTATTTGTCGGGGTCTTGTTGGAAGCCCTGCTGTTATGTTACTGGCAGGTCTACACGTTCCCAGCCGCTAAAACCGCGGCGGCCATCGCTGGTAAAGAAAGCCTGGTGTTCATCACCGCCGTCATCGGCTACTTGGTGACCACCGTGCTGTCCGCGCTGATCCCAGTGGCGCTCTACCTGATTATCACCGGAATTTCCGCCAATAAAGAAGGCCTGGTGGCGCCAGCGCCTAAGACCCAGTTAGCCATGTACTATTATGTGAATTGTTTATTCGTCACCACCTTGACCTTGGTATTCACGTACTTTACCCATAATGCCGTGCCAGCGGTGGCTACCATGGCAGTCTATTACGGCGGGGTCATCATTCAATTACTATTAAGCTACAGTGTTTTTGGCAAACGTCGCGGTGCCTACGGGATATTTGCCATCGTGATCTTAGTCCTAGCTTCCATTCAACCAATCATGCAATTGCTCGCCAAATAACTAAAGCACGCAACTGGATAGGTTGCGTGCTTTAGTGGCTGAAAAGAGGGATGATTATGCGGCACGAAAATAACCAACCCAAAGCACCAAAAGATTCTAAATCCACCCAAAAGGCGGAGAAATACCAGGTCTTTCGCATTGTCATTGGGCCCATAAGTTTAGTGGTATTAGCTGTCATTTTGCTGAAGCCTTTTGTGCCAGTGCTACAACAAACACTTAGCGGCCGGCTGGGGCAGATTGCCGTGTTAATCTTTTATATACTGATATTAGCGCTAAATGTTATTTTAGAACTGCAAACACCGGTGGATTATGACCCTGACCGTCTCCAGGGCAAGCTTTTTGTTACCAGACGCTATGGCTATGCCTTTAAAGATGTCAATCCTAGAAATCCTTGGGGGATGTTCTTGTATATCTTCACCATTGGCTGTGCCATTTATGCGCTGTTTTTTTATTAATGCAGTGCGATTATTATAAAGAAAGTAACCGAGGAAAATAAGATGAAAAACGCAAAGAAGCAAAAGGCTAATTTTCAAAAGCAACAAGCTGCCCAACAGAAGACGAATGCAGCCGAAAAGCGCCGCGCGAAAAGATATCAAATTTATCGAGATATCTTAGGGACTATCAGCTTTTTGATGCTGGCTTTCATTGGGATATCGCTCTTTGTCCCATCTTGGCGCGCAGCCGCCGCTGGTCCGGTGGTGCAGCTGATCATCTTGGCAGTACTCCTAATTATTGTGGGAATTGTTATTTATATAGAAAAGCGCATGCCCCATCAATTTGATACGGCCCGGGCCCAAAACAAACTTTTTGTACCCAAAGCCTATGGGATTGGGCTAACGGTGAATCCCCATAATCCCCTGGGTATCTTATTTTATGTCTTAATAGCTATCTTGTTCTTGGTAAGTGTTTTTTGGTTGTAAACCAAAATTGAGGCAGTATTATGAAAAATATTAATAAACGTAAATCAGCCTTTCAAAAACAACAAGCTGCTCAAAAACGTGCCATTGAACTTGCGCAGCGAGCCGCCAGGAAACATCAAATTTATCGCGATATACTTGGGGGTATCAGCTTATTAGCGCTTATTTTTGTGGTAGTAAGTGCGCTGGTCCCGCCAGTGCGCACCGCGCTTCAGGGCGTTGTTCCAAAAGTAGGCATTTTATTGTTACTTGTATTTCTGGTGGCGGCCACCATTATTGTGGCCTTGAAAATTCCCCCTAGGCCAGATGTGGGCAAGCAATTCCTTATCCCTAGAAGATACGGGATTGGGTCCACCATTAATCCCCGCAATCCCTGGGGATTACTGATTTATGGCGTTATTGCCCTCTTTTTGATCTATACGATATTCGCCCCTTAGTTAGCCATGCAAGGCTCCTAAGCGCTGCTGCAACTCCCGAATCTTATTACGGGCCACTAGACAATAAGTATCAGCCCCAAAATAAACCAGCCGTTCATGATGATCCAAGGCCGTGACATTTTCCAGGTTGATCACAAAGGACTGATGGCAGCGAAATAGCCGCGGATCCATTGCAGCAATTGCCTTCAAAGACCCAAAGAACTCGCAGCGCTTGTGGCGCATGACCAAATTGACCTTGTGATTCAAGCCAGTGGTCTCAAAATAAAGAATCTCCTCATAAGGCACCTGAAGGTTAGTGTAGTTGTTCTTCAAACTAAAAGTGTCATCGGCCAAGGGGAGCTGTTGGTGGGCTAAAGCTGTTTTTAAGCTGTCTAAAACTTGGTCGTGGTACTTTTGCGGGTCGTCTTTGGGGATGAAATGTAACGCCGCTACCTTATAATCATAGGTCAGGGGTAGGAATTCCGAATAAGTGGTGACAAAACTAATGGTGCCATAGGGGTCTAGTTGGCGAATCTGTTCCGCCAGTTCCAAGCCCGCTTTCTTTTGGGCCCCGATGGTAATGTCTAAAAAGTATAAATTATTGATAGGGGCAGTAGCCATCTGCGCCAATAGCCGTTGCGGCCGGTCGCTGGTCTTGATTTGCACTTTGGTGGCTTTTAAGTCCGCAACAAACTGGTCTAATAGGCGTTTTAGTTTTTGTTGCTGGAGGATATCATCCTCTAAGATAAAAATATTCATAGGCTGGGTATCCCTCCTAAAGGCGTTGAAGTGAGGACTTGGCGAAAGCGGCCATCTTGGCAGGTTGTCTGCAGCATTAAATTGGGATGGCGGTCCAGGAGTTCTTTCACAATGGCCAGCCCTAAGCCGTGGTCGCCGGTTTTCGTGGATACTTTGGGTTTGAAGATCTGATTGATATTCAAGTCAGTTTGGTCGGTGGTGTTGTCGATAATAACCACCAACTGCTGGGGCTGGTCATAGGCGATAAAGGCAATGTTCAACTGGGGGTCAGCCACGCTGGCATTGGCCTCGATGGCGTTATCCAAGAAGATGGATAAGATGCGCAAATAGTCCACCAGCTCCACGTAACAGTCCACCACCGGGGCCTCGATTTCAACGCTAGTGGCGATATTTAAACCCAGGGCGCTAATGATTTTGGCCGACAGTAAACTTTTTAAGGCTGGAATTTTCAGATTGCTTAAATGGGTCAAATTGAACTTACTGTTTTGCAGGGGCTGACCGTATTTGGCGATGACGTTGTTGTAAATTTGGGTGATGGCCGGCAGGTCTTGGTTAGCGATGCTGTCCTGCAGACTGACCAACACGTTGCCCAGGTCGTGGCGGACTTCGTGGATTTCGTTATACATGCCTTCGATTTGCTGGGTATAGGTGGTGAGCTGGGCCAATTGGGCCCGGCGCAATTCCTTGATTTGGTCGGCTTGCATCAAGCGGATCTTCATCGTGATATAAAGCAATAACAGGGCCATGACGGCGAAAAATATCCCGGAGATCACGTAGCGCAGGGCGCTGAAATCCCGGTCTAAAGCTTGTAGGAAGTAACTGCTAAATTCTGCCACCAGTAACAGGGCTAACACGCTGTTGATGACTTGCAACATGGCTTTCACCGGGAGCTCGTAAGCGGCGTGCAACAAGCGGAAGTTAGGGTTGGCCACTTTTAAGAAGACTAGGTTTAATAACACTGGCACGGGAATAATAATAAATTCCAGGATATTGTAAATTGGCGCCAGCGCCGCTAAGGAATCTAAAATATTGCCAATCAGAGAAAAGAAGGACACCGTGTACAGGCTAAAGAACAGCGCCAGGTATTGCCGGTCCTTAAAGGCCGGGAGCCCATACAAATAAAATAGCACTAGGGCCATGAGATAGATGCCGTAGTCTGGCAGCCACAGGCCTAGGCCGGCTAGAGGGATGAAGCTGAGCAGTTGCCAGAGCCGTAGTTTGAGGCCACTGGTTTGCTGATAGATCAGCAACAAAGCGCCTGTCTGTAATAATAAATTCAGTAGTAGCAAGATAGCGTTTGTGATTTTGGCACAACTCCCTTTGCAGCAACATCGTTTTGTAAGATACCGGTCAGTTAATCCTTTGTATTATCAGGATAGCGCAGGTGTTCAGGCAAGGCAAACCAAAGATTTAACTTATCAAAATTACTTTAAATTTCAAACAAATAAAGCATTAATTCAGAAGGTGTGGCGTATGTATGTTTGGTTAGACCGCTTGACCCGTTTTACCAGATGGGTGGGCCTATTGTTGGGGGTGGTGGAGGTCATTGTCTTTTTGGTGGCTTATCCCAATTTGCCGGCAACGATTCCCACCCACATGAGTGGCGGGGGCCATGTGGACGGCTATGGGCCCAAGATAACCTTGATCACACTGCCACTGATCGTTATCGTGGTGAGCTTTTTGTGTCAGGAAAAGTTCATTGATAACCAAATTCCCCCTTTCACCTCCACGAATGCTGGTACCAAATTGTTGATGATTGGTTTAGTCGTTGCCGTGGCCGTGGTCTCGCTTCGATTCTTCAGCCTCATTGTCTTTTAAGGCCAGACTGGGGGAAAGCTCCCGGGCTTAACGGCTGGCCTAGGTGATCAAATCCCGGATATACCACGGTTAGGCACCATAATATCTAATTGGTCCAAAGTGTATTACAATAGACGTGAATTCAAAAGAATGGGGGAATTCGCATGTCGAGGCAAAGTCTAAAAGCAGAGGCAAGACAGCTGCTCAATAAGCATTATGGTTATTTCTTGATTTTATTTATTCCGTTTTTTGTCATCGAAATCCTGAGCTGGCTGGTGATGAGATTTATCCAGTATCAGCTGTTATTTAACACTTGGTTTGGTCGGGGCTTTGGGGGTTATGGTTACCGCCACGGGTATTATGGCGGCAATCACTTCCGGGGCGGTGGCGCAGCCTTTATGGGGAATCCTTTTGGGTTTCTAACCAATACGATTCCGGGTATTGTGCTGACCATTGCCACCGTCAGTGCCACCTTTATCTTGATTGATGCTCTGCGGCAAAAACAAGTCAGTGGCCAACCATTCCGGGCCGCCTTTAAGATTTTTACCCGGGGGGAATATTTCATCGGCACAGTGCTGATCAATATTTTGACCACGATTTACACGGCCCTTTGGACTTTGTTGTTGATCGTACCAGGCATCGTTAAGAGTTTGGCTTATTCCCAGTCAGCCTATGTTTATCGGGATGCCGTGGATAATGACCAACAAATTACCTATTCCGAGGCCATTACCCGGAGTCGGGTCTTGATGAAGGGGCACAAATGGGAGTTATTCGTCATTTACTTGAGTTTTATTGGCTGGTATTTAATCGTGGGCTTAACGGCTGGCTTAGCCGCCATCTGGGTCCAACCTTACCTGCATATGACCCTGGCTAATTTCTATGTGAAACTAGTGACCCCAGAAACAGCCACAACCGAGACCACACCGGAAAATCCCGAGACCACTACAGCACCGACTGAATAATCCGGATATAGAATTATATATTAAAAAAACGCCCTAAGCGATGGCCATCCCCAAACCTACATCAGGTCTTGAGAGCCAGCTTAGAGCGTTTTTAGTTTGGGTTTTATTCCTCAGCCATAAATTTGTCAATGATGGACGACACTTGTTGTTGCCGCTGTTGGGTAGCCGATAGCGGTTCTAAGACAATGGTGCCGTCATCTTCTCTAACCAGCAAAGCTGAGCCCTTTTTGATGTGCAATTTCTTGACCAGCTCTTCTGGCAAGGGGACGTACAAGTCAGCCCCAATTTGGCCGACTGTTTTGGTAGATTCTGTGTTAGTCATCACAATTCACCTCAATTATAGTTATAACCTATCTAATCTGGAAAAGATACCGGCAAATCTCGATGGGTAATGACTGAATACTATATACTACTTATCCGCCAAATACTTCATGACCGTCATATATTCTGCAATCATGGTCTCAGCTTGCTTTATTTGTTCTTCAACACTAGAAGTTTCAGGTTTCATTTAGGATAGGACCTTCTTCCTCGTTGATAGTTCGTTCTTATGCATGCAGTATATCCGAAATCCATATAAAATAGCAATAAATTTGGTGTGTTGTCGATTAACTCTGCAATTCCCGTTTCAGATAAGCGGTAAAGCTTGTGGGCTCCCGGCCTAACAAATACCGCAGGACATTGGGATTGCCGTCCAAGCCCCAACGGCTGTAACTGTCAGCCAACTGTTGAAAACCGGCCCGAAAGTACAGGTCAGTGGCCTGGATCTGGTCCAAAAATTGGGTCACCGGGACATATTTGGCCTGCGCCTGTAACCCGGTCAGGGCGTTGAACTGGGCCACTAATTCTACCGGTGAATAAGCTTGGGTGCCCACCAATTCATAGGTAGCTTTGTCATGAAAGGCGGGCTTTTGGGCGACTTTGACCACCACGGCTGCCACATCTTCCGGGTCCACATAGGCCACCTTGGCATGAATGTCATAGAAAATACCATAAGTCAGGTCTTGTTGCACCTGCTTAGGGTTGAAATTATGCATATAGTGCATAGGTTGCAAAATCGTATAAGTCAGGCTGTGGGCCATCCCCTGATAAATCAAATGTTCCTCCACATCCCGTTTGGCCACATGTTGCAACAAAGTATGCAAAATCGGATGGGTGACGGAGATAAAAATAAACTGCTGCACGTGGTTAGCAATGGCCAGGTCCACCAACGTTTGGCCGATCAAAGCTTCTTCTGGGGAGAACAACGGGGGAATATACGCAATTTGGTCCACATCGGTTAACAAGTCTTTTAAAAAGTCGAGATTCGTTAAATCGCCAACTTTGGCGGCTTTGATGCCAGGCAAATCCTTAACTCGAGGGTTGATGTCGGTGGCTAAGACGTCATAGCCCGCGTTGACCAAGGCTTGGGTGATGATGGTGCCGGTATGGCCGGCGGCTGAAGTAACTAAAAACATAAAAATCACGCTCCTTTAGCTGAATTGTAACATAATTCACAAATTAAATGCAATTGCATGTAATTATGGCTAATTTATGCTATACTGCGGAGGCAAACAGCTATTAAGACACAATGGCTGGTCACTAAATAAAACAGAATTGGAGTGGATCGTCATGGAATTAACTGGACATCATATTTTAATCACGGGAGGCACCACCGGCATTGGGTTAGCGTTGGCCCAAGCGCTACTGGCCCGGGGCAACACCGTATTAGCCGTGGATTACAGCCCGGAGAACATTAAAGCTGCCCAAGTCAAAAGTCCCCAACTACAAACTCACCTCACCGACTTAAGTTCAGCCGCTCAGCGGGTCGCCTTAAAGGACTGGGTTCAGACTGATTTCAAAGACATCGATATTTTGATCAATAACGCTGGTATTCAGCGCTGGATCAACTTGTTAAATCTAAAACATGACTGGGATTGGTATCACCAGGAATTGGCCATTAATTTTGAGGCCCAATTGCACTTGACCATGTTGCTACTGCCGCTGATCACCCAACAGCCAAAGGGCGCCATTATCAACGTGTCCTCAGGGCTGGTGACCAATCCTGGGGCCTGGGTACCCCTATACACCGCGGCCAAAACCGGGGTCCATGGCTTTACCCAGGCACTGCGACTACAGTTACAAGACACGCCCACCAAGGTCTTTGAAATCCTGCCCCCGGCCGTGAACACCGACTTAGGGGGTTCAGGGGCCCACACTTATGGGGTGGACCTGTCCGAATTTATCGCAGCTGTCTTGGACCAATTGACCCAAGACCTGCCGGAAATCACCTATGGTACGTCTTGGGACCAGCTCCGGGCCACCAAAGCCCACAACCTGGCCACCACCCAACAAACCTGGGAGTTATTTAAAGACAATCCGAATTTTAAAAATGCCTAATCAAAAAATTAGTTAGGCTTTCAGAGCTTGGCTGAGTTGTTGGATCATTTGGTGGAGGGCCTTGGGCTGCAGGACTTGGCGGCTTAGCTTGCGATTCAACCCGTTGATATCTTGGGCCACCTTTTGATACATGGCTTGTCCAGTAGCGGTTAATGCCAATTGGCCAGTACGTTTATCCTTAGCTGAGGTGGTTTTAGTCACCAGCCCGGCCTTGATCAAGTTATTCACACTGCGGGTCACCGAACTTTGATTCATTTGAATTAAATCGTTGAGCTGACTTTGAGAAATCAGGGGATGCTCAGCGATTTTTAGAATGTAAAAATAATTGCTGGCGTTGAGGCCATAGGGTTTCAAACGCTGATTGATGGTGGTGGTGACGGTATTATTTAAAATGGCGATTTGCTGAACCAAATCATAAGCTGGGGATGTTTGTGAAGTCATCAAAAGAAGTCCTTTACATTAGAATAATTCCATTATACCGGACTTTGGCCTAAAAAGCTGGGCGTTAAAAAACCGGACCCCCAAAAGGGCCCGGTTAAATCTATGCCGTTTAGTCGTCAATACCGACGATAACAGAAGTGGCTTTGATCACAGCGTAAGCTTCTTTACCAACTTCCAAACCTAAACCATTGATGGAATCCATGGAAATCGTTGAAACGATTTCGTGGCCGTCACCAATATCAATGGAGACGATGCCGTTAACAGCACCTTTTTCAATGTTGGTAATGGTCCCTTTAAATTGATTTCTAGCACTTAACTTCATAATATACTGCTCCTCTTTTAATGAAATTATGAACATATTTAGTATAACATCTTAGAAAGCGCTTTTACAGTAGCAATCAACTTCATTCCCCAACTCAAAAGGGCTACAATAACCATAACAAACTCAAATTCAATTCTAAGGGAGAGTGCTTTGCATGGATGCAACGTGGTTGGCACAACTGCCAATTCCTAAAGTCACCGCGGCCCAGCCCGTGAGCGGTGGCGATATCAACCAGGCCTATCATTTAACGACCGCTACTGAAGATTATTTCTTATTAGTGCAGCCTAATCATCCCCAAAGCTTCTACGACCACGAAATCGATGGCCTCAAACTGCTGGGCCAAGTGGTCAACGTCCCCCAAGTGATTGCCAGTGGGGCAATTGGTCCCGATGCTTATTTAGTGATCAGCTACATCGACGTGGGGCAGGGGGACCAGTTTCAACTGGGAAAAATGGTGGGCCAACTCCACCGCACCTACAGCCCCAACCAGCAATTTGGGTATAAAACGGCCTTTCATTCCGGAGACTTCCTGGTGCGCAATGACTGGTCTGACAACTGGGCCGACTTTTTCCTGCAGACCCGCTTAATTCCCTTGGCCCAGCGCCTCACTCAAATGGGGCGGTTTATACCAGCCTGGCAGCCTAAATTTCAGCGGGCTACGGCTCTTTTTAAACAACTGATTGCCGACTACGACCCCAAACCATCCCTGTTACATGGGGATTTATGGGCGGGCAATTACCTGTTCGACCAGGCTGGCACGCCTTATCTCATCGATCCCAGCGTTTGGTATGGGGACCGGGAATTTGATATTGCCTTGACCACAGTTTTTGGGGGCTATGATCAAAATTTTTATGCCGGCTATAATCAAGTTTATCCCCTGGCCACTGGCTATGCCCAGCGCATCGAATTTTACCGCTTGTACTATTTAATGATTCACCTGTTCTTATTTGGCAACACCTACCAAGGACCGGTGGGGCGTATTCTGACCAATCTAGACAACTGACCATACAAAAAGCCCTGGGCCAACCAATGCCGGCTAGTCCAGGGCGTTTTGTCATATCAGATTTTACTTATTGGTAATGATAATATCAGAGGCTTTAACTTCAGAACCGAAGTAAGGTTTCAATTGAGAGTTGTAGCTCTTTTCAAAGAACTTGGCTTTGTTTAACTTGGTGATTTCTTTGTTAGTCCAAGTTAACAAGGACTTGTTACCCTTTTTAACGGCAGGGGCGATGTATTGCTTAGGACCGATGCTCTTGATACCGACAGTGTACTTAGGATTGTTCTTGACCCAAGCATACAAGTAAGAGTTATCGTCAGCTAAGGCCACACCACGGCCGTTCTTCAAAGCGTTGAATTGTTGGGTCTTGGAGTCATACTTTTGCAAGTTGACATCTTTTTGTTGGGCAGTGAAGTAGTTTTCAGCAGTGGTCCCTTTAGTTACGATCAAATCTTTACCCTTTAATTGGGAAACTTTGGTGATAGGTTTGCTCTTAGGTGAAATAACCCCAACAGAAACTTTCATGTAAGGCTTAGCAAAGTCCACGACTTGCTTCCGTTCATCGGTAACGGTGAAGTTGGCCAAAACGATATCGACTTTGTTCGAGTTCAAAGCGTCCACCCGGTTGTTGGCGTTAACTTGCACGAATTTAGTTTTAACACCCAGATCCTTGGCCACCTGACGGGCTAAGGCTAAATCATAACCGGTCAATTTACCTTTCTTATTGACCCAGCCATAAGGGGGCAGATCTTGGAACACGGCGATTTTAATGGTGCCCCGTTTTTTAATGGCGCTGACCGAGCTGTCATTGCTGGCAGCGTTGGCCGTAGTTGGTTTGGCAAAGGCTGGGAAAATCAAGGCCAATGCAGCGACGACAGTTAATAGTAATACCCAAGACTTAGACTTACGATTCATTTGAAAACCCTCCATGTATATATGTTTTTTGAAGCTTGTTGATAATTGAAAGAAATCCCGCCTTGCTAGGCTAATGCTCGAACAAAGCCCACTTGCCGGATAAGCTCTGATTTAAACGCTATCCGCCAAGCAATGTCTTCCGCTTAGCTCAAAACCATCTCTTGGTGTACCCACCAAGCGCTGCTTTTGGGCTAATGCTCAGACAAAGCCCGCTTGGCGTATGGCTCTGGTTGAAACGCTATCCGCCAAGCAAAGTTCTCCGCTTAGCTTAGCAAGTCACCTTGGTGTGCCACCAAGCCGCCTTGCTAGGCTAATGCTCGAACAAAGACCGCTTGCCGGATAAGCTCTGATTTAAAAGTCCATACTCTGCAGAAACTCCTTAGCCCGGTCGGTTTGGGGGTTGGTGAAGAAATCTTTGCCCGGGGTGCTTTCTAGGATGTGGCCGTCGTCTAGGAACAAGACGTTGTCGGCGATTTGTTGGGCAAAGTTCATTTCATGGGTCACCACGATCATGGTCATTTTTTGTTTGGCTAAGTTGGCCATGATTTCCAAAACCCCCCGGACCATTTCGGGATCCAGGCTGGCGGTGACTTCATCAAAGAGCATGAAATCAGGGTGTAGGGCCAGCGCCCGGACGATGGCGATCCGCTGTTTTTGACCGCCGGATAATTCCCGGGGGAATTTAGCGGTGTAATCGGCTAACCCCACGGTGTCTAATAGGCGCAAGGCTTCTTTTTGGGCCGTGGCTTTAGATTGTTTTTGGACTTTAATTGGGCCCAAGGTGATATTATCCATAATATTCAGATTGGGGAACAGGTCATAACTTTGAAAGACCATACCAATTTTTTGGCGCAGGAGCTGCCAGTTTTTTGGTGTCGGGTCTATTTTTTGGCCTTGGAAATAAATGGTGCCGCTTTGGTAAGGTTCCAGGCCATTCAAGCAACGGATCAAAGTACTTTTACCGGAGCCAGATGGGCCTAAGACGACTTGGACTTCACCGGTGTTGACGGTAAAGCTGATGTCTTGGAGCACCGGGACCTCACCATAAGCTTTATTGAGATGTTCGACGCGTAATAATTCAGTCATTGGCTCAATCCTTTTGTAATTTTTTGGCTAGCAGTGAAAATGGGTAACAAATTAAGAAGTATAAGACGAAGATGACGCCATAGACCCAAAAGGCCCCTTGGGGATATTGCTTTTGGTTGGCTTCGATGATTTGCTGACCCACGTTGATCACGTCTAGCACACTGATCAACAGGAGCAAGGACGTGGTTTTAATGATCCGGCTGATCAAGTTCATCATGGCCGGCAGCATGAGTTTTAACGATTGGGGTATTAAAACGTAGTAATAAAGCTGGCTGCGATTTAACCCAATGGCTAAGCCGGAATCCACTTGGTGTTGGGGCACAGAAATCAAGGCCCCCCGGACGATATCGCTGGCTTCTGCAGCCATCCACAAGGTGAATACCAAGGTGGCTACTTCGGCAGCGGGTAAGTTCAGGTTCATGCTCTTAGGCAGAATATAATAGAATAAAAATAACAAAACTACCGTGGGTACGATTCGGAAAAATTCCAAATAAAGCCGTAAAATAAAGCGTAGCAAGCGATTTTTGAAGGTCCGCAAGACCCCTAAGAAGATGCCTAACACACCACCGGCAATGATGGCGATCAAGGCCACCCGGATGGTGATCCAAAGCCCGCCTAACAATCTGGGCAGGTTTTGGCCTTCAAATATCAGGTTAATCCCCGAATGTGCCATAGCGAATCCTCCTTTCCAGCCACGTGAGAATAATCGACAGTGGAATCAAAATAATGGCATAACCTACTACCAACACCAAGAGATATTCATTGGTATGGTAGTATAACCCAATCAAATCCAAAGCCGTATTGGTCAATTCTGGAATGGCGATAACGGTGAAAATTGAGGTCTCCTTAATTAAGAAGATAATATTCGCCGCTAACGCTGGGATGCTTAACGCAAACCCCTGGGGGAAGACCACATAGCGGGTCAATTGACCTTGGGATAAGCCAATGGCCTTGCCAGATTCAATTTGGCTATTGGGGATGCCATCAAAGCCCCCGGAAAAGCCTTCAGCCATGTAACTGCCGCCTAAGAAAATCAGGCCGATGATCCCGCAGGTATACGCTGATAGCTTGAGCCCAATGCCCGGTAAGCCGTAGTAGATGAAGAATAACTGAATCAATAAGGGCGTGTTCCGGGAGAGTTCGATATAAGCACCAACGATTTGCTTCAGGACAGGTATTTTGAAGTACTGACACAGACTACACATCAAGCCTAAAATAATGGCCCCAAGAATGCCCAGGGCCGACATTTGCAAGGTCAATATGAAGCCCTTTTGAAACATTGGTAAACTTTGTTGAATAATTTGCCAGCTCAAAAAGCGATCCCCCTTTATTTATGTATTTGTAGGCGTTTTATGCCCACTTGTATTCGAGTATAATTTTGGCTGATACCCCTGTCAAGCGCTTAAAATAAACCTTTTGGGGCTTTTTGTAAGCCTGCCGCCTACAAAGCGCGCTAGACTACAGTTGTAAGCAAAAAAAGACGGTGCCAAGAAAAGTATATTTTTGTGATTAGACAGGTAAAAATATACTTTATGTCGGTGCCGTCGGTGGTATTTTCTAACCGCTCATAATTAGAAAATGACTATTTCTTCAAATTCTTTTCAATGAATTCCTTAATCTTGTCATCAGAGGCATTCATGAAGGGTTCCATGTCTTTTTCAGTTTTCATTGTGTCGTGTTTGTTGTTTTCCATGAAGTAGTCCCACATGGCATCCCGAAGTGGTGTCTTGCTATCGCTCCAATCAAAAACTTGGCTCATTTCTCTATCTAACATTGCGGTTTCCTTTAATTCTTTAGCTGTCATAAAAATGACCCCCTATTAATTTATTACAACTACAGTATAGTTCTAAATTTGAAAAATGGCACAAAAAACCTCCGAAAATTAGAAAACAATGAGAGGATAATCCGATGAAAATGGCGCGATAACTACGGCCAGTAGTGGTTTGGAAATTTGAAATTTCAGGTGATTTTAATTTTTTGGAGGCGCTTTCAAATTTAAATAGTTTCGAAATTCCTTGCTTAAAAAGCCATTTCCATATAGAATAAAGAATTGTATATCAATAAGGAGGTCCAAGACATGTCTCAAAACACACATACTGGCGTTTCAAACAACCGTCGTCCAGTTAACTCAAAAAAAGTTAAAGCTCGCCGTAACGAAACTGAAAAAGTCCTCGAATTCGTTAAAAAACGCGCTGAATTGGATACAAACAAATAATTTCGTTACACCCTAGAAGTTGTCCAGACTATTAAGTTATGGGGGCTTCTTTTTTTTGCGCTTTTTTGGGGGTAAAAGCTGATCATCCTTCCGTAAATCCCGAACATTACCTTTTTAATTTTTATAAGTTAATTGTTTAAATATCTATATTACAATAATAAATTATAATTAATTGATTATATAACAATTGTTATTCATAATAATCGTTTAATGTTTTTTATATCTAAGTTAAGCGATTAATCCTTATATACAGGTGAAATCATGAAAAGTTTCAATACATATTGCTGGTAATTTAGTTTTAGGCGTGTAATAATAGCAACACTCAAGTCATTTTATGTAAAAAAATAGTAAATAAAAAGACTTGATAGCTGGCCAGCTAGTTTTAAGATGTTAATTCGGTTTATGTTTTGGGATAGGGAAAATGAGGAAGGATGACAAGTAATGCGTAAAATCAAACGAAGCCATCAAGTGGCAGTAGCGGCGCGCCGACGTAACGGCGGGCCTAAACTTCAATATCGTGTTTGGCAAACCAGCAAGCGGGGGCTCGTTGGGGCGATCACAGCAACTGCACTGGCCATGGTTGGCACAACTTTAGCCAACGTGAATGTGGCCCATGCTGCTGACGACACGGGCACGACCACGACCGCCCCAGCGGCGGACACAAAGGCTACTAGTACGACCAATACACCAGCAGGTCTGACTACGCCAGCTACTAACAACCCAGCGTCAACAGCACCAAGCTCAACATCAATATCAAGTTCAACATCAAGCTCAGCACCAGCACATACCGCCGGTTCAGAAGCGCCAGCTGGTACAACGGGAACATCAACTTCGGTGGTACCAAGCTCAGCCAATGCAGATATACAACCGGCAGCGGCAACGACAACTACTGCCGCACCCACCAATACACAGATCACCGCAACACCGGCTGCAGTAACGGCAGCCAGCGCCCCAGCGCAAGCTACCGCGGTGGCACCAACTAGTGCCCCGACACCGGCAACGACAGCAACTGCTGCTAAAGCTGACCCAGCGGTGGCGCCAACTGTTACAGCCCCGGCTACGAACGCCCCAGCGACAGCGGCTACTAATACGGCAACTGCTACGCCGGTTGCGCCAACTAGTGATGCGACTACACTGGCAACGCCAACTGCCACACCAGCGGCAACACCAACTGTTACACCAGTGACTGCGACAAGTAATGCAACCGTGAATGCCATCGCTAGCGATGTCCGCTTGCTGACTGGGCAAACTACTAAGGACGCTCCAGCTACAGCAACTTATCCCGTCAGCGATTTTGTACGGTATGGGGCTGCCGGCAAATTTACCGTGAACACTAGTGACTTAGTGAATGGCAATACCATTGTGGTGGCGCCCGTTGCACTGAGCACCAATGTGCCAGGGGCTTTGCCGAATTTACAAGCAGATGGCATACCCGTATCTATTTCGACGCCTGATGGGGCAGCCGTTATTGGGGTGGGGCAGTTCGATAATAAACTCAAAGCCATTACACTTAAGGTGAACAAGACGATCACTAGTAATAATCCACAGATGGGGATTAGTTTTAGTGATCCTTGGCTGATGGTTTTGAATTATCGCCAAGACATACCACGCTTAAATCCTTTAGCACCCTTCACTAACAAACTAGATGTTTCGGGCCATACTTATGAAGTTAATTTTGATCCCCAAATTAAAAAGGCCGCTACAATTTGGCCTGACGGTTTTACAGCTTTGGGTGCACCAAGAGCTAATGGGGTAACCCTTGAAATCACCCAAAGCACCATCATCCCTAACTCAGAAGTTTTAAACCAACTTCAAGCCAGTGGTGGGGCTAGTGGGGATGTCTTGCCCAACGATGGCGTGACGGTGCGTTATGCCATTAACAGTTCGGATGACATTTTGGCACCACATCAATCATATCTGGATTTGAAGAATTTATATGTATCAGCTGCGGATAATAAAGCACAGACTATTGATGCAAATACGGAAAAAGCTGATTTTAGTACCGATGCTTCCCCGACTAAAGTTTCAGATTTTAATCTGGGTGATGGGCTATCGCTGACCCAAGTTACCAAAGCTGCAACTGGGACGGGGACCTACTATTCCAAACAAGCGGATGGTAGTTATTTGACGGTGGTACATGTTACCCCGGCTGATCTTGTATTAAAACCTGACCAAATAAGGGCCGGTGTAACTACGCGATACAATGGGATTAGTAATTTAAATGATGATGTGCAAGCTACTCAGAAGTATTATGCTGGGGTCATGCAAAATGTGGCTTCTCGAATTTATGGGACTGTTATTGTCGGCGCTGTTGATCCGTCCAAGCCAATTACGGTAACTGTTAACAATTTGGATGCCGCTGGCAATGTGACTAGCACCTTGAAACAGACTTCCTTGCCAAATACGAGTGATGCTGTGGCCAATAGTTCTCAAGTTACCACTCACTTTGTGGACTTGAAGGGCAATCCGCTGGACACAATCAACACGCAATATGGCTTGCCAACGGCTAAGGAAACCCTGACTGGCCCGACCAGTACCAAACAAGCCAGCGTTAGTCCTAAAGGCATCACCGGGTATAAAGTAGTGGCTGATCCAAGTACTTTGACGACCGCCCAACAACAAGCGCTACAAGACACTTTGACAAAATTAGGGCTATCCAGTAGTACGCCAGATCAAGTTATTGGTCAAAATGTTTTTGTCACTAAGGCCGCTAACATTGCCTTCCCTGGCTTAAGCGGGACGTCTTACGATGCCGCTGGTAATATCGTGACGGATGGTAGTGGGACACCAGGTACCGGGCAAACGAATGCGTACTATGCTTATTCAGGTTTGCCGAAAAACGCCAACATTCACTGGATCAATTTGGCTGATAGCAAGCAAACTTCCGATTTAACACCGGCTTCAGGTACTGAGAACACAGCACTCGCCCAAACCTTCGCTGGTTTCGTGGGCGATAGCCTCAAAGAAACTTTGAGCGGTGCTTTGCCTGCCAAGACCCATTTAGTAGAGGCGTCTAATGGCATTGATACGACAAATAGTGCCTACACGCTGTCCGGGATTTACAACACAGACACGACTTCTCCACAAAATTACTATATTTATTATGCGCAAGATCCTGAAACGACTACGCCTGGTACGACTACACCAGGAACTACGACACCAGGAACAACAACACCTGGCACCACTACACCAGGCACAACTACCCCGGGAACAACTACGCCAGGCACAACAACCCCTGGTACGACTACCCCGGGTACCACGACCCCTGGTACGACCACTCCTGGGACCACGACACCAGGTACTACAACCCCTGGCACCACAACCCCAGGGAAACCTACAACTCCTGGAACCACGATTCCGGGTAAACCAACAACACCAGGTAAAGCAATTACACCGGTGACACCGACAACGCCAAACCGGCCAACTGCACCAGGTACTACGACACCAAGTAAACCGGCAAACCCTGGCACCACAACCCCAGGGAAACCTACAACTCCTGGAACCACGATTCCGGGTAAACCAACAACACCAGGTAAAGCAATTACACCGGTGACACCGACAACGCCAAACCGGCCAACTGCACCAGGTGCTACGACACCAAGTAAACCGGCAAACCCTGGCACCGCTATCCCGGGTCGACCAGTTAATCCAAATGCGCCATTGACCCCAATTACACCAACAACCATTAATACACCAATCACACCAAGTACACCGACGAACTTGGTAACACCAACTACACCGACAAAGTCACGGCCAACTGCCAATCGCGGGACAACTACGACGCCAAGTCAGCTGAGTAATCCTAGCAACACGGGCGTTCAAGCTAAGGCGACCGCTAGTGCGAAGTTACCACAAACTGGTGAAGCTAACGACCGCGGATTAATGGCGCTGGGTATTGCCGTTCTTGGCAGCGCCTTAATTGCCCTAGCTTATTTCCGGCGGCGCAAGCTTCTGTGAGTTACGGCGGTTATTGATCCGTAAGTTAGTAATTTGTTTGTTGAATAAGTAGGCGAGAATACTTGGGGGGATATAAATTATGCACGAATTTAATGGTAGACCGAACAGATCATCACTGCAGGGCAGTGTATCTAAAGTTCATTACAAAATGTGGAAATCCGGGAAACGCTGGTTAGTTGGTGCGATTACCGCCACGGCCTTTACTGCGGTGGGAACAGCGCTGACCAGTGGCAATGTGGTTCATGCCGCCGATACTAATGTGCCAGTGACAACACCTGTGCCGGATGCAAAGGCAACTAGTACGACCGCCACGGCACCAAGTTCAGTGGCGCCTACAACGAATGCAACACCGCAAACAACTGCGACTTCTGCGACACCAAGCACAAATTCTGAAGCAAAACCGGTGACGCCGGCACCAGAAAGTGCTGCAACGAAAGCTTTTAAGGATGTTATGCCAACGGCGGTAAGTGCGGCTACAACTACACCGGTGACCATCGCTGCGCAAGCTGAGGCACCAGCCAGCACAGCGGCCGTCGCAAACACGACGACACCAGCAGCAACACCAAGTGCGATCACACCGACCGCGGATAGCAAACCTGAAACGGCGACACCAACAAATGCCAGCGCAACTACTACTGCAAGTGCACCGGCTGCACAAGCTGCTGCGCCGGCTGACACGCAAAAAGCTGACCCTAATGCTGATGCCGTGTCTACAGCACCAACTGCAACAAGTGCTGACCAGAGTGCGGCTGCGAAAGCTTTTAGGGATGTTATGCCGACAAGCGCAACGGCAGCGGCGCCAAGTACGGCTACTAATACGACCACATTGACAGCGGCTACGCTGGTTGCACCAGCTAGTGATGCAACTACACCAGCGGCAACACCTGATGTACCAACACCAAAAACGGTGAATGCTATTGCCAGCGATGTCAGATTACTCACCGGTCAAACGATGACTGAAGCACCTGCCAGCTCAACGCAACCAGTTCGAGATTTTGTCCGCTATGGCGTTGCTGGTAAATTTTCCGTGAACACCAGTGATTTGGTTTCTGGAAATACAATTGTGGTGGCCCCAGTCACCGTAACCACCAACGTGCCCGGCGCGATGCCATCATTTATTGCAGATGGTCCCAGCGTGGATTTCACCACCCCTGATGGTGCCGAAAAAATTGGTAGTGGGCAATATGATAATGGGCTCAAAGCCATCACACTCAAGGTGAACAATACCATAACAAGTAAAGATCCAGAAATGGGCCTTAGTTTTAGTGCCCCTTGGCTAATGGTGTTGAATTATCCTCGGGACATCCAACGGCTAAACCCACTGGCACCTTTTACCAACACGATAGAAGTTTCCGGCCACACTTATGAAGCAAAATTTGATGCGCAAACTAGAAAGGATGCCACCGAATGGCCTGGTGATGCTGAAAATTTGGATAAACCTAGACCATTAGGTGTGCTGCTTCAAACTGAAAATATTACGGTTGTACCTGATGGCACAGTTTTAGGTCAACTTCAAGCTAGTAATGGTACCAGTGCAGATGTCTTGCCAAATAATGGTGTTACTAAACGCTATTTAATTAGCAGCAGTAGTCCAGATGCCATTTTAGCGCCCCACGAAAATTATGCAGAACGGCAGAATGTATATGTTTCAAGTACCGATAACAAAATACAAACAGTTTCTGAAGACTTAAACTATCCTGATTTTAGCACTGATACTGGGCGGTTACCTATCACCAATACAAGTGTTAATGCGGGTGACGGTCAGTCTCTGACACAATTAACAAATAGTGCCACCCAATCAGGACTGTATTATTCCAGACAAGCCGATGGCAGTTATTTAACTGTTCTTCATATTACGCCGGCAGATCTGGTGCTAACCCCTGATCAAATCGCGGCTGGCGTGACTAGTCGTTATAATGGCATCGGCGATTTAAATAAGGATATCCAGGCCACTCAGAAATATTATGCCGGTGCCATGCAGAATGTTACTTCGAGAACTTATACAAGCATTGGTATCGATGCGGTTGATCCAACTAAGCCGATTACGGTAACGGTCAAGACCTTAGATGCTTCAGGCAATGTGACCAATACAATGCAACAGACTACTTTGCCAAATGAAAGTGATACTGTGGCTAATAGTTCTCAGGTCATCACCCACTACGTAGACTTGAAGGGCAATCCTTTGGGCACAATTGATACGCAGTATGGCTTGCCGACTGGTAAGGAAACTTTGACTGGTCCCACTAGCAATACACAGGCCAGTGTCAGTCCTAAAGACTTCACAGGATATAAAGTGGTAACTGACCCCAGTGCTTTAACCGCCGCACAGCAAAAAACGCTACAAGAAACCTTGGCAAAGCTTGGTTTATCTAGCGCTACACCCGAGCAAGTGGCCGGTAAAAATGTCTTTGTCGTTAAAGCCAATAATGTGGCATTCCCTGGTTTGAACGGTACGTCTTATGATGCCAACGGTAAAATTGTGACGGATGGCGGGACGCCAGGTACAGGAGAAACTAATGCGTATTATGCTTATGCTGGTTTACCTAAAGACGCCAATGTTCATTGGATCAACTTAGGTGACAGCAAGCAGACGACGGATTTGACACCTGCTTCTGGGACTGAGAATACAGCTTTGGCTCAGAAATTCGCCGGTTTTGTTGGCGACAACATCAGTGAAGCTTTGAAAGGTACATTGCCTGCTAAGACGCACTTGGTACAAGCATCTAGTGAGATTAGTACGACCAATAGTCCTTATACTTTGACTGGAATCTATAACACGGATACCAGTGCGCCACAAGATTATTATATTTATTATGCACAAGATCCTGAAACGACAACACCAGGCACCACGACACCAGGCACCACCACGCCGGGTACAACGACCCCGGGAACTACTACGCCGGGAACTACTACGCCGGGTACCACCACGCCTGGCACTACGACGCCTGGCACTACGACGCCTGGTACAACAACACCAGGCACCACGACACCAGGAACCACCACGCCAGGTACTACGACGCCTGGTACAACAACTCCTGGCACCACGACACCAGGCACAACAACACCAGGAACCACCACACCAGGCACTATCACGCCTGGTACCACGATCCCAGGCACAACAACGCCTGGAACTACGACACCAGGCACGACAACCCCAGGTAGACCGTTAACACCAGGCCAACCATCAACACCGGGCACACCAACGACGCCGAGCCGACCAACCACCCCAGGAACGCCGACAACCACCCCGGGTCGGCCGTCTAACCCAGGCACATCAACGACGCCAGGGAAACCAGCCAATCCAGGGACAACAACCCCGGGTAAACCAGCTAATCCTGGCACCGTTACACCAAGTCGGCCAGCTGATCCAAATGCGCCATTGACGCCAATTACACCAAGGAACTTAAGAACAACAACCCCAGGAACACCAGTGGCTCTAACACCAGGAACCACACCAAGTGCAGGGACGAACACCAGCGCCAATACACCGCCAAATTCAGGTACGACCCCAACACCACGCCCATTGACGGCGGGGCCAAGGACCACCGCCGCAGCGGCCCAACCCGCCCAAGTGAGTGCCAAATTACCCCAAACTGGGGAAGCTAGCGACAAGGGCTTAACGGCTTTGGGCCTGGCCCTTTTGGGAAGCACCTTGTTGCCGTTAGCTTACTTCCGGCGGCGCAAAGATTCATAACCTATTTTAAAATAAGCAGCCTGTGAGTAGCATCCCACAGGTCGCGGGCAATCTCTGATACTTTCGTCAATGTCGAAGGCAACTGGAGATTGCCTTTTTATGTCCAAAACTGGTTTAACATTGGTATAATGTGGATAAAGTGAGGTGGCAACATGGCTGAAGAAACCAAAACGCAAGCTAAACCTAAGAAAAAGCGGGGGCGTAACGCCAAACGCGTCCGGGAAATCGTCAAAGTCTTGCGGCAATATGACGTCCTCAAGGCTTTGAGCACCCAGACCCACCCGGAAAATGTCCGCAAGGCCCTAGAAGCCCTGGGACCAACCTTTATTAAAATCGGCCAAATGTTGTCCACACGCCCAGACATCGTCTCACCTGCCTTCATAGCAGAATTATCCAAGCTCCAAGACGACGTGGGGACGGATTCCTTTGCAACCGTGCAGCAAACCATTCAAACCGAATTTGGCCAACCCGTGACTGAATTATTCCAGGACTTTGCGGACAAGCCGATTGCCTCAGCCTCCATGGGCCAGGTGCACTTAGCTCATATGCAAAATGGCGTCAAAGTTGCGGTGAAGATCCAACATCCCGGCATTGCTGCCGTCATTCACACCGATCTAAGAATCCTGGACCGGCTGGTGCGGGTGGTGAAGTGGTTGCCCACGGCCCAAGTTGTGGACCCCAAGGAAATCTTTGCCCAATTTAAAGTGGCTTTGGAAAAGGAATTAGATAGCAAATTAGAGGCGGAGAATAACGCCCGTTTTTATAAATTAAATAACAAACAAGACATTTTTGAAGTCCCCCAAGTCTATCTGGATTATTGCTCCAGCAAGGTGGTTACCACCGAGTACAAAGTGGGCCGCAGTATGGGCAGTTATCTCAAGGCGATTGCGGGGCAGCCCATCACCGACAAGCGGCGCAACATCGCCAAAGCTTTGGTGAACAATTTCATGAAACAAGTCTTTGACGATGGTTTTTTCCACGCCGATCCCCATCCCGGCAATATTTTACTCCGGGACAATGAACCGGATTTTGGGGAATTCGGGGCAGCAGAACGCCCCCAGCTCTTTAACAAGACTAGTAGACTACCCAATTACCGCTTGATTTACCTGGACTTCGGCATGGTGGGCACCCTGGATCAGGGGCTGATCGACAACTTGGCCGCCGTGGTGATGGCCATCAATTCTCGGGATGCCTATAAAATCGGCAATGGGCTCTTAAATATTTGTAAAGTCGTTGGCCCTTTGGATAAAAATAAGTTCTTTGAAGAGCTGAGTGCTTTTCTGGAGCCCTATTACAATAGTGGTTTGGGCACTATTGATTTGGAGAACATGACCTTACAAATCGTGGAGTTGTGCCGGCGCAATTATTTGCAGATGAACCCCGATGTCACGCTCTTAATGAAAGCCTTCGGGACCTTAGAAGGGGTGGTCTTACAACTAGACCCAGATATCTCCATGCTAGAAGTGGCCCGGCCTTTTACCCGCCATTACATCATGAAGACCGTGAATGTCCGCAATGAAATTGAAGACCAATTGTTGGCGGCTTACCAATTGAGCAAAGATGTGCCTTTAGTGGCCAGCCGTTTGAAGACCAGTTTAGATTTATTGGAGCGGGGCCGGTTAAAATTAGGTATCGAGCTGAAAAATCGCGACCAAGTCTTAGACCGCATTGAAGCCATGGTGAACCGCATTGTTATTGGCCTGATATTAGCGGCTTTGATCGTTGGGTCCTCCATGCTGGTGCAAAATCAAGCCCAGCAAACTTGGATCGCCCGCCTGGGGATTTTGGGCTATATTGTGGCGGCTATCTTCATCCTAGGCTTTCTAGTGGGTGGGCTTTGGACCCACTGGCAACGTTGGCGCAAGCGCCGGCAAAAATAAATCACCGCAATCTCAAAAGCTTGTAGCAAACTACACAATCTACTGAGAATTCCCCATTGTAATCGGATTCTCATAAACAAATAAGCGGTTAAATCGCTGTAACCACTGCTAGTTATACATTTTTATCAGATTGATAAAAAATTCGCAAAATACCGTTGACAACCTTGCCCAAGGTTGTTATATTAGGGGAGTAAACAAACGCGATCATAGCAGCTAGTAAATTTCAAACCCCACTCAGAGAGTCAGCGGTCGGTGTGAGCTGATGAGGGCCAGGAATTGAATCCACTGCTTAGTAGATGCCGATATAAGGTATTCCGGAGAAGTCCGATACACTTTTAGAGTATTGCTGTTTAGCATAAACTTGGGTGGTACCACGTCTAAGACGTCCCATGACTATATATTTAGTCGTGGGACGTCTTTTTTTGAACACTAAGCAGCAATTTGATGGTGAGATATGCATGTCTTGTCACCCGTTAAAAACTTAGATCCCATTTATCGCGCTAACATAAAAAAACTTAAATTTCATCAGGAGGCAACTTGATATGATCAACCCTAAAATTATTCGTCAAAACCCAGAACTTGTTAAAGAAAAATTAAAACATAGAGGCGTCGACCCTAAAGAAATCGATGACTATGTGACTTTAGATCGTCAAAACCGGGATGCCGTTGCCAAGGTTGACGACTTAAAACGTCAAAAAAATGAATTGAGCAAAAAGGTCAAAGAGGCCGATCCAACTTCTGAAGAAGGCCAAAATCTCATTGCCCAAGTTAAGAAAATCAACGAAGATACCAAAGCCGTTGAAGCTGAACAAAAAGAAGTTGCTGACAGCTTGCACTACATCGCCGTGCGCCTGCCGAACTTACCTGATGACAGCATTCCCGTTGGCCCAGACGAAGACAGCAACGTTGAAGTCCGTAAATGGGGTGACATTCCTAAGTTTGACTTCACACCAAAAGCCCACTGGGAATTAGGTGAAAACCTAGATATCTTAGACTTCGAAGCCGGTGCTAAAGTTTCCGGTGCCCGCTTTGTTTATTATAAGAATGCCGGCGCGCGCTTGGAACGGGCCGTTTACAACTTCATGTTGGACTTGCATACCGAAAAACAAGGCTACCAAGAAATCATTCCACCATATTTGGTTAATGCACAAACTATGTTTGGTACCGGGCAATTTCCTAAGTTTAGAGAAGATGTTTACACCGTTGAATCTACCGGTGAAACTTTGATCCCAACTGCCGAAGTACCTTTGACTAACTACTATGCTAACGAAATCTTGGATGAAAAGGACTTGCCAATTTACTTCACAGCCTTCTCACCTTGTTTCCGTTCTGAAGCTGGTTCTGCCGGTCGGGATACCCGGGGCTTGATCCGGATGCACCAATTCCATAAAGTTGAAATGGTGAAGTTCAGTAAACCAGAAGATTCTATGGAAGAGCTAGAGAAGATGACCTTGGATGCCCAAGAAGTCTTGAAACAATTAGGCTTAGCCCATCATGTTATCATCTTATCTACGGGGGACACTGGTTTCAGTTCTGCCAAGACTTATGACGTTGAAGTTTGGATGCCTGAACAAAACGTTTACCGTGAAATCAGTTCTTGTTCTGATTGCTTGGACTTCCAAGCACGTCGGGCTATGATCCGTTATCGTAAAGAAGACGGCTCTGTAGATTACTTGCACACCTTAAATGGCTCTGGCTTAGCCGTTGGCCGGACTGTTGCTGCTATCATGGAAAACTACCAACAAGCAGATGGCACGATCAAAGTACCAGACGTCTTGGTACCTTACATGAATGGTATGGAAGTTATTAAATAACAGTTTCAATTAATTTAAAATAACAAGGGCGCCGAATTTTCGATTAATCTCGAGAATTCGGCGCTTTTTTTGATGATTTCATTGACAACGTTCACTTGAACGTTTATGATGGGCAACATTAAGGAGGTCATTTTGTCATGGCGGAATCCGTATTGGAACAATATTTGTCGATTATAAATCGACTGATAAGGAATAAATTGAATGCAGAATTAAAGCCTTTGAATCTGTCTGAAAATAATTTCATGATCATCAGCAAATTATTTAATCATCCTGGCGTCTCACAAATTGAATTGAATCGATTGATATATAGAAACCATAGCATCATCTCTAAGCAGATCAAGCGCCTGCAAAATATGGGTTATGTAGAGATGAAAGTGGATCCCGCCAATAAGACCAAGCGGCAACTATTTCTAACCGATAAAGGGATAGCTGTTAATTCGAAGGTTCAATTGATTCAAGCGTCCGTCAATCATTGGATTGTTGCGGAACTTTCTGAAAGTGACCGGGAAAACTTTGAAAATATTTTAAAACAGATTTTTTCGAATAAAAATACCGAAATTCAAGATATCCTGTTAAGTTAATGATTTCAAGGAGACGACTAATTATGAAAGCAATTGTATTTGATGAATATGGGGATGCATCCGTACTTAAGATGGCAGACGTTGCGATACCTGAACCAAAAGACGACGAAATTTTGATAAAGAACTACGCGTCAGGTTTGAATCCTTTGGACTGGAAATTAAGAAGTGGGCAAATGGCCAAATTTATGCCCTTAAAGTTCCCCGCAATCAGTGGCATGGAACCTGCGGGTATCGTGGAACGGGTTGGGAAAAACGTGACGACGCTTCAAGTTGGCGATCACGTTATTGGCTTTCAAGCTGTTCCGGACATGGGTTCTTACAGTGCCTATTCAATTGTTAAGGATACTTCAGCGGCCAAGATCCCGAACAATATGAAATTTGAGATTGGGGCCACGATTCCAGTGACGGGTATCACGGCCTATCAAGCCCTTTTTGGAAGCTTGAAAGTCAAATCCGGCGATCGGGTACTCATTCAAGGCGGTGCCGGTGCTGTGGCGCTCTTTGCGATTCAGTTAGCCAAGAATGCTGGGGCAACAGTCTATGCAGCTGCCAGCCCAGATCATAATGACTTTTTGAAAAAAATAGGCGCGACTGCGGTTTATGATTACCATGACGCCGCTCAATTTAGCAAACTTGAGAAATTCGATAAGATTCTAAATGTCATCGGTGGACGTAATTTTGAGGATAGTTTCGCTTTAGTTAAACCCGGCGGTGTGATTGTAACTACAAATGGCAATCCCGGCAATCAAGAAGACAAAGTTGCATCGGCTAAGTATGGCATCCATGCGCTATCCTTCAGAGCCCAGGTTAATCCGCAAGATCTAGCCACCTTGATCAAAGCCGTTTCTGACGGGCAAGTCGTACCAGCTATTGATAGCATTTATGATTTTAAATTAGCGGACGTTCAAGCCGCACAAAATCTCAGTCAAGCCGGACATGTGACAGGGAAAATAGTTATTAAAATAAATGGTTAAGTCAACAAGATTATCGTGTGTCAATATAAAAACCAGTGCCTCAGCAAAAATGGGGTACTGGTTTTTTGCACTTGGTAGGGGGTATATAACAATTTGTAAGGTTTATAACTAGGTTGTAACTGTTTGGACCCTGGTCAGATTCTTATAATTAAATTAACGACTAGGCTTGCGACAGACGCTCAATCCATATGGAGGTAAGTTATGGCTCAAACAATTGTAAAGACCGAAAAGTTAGCGAAAAGTTTTGGCTCACAAAGCGTACTTCAAGATATCTCAATGATGCTGAAAGAAGGAGATATTTACGGATTTTTGGGAACAAATGGTGCAGGCAAATCAACCACGATGAAGTTACTGTTAGGCTTATTAAAACCTGATTATGGGCAGATTGAAATATTTGGTCAACCTTTGGCTAATAATCGGGCGCAACTTTTGAAAAATATCGGTTCTCTAATTGAAGAACCTTCTTTTTATCCTAATTTAAGTGGTTTTGAAAATTTAAATTTAATTAGAAATCTACTGAAATTACCAGCTAAAAATGTGGCTGAGGTGTTACGGATTGTTGATTTGATGCCAGCTAAGGATAAACTAGTCAAAAACTATTCTATAGGCATGAAACAACGCCTTGGCATTGCCCTGGCACTTGTCAAATTTCCCAAACTGCTTATTCTAGATGAGCCAACCAACGGTCTTGATCCAGAAGGTATGCATCAAATGCGAGAACTTATCAAGCGTCTTCCGGCAGAGTATGGCATCACTGTCTTGATTTCTAGTCATCTTTTATCAGAGATGTCCCAAATGGCACAAACTGTGGGGATTATACAAAGTGGCCATTTGATTTATCAAGGCAGTATAGACACACTCACTGGTGCACACAAATACTTTTTAAAGACAGATAACGTAACTACCGCTAAAAAGGTGATTACAACATATGCAGGAACGAATATCGCTATTGATGATGATCACACTGTGACTTTTAATTTGAAAAATTCAAATGAGACGCCAAAAATCATTAAAGCATTGGTTCAAAACGATGTTAATGTCTACACTTTATATGGCAAAAAGAAATCCTTGGAAGATGTCTTCCTTGAATTGACTGGTGGTGAGACCAAATGAAGTATATACGAAGTGAATTCGCAAAAAATAAACGTCGAAACTTTTGGTTTGCCATTATTGGTCTATTCGTATTTTCGTTACTTTGGGGAGGCGTGACAGCTAATATTCAACTCATGCGTCATGGGCAACAAATAGTGGCAACTATGATTTTTAATATGTCAACGATTGATAATTTTATTTTTCCATTCTTAATCGCATTATTGACTGTACGATTGGTTCAACCTGAACATGATTATCGAATGTTGCAAGTTTTAATGACAAATGGGGAACGACCTTGGGATTTATTCTTAGCTAAATTTGCTGTAACAAGCATAGTTTTATTGGGCGGAGAACTGCTGCAGATAGCGATGATAATTATGATGAGTTTAGCTAAGAGCGGCGAGCTACACGATTTTGGTGTGATTGGGATGTTCTTTCTTTCGATTTTTATTGGGGGCTCTGTTATTACCTTAGTTCAATTGGCACTAGTATTTTATCTAAGTCGACCGATCATTCCGCTTTGTCTGGGATTAGCCGGAAGTTTTTTGAGTTTGGTGACATCTGGTTTTTTGCCTAAAAGTCTGAGCATGTTTATTCCTTGGCAATATATTTCGGTTTTGAATCCATTCTTTTTACAAGGCAAAGGATATCATTACACTAATCTCTGGCCAATTTATCTAGTTCTTGTTCTTGCCATTGGCTGTGTGTTATTAATCTTGATTAGATATGTCATGAAAATTAAAGAAAGGGTGGTTTTATGATACGTAAGATTAACGGGGAATTCATAAAGCTTAGGCATTTGCACTTATTCGCCATTGTCATTGGTATTGATTTACTCGCTGTCACCCTCGGTGCTTTATTATATTTTCAGAACAAAAAGGTTTTTGCTAGTTTTCATACACAATGGTTGGCGCTGTGGAGTGAATCAGGATTATTTTATGCACAAATATTTTTGCCATTACTTTTGGCATTGATGGTAGCCGTTGTGATTCGCTGCGAGAAAGAACAACACAACTTTAGTCGCATGGCAGTGGTTCCGCTTAAGGCTAGCCAGTTAATTCTGAGGAAGTTCAGTACTTTGGCTTTATTAACTGCTGCTGGGGTGGCAGTTTTTATATTCGCTTTTTATTGCATAGGTTTTGCAGGGCGTTTTCCGATTAACAGAACTATTGGATCATTTTTATGGTGGGGTACATTAGGTTGGATCGGGACTTTCCCAATTTTAGGGATTCAATTCTGGCTTTCGATTCGATTAAAGAACTTTACAACGCCTATTATCTTTGCACTAGGATTAAGTTTAGCTAATTTTATATTATTAACCATCAGCCAAGCGCTTGTCCGACTATATCCATATGCCCAAATCATGATTGGGCTACATGCTCGGTCTTATGAAGACTTATCATTGCTGCAAGTGATACTTTTTTTAGGTATTGTGACAATCTTTTGTGGTGGAAGTTTGATTTTCAGCGTAGCGACATTAAAGCGGCAAGGATTTGAGTAATTTGGTAATGGGTATTGCTAAGCAGACCATCAGTATGGTATAAAACCAGCGTCCCATTTTGAATCAAGCGGAGGTGCTGGCTTTGGGTGAAACAGCTTATCAGCGGTAATCCAACGATTGCTGCGAATCAGGTGCAACAAACTGAGCTTGGGACAAAAGTCATAACTTTAGACAACTACATTTCAAAAAGACGCCGAATTTTCGATTAATTTCGAGAATTCGGCGCCCTTTTGGTACTGCCATATAGTTGAGTCATCACAGGTTCTCCCCCGTCAAAAGACTAATCGTTGGTGTGTTTAAAATATGCATGAATTTTTTTCTGAATAAAGAAGCCGGTTCCGGATTATCACTGGTTAGCCAATTTGCAAGAATCGCAATGACCTTGCTCACGATTAAGCTGCATAAGAAATCGTCAGACAGACCGCTGTTGTTGCCCTTTTTCTGAAGATAAAGCTTAAGGATGGGGGTGTACTTAGCTTGAAGGAAGAGAATCCATGAGTTATCAATGACTGTGCCGTATAAGATTTTTAGCCAGTCTCGTTTTTCATAGAGGATAGGTAAGATTTCTTTAGAAAAATATGTGATGGGATCGTCATCGCTGGTCAGGACAAAGTGGTGCATTTTTTCGACAATTTGGTTATCGATTAAATTGTGAATAGTGGTGATGATATCCTCAACACTGTTAAAATGTCTACCATAAATACTCTGTCGACGCATACCAGCTTTTTCTGCGACTCTTTTTAGGGTTATCTGCTTAAGATCCGGATTTTCCTGAGCTACCAGAAAAAAAGCATCAATAATCTGTTGTTGTCTCTCAGTAATTGGAATCATTGAAAGCGCCTCCGTATTTTTCTGTTAATCATACAGGAAGGAATGCGTTAAGACAAGGCACATTCGTGTGACATCTGAACTAATAAGCCTGGGGGAACGGATAAAGGGCCATGAAAAAGTTGACACGCCGTCAAGTGACATAGATTGATGTCCGCTTGAGAAGTGCGAAAGGGCAAACTTGAATCAACTTTGGATTGTGAATACTACTGTCAGTGCGTCAATTGATTGAACTTGCGCTGTTTTCTTCAAGAAATTAGACTAAAAGTGAACTGGTTTTAGTTTTGTCATTACTGATTGCTTCTAGTAAAAACATGACAGCATGACTGTAACCGGCTAATGTGAAGTTCTGGTAAGCCACCCGCAAAACATTGGAGATGATGACGTGCAACGTATCAATTCAAGTTTTTTGAGGCAAATTAAGATTGCGACTGTGGTATTTATCGTCATATTTATGATTGATTTTGTGATAGAACTAGCGCAGATTCATGGCAACGTTATCAAGACGACACTTCTAGGGCTTAGGATAGAAACGAGTATTGATCCAGCGAAAATCTTTACAACCTTTGCGTTAACGTTAAGAGTATTGATTAGTTACCTCATCTTTATTATCTCATGGGTTTCGATATTCATGATTGTCAGGCGGCAAAAAAGAGTGACTGTCCGGTAATCTCAAATCATGATGGTATGAAAAACAATTTTGAATCAGCCTAGTTAAATGACGTTAGGGGGGGATAAACTAAATGGCTATTATCAAAATACTGATCACGGTAAGCCTTATTATCATGGGGCTTATTTTTAGACGAGGCAAAGCACTTTTTCTGATTGCTGGGAATAACACCATGACTAAACCTTACGACAAGAGGTCTTTGTTAGTAGGAAAATATACGGGTATTATTTTGTACGGCACGGCTTTGATAGTTGCCCTTATTTTCTTCGTGCCTGAAATGCCTAAAACATTATTTTGGGCGCTGATAGCAGTGCTCACTGTGTTTTCGCTGGCACTGACAATTAGCGTGAATAGGCGTGTTCGCAAAATGAGAAAATAAAATATTTATCAATTAGTGATGACCGCATTGAATAATTATGCAATAAATGCCACGATTAGTGCGACTGATTTTGATCAGATAACAGAACTTTTAAAGTCGTTAGCTCATTAAGCAAACAGCCACTACCAAATCCAACTAATATTAACGGCTCACAATCCAGTTTTCAGGTAGCTTATCCCTTAGAGTGACATTATCTTTATATTGAAAAGTAGGTGTATTATGAAAAAGAACTTCGTAACACTAGTAATATTATTCCTAGCGGCGTTGGCGGCAACTTGCTGGTTGGGATATTTACAGATTTATGTTTTTCCAGACGCCAAGACGGCCGAGATGATCGCCAACAAACAAAATATGGTATTCGGTGTTTCCATCGTTTCATCGGTGGTCACTTCTATTATTTCAGCTTTAATACCAGTGCTGCTCTACGCTTTGATTAAAGCGCTGGTCAGCAAAGACAGTTTAACTGCAAAAGCACCAGGCGTTCGATTGGCAGCGTACTATTACGTCAATTGTCTGGTCGTGTTGGTTTTGACATTAGGTTTTACATATCTAACCCATAATAAGGTGCCAGCAGTGGCGAATATGGCCATTTATTATGGCGGCGTTGTTATTCAGATCTTGTTGAGCTACAGCGTTGTCAATAAGCGCAAGCCATACATTTTGTTTAGCGCCTTATTGCTGCTAGTTGCTTCGATTACCCCAGTTATTCAATTGATCACAACTTGAAGTAACCCATTTGGAGCTAAAATCAGGATTTGCGCTAGTATTGAAGGATGCTAGCCTGAAATAGAAAGGTGTGAAAATTGTGACGTTTGATGTCATATTACCGACAATATTTATTGGTTTGCTTGCGGTGTTCTTTATCATATTCGGCATCCGTTTTCGCATGGGGAAGAACTTATCGATATTAGCCGGGTTCACAACGGCTAAATTCTCTGAGAAGCAAAAATCATTCATTTCCAAAATAAGCAGTGATTATTTCTTCATTGAGGCAATCATTACCTTGTTTTTCCTCTGGACGTTTATAAATGATCAATACTTAATGCTTGGCATTGTGCTGTTGATGGTGCCACTGTTCATGTTTATCATTCATATTAATTTGAAATTGCGGCAAACTAAATAAAGATTTTAGGCCAGTGGTGTCGGCTTTGGAGGAGGGAGAATTCGATGATTTTTCTTAAAATAGCGTTGTTGTTGGTGCTGTTCATCTGGGGATTTTTGCTGAGACGGGGCAAATTGCTTTTCCTGATCGCAGGGAATAATGACGCCAAGAAGCCTTATGGCAAAAAGTCCATAGTAGCTGGACGTTACGTGGGCTTGATATTTTATGGCGCCGATATCGTGCTGCTGTTAACCTTTGTGCCCGATATACCGAACAATTATTTCTGGGGAATCTTGGTCGTAATGCTAGCGTTTATGCTAACTGTCACGATTCTGCTGAACATTAGGATGCGTAAAATGAGCCAGTAAAGATCGTTGAATTGGCCAGCTACTTATCTTTCAGGAGGTGAGTAACTGGCTTTTTGCCGCCATAGAAGTTTCCTAGATTCCTTTTTCCCGTAGACGTTTATTTGGCGTATAATCAAAAAAATAAAGATAGACAGTGACTGGAGGATTTTAGGATGAATGCATTTATTTTCCATGGCTCAGCGCCCCATGCCACGGCTGATAAATTCTGGTATCAAAATATTGCCCATGGGTTAATTAACCAAGGCACGACAACAATTGTTGCGGATTTACCAAAACTTGATCAAGAGCCCTTAGAAGTTACTTTAACCAAGATTAAAAATATGAATTTAACGATTAATGAAAATACGATTCTAATTGGGCATTCAGCCGGAACGAACATTATCTTAGCTTTATTGGAACAATTGAAATCACCTGTTAGGGCAGTTTATCTGGTAGCTGGTTATAGTCAACCAAATGGCATGGAACACACCACTTTAAAAGCCACTTACGATTGGGCCACGATTAAAACAAATTCGAAAGATTTCTATATGCTTAATTCTTTTAATGATCCCTTTAACTGTGACGAGAATCAAGGCCGCATCTTATTTGATCATTTAGGTGGCACCCTTATTCTGCGAAATGATGGCCATTTTACAAGTGAACAACTACCATTGCTACATACGCTGTTGAGTCAATATTGATTGACCGTTTCAAAAAGAGTGTAATTTCTTAAAAGAGTAATAGCGATTTAATGAAACAAGACAAAATAAACCTAATATGTGGGGCGTCATCGATGAAAACTAGAAATTTTAAATTGAACGTGTTATTGAAATTTAACCTCGTTTTGTGTCTATATCTCTTATTAGCGAACATTATAAAAATCCCTTTTAAAAATGTTTTTAACGGTATCTTTATCGCAACTGCAGTCATTCTAGCCGGGTGGTTAATGATACGTGTTGATAGAAAGGCCTAAGCTGCATATTTGAATGGTCCGGTACTAGATTTTATATTTTAACAGCATCATCCTAAAACCAGCACCCCATTTTGAAGCAAGCGGCGGTGCTGGTTTTTTATATGGCGTCACTTAGATTTGTGAATTCACCTAAAAACAGGCTATAATAGAAAAAATGAATTGTTTGAAAGGATGAAGGGCATGCGGGTATTCGATGTTTTAAAATTAGTAACGGTGAATCACGGAGAACTGCCAGTTCAACAAGTGATTATGACAGACCCCTCCGGTAAGCCAAACAGTGTGCTCACCGATTTATTGCACGATGTCTTAAACAAGACCCAGTTGTTTGTGGACTTAAAAGAGGTCAACGACTCAGCGGACATTATCGATACGTTGCATAATGTCACGCCACTGCCAGATGATGTGCTGGACGAATATGACAAGATTTTGACCCAAGAAGTGATCGGGCTGAATTTTGCCACGCGTAAGAGCGAGATCGAACTCGTCTATGATGAGCTCGTGTAGTCATGCATCTACGGTGTGCCTATTGTACGTTGACCATGGCCGAATCTTATTTCCAACAAGACACACAGCTAAGCAGCCTGTGTGCGATTTGTGTCCAGCGGGGTCAAGATCCTAAGGCCTTCTTCAATGGGGATGTTTACTACCTCGCCCAAGCCCAGCAACGCCCTTATCTCGGCTTAACTGAGCCCACAGCCCAGCCCAAACTGCGCCTGAGCAAAAAGCAGCGTCGTTTCATCACCACCTTATTGCAAAACTTTGCCACCAGCCCGGCCATCGTCCACCAAGTTGTGCCCTTAAGCGCTTTGGCCAAGCAAGTGATCCTGCTAGAAGATGGGGAACTGCCTTTGCCTGATACGGGGGTCTTTAATGACGTCATGGCGTACCTGGGCTTTGAATTGGGTAGCTTGTTTCACCAAAATCAGCTGGACTACACCACTCGACAACTGATTCGAGAGAAGTATCAGCATACCTGCCAATATTGCGGCCGCCGGGGGGATAGTGTGGACCATAAGGACCCGGTATTTGTCAGCCAAGATAATAGCTTGGCAAACTTGACCCTAGCCTGTCAGGAATGTAACCGCCTGAAGGGGGACATGCCCTATGCCTTGTTTCAGCGCTTAAATGCCCAGATCAAGCCTTTGAATCAGGCACTGGTGGGTTTTGAAAATACGTTGAACAACTTGCAACAGATGATCAATACCAACCGGCATACCTTAGCCGCGCAGCAACACTTAACCTCAGATCCTAGTGCGCCGGTACTAGAGCCTTTCCGGCGCAAAGCCAAGGATTTACAATTTGTCTATGACAGTGTCCAAAGCGATTATCAAAAACGCATTCAATTGCGCCATGACTTCATCGTATCCAATGCTTTAGTCCACCAACGCTATCAATCGTGAGGTGTTTGACTTTGAGACATATAAAAGTTACGCTGACGCATTTCACCAATATTGTGGTAGATGCTTTCTTAACCGTATTGGCTATTTTAATGTTAGTGGCCATGGTCAAGCAGCTGATCATTTTAGGCGAGTATGCCTTTGCGGAAAAGCTGTCTTTTACCACCATGATCACCAACAGTCTATCTTTTTTTATGTATTTTGAGTTTACCATGATGATCAAGAAATATATCGATGAGGGCCATCATATTCCCATCCGCTACTTGGTATACATCGCTTTGACCGCCATTTTGCGCCAAGAAATGGTTACCCACGGTGATGCCACCCAGACGTTGATTTTGTCCATCGCCATCTTTTTATTGGTGTTGACCTTAATTGCGCTGGAGATTGTGGAGGGGCGGGTCCCATTTTCTAAAAATCGCTTTAAAAAATAATGTGGCTAAATCGGGTAATGTTAAGTAGGGATATTTAACAAGGACCCGATTTTTGGCTATCAAGGAGAATTTTTATGCGCTTATTACATACAGCGGACTGGCATATTGGCCGGCGCCTCCATGGTTTTGACCTGACGGCGGCCCAAGAACATGCCTTTGACCAAATTGAACACATTGCCACCACCCAAAACGTGGACGGCATTATCATCGCCGGGGATTTATACGACCGCAGTCTACCTGGAGAAGAGGCGGTGGCCTTGTTGAATCAGATGATTCAAAAATTGAATTTGACTGACCATTTGCCCATTTACGCCATTTCTGGCAACCACGATAGCGCCATTCGCCTGGCCACCGGCGCCCCGTGGTTTCAAGCCACCAATTATTACATGTGTACCGACATTGCCCAGGCCTTTGAACCGGTGGAATTGCCGGATACCCAGCTATTTTTACTGCCTTACTTTGAACCCTTTGCGGCCCAGAAGTATTTCAAAGATGACAGTCTAGTGCATTTAGACCAGGCCGTAGCTGCCTGTGTCACCAAGATGAAGACTTTATTTGACCCTGCCAAAAAGCATATTTTAGTGGCCCATTTCTTTGTGGCCGGCAGTGCCATGACCGATTCCGAGACCCAATTGAAGGTGGGGGGCTTAGCAGCTGTACCCGCAGCCACCCTGGCAGACTTTGATTACGTCGCTTTGGGACATCTCCACGGCAAAGATGCCCTGCATGAAAAAAACGCCCAGTACAGCGGTTCACCGGTGAAGTTTTCTTTGTCAGAGGCCAGTCAAAAAAAGGGCGTCTATATTATCGATACGGACACCTTAAAGCGGGAATTTATCCCGATTACGCCGCTTTTGGACGTGCAACGGCTTCAGGGGAGCTTTGAACAATTCATGGACCCGGCTTTTTACAACACGGTGGCCCGGGATAATTACCTGGGGCTCACCTTGACCGACACCAAGGCCATCCCCAACGTGAAAGCCCGCCTAGACGCCATTTACAGCCACATCATCAGCATTGACCGGGTCAACGGCTATGAAACTGACGTGGCCACCCAACATCTAGATTTGGCCAAGCGGGATCCCTTGGATTTACTGGCGGATTTCTACGAATCCGTGGCCAAAGATGACTTGTCCGACCAGCAAAAGCAGTGGGCCGCCGCTGCCTTGAAAACCGCCAATGGGGAGGTTCAATCATGAAACCACTTAAATTAGTCTTAAAAAATTTCGGACCTTATGAAAATGAAACCATTGATTTCCAAAAATTAGACCAGGTGCCCCTGTTTCTGATTTCCGGGCGGACTGGCAGTGGGAAGTCGACGATTTTTGATGCCATGACCTTTGCTTTATATGGGGATAGTGCCACCAGTGATCGGCCGGCTCCCAGCTTGCGCTCGGATTTTGCGGCGCCCACAGAAGCCACAGTGGTCACTTTGGATTTTAGCCACCAGGGCAAAATCTATCACATCACCCGCTGGCCTAAGCAGATTTTGGCTAAGAAGCGGGGGGATGGAGTCACCACCCAAAATAACGCCGCAAAGCTGCAGATTTTTCAAGGTGATAAAAAAATTGAAGATACCGGTAAGTTAAAGGATATCAATATCTTGATCAACCAAGTGCTGCAGATCAACAAAGAGCAGTTTGCCCAAATCGTGCTGTTGCCCCAAGGGGACTTCCGGCGCTTTTTGACGGCCAGCAGTAATGATAAAGAAGCGGTGTTGCGGAAGTTATTTAAGACCCAACTCTTTGAAAAGTGGGCCGAAGCCTTAAAGGACCAATTGCGCCAAGCCAAGCAAGATAATGAAAATTGGCGCTTAGATATTGAAAGCAATCTAAAACAAATTCAATGGGTCCCTAAACCGGACAACCTAAAAGAGTTAAACACCGGTGAACAAATCGCCCAATTAGAAATTCAGCAAAAGGGCACTGAGGCTGAAATCGTGGCCTTGAATCAGCAACAAACCAAGATCCAAGACCAAATTCAGGCGCAGAAGACCAAATTAGCCCAACAAACTGCTTTAAATGAACACATTCAAACCCTGGCCCAAGTCCAGGCCCAGCGCCAAGCCCACGACAGCCAAAAGGCGGCCATGGCCCAAGTGCAACAACAAGTCACGGCGTTGCAATGGGCTCAAGGTCAAAAAGATACAGCGCAACGTTTCACCGAGGCCAAAGCCCAGGCGGCTGATTTAGCCCAACAGCAAACCGCTAAAACGGCGGCTTTAAAGGCCCAACAAGCGCAATTGGTCACGGCCCAAAGTCAATTGAAGGTCCTGCAAGCCCAAGAGTCCGTGCAAAAGCACTACCAAGCAGATGCCGCGGTCTTACAGCAACAACGGCCTTATTTTGAACAGGTGGCCAGTTTGACCCAGGCCTTAACTAAACAGCAACAGGCTACCACCACCCAGACCCAACAGGTGGCCGCCACCCAAACTAAGCTGACCCAGTTGAACGAAAACCTAGCGGCGTTCACCAAAGTCGTGGCCGCATTGCCAGGGGTACAAGTCCAACTGGCCCAACAAGGCCAACAGGAAGCCGCTTTGGCGCACCACCAGCAAACATTGGCCCAATTGACTCAAGCGCAAGCAGATTTAGGTCAACTACAGGCTAAAGTGACCCAACAACAGACGGTCAGCCAGCAGCTGACCCAAGCAGCCACCGCTGCCCAAGGGGATTATCGGGCCTTGAAGAACCAATGGCTCACCAGCCAAATTGCCAACTTAGCCCAGCAACTGGCACCCGGCAGCCCTTGTCCAGTGTGCGGCAGTACCGACCATCCCCAACCGGCCGTGGTAACGGCCACCGTGGCGGTGAGCCAAGAAGCAGTAGATACTGCCGAAGCCGCCCTGCAACAGGCCCAAAACCAGGCCACGGCCAGCACCACGGCTTTAGAGAGTTTGACAGAACAAGTCACGGCTCAGACCGCTGACTTGACCCAAAACCTGGCGGATTTTCAAGCCGAGTTACAACAAGCTGGCTTGGGGCAGTTGGCTGACTTAACAGCCATAAAGACGGCCCTGCAACAGCGGCAAGATGAATTGAGCGCGCAAAAAAAAGCATTGTTAGCCCAGGTCAAAACGGGCAAAATCGCCGAATTACAACAGGCGGATCTACAAAAAGAAATCACTGCCACCCAAGCAGCGCTGGTCACCCAGGAACAGGCGGTGCAACAAGCCCAAGCTCAACATCAAAAAATCACGGTGCAATTAGCCGATGCCCAGCAACAACTGCCGGCAGGCTTTGGGGACTTAGCGGCCTTAGAGGCCCATTTGACGGATTTAAAACAAAAAATCGCCACCTATAGCCAAGCTTTGACCGCCGCCCAACAAGCGGTGAGCGACTTGAGCCAGCAAGTGGCGGCCAGTGAGTCCCAACAGGCTATGTTGACTCAGCAAGTTAAGGACACCCAAGGCAAAGTGCTTGCCTTAGAGAAACAATTAACGCTATCATTGACCGAACACTTTGGCCAAGCTGATTGGACCCAATTCAAGACTTTACTGGGCCAACTGGGGCAATTGCCGACCTTGACCCAACAGTTGCAACAGTACCAAGAACTTGGGGCTAAGCTTGCCACGGAGATTGAAACCTACACCAAATTGGTGGGAACGCAAACCACGGTGGATCTCAGCCAGGGCCAGGCCCACTTGGCTACCTTGCAGCAGCAACAAACTCAACTGGCTGCTGACCTGAAACAGCGCTCAGAGCGGCAAGTGTTGAACCATAGTATTTTGACCCGGGTCCAGGCTAGATTGGCTACCATTGCCCAAAAAGCTGCGGCCTTCAATGAATTACAGGCCTTGGTGGATGCCATTGCCGGCAGTGGGGCTGCGAAGTTGAGTTTGGAACGGTATGTCCTGCGGGAATACTTGTTAGAAATCTTAAACGTGGCCAATGCCCATTTGAATCAATTGAGTGCCGGCCGCTATTATTTACAACTGCACAAAGAAGTCGGTACCTATCAAAAGAATACCGGCTTAGAGATTGATGTTTATGATGATAACGTGGGTAAGGCCCGCAGCGTCCATACCTTGTCCGGCGGGGAAAGTTTCATTGCGGCCTTAAGTTTGGCTCTGGCTTTAGGAGAAGTGATCCAAAATAAAGCCGGGGGCATCAGCATTGATACCCTCTTTATCGATGAAGGCTTTGGGTCCTTGGATCAAGATGCCCTGGGGATGGCCATGGATGCTTTGGAACATATTGAAGGCGACCACCGGATGATTGGCATCATCAGTCATGTGGCCGCCTTAAAGGAACAAATTCCCTATCAAATTCAAGTTAGTACTGCAGGTCAGGGTAAGAGTCACGTCAAGTTGATCCTACCGGGGTAAAGTCTACCAGATATTCTCACCGCAATGGGCGTGGATGTCACAGCGTTTGCCCTGTTCAAAATCAATGGGCCGGAGTTCAAAAACGTTGCCACAATTGTGTTTGATTTGTAAATAGTGGTAAGGGTCGCCGGTATAGGCTTCTAGCCACTGGTATTGGTCCCCGTCTTTGGCATTGTCCAATAAGCTTTGAAGATAGGCCGTTGTTTTTGCCATGTAAAACACCCCTTGTATATTTTTGCACAAGCATAGCAGGAAAGGTGAGATTATGCAAACTTTAGTTATCGTCGCCCACCCGGATTTTGACAATTCCGGGACTCAAAATTTCTTGCGGGCCAGCAGTGCCCACTTATCCCAAGTTCAGTACCATGTTTTAGACCAGTTATACCCGGATTACCAGGTGGACGTGGCCCGAGAGCGGCAATTGCTCCAGGCTGCGGATCAAATCATCTTTCAGTTTCCTTTATATTGGTACAGTGCCCCAGCTTCGTTGAAGGCCTGGTTAGACCAAGTGTTGCAGACCGCCCAAGAAGAACGCCTGCCGGATTATCAGGGCAAGGCCTTGGGATTGGTGGTGAGTACCGGGGTGGCCGCTGCGCAATTCACAGCGGGTCGTTCGGAACAGTTCACTTTGTCGGAAATCCTGCGGCCTTATCAAGCCCTGGCCCATAAATTGCACCTGACCTATCGGGCGCCATTGATCATTTCCCAGTTTAGCCATACCAATGACCTGCAAAAAGCCCAACTGTTGGTGCAATATCAGCAGTATTTGACCAGTTTCTCGGATCATTTCGCCGACCAAGTGCGCTGGTTGGCCCAACGCTTGCAGGACTTGGCGAGCCGAAATCCTGAAGAACCGGCTTTGGCGGCGGTGGCCGCCACTCTGACGGCCAACCAGGACCATTTAGATGATTTGAACCAGACCATCGCCATGATGAAAGGTGGTGGGTCAATTGGCTGATGGCTTACAAAATTTAATTGCCGATTACATCAAAAAAGCGCCCGATTATGAAAATCGGGCGCTGATGCAAGTGGCCGCTGAACTTTTAAAAGCCCAGGCCCAGCGGCTTGAACAAGCTGAAGGGGAAGTGGACGGCCGCACTTGGGATCATCGCAAGTGGTAAGTTAGTTGTTATCGGCTAACTCTTTTTTCAAGGCGTCATATAATTGCCCCGTATAAATTAACGGAACTTCCGTGGTCAAGCTGATATCTAATAGCTTGGCCACATCTTTTAGGCGCTGGGCTTCTCCGTAGTGGGTGTAGATCCGTGCCGGGCGGCCACTGGCTTTGATAAAGCTCTTTAGCCAAGTGCCTAAGGCTTCGGTGACGGTTTGTTTAGGGTCGATGATATCTTGGACTAGGATACCGCCGCTGGTATGGTCCACCACTAATAACAACCTAGGGTAGAAGCTGGCGCCAGTTTTATCCACCACTTGATGGGATAAATAAGTTACCACGACTTCTAGATTCACGGCTTCCACCGGACTGTTTTGAAAGGGCTTGAAGGTGGTGGGTTTCACCGTGGGAAATAAACCCTGTTGCCGGGGGATACGCAAGGCCCGAAAGCGGGTGTACCACTTGCCATCCTTATAGGCCCGGGTAGGATATTTGTCTTTTTTAAGGTTGGATTGTAGCTTGGCGTCAGAGGGCAAGTCCGCTAACAGTTGGTTTAATTGGGGTAAAATGGCATTCAACAGGGTGATGTCAGCAGTGGTAGCCGTTTGTTCTTGACCTTGATAGTGTTTTTTAATGGTAAGTTGGGTTTTATTTGAGGTGATGCCCAGATAATCCTCATACAGTTTGCTGGGTTCCCAAAGTTCAAACCCCGTGGTCTGTTGAATCAAAAAGCTCTCAATGCCTTCAGGAGTCGCAAAAAATTGGATCATGGTGGTGTCATCTTGGCGTTCAAAGGTCACAATTGTGGCCTGCTTGCCCGCTTCATCCAGAATAACCAAAGGATCAGTGGGCCAAAAAAGTTTCCATGGATTTTGATTCAGGATCGCTGCCAAAGCAGTTTGGGCGGATTCATTAAGTTCCATAAGGCGGCCTCCATTGTTGTTTACTTCAATCATAAGCTAAAACCCCAAAAATCCAAACAGTTTTATTTGTGAAAATAAATAAAAAACCAATGGTATGTCAACCGTGACCCCTCACTAAAGTAAGGGGCTTGAAGTACTTGCTTCAAGTCTGGTTGTCTAGACTCAGTGTCTTTTGGACACTACGTTATCTTGGTGATCACACCTGGGAATGATACCCTAGTTCCCAGCTCTGTGCGGGCGCTGTAAACAGTCCTAAGGTCAATGGGACCGTCAACCCGTGAGAAAACTGCTGCTCGTCAGCGGTTAAGCCTTGATAACATTGTCGAAGGGTAACCTCACGAACTCAAGTCTGATGAACTTGACGCCGTGGTCAGGTCACTTTACCTGACGAATAACACTCATCAGAAGGAGGGCATCATGCAAAATCGCGTATTTGTCATCAATCGCCAGGGCGAGCCACTGATGCCCTGCAAACAACGTAAATGTCGTAAGTTATTACAATTTGGCAAAGCTAAAGTTGTCAAGAAAGAACCATTCACTATTCAACTATTGTTCGGCTCT
>NZ_AZGA01000057.1:121295-156133 GCF_001436375.1 Agrilactobacillus composti DSM 18527 = JCM 14202 | reverse complement strand
CCGGTTATAAACAACCTGTCTCAATTGGTGTAGATTCTGGACAGCATCATATCGGTCTGGCTGTTACTTCTCAGGATAAAGTCCTATTTCAAGGGGAAGTCAGTCTACGCCAAGATGTAAAAAAATTACTGGATACCCGGCGAAGCTATCGGCGTGGTCGCCGCGATCGTAACACCAGATACCGTCCGCCCCGTTTCCTGAACCGGGCTAAGCCGGCGGGCTGGCTACCGCCATCGGTGGCCAGCAAAGTCCAACACAATATTACCTGGATTCAGCGAATCCAAGCAGTCCTGCCTAAAGCAGAACTGCATATCGAAGTGGGCAAGTTCGACATGGCTAAGATGGTCAATCCGGGTATCACCGGCTTAGGCTATCAGCAAGGCGATTTATATGGCTATGAAACAGCTAAGCAATATGTCTTAGACCGGGATAACTATACCTGCCAGATCTGCCATGGCAAAACCAAAGATCCAAAACTCAAGATCCATCACATCATCTACCGGTCCAATGGCGGTACGAACCAAGTGAGCAACCTGCTCACGGTGTGTGCCAGCTGTCATACTCAAGCCAATCATCAGCCCGGGGGCAAGCTCTATGTCCTGCAGGCCAAGCAATTTCAAAGTCACCGTTCTCTAAAGGGCGCTACCTTCATGAACATCCTGCGCCGCCGGTTGTTCACGGCCTTTCCAGCAGCAAGCTTTCAGTATGGGGCCCAGACGACCTTAGATCGGGCCAAGTTAGACTTGCCAAAAGCGCATTACAATGACGCTGTAACTATCAGCGGCATCCAAAACATCGTGCAACAACCTACAGCTGTAGTGATGTTTCACCAGTTCCGCAAAAAGAAACGCTCCCTGCATGAAGCCACTGCTCGTAAAGGTCGTAAAACACCCAACAGGGTCAGTAAGCGAAATGCCAAAAACACGAAAGCCGTCAGCGGGTTTCACCTCAATGACTATGTCCAACTACCTAACAGCCAAAGGGGCTATATTTCCGGATTCAGCGGTAAAACAACTTGTTATGTGAAAGCTGGCAACCACTATTTGACCGTCAGCCCAAAATATAAACAGGTCAGTTTAAGCAAACTTAAAGTGATCCGACACCAAAATAACTGGAACGTTCAAGAAATTAGCACCGGAAACTATACGATGGCGTGATAACTTTCGTAGAAAGTTATCACGCCATCCTTAGGTTTTAACCGGGGGACTTCCGCACAGTCCTATTAAATTACCATTGGTCAAAGGCTGCTAAACTAAGGTTTGGCGGCTGTTTTTTTGTTCGTATAAGTCCCATTTACCCATGACAATGCTGTTGCACAAATCCGCATAGCCAATGCCCACAGCAGCAGCTTCTTGAGGGAGCAAGGAAAGTGGGGTCATCCCCGGCAAGGAGTTGGCTTCAATGACATATAAGCCGTCCTTTTGGTTCCATAAGAAGTCGATGCGACCATAATTAGACATGCCCAGGGCATCTAAAGTCTTAATGGCAATGGTCTTCATATCGGCGTGGACTTTTTCAGGGATGTCCGGTGGGGTGACAAAAGTGGTCTTATTATCTTGGAATTTGTGTTCGAAATCATACCAGCCGTCATTGACTTTGATTTCAATGGCGGGCATAGCTTGGCCATTAACCACGCCCAAAGAAAATTCCCGGCCTTGGATGAATTCTTCAATCAAAAGCTCATCATCAAAGCGCAGGGCATCTGCTAAAGCCGGCTGTAATTCAGCATCCGTATGCACGATATGGGTGCCAATGCTAGAACCGCCATTACTGGGTTTAACCACCACCGGGTAATCAAAGGGCAGTTTTGTCGGCAGGGGGTCGTTTGCTTTCACTAAAACGAAAGCCGCAGTTTGAATTTGGTTAAACAACATAATTTCTTTGCTGACTTTTTTATTCATGGCCATGCCAGAACTCAAGGGGTCACTGCCGGTGTAGCGAATTTCAGACAGATCCAACACAGCTTGGACTTTGCCGTTTTCACCATCTTCACCGTGGAGCCCCAGGTAAACAATGTCAGCGCTTTGCAAAATCTTCAACACGTTGCGGCCAAACAAGCCCTTAGTGTCATCTGTTCTCAAAGCATTGATCGCGTCATCGGTTAAAATGGCATCACTAATCTGATAATTGGCTTCGGTCTGTTCGGTAGTGAACAGCTCGGCGATTTCGGCATCAGATTGAAGATCCACACCCAAGAACAAATCTACTAAAGCGACGTTGTGACCCTTGCTGCGCAAGGCGTTAGCAACTTTTGCGCCAGAAGATAAAGACACGTTACGTTCTGTACTTCTGCCGCCGGCTAGGACAACAATTTTCATTAAATTTTACCTCCAGAATATTCTCGAACCTTAAGAATACCACAGAAGAAAAAAATAGACTATCCTAAAGTTTGGACAGTCTACGCTTTGTTGCTTAAAAGTGTTATTTATCTAGGTCCAAGACCACGAAAACTTCACTATCTTCGATGGCCTTCATGTAATGTAGGTCACCTTTTTCCATCACTGCAATTTTGCCGGGAAATAGTTCTTCTGGGCCAGCTTCGGTGCCAAATTCAATGCGGCCTTTCACCGGGATCACCACACCATGGGCTGGGGCAGGGTGTAGTTTGATGCCATCCCCGTTTAAACCTTTGGGTAAGATGCGGTGACCAATACGTTGGTTGCCGCTATTATAAATGTGCTCGTGCACTAATTCACCTTTTGTACCTTCTAAGATCTGCATGAAAACAACTCCATTCTTGAGTAATGTTACTCTTTAAATCTAGAACAAATGGGCAGATAAAGCAACTTGAAAATTGGTATATACAATAGAGGCGTTTTATAAAAACACTTAAAAGACTTCACTTTCTAGCTTAAAGCGGTTACAATGATATTGTCCCACTATAATTGGTATAAGCTCAAATCGCTGAGGAGGTAAAGTTTTAATATGGATACACAGATTCCATTAACTTATGAAGGTGCTACACGACAATTACGGGTTTTGCAACGCAAAGGAATTCAAATTGGGTTAAACCAAGTCATTGAATCAGCGATTGTAGATTTCGCCCAAGGTATTTGCGATGAAGGATTAGAAGGCCGCTATGTGACCGTCCATTACAATGAAGATGGATTAACCATTACTGACGATGCAAACAACGAATTGGAAACTTCAATTCCTGCACCGGGCCCGGGACATTCCTTCCAAACGGCCTTCAGAAATACCGCACCTCAACTCATGCGCTATTTAGAACAGCAGGTGCATGACAAGCTATCGAAGCACCAAATTCATTGATTTCATTTCGCTAGTCGATCCCTAACATGGGCATCGGCTATTTTTATGTCATTTTTTAAAGACGAATAATTTGGTCATTAATTTAGAAAAACATTCGATTTTCAGTAATTAGTTGTTGACAATCTAATTTGTTTTCTGTAAGTTAGTACTTGTAAGCGAACAACGGCCGTTTTCCTTACCAATACAAAGTCTGGAGTGTGGATCACATTGGCAAATATTTTTGCAGATATTAACGTAGCACTTGAAACTCTGAAAAACGGCGGGATGATTATTTTGGCAGACAACGAAGATCGGGAGAACGAAGGCGACCTCGTTGCCTTGGCGGAAGATATTACCCCAGCCACGGTCAACTTTATGATTACCCACGCTAAGGGGCTGTTATGTGCCCCGATTAGCCCGGAAATTGCGGCTAAGTTAGACTTACACCTGATGGTGGACAATAGCACCGACCCGAATTTAACCCCGTTTACCATTTCCACCGATGGGGCTTATGCAGCCACTGGGGTCACCACGGGTGTGTCCGCCTTTGACCGGGCAGCCACCATCAAGCACCTGGCCAAAGCCGATGCAATTCCGACTGATTTTAACCACCCGGGGCATATCTTCCCATTGATTGCCCAAGCAGAAGGTTTGGCTGTTCGCGACGGCCATACAGAAGCGGCGGTGGATTTAGCCAAGCTTTGCGGCAAGGCACCCGTTGGGGCAATTATTGAAATCATCAAGGATGACGGGACCATGGCCCGGCGCGATGATTTGCACCAATTCTCTAAAGATTGGGATCTGCCAATGATCACCATTGACCAGATCAAGACATATATTCAGGCCAAAGCCTTGAGCTAAGCCTGGGAACACCAAAACAGTCCTGCGACAATTTTGCCGCAGGACTGTTTTTTTGAACTATGTTAAGCGTGCCGGGTAAAGTTCACCGGTGCAATATCAGCGTTTTCCTGACGTTTTTCTGCCACGTCAGCAACCGCGTCTACAATCTTTTGGTAGCCGGTACAACGGCACATGTTCCCAGATAAAGCCCGTTTGATCTCAGGGCGGGTTGGGGTAGGGTTGTCTTCTAGAAATTGGGTACTGGATAAGACCATCCCCGGAATACAAAAACCACACTGCACCGCACCATCTTGGACGTAAGCGGTTTGCACGTCACTCAAGGACCCATCTTCAGCAGCCAGGCCTTCTACGGTGGTGAGGGTCTTGCCATCTGCCCAAACGGCCAGATAAATGCAAGAGTCCACGGTTTCACCGTCTACGATAACTGTACAGGCGCCACATTCACCCACGCCACAGCCTTCTTTAGTGCCGGTCAAAGCTAATTCATCCCGCAGGAGTTCCAATAAACTTTGCCGTACATCCACACTATAATGCCTAGTTTCACCATTTAATGTAAATTCAATCGTCTGATTCATTATTGGACCTCCTTTAAAGCCGCTAAAATATTACGTGCCGGGATAATTTGCACCAAGTGGTCCCGATATTCCTTCGAAGCCCGCCAAGAATTCCGCGTATTGGTGTCCGCTAAACAATACTTGCCAATGGTCTTTAAAGTAGCATCATTAATGGCTTGACCCTTGGCAAAGGCTTCTGCTTGGGGCATGCGAATCGGCGTTGGAGCAGCCACCCCAAAACAGATGCGCAAATCAGCAATCGTTTGATCAGGGGCCATTTTAATCAAAGTGGCACAGCTTAAATTGGCGATATCTAAGGCCTGGCGTTGGGCAAACTTGGTATAGTGGCCCAGGTAGCCTTCGTAATCTGCCTTAGCAATTTTGATCCGCACGAGGATTTCGCCGGGTTCTAAGTCCACCCAACCAGCGCCCTTATAAAAGTCGGCGATGGGGACATTTTTGACCCCAGCTTCGGAATGGATTTCTAACGTGGCATTATAGGTGAATAAAGTGGGCGCACTGTCAGCAGAAGTGGCCCCGTTACAGATATTGCCGCCAATGGTGCCCACGTGGCGGGTTTGCGGACCGCCTACTAGGGAGACAGCTTCTCCTAACATGGGGATGTATTGTTGAACGAGTGGATCTTTTTCAACTTGTTTAAAGGTACTCAAAGCCCCGATGCTCAAAGTGCCATCTTCGGCCATGGTGATGCCTTGCATTTCCGGGATACGGGTGATGCCGATCAATTGGGTGGCGATAAAATCTTGTTTCCGTTCCCGGGCCTTGACCAACACATCGGTGCCCCCAGCAATCACTTTAGCCTTGGGGTCAGCTTTAATGATTTTGAAAATGGTGGCTAAACTATCAGCTTCATGGTAACCAGTAATATCATACATGTAATTGACCTCCTAAATGACGTGGGCTTGTTTTAACTGTTCAAAGACGTGTTGGCTGGCCAAAGGATTACTATTAATGGCCACACCGGTGGCATTTTTCACCGCATTACGAATGGCGGCAGCCGGTGAACACAGGGGATTTTCACCCAGGGATTTGTTGCCATAAGGGCCCAGGGGATCTTCACTCTCCACGAAAGCATGGTCTAAGTCCGGTAAGTCCATGGTGGTGGGGATCTTATAATCCATCAGATTGTTGTTCAAAGGCTTGCCAGCTTCGTTATAACGCACGCCTTCACTGAGGCCATAGGCAATCCCCATGGCCATTCCACCATCCACTTGCCCCTCGGCTAAGATAGGGTTGATGATTTTCCCGGAGTCATGGACGTTCATGACGCTGAGCAGTTCAATTTGGCCGGTTTCAATATCCACTTCCACTTGGGCCAGGGTACAGCCAGAAGCGTAGGAGTTATTATGGATGTTCACCGAAGATTCCGCCACGATGGCCCGGCCATGTGCCATGTCATAGAAGGAAGACATGGCAAAGTCAGCCAAATCGGCGATTTTTTGGTCATTGTGACTATAAACGATATTGCCGTCCACGATATCCATGTATTCTGGGCGGATATCGTACATTTCAGAGGCTCGTTTGAGGATCTTTTGTTTCATTTTTTCGGCCGCTTCTTGCACCGCAAAGCCGGTGATATAAGTTTGCCGGGAAGCATAAGAGCCGGTATCAAAAGGATCGATATCCGTGTCACTCATGGCGTCGCGAATGATTTTGTCATAACCCACGCCAATAGTATCGGCGGCCATTTGACTAAAGGCGGTGTCCGCCCCTTGGCCAATTTCCGTGGCCCCTAACATGAGTTTAAAGGAGGCATCCGGCATTAGCGTCAAGCGGGCCCCAGCGGTTTCCAGGCCGAAGGGATAAGTCCCTGAGCCGTAAGAAAAGCCAGCCACACCTACACCCCGGCGTTTGCTACCGGTTTTATATTTTAAGCTATCCTGCAATTTTTCATCCCAATGGAAAGCTTCACGGCCCTTTTGCAGACATTTATCGATCTTAAAGTTAAATTGTTGCACATGGCTCAAGGTATTTAAGAAACCTTCAGGGCGGCGATTTTGAATCCGGAAGTCAATAGGATCCATGCCGATTTTTTCAGCGGCATCATCCATGATGGATTCCAGGGCAAACATCACCTGGGGAATCCCGTAACCCCGCATGGCCCCTGCAGTGGCCACGTTGGTATAGATGGTTTTAGCCGCATAGCGCAGGCTTTCCGTTTTATACAGGGCATTGATAAAGGTGCCGCCCTTACCGCCAATGGCGTGTCCGTGAGAAGCGTAGCCCCCTTGGTTGGAGTACACGTTGCAGTCGATGGCCGTGATACTGCCGTCTTTATTGACGCCCACTGCCAAATCGTAATCGATGGCATGGCGGGTTCTAGTATAGGCAATGGATTCTTCCCGGGTCAGGTTCATTTCCACGGGACGTCCGCCACAGGCCATACTTAAAGCCACCACTAAAGGTTCAATAATAACTTCTTGTTTGTTCCCAAAGCCCCCACCGATAAAGGGTTTTTGCACCCGAATTTGCGACCAAGGCACACCCACAGCTTGGCCAATGATCCGGCGGCAAATATAAGGAATTTGGGTGGAGCTGATACAAGTCCAGCGTTGGTCCTCACTTTGCCAAGCCACGGCCACTTGGTTTTCCATGTGCACGTGTTGTTGCATCGGCGTGTGGAAGTGTTCTTTAATGACATAATCGGCTGCTTTTAATTCTTTAGCCACATCCCCGTACCCCACACTGGTATCGGCAATGACATTGTCCCGCTCTTCATGGACACGGCGGGCGTTATCGGCCATGGCGGCTTTTGGTGTTAAGTAAACCGGGTACTTTTCATAAGTCACTTTGATTTTTTCCAGGGCCCGGATGGCTTCTAGTTCGGTCTTAGCCACCACGCAAGCGATATCATCGCCGTACACCCGTACGTGACGGGTCAATAGGGTCCGGTCTTCGATATCCCGCTTAGCCGGCACCATGGACCAAGGATGGCCAGCGGTGCCAAATTTGTTTTGAGGCAAGTCTTCGGGTAAGAAGATCTTCACGACCCCCGGCATTTGTTCAGCCTCAGTGATGTCATAAGCGGTGACGTAGCCATGGGCAATGGTCGACCGTAGAATTTTGGCGTGAAGTTTGTGATTGATCGGGAAGTCCGCCGTAAATTTTGCTTGGCCCTTCACCTTAGCGATGGCATCCCATCGCTGTTCAGTTTTACCAATGACATTGTTCTTTGCCATGAAATTTCCCTCCTGAATTGAAAGACTATTTTTCTGCAACACAAAAAAACATCTTTTAGGTTTTAATGAAAAAAACTAAGACGTGCCTGCCCAATTGTAACCCTCGCGTTGCTTATAATTTAGCACAGGAACAGCCTTTAAGCAACGGCAAGCTCAATACATCACAAGTTCAAATCCGGCTACTCTGTGTTATAACAGCGCTCTAAGGGAAATCCCTGAATATCAGATTTCCCCGGGGGAGTCCTATTTAGGGGTTGGAACTATGCTAGTATGGGCATATAAGGAAAATAATCACAAATTCGCTAGAAAGGAGGATGATCATATGGGACATCGTTTGAAATTAGGGGCCACTTTATTGGTGGGTATTTGTGCGCTGGTCCTGACTTTTGCCTTTAACCTACCTGAAGTCACCCGCTTATTGGTCACTGTTGCCGGGGGCTTATTGGCCTTGAGTATGGTATGGGAAATGGTGCAGACTTTGAAGTCCGGCCGCTATGGCATCGATTTATTAGCCATCATGGCCATTGTGGCCACGTTAGTGGTGGGGGAATACTGGGCCAGTTTGATGATCCTGGTGATGCTCACCGGGGGGGATGCCTTAGAGGATTATGCCACCCGTAAAGCTGGCCAGGAATTAAAATCACTGCTGGATAACTCGCCCCAATTGGCCCACAAGCAAACCGCCGCTGGCTTAACGGATATTGTGGCTAACGCGGTGGCCGTGGGAGATACCCTGGTGGTCAAACCCAATGAATTGGTACCGGTGGATGGGGAAATCATCGCCGGGGAAGCCAATTTTGACGAGTCTTCATTAACCGGGGAAGCCCGCCCCGTCTTTAAACAGGTTGGGGATAGGTTATTGTCCGGTTCCGTGAATGGCAGTGGGGCCATTACCATGACCGCCCGCCACACCGCCGCCGACAGTCAATACCAAGCCTTGGTGAAATTAGTAGCAACCGCCCAAGATCAGCCGGCGAAGTTTGTCCGCATGGCCGACCGTTACGCGGTACCTTTCACCATTATTGCCATTGTCATCGCCGCCTTTGCCTGGGTCATTTCCGGCAATCCGGTACGGTTCGCCGAAGTCCTAGTGGTGGCGTCACCTTGTCCGCTGATTTTAGCGGCCCCAATCGCTTTGGTGGCGGGGATGAGTCGGGCCAGTCGCAGCGGGATCGTCATCAAAGCCGGCGCCGTCGTGGAGAAAATGGCCTTAGCCAAAACCGTGGCCTTTGATAAGACCGGGACCTTGACCCAAGGTAAACTATTGGTATCAAAAATCGTGCCTATCGGTGATTTCACCGCGGAACAGCTCTGTTTATTAGCGGCCAGTGTGGAACAACAATCCACCCACGTGTTAGCCCGTTCCCTGGTGGCTTATGTGGGGGCCGACCAGTTGAAAACCGCCACTGAGGTTAAAGAACAGCCCGCCCAAGGGGTTCAAGCCATGATCGGCGCGCAGTTGGTCAAAGTGGGCAAGGCTAGCTTCGCCCAAGTCCCGGCAGCCATGCCTTTACCGGACCAAACGGCCATTTACGTCAGTGTCGCCGGGGCTTATGCGGGGTATATCACCTTTGCCGACCAATTACGGCCAGAAGCTGAAACCACCTTGGAACGCCTGCGCCACCAAGGCCTGAAGCACTTGATGATGTTGACCGGCGACCAAAGTGCGGTGGCCAAAGCCGTAGGAAATCAATTGGACTTGGATGAGATCCATGGCAATTGCCTACCGGAAGATAAAATCAATTTGATCAAAGCCACGCCTGAAGCCTATCACCCCGTGATCATGGTGGGGGATGGCATCAATGACGCTCCCTCTTTAGCTGCGGCTGACGTGGGGATTGCCATGGGCGCCCATGGGGCCACGGCTGCCAGTGAGTCGGCGGATGTGGTGATTTTAAAAGATGACCTGGAAAAGGTGGCGACAGCCATTCAAATCAGCCAGGAAACTATGAAAATTGCCAAGCAAGATGTCATCGTGGGGATTATCATCTTAGTGATATTAATGCTGATTGCCACCACCGGCGTGATTCCAGCGCTGGTTGGGGCCATCTGTCAAGAAGTGGTGGACGTGATTACCATCTTACTGGCTTTGAAAGCCCGTAAAGGTCATTGGTTCACCCCGAAAACAAAATTACCGTTGAAGAACAGTGTACGCCCGGAATAAAATTAGGATAACAACTGACAAGCCTTGAGCTTTTTGGTTGTTATTTTTTATGCCCCAGTTGTATAATGACCAAAATTATTTAGGTAGCTTGTTACGAGAAGGTGATCAAAATGGCTGCAGCAAAGAGTCTTGCCAACCGCTTAGTGGTGGCGTTATTACGCTCAGGTTTAATGTCCATTGTCATGTCCTTAATAATTGTGGGGTATCATCAAGGCTATTTTGGCGGGTTATTTAAAAATTGGACCATCGCCTTTATTGCTTCTTTTATTCTGGGAATTTTTGCCAAGGATCTGGTGACCCGCTTGTATCAAAACTGGCACTTGGGTCATTGGGCCATGCCCCTGCATATTTTGACCACCGGCGTATTGATGTCGGGCTTGATTTCAGCGTTGATGTATAGCTTGAACTCACCGCAGCCACACTTCTTGATTTGGCTGCAGATGTGGGGGTTAGCCTTTGTCATAGTGGTCCCGGCGAGTTATATCATTACGAAATTAGTGGATTATTACATCCCGTAGATGGGGGGAAATAAGATGGCACAAAAAGTGATTGCGATTTTCGGCGTGGGTAAAGCCGGGTTAGGCCAGGCCTTGGGTGCCTTATACGGGTCCAAGGGGTACGCGGTAACTTTGTTGGAGCGGGATGCCGCCCATTTAAAAGAAGTTGCAGGGGCGTTGACCAAAGCGGGGATCACCGCCCAGGGGATCCCCACGGATTTAAGCGACGATGCCAGTATCGCCGCAGCTTATCCCCAAATCGCTAAGCTAGGGGACTTGGACACCGTGGTCTTTAACGCCACGGTTCGCCGCCAAGGCCGGCCCAGCACCTTCACCGGCGCGGACATCCGGGCAGATTTGGCAGTGAATGTGGCCAGTGCCGTCACCGTGTCCAACCTAGCCATTCCTTATTTAAAGGCGAATAAGGGCACCTTGCTGTACACCGGCAGTGTGGTGGCCGCTAAACCCGGCACCACGGACACCTCCCAGTCCATGGGCAAAGCTGCCATGCGTAACTATGCCTTGGCTTTGAACAAAGACCTGGCTAAAGAAAATATCTTTGCCGGGGTGGTGACCATTTGGACTTATATTCGCGCCGGCCACGGGGCCCAGGATCCCAGCAAAATCGCCCAGGCCTACTATGATTTGGCCCAGGCCCGCAAAGACCCGGAAGTGATTTATCGGGGCCATTAAGGGTTATATTAAGCAAATAAGCTTACTGACAAAAATGTTTTTGCCGGTAAGCTTATTTTTCTGGAATTAAATTGTAAAGCCGAAAAGGGCTGTTATAATAATTAGTTAAAGACATCACTATCTGGGAGCGGAGGCAATATTATGGAGAGCATCAAGTCGGGGCACAAACAACGGCGACGTTATCTTATCTTAGGACTTATTTTCTTAGCCGTGTTAGTCATTGGGTTATTTTATGTGAAATGGTGGCCTTATTTTCAAAAGGCCGTGGCCGCTAGCCAAACCCATGCCATTGGCGGTGCCATTATCGCCAATATAGGCAAAGGGGCGGCTCCTTTTTCACTCCTGGCCGGTTGGACTTTTACCCTAGCTTATTTCAAGGCAGTTTGGAAGGCCGTGATTTTAGGCTTATTGGTTGGGTCTTTGGTCCAGGTCCTCATCCCCAATCGAGTGATTCAACGTTATTTAGGGGGCAGCCAGTTTAAGAATTCGTTAGCGGCCATGCTCATGGGCGTACCCACCATGATGTGCACCTGTTGTACTGCGCCAGTGGCGGTGGGCTTGAAGCGCTCGAAGGCTTCCGTGAACAGTGTGGTGGCGTTCTTCTTAGCCAATCCCTTGTTAAACCCAGCCACCTTGGTGTTCATGGGCTTTGTGTTAGGTTGGAACTTTGTGGTCTTTCGGATTGTTTTTGGCCTCATTGCTGTGTTAGGTCTAGCCACCTTGGTGGGGAAGTTAAGTCCTAAGAAAACTGTGGGGATCCCGGACAACAAGTTGTTTGACCCCATCCGGGAAAACAATGGCCGCCTTTTACAACGTTGGGGTAAAGCCTTGGGCCGCTTGGTCTTAGAAAGCATCCCGGCTTATGTGGTCATCGTCTTTATCTTGGGCGCTTTTCAAGGCCTCTTGTTCCCGGCCATTAATAGCAGTTTAGACGGGGGCTTGTTGGCCATTGTGCTATTCGCCGTAGTGGGCACCATTTTTGTCTTGCCCACGGCGGGTGAAATTCCCATCATTCAAGTTCTAATGGCCATGGGCCTCAGTGGCGGGCCAGCGGCGGCTTTGTTGATCGCCCTGCCCGCTGTCAGCGTGGTTTCCCTAGCGCTATTGAAACCAGCCTTGTCTTGGCGCAGTTTAGTGACCATTGGCCTAGGGGTCATGGTGATCAGTGCCTTTGCCGGGTTGGTGGGGACGGTAATTTTGTAACGGTTGATGACCCAGGAAGGATACTATGCAGAAAATTTTATTGATTGACGACAATCCCGACATTGGTGCGATGCTGGACACTGTCCTCGGCGATATGTACGCCATCACCAAGGCTTATTCCGGCACCGAAGGCTTGCTCCAGACCCAGCAACAAACCTTTGATTTGATTCTGTTAGACCGCATGTTGCCGGGGAAAAATGGTGAGGAAGTGTTGCACGATTTGCGCCAGACCTTGATCACCCCGATTATTATGCTGACGGCGTTAAGCGACAAAGACGATATTGCCCGTTTGTTAATGGCTGGCGCAACAGACTATGTGACGAAGCCCTTCAATATCAAGGAGTTGAAAGCTCGAATCATTGTTGCCCTGCGGCAAAACACGGCACCGGCAACGCATACTGTCCCGGTGGCGGTGGCGTTTGGCCCGTTCACCTTGGCTGAAAGGGACTATACCCTCCATTGTCAGGATCAAGCGGTGGACTTAAAAAAGAAGGAATTCGACATTTTGAAACTTCTTTTTCAACATCCTGGCCAAGTTTTCAGCAAGGAAGCCCTATATGCCCAAGTGTGGCACGAACGCTATTACGGGGATGAAAATACTATCAACGTCCATCTCACTAACTTGCGCAAAAAATTACGCCAGCTTGATCCTCACCAGGAACACATTGCCACGGTCTGGGGCATTGGCGTGAAGCTGGTGTAGCCATGACGACAATTGGCTGGATTCTTTTCATCGCTGTGGCTGGCCCGAGCCTTGCTTATTTAGGGTATATTTTGTTGGCGGTTCGTGATTTGCGGCAGCAAGTTAACAGTATCGCGGCCAGTCGCACCAATAACGACGTCCGTACTACTAGTCGTAATCCACTCATCATCAAACTTGCCAACGCCATCAACGCGCTATTGGCTGATCAACGCCAAGAACGGGTTGATAACGCCGCAGTGGCGAAACAAATCGATCAGGCAATCAATAATATTTCCCATGATTTGCGGACGCCGTTGACCGTCGCCAGCGGCTACGTTCAATACCTTGGGGAAGAAAAGTTGTCTCCCGCCAAGACCCAGCAAGTGCTCAGCCAGGCTGAACAGAATCTGGAAACCGTCAACAGCCGCTTAGAATCGCTGCTGGAATACAACCGAATCACGGAACACCGGCTGGCTGTAGAGGCCACGGATTTCGACCTGTCGGCCCTGGTCCAAAACGCGCTGCTCACACTCTACGAGGCCCTGCAAACGGCTGATTTTACCGTGACGCCGCAAATTGCCAGCGATGTCCTGGTTCATCTGGACCAAGAAAAGACCAAGCGCATTATTCAAAATTTGCTAGGCAATGCGTTGACCCACGGTATCAAGACTTTACAGGTCACCTTGTTCCAACAACCCGCAGACCATACTATCACGCTCACCGTGACCAATGGCATCGCCAATCCCATTACGCACTTAGCTCGGCTGACTGACCGCTTTTACACTGAGGATCTAGCCGGCCAAAGGGGTAATTCTGGCTTGGGGTTGTACATCACCCAGCACTTAGCTGAATTGATGCAAGGGCAGCTGGCGCTAACAACAACGCCCACTACTTTTACAGCCACCGTGACCCTGCCCCAGCAGGTAGCGTCAACGTCAAAGACACTCTAAATAGCGTTTTTGCTGTAGGGGTATTTTGCATTCAGTATATTGAAAAAGCGCCTGCCAATCCCGTAATTACTCAGGATTGGCAGGCGCTTCGTTTATCGTTTTCAGCTGATATTGCAGACGCGGTTATACTTATGGATGCCGCACTACAAACTCATTTTCTCAAAACGCCAATCATTCAAGATGCCGCCGCCGATGACCAATATCACCGCCCCAATTACCGGTTTCGTGATGTTGCCCAAACTATTGAGGTGTACGGTTTTAAGTTGGCTGGTGGAAATGAGCCAATCGACATAATGTAGTATCTGTAAATTAACAAACTGGATATGTAGAATGGCGATGACCAGGAGCACTAAGAAACCCATGGCGATGGCAGCGGTGGTGCTGTTGCTCCAATACAAGATCATCGTAATGATAGTAATTTCAGTGGTGACCAGCAGGACATAAACCAGCCATTGGGCCAGCCAGTCGCCCCACGACATCTGGCCTAAGCCACCTGCAATAATGCCCCCGATAAATGCAATGAGCTGTATGGCCAATAATTGCAAAGCAATCGCAACCACTGTGGTCACCATTTTGCTCAGAAAATAGCGGCGGCGAGAAATACCCATTGTCAGCGTATCCTTCAGTAATTGTTGGGAGAAATCGTGGCCGATTGTCAGCAAGATCAGCGGCAGCAACCAGACAAACAAACTGCCGTTGTTGTTGATCAGCTGGACGCCCAACCAGCCGGTGAGATGGTTTGATCGGCTCCAATTAACGGTCGTGAAGATGGTAAAGCCTAAAATAAATACTTCCCAAATTAGCAAACTGCGCGAATGGCGCAAACGGTAAAAATCAGCTCGCATTAAATTAAGCATCTTGGCGCACCGCCTCTCGCTGGTCGCTGAGTAGCGTTTTGAAGTAGTCCTCCAGATTTTGGCCGGCCTGACCAATCCCGGTGATGGGCACGCCCGCTGTAACCAACGCTTGGTTCAGCGTGCTGATTGGCCGTTTTTCATCAAACACATGCAATTCATTGGCGGCAACCACTTTGAAATTAGTCACCTGGATACTGGTCAGCGCCCGGGTCAAAGCTGGCATGTCGGTGGTCTCGATGCGGATATACTGAGCCGTTTCAGACATGAATTCATGCTTGGTCACCTCTCGCACCATGCGGCCTTCATCGATGAAGCCGAAGCGGGTGGCCAAATGGAATAACTCGTCTAGAATGTGGCTGGAAATCAAGATCGTAGTGTTTTGTTCCCGATTCAACTTCAGCAACAGTTGGCGAAAGTCGGCAATCGCAATCGGATCCAGACCGTTGATTGGTTCATCCAGCAACAATAGGTCCGGCTTTTTTAGAATTGCTAAAGCGAGACCCAGTTTTTGTTTCATTCCCAAGGAAAAATGCTTGACCTTCTTCTTACCAGTTCCGGTTAACCCAACAAATTGGAGACTGTCTTCGGCCGCATGGGGCGTAACGATGCCTTGGGCTAAACAGAAGTAGCGCATGTTTTCCAGGGCCGTTAATTCCCCAAAGGCTGATGGGGTTTCGATAATCGAACCCACCCGACGCAACATGGCGATATGGGCCTGATCCACGGGTTTACCGAAGAGAGTCAAGGTACCCGCAGTTGGGGTGATCAGCTGGAGCAGTGTTTTTAATAACGTCGTTTTGCCGGCACCATTGCGCCCCACCAGGCCGTATATATCGCCTTGATGCACCGTAAGATTCAGATTATCCAGGGCCAATTGCTGCGGGTACTGCTTGATGACGTTTTTTGCTTCTAATACAACATCCATATTTTTGCCTCCATGATGACTTGATGGCTCTACTATAACGGCCAAGTGTAAACTGAGTATTAACTCATTTCTTAACTATCTATTAATTCGGTGCTGCATCGCTAACTGCGGCCATAATCATAAAGCCCTGTCCGTATGCCGCAATTAAGTGTTACGGCCAGTACAGCCACAACTTTGGCTACGTAAAGCTTGACGCGTACCCCTTTATACCAAGACATTGTCAATTTACCCTAAATGTGCGAGAATGCTCCCACTTCAACGGCTTTGCCGTAAGTGGGGGATGAATCGCACCGAATTGTGGCATGTTGTCGGGCTGTTTTGTTATAATTAAGATATAACAAAAGATGGTTAATACTAAATAATAACAATATGTAATTATCTTCAGTATTCTTATATTATTATAATTTAGTAGTGAACATCCGGACAGAAACGGGTTTCAAAATGGCGCAAACCATTTCTACACAGCTTCTGCCGCTATTTAGCACTATATCGCAAGTCAGGAGGAGAGCTAATGGCTACGATATTAAAGGGTTTCAAGCTCAAACTTTATCCTACGACAGACCAACAGATTCTTTTTCGGCGCACCTTTGGCTGCACCCGCTTCGTATGGAATCAACTGCTGGCTATGCAAAAGAAACGGTACAAGAACAATCCTGAAAAATGGTTCATTTCACAATTTGGCATGGATAAACTTTTGCCTCTGTTGAAGCAAGAACATCCGTGGTTAAAGGAAATTGATGCCACCGCACTTCAGATGGCCACGGCCCAATTGGCGGATGCTTATATACGTTTTTTTAAAGGTCAGAATGGATTTCCTCACTTTCGTAAGTTGGCCTATGCCCAAAGTTACACCAGTAAGTATGTCAACCGCAATATCCAAATCGTGGATGACCATCATCTCAAGCTACCTAAAGTAGGCTTAGTCGTCTTCAAAGCTGGTCGCTTGACCATAGGTCAGATCAAGCGCGTGACCGTCCGCCAGAAAGCTGCGGGCCACTATGAAGCCACCGTCCTTTGCCAGTGTGAAACGACAGACCTACCCCAAACTGGGAAAAGGGTGGGTGGAGACTTAGGTTTGAAGTCCCTGCTCAATTTATCAGATGGCCATAAAGAGCCCAACTTGCGCTACGATAAGAAACTAGCTAAACAGAAGCATTATTGGGAGAAGAAACGAGCTCGGCGCCTACTTGGTGCGAAAGCGCAAATCGCCCGAGATAAACATGAACACCCGGATAATGTCCGCCGACTCACCGATTTCAAGAACTATCAAAACGCTCGGGTCATGGTGGCTAAGTATGCGGCTAAAATAGCGTATCAACGCCAAGATCAGTTGCATAAATACACCACTTGGCTGGTCAAGCATTATGACCATATCGTCCTGGAAAAAATGAATGTCAAGGGCATGCTTAAAAACCACAAGCTGGCCCGGGCCATCAGTAATGCCAGCTGGGGGCGCTTGGTCACTATCTTGGCATATAAGTGCTTATGGTATGGCAAAAAATTGACCTTAGTCCCGCCAGCTTATACCAGCCAAGAATGCTCAGTCTGCCATGAACGCAACAATCGCCTGGGCTTGAGTCAAGGCCAATGGTTGAGTGTTCGCCAATGGGACTGTCCAAGTTGCGGGACGCATTTGGATCGAGATATCAATGCGGCCATCAATATCTTGAACAAAGGTCTGCAAGCAACTGTCTAAAACATAAAACGGGCTCGGGACGAGCCTTGGTGCTTCGCAAGAAGTGATAGCTGTGGCCTCTACTCAGCTTTAGTTCTACTGCTGAGCAAGCGTGCAGTGTTCCCAGAATCCCCCACTTCAAACGTGGGGCCGTAAGGTCGCCGTTAAGTGGCGGGAGGTTCAATAATAAACATGGTATTATATACGTACAGAACAAAAAAGACCCTGCTGCTAACAGGGCCCGTGCAGCCGCTTTAAAGGCGGTGGCTTAGTTATAAGATTCTACTACAAAGTCGTCCCATAACCGCCAAAGTTATGTGGGGCGGCTTTTTATTTGTCCGCATCTCAACACTTTTTATAGATAAGAAGTTTTAAACATCTTTGAAACTGTCATTTATTAAGACCGAAGATTTTGTGAACGATTGCGGGTCTGGGTATTGGCATAGGCCGCCTGTAAGATAGTGGTGCCTAAAATCAAAACTGTGCCGGCAAGTTCGGGTAGACCAAAAGCAATATGGAAGAACAAGACTGTGAGTAATGTTGAAGTTAAAGGTTCAAAGGCACCCAACAAGCTGGTGATGGTTGGGGCGATGAAACGTAGGCTTTGTAAAACGAACAGGTAAGCAAACAATGTGCCAAAGAGAACGACGAAGCTGACCAAGGCCACGCCCTTCACATCCAACTGAGGTAGTGGGTAGCGCAGGGCTGTGGGCAAGAAGACCAAACCCCCTAAGAGCATGGACCAACCGACGATGGAAACTGCGCCGAATTCCTTCAATAATTTCCGGGGATACAAGGTGTAAATGGCCGTGCTTAAAGCGGTCAATAAGCCCCAAATCAAGCCAGCTGGGGCAATATTTAATTTGCTGAAATTACCCCCGGTGACCAATAGTGCCGTCCCTAGAATGGCTAGGATAACGGAAATGGTGTTGATCCGGCTGGGCAGGCGATGGCTGTGGACGGCTAAGAAAACAATGATCAAAGCTGGGCTTAGAAATTGTAAAATCGTCGCGGTGGCAGCATTGCTGTGTTGAATAGCCATGAAATAAGTTAACTGGGCGGGCAGCATGCCAATCAGGCTAAAAATAATTAAGCCCCGCATGCTGGCGGGTTTGCGCCAGGCGTCTAAGACCTTGTGGCCGGTGGTCAAGGCCCCAAACAAGACTAGTAAAGCCCCGGCCCCTAGCATCCGCAAGCAGACCAGCCATTGGGGTGACATTTGGTAGTTGCCAAACAAATATTGGGCGACGATTCCAGAAAAACCCCATAGCAATGGTCCCATGATGGCCAAAGCCATCCCGTGTAATTTTGTATTGTGTTGTACTTCAACAATTTTCATTTAAAGTCAGTCCTTCCATAGTTGTGTCACTTGAATATGTATGGATTTAGACGTTATGGGAAGGTGTGACTGAGCAATTTGGTCAATTTCTAAAATCTCTTTTCATAATAAAAAACGGCTACTTTCAGGTTTGCGTGGATGCCAAAAGTAGTCGTTTTATTTTTTTTACGTCCTGATTTTGGCGAACGCCTTCGCCTTTACATACATTGTAAGCTAAAAATTTTTCTTTGTAAATAAAAAAGATTTAGGTAAGCGGTTTCAATGATTTCGAATCTGTTATAACACGGATTGGCAGTATTGGCTAGGGGGTCTGCTAAAAGGCATGAGAGCCCTTGCAAAAATAATTGGAAAGTTTATGATGAATTTAAAAATCACCCACAATCCTTGGCGGTGGCCCATGAAGAAAACAAACATACTGTTGCTTATTATTTAGTCAGCCAAGCTTGCATTGGGTTATTTTTCAAGTGAGTATGTGCCATTGATCTGTATCATGCAGACCAACCTTGATTATTTGAAGGAATATTTCACCCATACGCTATTTTTGCAGAATAGTAGTGTGTATCTATTGAAAAACGAAAAGTAAACCTAAGCAAATTAATGAGTTGTTCATTTCTGAAATGAAAGCCCCGCAGTACACTGATCCTTAACCTTTAACTTCCAAAAAGAGGGGATAATAATGTCTTCAAGAACGATTACCGCTTTTGGAACCGCAATTTGTGTTGTTATTTCGTTTATAAACGCTAAGGTCTCACTATTTGTAACTGGCACTTTCTTTTTATGGTTAACATATCGATTACTGCTCAAGAAAGATTATACATTGTTGGCAAGATTGCCAAGCAAAGTGGATCCTTACGCAAGTATCAGTAATTCAAAAAAGAATAGACTACGTAAAATTGCTTTTGCCATAGGTATTTTAATGCTGATGCTGGCTATTGGGATATTGTGTTATGCATTCATCGATTTTTTTAATCTAAGTATTGGCGGCAAATACTTAAAAGCGTATGCCATCTCATTTTTGATATTTGGCCCAGTTTCAATTCTGTTTTTTGTCATGGGTGTACATTTTCGAAAGGGTCTAGATTTGGATATACTCGCTGGTTATACACCAAGTAATTATTCTAAAGAGCAAAATAATATGGTGGGTAAAATAACGGGAAATTATTTTATCATTGAAGGTTTTATGGTAATAGTTTCAATCTTTATTATGAATGAATTTGAAGACGCAGTGGTATCAATCCTTGCTATTGTTACACTGTCTATCATATTACTAGTGATACATGTCAATTATCGGCTAAAAAGATAGGCTTCGCTCGGGTTATTTACTCGAAATAAAATAAAAAAGCAAACTTATAATGAATTTAAAAATCACCCACAGTCCTTGGAGGCGGCCCATGAAGAAAACAAACACACTGTTGCTTATTAATTTTGTGATTCAAGCTTGTATCCTGGTTATTTTCCAAAGGGCCTTGCCCCATCAATTGCCCACAATGGTGGGGATTAGCGGCCAAGTGATCTATTGGTACACCTATGCCACACCAATTCTGGTGCCAGGCCTTATCTTTTTGGCGGTCCTACACCTGGCGGCTGGTTTAATTGCTTATGGGCGCCGGGTTTTAAACTGGATTCCCATTTTTAGTGGGGTGGAGGGTCAAAATGTGTTGCAGGTGCTGACGTTTTGGCTAGCCTGTTTTTCCTGGCTGATCGTCATTTATTGTTTCTGGTACAATCAGTTTACGATTCATCTGATGTTCAGTTTCAATATTGCGGCAGTCATTGTATTTACCTACTTTGTGGTACGGGGTTGCTATCGCTTCTCCAAATCTAAAAATAATTCAGTTTAAGAGACGACTCTCAAGCAAGTTTTACCAGTCTCTTTTTAATCTGATCAGGCGTTCGGATCAAACCGAGCACTATTTTTTTGCGTTTTCTAAGCAAATATAAAACTTTATTTACCAAAATCCCTCTATTTTACAAAAAACTGTCATTTTTTTACCCATTTGATACCAAATCACACCTGAATCAATACAATGCTAGGTTATGGTTGATTGTGAAAGGGGAGATTTAATTTTGAAGATTACAACGCATTTTCGCAAAACAGCGTTTTTAGTTGCTTTTCTAGCGGCCCTGGGAGGGTTGCTTGGCGTGGGCGGCGCTAGCCAAGTCCAAGCCGCTTCTAAAGTCGTCAATATTTCTTACTGGCATGTCAACGCCCAGACCCAAGGCGGCGCGGCGGTGGATGACTTGGTCAAAAATTTCAACAAGACCCATCCCAATATCCAAGTGTCCGCCAAGTATAATCCCAACATGTACCAAGGCCTGATGCAAAACCTGCAATCCGCCCAGGCCTCCAACAAAGTGCCAGACATCGTGCAGGTGGGTTGGGCCTACACCAATTATTTTGGCAGCAACTTTAAATATCTGACACCCACCGCAGCCCAAAGCAAATTTGATAAAAATAGCCATTTCATCACTAAAAATTTCACCAAGCGTACCTTATCTTTTGCCAAGGATAGTAACGGCAAATTGGTGGGCTTGCCTTATTCTTTGAGTACGCCGATTCTCTATTACAATAAGACTATGTTAGACAAATATGGCATCAAAGCCAGTGACCTGGCAACTTGGGAAGGGGTCAGCGGGGCCGCTAAGAAAATTAAAGCCGCCAGTGGCAACTATGGCCTCTACATCCAAGAACCCGGCGATACTTGGGCCCAACAAGCAGTACTGTTAAGTAACGGGGCCAAGATCATTCAAAAGGGCAAGGCCGCCTTTGACAGCAAAAAGGGTCAAGCTGCTTACCAACTTTACCAAGACATGGTGGTCAAGGATAAAACCGCGTTACATACCCCTTGGGCCCAGGGGATGGATGCCTTTGTTAACGGCAAAGTCGCCATTGCCTATACCACTGTCGCCCAGGCATCCCATGTGAAGAGCAGCGTGAACTTCGACGTCCAAGCCATCACCTCGCCCCATTTCAAAGGCCAAAAAGCCGTTGTGCCGGTGGGTGGGTCCATGTTAGCCATCACCGCTCAAAAAACGGCCCAACAAAAAGCCGCTTGGGTCTTTGAAAAGTATATGTATGACAACAGTTCCCTGGTGACTTGGAGCAAGGGCACCGGGTATTTACCCCCAACTTCAAGCGCTCTGAAGGATCCGACCTTTAAGAGCTACGTCAACGACAATCCCATGTTAAAACCGGCTATTGCTCAAATTGATACCGCCGTGCCTTGGACTTCATTTCCTAAAAACGGTTTAGACGCTGAACAAACCATGATCGATGCCCGGGACAAAATTTTAGCTGGTAGCAGCGTCAAGTCTACCTTGAAGGCCGCCCAGGAGAAAATCAATGAACAGCAATAAACAGCAGCATCGGGTTTTGACCCTGCTCTACCTGGCCCCAACGGCCCTGATTCTGTTGGTGTTTATCATCATCCCCATCATTTACACTCTTTACCTGAGTTTCTTTGATTGGAATTTGATCGCCCCCACCAAGAATTTTGTGGGCTGGCGTAATTACCTCACCATCTTCACGGACCCGGTGAATCAAAAGGTTTTGTTAAACACCCTGGGGTACATTGGCTTGCTGCTGGTGTTAAACTTTGTCATTCCCTATGTGATCTCGATCATCGTCCAATTTTTCATCCACAAAATGCAGGGAGTCTATAAAATCATTTTCTTCATCCCCAGTTTATTTTCCCTGGTGGTGGGGGCCATGGTTTTTGCCTGGATCATGAATCCTGTTTCCGGGCCCATTGCTTTGTTCCTGCGCCAAATAGGGTTCACCCTGCCTAATTGGACCAACTCCGGGGGCTTGGCCATTGTGATGTTGTGTCTCATCACCAATTGGAAGGTCTTTGGCTACAACTTTGTGTTGCTGTTAACGGGCCTGGGGAGCATCCCCCAAAACCTCATCGATGCTGCGCAAGTGGACCATATCCCCAAGTGGCGCCTGATTTGGGACGTGGTGTTGCCCTTGAATAAAAGCATGGCCTTTTACGTGTTGATTTTGACCATTGTCCAAGGCCTGCAATACGTGTTCACCCCCATCAACGTGATCACCCAAGGCGGCCCGTATTACGGGTCTTCCAACGTGTTATACCACACGTATCTAAATGCCTTTGTGTTATATAAGACCGGTAATGCTTCGGCGCTGGCCATTTTGACCTTTGTGATTTTTCTGATTTTACTGTTCCTAGAAATCAAGTTTGTGGAAGGGCGGGATGCAGATGCGCCCATTTAAAGCTAACGGTTGGCACCTCTTGTTGCTGGTGATTTGCCTCGCCTTGATCCTGCCGGTATTGTTCATGGTCGCCAACTCCTTCAAAACCCTGCAGGATTCCTACCATACCATGTGGCAATTGATCCCGTTACACCCCACCTTGAAGAATTACCAAACCCTAAGTCGACAAGTAGCCCTTTTACGCTTAATATGGAATACCTTCTTCATGGCTACTTTGGTGACCCTGGGGAAATTGAGCACAGGCTTGTTGGCCGCTTATGCCTTTCAATACTTTCATTTTCGGGGAAAGAAATGGGTGTATTTCGCCTTCGTGGCCACGATTTTTATTCCTTTCACCGTCACCATGATCCCCAACTATTTGGTGATTGCCAAGGCCAATCTATTGAACACCGCCTTGGGGGTGGCCTTGCCCCAATTGTGCGATGCCACCGGGATCATGATCTTTTTAAAGGCCATGGCTAAAATTCCTAGGAGTCTGATTGAATCAGCTTACCTGGATCAAATTCCCACCCACCGTTTATTGATGAACATCATCATTCCCATTTTGCGGCCCAGCATTATCAGTATTGGCGCCATCTTCTTCATCAATTCCTGGAATGAATACGTCTGGCCCACCTTGATTTTAAAGGACAAAAGTAGTTTTACCCTGCCGCTGGCGTTACAGAACTACATTTCCAGCGAAGGGGGGACCAATTTCCCCCTGGCCATGGCCTTAGCCACCATCATGATCATTGTACCCTTGGTGATTTATATGGTATTCCAACGGTACATTTTGAATAGCATTAGTAATTCTGGTTTAAAGTAGGTGATTGAAATAGATACGAATGAAATTGCATTGGAATTAAAAGACGTGGTCAAAACCTATCATAAAGTCCCGGTGATTACCCAGTTGAATCTGCAGATCAAAAAGGGCGAATTCATGGTATTGTTGGGGCCATCGGGGTGTGGCAAATCCACCACGCTGCGCTTGATTGCCGGGTTAGAAGCCCCCACTGCCGGAGAAATTCGCATTGCCGGTACTAACCGCCAGTCCCACGCCAAGGCCAGTGACGATATCGCCATGGTGTTTCAAGACTATGCCCTGTATCCTAACATGACGGTTTATCAAAACTTGGACTATGCCTTAAAGGTCCATAAGGTGGCTAAGGCTGAACGCCAACAGCGCTTGACCAAGATTTTAGCCACTTTGAATTTAACGGCTTACCAAGACCGCCTGCCCGGCCAATTATCCGGGGGCCAAAAACAGCGGGTGGCTCTGGGCCGGGGTTTGGCCAAGAAAAGCCCGATTTTCCTGTTGGATGAGCCCTTATCTAACATTGACGTGCAGCTGCGGGAAAAGGCCCGAGATGAGATTCAAAATCTCCACCAAGCCAACGGCCAAACCATTGTCTATGTGACCCATGATCATCTGGAGGCCATGGCTTTAGGAGACCGCATCGCCATCATGAATGCCGGTAAGATCCAAATGGTGGATACCCCCGACAACATTTATAACCATCCCGCCAATCTTTTCGTGGCTCAGTTTGTGGGGACACCCCAGATCAATATTTTGGCGGCCCAATACCAACAGGGAAAATTGCAGTTTCAAGGGCAACCTTTACCCCTGACCCCGGGGCAGGCCCAGGCCTTAGCGGGCCAGGGGGACCAGGGCTTAGATTTAGGGATTCGACCGGAACATGTGCTGGTCCACGGCCAACCTGCCGGCCAGCCAGCCTACCCAGCCCAGGTGGCGCAAATCATCGACTATGGCCGCTATCAGCAACTGACCTTGGCCTTGAACGGGGATACGACTTTAAAAGCCATCACCACCAACAATGATGTCACCAAAGATACGACGGTTTATCTGACTTTTGCACCAAAGCACATCTTGCTTTTTGATCATAGTAGCCAAAAAAATATTGAAAAGTAGAATGAGGGCGGAATTTATGACAGATACAACAATTATCCATATTTCGGATACCCACTTCACACCGGCTGGTCAGCCCGATGCCTTTAACCAACAAGTCAATCCTTTTTATAAGTTTGATCTGGTCTTCAGTGACATTGCTAAGATGGCCACCAAACCGGATTTTATCGTGATAACTGGCGATTTAGTCCATGAAGGCCAAGCTGGGGACTATGTGCGGCTAAAGGCGTTGATTGATGAAGAAAGCGACCAGCTCAAGGTGCCGATTTTTGTTGTATTAGGTAATCATGATCGGACGGCGGCCTTTTATGACGGCTTTTTAGACCGGCCCCCAGACTCGAAGTATTATTACAAATTGACCCTGGGTGGGCTGGATAATTATTTTTTAGATACCACCTTTGAAGACCTGGAGCCGGGATACTTGGATGCCAAACAACTGGACTGGCTTTGGACTCAGCTGGAAGCCCATCCCCGCCAACCCGCTTTGATTTTCATGCACCATCCCATGGCAACCGCGGCCTTGAGCCAGATGCACTTTAGCGTTTTGCAAAATAGCACTGACCTGTTAAATGTTTGTAAGGCCGGCAATGTAAAGGGGATATTTGCGGGGCATATCCATTTTTCTGCCACCTATACGACGGCCGGCATCCTCAATGCAGTGGCGGATTCCAGCGCTTATCATATTGATTGCCGCGACCCCTACCACCACTATGTTAACGATGCTGTGGGCTATAACATCATTAGAGTTACCGATGACCAAGGCATTGAAGTGGAAAGCCGCCGCCTATACTGGGGGCAAGAAATTATCAAAGAATTATTGATCGACCAAACGGATTTTGTGGACCCGCTGATTTTTAAAAGCCAGTCTTCATGAGGATTAGACCAATCAAAAAAGCGTTTGGGCTCAAAAACCCAAACGCTTCTTTTCGTAGAATTATCAGTGGAACAGCATGTATTTCGTCGGATCACTAGGCAATAGGAAATTGAAACCTTCTAAAGCGATGATGGCGATTAAGTTGGCAACGATCAAGATGGCAAAGAGCCAAACGTTGATGGTGGCAACGGCATTGTATTCGGTACCTTTAGGCGTTAATTCCTTGGCAAAAATCATCATGATGGCACTGAAGACCATGACTACGACAAAGCTGACCAAAGCCCAAGTATAAGTATGGATGCCAAAGACGGCGGAGCCATAACCCGGGTCGCCGGGTTTGATGTGCAATAGGATTTGGCGAATAGACGCTGTGGACCCCACCAAAGCGGCCAACAAGGACATCCCATAGCCCCGAATCATCTTTTGCGTGGTGATGGTGCCCCGTTTTGTGTTAATAATCACATAAAGTGGGCCAAAACAGGCCAACATCATGAAGTAGCGCTGGATCATACATAACGGACAAGGAAATTCGTTTAAGGCAAACTGGAAGAAAAAGCCCCCAGCTAAAACGAAGTTATAAGCAAATAAGAAAATATTAGCAGCCCAAAACCCTAACGTGGCGCCCAGGGTGCTGCTAGTTGCATGTGTCGCATTTGTTGCTGAAACTGTTTTTTCCATTAGAAGCACCCCCTATAAATTGAGATTCAAGTTACTTGTTGCGTGTAACTTAAACAAGACGACCACCAGGACAAAGGTGAGAATCCATAACATAAAATCCCGTTTATCAAACTTACCTTTGATGATGACTTTCAGAAACATCAAGGTAATGATCAACATAATAATGATATCCATAAAACAAACAACCTCCCAAAATAAATTGTGTACAATAATAGGTATAACACAGGGGGATTGGGGCTTCATGGCCAGGGGATTAGAGTTGGGTCAGACAAAACAGGGGGTATCTTAAATTACTGTAAAATTTCCATAATAAGATAGCAAGAATCAATTTATTGATTTGGAAACGGTTTATTTTTTGGCCGGGGTATTTTAAAACATGATGCCAAAATAATTGTAAGCTTGGCTAAATATTTTTAATTTATAATGCAGTTAGTTCAGACTGGTTTAACAGACTTTCCAGCAGTTGTGATGCCTCAATATAAAGCCATAGCTGCTGAATTTAGTTTTGGCTGGTACGCCTGAAAAGCAACGGGTCACGGCAATATACCTGCAACAATTCAATAACAGCTGAAAAATCGTGATTCTCAGATTCAAAAGGACATGGTTCTTACTGATTAGCTTTATTTTTGTGTCAATTCTTGTTCAACGCGATCAAACTCTGAGGTAGGCAGCGCATATTGAGCACCAGCGAACTGTGGGGCAGTCCCTAAATCGTTCGTGAGTTGAAAATGAACGCCATAGCGCCCTAAAAACGACAGCACATTAAACTGAGCCTTCAAAAACAGCAGGTCAGCGCCACTTTGAGACCGATTGGAAATTAAGATAACGATTTTGTCAATCTTGTAGGCCTTATCAAGGGCATGGCGAACTTCAATCACGTCCTTGGTGAAAGGTACTTTATCAAACGCAAAGGAGGTCCGCAGTTGATAGGCGATTAACGGATAGGCTTTATCTAAATTAATGACGATGTCCTCCTATCTAGTATTTGGCAGCGCCCAGGGTTTTATTCTTCAACCCCAACAGGCTGTGGTGCCGGGCCAAAATAGTCATGAGCAGGAATAAAGTTCTTTGTCTTATAATCAGCCCATTCCGGTGCCGGTTTACCAGCCTTTTCAGCGGCAGCGATGTCTTGGTAAAAGTGTAATTTTCGTTGAATATGATTTTCATTATCCAACAATAAGGCCAGCTGTTCTTTGAGGCGCACATCGTGGGCTTGCAGTAATTCAATAACAGCGGACAAATCGTTATTCTCAGATTCATAATTTAAAAGGAGTTGTAATTCTTTTAAGGTCATCCCCGCATTTTTAAAACAACAAATAGCACTCAACCGGGATAAATGCTGGTCGGTGTAGACCCGGCGAATGCCATCACGGCCCACGTTATATAACAAACCCAGTTCCTCATAGTAACGCAAGGTGGAAGCGGGTAAGTGGTACATTTTAGAAACAGTACTGATGGAATAAGTTTTCATAGGCACTCCTTAAAAAAGACTTTACTTCAAGTTGACTTGAAGTAGTACACTAACTTTAACATAAGCCCTGGGATAAACAAGGCGAAATTGACAAACAGCACGTCGTTTTTTTAAGGAGGACATTTTTTATGTATCAAGCAGACAGTACCCGGTATGATCAAATGGTTTACAAACGCTTAGGCCACAGTGGCTTAAAATTATCGGCCATTGGCTTAGGCCTCTGGCACAATTTTGGCAGCGTGGACAATCTGGCCAACCAGCAAGCCATCATCCACAAGGCCTTTGATCTAGGCATCACCTATTACGATTTGGCTAACAACTACGGCCCCGTGCCTGGCAGTGCCGAAGCCAACTTCGGCCGCATCATGGCTCACGATATGAAACCCTACCGAGACGAAATGATTATCGCCAGCAAAGCCGGTTATGAAATGTGGCCCGGGCCTTATGGGGACTGGGGTTCCCGGAAAAGTATCATTGCCAGTGCCAACCAGAGTTTACAGCGCTTAGGCTTAGATTATGTGGATATTTTTTACAGTCACCGCCCAGACCCTGAGACCGATGTCACCGAGACAGCCTTAGCCCTGGACCAATTAGTCCATGAGGGTAAGACCTTATATGTGGGGATTTCCAATTACAGTGGGGCGCAAACGGCAGCCATTGCTAAGATCTTCAAGGATTTAAAGACCCCCTTTGTGATCCATCAACCCCGCTACAATATGTTCAACCGGGAAGTGGAAACAGACGTCTTCCCAGAATTGCGTAAGGCTGGCATTGGAGCCGTGGGCTTTAGTGCCTTATCCCAAGGTTTGTTGACGGACAAGTACTTACACGGTATTCCTGAAGATTCCCGGGCTAAAAAATCCAGCAGTCCTTTCTTACATCCGGCCCAAGTTGAAGCTACCTTGAAAACAGTGGCCCAATTAAATGACTTAGCCCAAAAGCGGGGCCAAACCTTAGCGGAGATGGCCTTAGCCTGGAACTTGCGGGAACCAGAAGTGGCCAGTGTCCTAGTGGGTGCCAGCCGCCCCGCCCAATTGGTGGATAACGTCCATGCCTTGGCCAACTTAGACTTTACTGCCGCTGAATTAAAAGCCATCGATACCATTTTAGCAGCCCAGGGCACCATTTCATGGGGCGCCCACTAAACCGACTATAAATATTTTGAGCAAATAAGCTTGACATTTGACCCAACTGCCGTTAAACTACTCTTTAATCATATTAAATTGCTATGAAAAGATGAGTATAATTCTATGTGAATTCACAGAGAGCCCGGAAGATGGAAAAGGGTAATGTCACCGAATTAGAAGATGGTCTTGAAGCAGTGCATGTTTGAATCCTTTGGATGAGGACATGATGGGTGCGCCCATTAGCGCGTTACGGTTTACCAGGCTTGACCTGGGCGAACCGGTCGAGGCATGTTGTGTGAGCAATATGCAAAATAAGGTGGTAACACGTCAATGAGACGCCCTTAGCAAAATGTTTTATTTTGCTAAGGGCTTTTTTTTGTTTTTACGGACACACAGATAATCAAGGAGGAATCAGGAATGGTATTAGCAAGCAATTTAGGGTATCCCCGTATAGGTGAAAAACGTGAATGGAAATTCACATTGGAGAAATTCTGGCGCCATGATATTGATGAAGCCGAATTTGCAAAACGCACTAAAGCCATTCGCCTAGAAGCTTTAAAGAAACAACAAGCAGCCGGTATTGATGTGATTCCCGTGGCTGATTACAGCAACTATGATCATGTCTTAGATACATCGGTGGCTTTTAATGCCATTCCCAAACGCTTTGGCAACTTTGATCACCAATTAAGTTTGACTGAATATTTCGCCATTGCCCGGGGCACCAAAGACCACGTGGCCGCTGAAATGACCAAATGGTTTAACACCAACTACCACTACATCGTCCCTGAATTAGACGATGTGAACTTCAAATTATTGGACAACCCTTGGTTAACCCGTTATTTAGAAGCTAAAGCCGAATTAGGCATTGACGGCAAGCCCGTTATCTTAGGCCCCGTGACTTTCTTAAAATTATCTAAGTTACACGATGCCCATTTGACCACTGCAGAATTGATCCCATTATTGAACCAATTATTGCCACTATATCAACAAGTGGTGAAAGAATTAGCTGCCAACGGCGTAGAATGGATCCAATTAGACGAACCTAGCTTGGTCACTTTGACTGATCCAAAGCAATTACAATTGTATCGTCAAGCCCTAGCTGCCATCCGGGCCGCTGCCCCTGAATTAAAAGTCGAATTACAGACTTACTTCGAACGCCCAGATTATTTGGAAGATATCTTAAACTTCGATGTGGATGCCTTTGGTTTTGACTTCGTCCATGATCACGGCACCCTTTTACCGGAGTTAAAGGCGTTAGGCTTCCCCGCAGGCAAAATCTTAGCTGCCGGGATCATCGACGGCCGCAACGTTTGGCGCAGTGACTTTTCTCAGAAAACAGAACTGATCAAAGACTTATTAACCGTTGTGGATAGCGACCATCTGTGGTTGCAACCTAGCAACTCTTTGCTCCACGTCCCTATCACCACTAAAAACGAAACCCACTTGGACCCAACCATCAAAGCCGGCATTGCCTTTGCCGATGAAAAATTGGGCGAGTTGAAAGTGTTGACGGACTTTGCCAATGACAAAGATGTGGCGGCTGAAATCGACCAACAACAAGCGGCCCTACAAGCCTTGAATACGTCGGAACACCGGAACAATCCGGAAGTTAAACGGGCTGTGGACGCCATGTTGCAGTCCAAGGTCGAACGGCACAGCCCTTACAAACAACGGGTCGTTGCCCAAGAATCCTTGGACTTACCTTTACTGCCAACTACCACTATCGGCAGCTTCCCACAATCTAAAGAAGTGCGGGCTAAACGCTTAGCTTGGCGGAAAAAACAGATTAGTGACGGGGAATACAAAGACTTCATCAAACAAGAAACCAAACGCTGGATCAACATCCAAGAGGACTTGGGCTTAGATGTCTTAGTCCATGGGGAATTTGAACGGACCGACATGGTGGAATACTTTGGCCAAAAATTCAGCGGCTTTTATGCCACAGATAATGGCTGGGTTCAAAGCTATGGTTCCCGGTGCGTACGGCCACCGTTAATCTTTGGGGATGTGTCTTGGAGTGAACCCATCACGGTTGACGAGACGGTCTATGCCCAAAGTTTGACTAAGAAACCGGTGAAGGGGATGCTGACCAGTGCGGTCACTATCATCAACTGGAGCTTTGTCCGGGATGACTTACCAAAGAACATCGTGGCTGACCAAATTGGCTTAGCTTTGCGTCATGAGGTCAAGGCCTTAGAAGATGCTGGTATTCGCATCATCCAAGTGGACGAGCCTGCCTTAAGAGAAGGGCTGCCATTGAAGGCTAAATATCGCCAAGCTTACCTGGATAATGCCGTTGAAGCCTTCAAGATCACCACTACTGGGGTCAAGGATAGCACCCAGGTCCATACCCATATGTGCTACTCTGATTTCGAAGATATCCTGCCAGCCATCAGTGCTTTAGATGCGGACGTGATTTCCATCGAAACTTCCCGGTCCCATGGTGAAAGTATCAAGGCTTTTGAAAATGTCACTTACGATAAACAAATCGGCCTGGGGGTTTATGATATCCATAGCCCACGGGTGCCAAGTGTTGAAGAAATCAAACAAAATATTCATCGGGCTTTGCAGGTCATTGATGTCCATCAATTCTGGATCAATCCCGATTGTGGTTTGAAAACGCGTAATGAACCGGAAGCCATCGCTGCCTTGAAGAACATGGTTCAAGCTACCGATGAAGTTAGAGCGGAGGTATCCGTAGGAGCTGTTTAAAATATGGGAAATTTAGCACAAGCACTGCAAGATCAGGTACTGGTGGCCGATGGGGCCATGGGGACCTTACTTTACAGCCAATATGGCATTAGCCATGATTTTGAATCTTTGAATCTCACCCATGGTGGCGATATTTTACAAATTCACCAGGCGTATATCGCCGCCGGGGCTGATGTGATCCAGACTAACACTTATGCGGCTAACAGCATCAAGCTCAGCCGCTACGGCTTGGAAAACAAGTTGACGGCCATTAATGAAGCCGCCGTCAGTCTGGCCCACACCGCCAAAGTCGCCAGTGAACGACCGGTGTATATCTTAGGCACCATTGGGGGGATTGCCGGATCCACGGATATCACCGACCCAGATTTACTGACGCCGGCCGCCATTGACGCCAGCGTGCGCCAACAGGTTGAAGTCCTGTTGGCCACTAAAGCCATCGATGGTTTGCTGTTGGAAACTTATTTTGACTTGGCCGAATTAAAACGGGCCATTAAAGTGGTGCAAAGTCTCACGGATTTGCCCATTGTGGCCAATGTCACCATGTACGAACCCGGGGTGCTGCAAGGTGGCACCACTTTGACCCAAGCCTTGTCTGAATTGGCCGCCTTAGGGGTGGCCGCAGCCGGGGCCAACTGTCACTTGGGGCCCTACCAGATGAATGAAGCGTTGGAAAAGACCCAACTGCCTTTGGGGACACCCCTGGCGGTTTATCCCAATGCGGGTTTGCCCAATATGGAACACGGCCAGTTGATCTATGACGGATCCGCGGCTTATTTCCGCACCTATGCGGAGACCTTCCGCCAAAAGGGCGCCCACTTAATCGGGGGCTGTTGCGGTACTACGCCGGAACATATTGCCGGCTTATTCGCTGGGTTAAAGAGCCGCCAGCCGGTTCAACCGGAGATCAACGTTCAGGTTCGCCAGCAACAAGCTGAAAACCAGGCCGCTGTGGCCCGCACCCATCCTTTCTTAGAAGCGGTCAAAACTAAAAAGGTCCCACTGGTGGAATTAGACCCACCCAAGACCTTAAGGACCGACCGTTTTCTAAAGAGTGCCCAAGCCTTAGCAGAAGCCGGTATCGGCGCCATCACTTTATCCGATGGCTCCCTGGCCACCACCCGCATCAGTAACTTGGCCCTGGCGGCTAAGTTGAAGCTGGAATATGGCATCACACCGTTAGTCCACGTCACCACCCGGGATCATAACCTGATCGGCCTGCAAGCTGAAATCATGGGTTTATCCATGTTGGGGTTAGATGATGTCCTAGTGATCACCGGCGACCCGGCCAAAGTCGGGGATTTGCCCGGGGCCACCTCGGTATATGATGTCCATTCCACGGAATTAATTAGTTATTTCAAGAAATATAATGAAGGTATTTCACCCACGGGGCGTAAGTTAGGCAAAGCCTGCAGCTTTTCCGTGGGGGCGGCTTTGAATCCCAATGTCCGTAACTTAGACCGGATTCCCAAAACCATTGCCCGCAAAGTTGACGCTGGGGCGGATTACATCATCACCCAACCCATCTTTGATCCGCAAATTGCCGTAGATCTGGCCAAAGTAGTGGCTGATAATGACATTCAAGTGCCCATTTTTGTAGGGGTCTTGCCATTATTGTCCTACCGCAATGCCCGCTTCTTGCACCATGAAGTGCCGGGCATCCGCTTATCGGAGGACACCTTGACCCGGATGAAGGCGGCTGAAGCTGACGGGAATGAACGGGAAGTTGGCCTGCAAATCGCTGAAGAATTAGTAGATGTGATTTGTGAGCACTTCAACGGCATTCACATCACCACGCCGATGCAACACGCCGAAATTTCCGGCGCCTTGGCCCAATATGTCAAAGCCAAGAATACCGCCAAAGTTTAATCAAAAATAGCCAGGGCAGCTGTCCTGGCTATTTTTATGGGCATAAAGATAGCGCTTTCAAATCGTAGGGAATATAATAAACTTGTCGGATTAGGCGCTGCTTTAGCAGTAGGGGGTGCGTCATGATGTTGCTCGCCATCAAACGGGGCAGTCTTTTGTTTCTAAAGGCGTTGCTCATCCCACTTGTTTTTATCATTATCAACCTGTTTCGAGGTCGAACCACCAATTTTTTAGGCCTAGCCATTGGTCTGGCGATTGTTTGGTTGGTATTTATTGGGCTCACGTATCTGGGCGTTTATGATAGGATGTTGCGTTTCTTTTCGAATGATTCTAAAAAGTAAGCTATATTAATAAGCCCTCGGAAAATAACTGAATTTTCCAAAGGCTTATTTGCATGATCAGATTTAAGCTGGATCATTAGTTTTGGCGTTTTTTATGGTGTTCCCATTTCCGATAACTGCCCACAACATATAGGGGCATGATTAGGATGATTACAAATATTGAACCAACCAGCATGATTAAAAGGAGCGTTAGCCAACTTGCCTGCTTTGGCGTTAGCGTCAAGCCGATAAAAACAATCAGGAAGGATATGAGGCTTAACAGTTTAGTGGCTCGTTTAGTTTTAAGGAAATCAGGGGCGCTATCCATAAACAGTTGGGGATAATTAGATACTTAATACTAATTTTTAGAGCTTGCCCGTAGGACATGGTCAATCCCGCCCTTTCATAGGCGCTAGCACTTGGACGCATAAACGCGGTGATTTAATAGAATTGTGCGGAAGTCCTCTGGTTAAAACCTAAGGATGGATAGCACTAACTTTCGTAGAAAGTTATTACGCCATCATGTAGTCTGAGGTGTTGATTTCAGCAACGTTCCAGTTATTTTGGTGCCGGATCACTTTGAGTTTGCTTAGATTGACCTGTTTGTATTTTGGGTTGATCGTCAAATAATGGTCGTCTCCAGCTTTTACATAGCAAGCTGTTTTACCGCTGAATCCGGAAATATTGCCCCTTAGGCCGTTAGGCAGTTGGACATAGTCATTGAGATGAAACCCGTTGATAGCTTTCGTGTTTTTGGCATTTCGCTTGCTGGTGGTATTAGGTGTTTTCCGGCCTTTC
>NZ_AZGA01000057.1:0-121220 GCF_001436375.1 Agrilactobacillus composti DSM 18527 = JCM 14202 | reverse complement strand
TAATGGGCTTTTGGCAGCTCTAACTTGGCTCGGTTTAAAGTCGTCTGGGCCCCATACTGAAACTTTGCTTCTGGAAAAGCCGTGAACAACCGACGGCGCAAGATATTCATAAAGGTGGCGCCCTTTAGAGAATGATGGCTTTGAAATCTCTTCGCCTGCAGGGCATAGAGCTTGCCCCCGGGCTGGTGATTGGCCTGGGTATGACAAGTAGCACACACCGTGAGCAGATTGCTCACCTGGTTGGTGCCACCAGTAGACCGGTAGATGATGTGATGGATCTTGAGCTTTGGGTCTTTGGTTTTGCCGTGGCAGATCCGGCAGGTATAATTATCCCGGTCTAAGACATATTGCTTTGTGGTCTCGTAACCATATAAGTCGCCTTGCTGATAGCCTAAGCCGGTGATACCCGGCTGGACCATCTTAGCCATGTCGAACTTGCCCACTTCGATGTGCAGTTCTGCTTTAGGCAGTACCGCTTGCAGGCGCTGAATCCAATTGATGTTGTGCTGGATTTTGCTGGCAACCGATGGCGGTAGCCAGCCAACCGGCTTGGCCCGATTCAGGAAACGGGGCGGACGGTATCTGGTGTTACGATCGCGGCGACCACGTCGATAACTTCGCCGAGTATCCAGTAATTTTTTCACGTCTTGCCGCAGACTGACTTCACCTTGGAATAAAACTTTATCCTGAGAAGTAACGGCCAAACCGATATGATGCTGTCCAGAATCTACACCAATTGAGACAGGTTGTTTATAACCGGTTGAGCCAAACAGCAGTTGAATGGTAAAAGGTTCTTTCCTGATAACTTTAGCTTTGCCAGATTGTAATAATTTACGACATTTACGTTGTGTGCAGGGCATCAGTGGCTCACCCTGGCGATTGATGACAAAGACACGATTTTGCATGATGCCCTCCTTCGATGAAATTTGAGCGCCAGGTAAAACAGACCTGACCACGGCGTCAAGTTCATCAGACTTGAGTTCGTGAGGTTACCCTTCGACAATGTTATCAAGGCTTAACCGCTGACGAGCAGCAGTTTTCTCACGGGTTGACGGTCCCATTGACCTTAGGACTGTTTACAGTGCCCGCACAGAACTGGGAACTAGGGTATCATTCCCAGGTGTGATCACCAAGATAACGTAGTGTTCAAAAAACACTGAGTCTAGACAACCAGACTTGAAGTAAATACTTCAAGTCCCTTACTTTAGTGAGGGGTCATGGTTGACTGCGGGGACTTTTTAGCAGTCCAGCGTGTCAACCAGTACAGCACAGAAACATAGATAGGACTTAAAACCATCGTTAGGAACAGTAACAAACCAATAAACCATAAAACAATTATTTGAACCGACCAATGTTTTACAAAGGGAACGAAGCCAGCAACGAAGGTCATGATCATGCCGATAATAACATAAGCTCGTTTGGCAATTGAAGTTGCCAAAAAGTCAGGGACCTGTTTTGCATCGTGTCTGGGAAAAATCAGATAGCGCATGCCTCGTTTCAAAGCTTGCCAGTATGTCATAATATTCCCTCGTTTCATATCAAGGATGATGCCGGCGTGCCCACCAATACCAGAAACTGACATGGATTGGAATGACTACCAGAACCAGCATAGCCACATTAATAAGGGTCCAAAATAGAAAAGTCTTTAGAGGCCAATGATTTGATAATTGCATCGAAATTTCAACTGCAATTGCAAGGGCAACTATTATCCGTTGAGTTGTTCTAGCGCCGGGGCTGTCCAAAAAACTCGGCCGATCTCCGCCCAACGATACATACCTAATACCACGTCGCAAAGCTTGCCGGAAAGTCATGATATTTTCCTCGTTTACATCGGACTTTCTCATTTTTATCCCTTCCTTTCGGGATAAATTAAAATAGCCAGAATCATAGTTAGGGAAATGACTAAAAATAAATCAAGCGGAGTATCAAAATAGTGATATAAAACCATACCAATCTGTGAATTGCAACGATATCCTTATACGTTAATTATATTACCTAAAGGGATTTAAAGCTAATAATAAACACATATGCCAATTAGAATTAAATGATAATTTGAACTTTGAAATCCTTGCTTTTACCGCCACAAATAACAAAATAAAGCCAGTCTTAATCGTTACTAAAATGAAGAATAAAATGAAATTTTAAATTGTAAAAATTAGAAAATGATGATATATTAACTTTACAAATGAACCCGGTTTATTTGACGAGAATTAAACGACTTATATGTAGACAGATAATTTAATTGAACAGCAATTTGGGAGGCGGAAAGTGATGCGACATTTCTTAAAAATTTCTGGATTAGGGCTGACCATTGGCACGGTGTTGGGTATTTTAAATACAACGACACCTTCCTTTAATGGGAGTCATCCCCTGAGTTTGAGCTTAGTTCCTGGGTTTAGCCGGCCTTTAGCAGCCTGGGGCGTCTCTTTTTTGATTTGGTGTCTCCTGGGTCTCATGATCGTTTGGCCCTACGTGATTTTCAAAATTAAGGGGTTGTCACTGGGTCTGCGGACGGGCTTACACTTTAGCCTGGTGGGCGGCAGTTGGTATCTACTTGGGGCCGTGGCGGGCTGGTATGGTCTTAGCCTAGGGTCAGGGCTCAACTTTTTAGTGCAATTTGGGCTTTTGTATTTCACTTGTTGGCAAGCTGGCAGGGTAGTGGTTCGCCGCCGCAAGGGCCAAGCCTGTGCCACCAATGGTAGTCAAGCGTAAAGCAAGTAACAACGTCAAAAATTCGCTGGTCAGTCTTCGCACCAGCGAATTTTTTTGTGGCCAGTTAGTTTTGGGGAAACGCTGACAATTCAGCCTGGGGGTTGAGTGCCTAGCGACAGGTCTATGGTAGACTGAAGCTATATTAATAGATGGGACAAACAATATGGATGATTGGTATCAATTAGATAATACCGGTAAAGTTTTTCCAGCCACAGCCAGCAAACAAAATAGTAATGTTTTTCGAGTGGCGGTGCTCATGAAAGCCCCCATTGATCCCCAATGGTTACAACAGGCGATCACCATTGTGCGCCCAAAATTTCCCGTTTTCTTTGTCCGCTTGCGCAAGGGGTTATTTTGGAATTATATTGAGTCCAATCCCCATGACTTTCAAAGCCGCCCAGAGACGTTGTATCCCACCACCGAGATTGCTTCCGAATACGATGGGCCATTTTTAATGCGGATTCTTTACAGTGGGTCGCGCCTGTCCCTTGAATGTGAGCATGCCATCACCGATGGCATGGGGGCCTTGAGTTTTTTAAAAGCCTTGATTTACTATTATTTGCAACAGGGCAAGACGACTTTGGCGACCCCGGCCAATGAGCTTGTCAACATTTCCGGCAGTGGCATTGACGGCATTGAGGATAGTTATTTGAAATATGCGAAAATGACCCCCAAGTTTAAACCGGCGGCTCCAGTGGAAACCAGCAATGCTTATAAATTGAAGGGGCGGCCCTTGAACCCCGTGGGCCACAATGTGATCACTGGGGTGCTGTCGGCAGCGGCAGTGAACCGCCTGGCTCACGCCAAGGGCACCACTGTCACGGGTTTACTGACGGCCTTATTGATGCAGGCCATCACCCAAGACCTGGATGCCACCCAGTTGCACCGGCCTATTGTCATCGTCTTGCCGGTGAATTTACGGGCCTATTTTCCATCCACGACCCTGCGGAATTTCTTTGGTTCCATCACCTTAACTTGGCAGCCCCAACTAAATCCGGATTTAGCCACAATCATCACCAGTCTCAGCCAACAATTGCAGAACCAGTTGAATGCGGCGAATTTGCGGCAAATGATTGCCAGTAATGTGAGCTTAGCCCGGAATAAATTCGTGCGCTTTGTACCGTTGGTGCCCAAAACCCTGATTGTCCGGACGGGCTTTCGCATGGGGGGCAATAAGAGCACTACCTTGACGTTTTCCAATTTAGGGGTGGTGAAGTTACCGGCGGATATGGCTGCGGCTGTGGCAAATTTCGAATTTGTGGCCTATCCCAGCCAAACTAACCCAGTGGTTTGTAACCTGGTGACCTTTCAAGACCAGTTGACCCTGTCCTTTAACCGCAGGATCTTGGAACCAACTCTGATTCGCAATTTCTTTGCGGAACTGAAGCGGTTGGTTCACACAGATATTCTGATTTACTCCAATGATTGGGGGCTTAAATAATGCGCTGTTTGAAATGCCAAATGCAGTTGTTGCCAGATGCCAAAATTTGCCCCCTGTGTTTAACACCTACCATCGCCCAAGCCACAAGTCAAACCAGCCCGCAAACGTACCCCAGCTACCCGGAACATCCCTTTAAAGCCCGGTCCATAATGCGCTGGTTATTTTTGAGTTTATTGACCGGCAGTCTGATTTGTACCGTGGTGAATATCCTGACTTATGACCCGGCCAAGGGCTGGTGGGTCCTGTGGGTCTTATGGGGCGCCGGCTTTGTGTTCACCGCCAGTTTGATGATCAAGCGCTTTCGGGTCAACCCAGTGAAATTGTTGTTTTATTTATTTTTGCTGACCCTGACGTTGTTGGCGGGGCTGGATTGGCAGGGTGGCGGCCAGGGCTGGTCCATACTCATCGTGAGCCCGATTTTACAAGTGGTCCTGGTCGTGGTGTCCATCATTTTGGTACTCGGCCAGCACTCGGATAACTATACGTTAATGAGCTACCAAATCTGTTACACCATTATCAGCGGTATTTTAGTAGCCATTGCCTTGATCCGCCGTCAAGCGCCTTTATGGCTCACCTTAATTAGCTTTATCATTTTAGCCATCGCCTTAGTGGCTAATCTGTTGTTCGAAAAGCACAGTCTCAAACAAAATGGGCAAAAAATGTTTCATACGTAAGAAAAAAGGCCGCTGGTCGAAAATCGAATTTGGATTTTCAGTCAGCGGCCTATTTTTATTAGTTTTTAAAGGAATGAATCGGTGCAGGAATGCGACCGCCCCGGGCGATGAAGTCCGCGGCACTGCTGGGGTTCACCGCCATGATTGGGGCGTGGCCGAAGAGGCCGCCAAAGTTGATGTCTTCACCGACTTTTTGACTAGTGGCGGGGATGACCCGCACGGCGGTGGCCTTGTTGTTTTGCACGCCAATGGCGGATTCATCGGCGATTATGCCGCTGATGGTGCTGGCCGGCGTGTCCCCAGGGACCGCCACCATGTCCAGCACAGGGTTTATTGAGTTATCAGCTAACGCCCTTTTTATGCTAGGGGTCATACTTTACTGAAACGAGTCATTACCGAAGCAGGTACTAAGGTAGTGAGGGTACGATATAGCTTATAAAATAATCTAGGCGTATAAACCATGCAATCCATTTTTGCGATGGTCAAGGAACGTCGCGTAATTTTTGGTAAATCTAAGAAGGGCAGATAATCGACAATGCTTTTCTTGTCGGCGGGATCGCCAGGCGCAGTGGCACTGAACAAAGCGGTATGCATATTACCAGGGGCCAAGGCGAGGACATGGATGCCACGTGCCCGCAGTTCGGCATGCAAGCCCTTGGTATAGAACAACAAGAATGCCTTGGTAGCCCCGTACACCACCATATTCGGTGATGGGGTGAAACCTGCCACGGAGGCCACATTGATAATGCTACTGTGTCGTTGCATGTAAGGCAATACCGCATTAACCATCATAACTGGCGCAATGGCATTTAGCGCAATCATTTGTTGTTGTTGTTCAATTGGTACTGATGCCACGGGGCCATTGTGCAGGACGCCGGCATTATTGATCAGTAATTGGACTTGAGGTTTTTCCTTGTCTAAAAGGCCTTGTAACTTGTGAAATGATTCAGCGTCAGTTAAATCATAGGGCAGCGCCCGGAAACGTTGCGTGGGCATTTCTTCAGCCAGTTGGACTAAACGGTCTTTGCGGCGAGCTATGATCCAAATTTCGTCAAGTGTCGGCATTTTTTTAGCTACAGTGTGCACATATTGATGGCCTAGGCCAGATGACGCCCCGGTAATAATTGCAATTTTCATATAGAAGTACCCCTTTCAAAATTTGCAATGATTAATTCATAAAGGAACGGCTAATCTAGTTAAATTGAAAACATATGTCAAATTATGGACATGTGTCATAATCTATAGCTATCATAAACGCAATAAGGTGTTTAAAACAAGAGACGGACCAATCAGATTGTTAAAATATCGACATGTTTTTTAAATTGTAACCATCTCAACCAACCTAAAAATGAATGCTAAAGATAACTGACCTATAACAGAACGCCACAAAAAGCTTTCTGTTATAGGCCAGTCGTTTAAACTATAATTGGTTTTATGATGAACCAAATGAAATATTAGTTTTTAAAGGAATGAATCGGTGCAGGAATGCGACCGCCCCGGGCGATGAAGTCCGCGGCACTGCTGGGGTTCACCGCCATGATTGGGGCGTGGCCGAAGAGGCCGCCGAAGTTGATGTCTTCACCGACTTTTTGACCGGTGGCGGGGATGACCCGCACGGCAGTGGTCTTGTTGTTTTGCACGCCAATGGCGGCTTCATCGGCGATCATACCGCTGATGGTGCTGGCTGGCGTGTCCCCAGGGACGGCCACCATGTCTAACCCTACGGAACAAACGGCGGTCATGGCTTCTAGTTTTTCTAAGCCTAAGCGGCCAGCTTCCACGGCTTTGATCATCCCCGCGTCTTCTGACACTGGGATAAAGGCGCCGGACAACCCACCCACATGCTCGCAGGCCATGACGCCACCTTTTTTAACTGCATCGTTTAAGAGCATTAAAGCAGCCGTGGTGCCATAAGCACCAACACTCTCTAAGCCCATTTCTTCCAAGATTTCGGCCACGGAGTCCCCCCGAGCCGGGGTTGGGGCCAAGGAGAGGTCTACGATGCCAAAAGGCACGCCCAGGCGCTCAGACGCCACGTTACCCACGAACTGGCCCATGCGGGTAACTTTAAAGGCGGTTTTCTTGATGGTCTCAGAAACCACGTCAAAGGGCTGACCCTTGACCTGTTCTAGGGCGTGCTTCACCACGCCGGGGCCGCTGACCCCCATGTTGATGACCCGATCGGCTTCACCCACCCCGTGAAAGGCGCCGGCCATGAAGGGGTTATCCTCCACGGCATTGGCGAAGACCACCAGATTCATACACTTCACCGGATCAATGGCCGCCACTTGTTTGATGATTTGGCCCATTTGCTGCACCGCATCCATATTGATGCCGGCTTTGGTGCTCCCCACATTAATGGAGCTGCACACCCGACTGGTGGCTTTTAAGGCTTCGGGAATAGAAGCAATCAATTTGGTATCGCCACTTTGAAACCCTTTTTGCACCAGAGCCGAAAAGCCCCCGATGATATCAATACCCAATTCTGTGGCGGCTTTATCTAAAGTCTGGGCAAAACTGACGTAGTTATCGGTGTTGCTGGCGGCCGCCACGATGGAAATTGGGGTGACGGAAATACGTTTGTTTACGATGGGGATACCATATTCCATCTGGATTTCGTTGGCAACCTTCACCAAATCCTTGGCACTGCGCATGAGTTTGTCATAAATGCGCTGGTTGGCCCGTTTAGGATCACTGTCGATACAATCCAGCAGGGAAATACCCATGGTGATCGTCCGAATGTCCAAATTCTCATCAGAGATCATTTGGATGGTTTCTAAAATCTGTCTGCTTTCCATGAATACCTCCTAGAGTTTTTGAATGGCGTCAAAAATTTCTTGACGTTGGGTGCGGATATCCACGCCAATTTGGCCGCCCAAAGCGGTTAACTGATTTTGAATCCCTTCAATATCCGCTTTATCGCTGGCGGTTTCACCCATTAGGATCATGGTAAAGTTATGTTGCATCAAAGTTTGGGAGATATCGATAATATTAATATTGAGTTCTGCTAATTTCGCGCTAACCTGGGCCACAATACCGACTTTGTCCTGGCCAATGACCGTGATAATAATTTTCATGGGTAATCTCCTCATAGTAAATTCATTGATTTCTAATACTTTATGAAAACATTATATCGGTTTATGGGGGTAAAAAAAAGAGAAACTCAGGTAAAAGTTGAAATTACCGTCATTTCTCGAAAAAGAGTTAAATTGTATCTGTCGATTCCATTTTTTTAATATCCGCACCGCTGGCATCGAAATTTTGCGGTTGTGGAGCTTTGTTGCGGCGGGGAACTAGTTTCAAGGCACAAAAGGCCCCCACTAAAGCTAAGACCCCACAAACGGCGTAGGCGGTGTTGATACCTTGCAATTGGGCCAAGGCAGCTTGGTGGCTGGAAGCTTTAGAAACTAAGCTCATCACCGTGATCAAGCAGGCGGTCCCCATGGAACCGGCGATTTGGCGAATGGTGGTATACATGGCCGACCCGTGGGAAATCAAATTCCGGGGCAGGGCATTTAAGGCTTCGGTTTGCAGGGGCATGGTGGTCAGGCCAATGGCCAAGTTGCGCACGGCCTGACAAATGATGATGTACAACAAACCCGTGGCCAGCTGTAATTGGGCAAACATAAAGGTACTAATGGCTAGGATCAACAGGCCAATGAAGCTCAAGTATTTAGCCCCATAGCGGTCGTACAAGGTCCCGGAAATTGGCGACATAATGGCGGTGATCAATGCCCCAGGCAGTAACACCAGCCCAGAAATTTGGGCGGATTGGCCCTGGACGTTTTGAATAAATAAGGGGAGTAACAAAGTCCCACCATATAAAGCCATCATGACGAAGACGTTGGTGATGACCGCCAGGGTGAAGTTACGGTATTGGAAGACTTTGAAGTTTAACAAGGGTGTTGGCCGGTGCATTTGGCGCCGGACGAAATAAGTGAGGACGGCTAGGCCTAAGAAAATCAGGCCAATCACCGACCAGGACAGCCAGTTGCCTTCCCCGGCATTGCTTAAGCCGGCTAATAAAGCCCCCATCCCCACCATGGATAAACCGATGCTGATGGTATCGAATTTCAATTTGACAGTTTCCCCATAGTTCTTCAATAGGAAGCTTGCCAAAATCACGTCTAAAATCGCTAAGGGTGCCACCATGTAAAATAAGTAGCGCCAGGTGAAGTTGGTCACAATATACCCGGACAAGGTGGGCCCAATGGCCGGGGCAAAGTTCATGGCTAAACCAATGAAACCCATGGCCCGCCCCCGTTTGTTAATGGGGAAGATGCGCATGGTGATCACGTTCATTAAGGGAATTAAAATCCCGGTCCCGGCGGCTTGGAACATGCGTCCTAAAATTAGAATCCAAAAGTCCGGGGCAAACCCGGCCACCACGGTCCCGATGGTAAACATGGACATGGCGGTCAAGTATAGGTGTTTAGTCTTAAAGCGGTCCATTAAAAAAGCGGTCAAAGGAATCATGACCCCATTAATCAACATATAACCATTGGACAACCACTGCCCTTGGCTGGCGGAAATGGAAAATTCCCGCATAATACTAGGCAAGGCAGTGTTCATCAGGGTTTGGTTTAAGAATCCTAAAAAGTTACCGATGCCGACAATTAGTAAAATATTTAACTCACGTCGACTGACGTTCATTGACATTCCTCCTCGAATTTTTCGATAATGCGTTGCTGGGTTTTGAAATATGACGCAAGTTCAGAAGATGGTACCTGTAGCACTGGTGCCAATTGGGCGTAGAATTCAGTGTGAATCGCTGCATCCAAAGCTTGGCCTTTTTTGGTCAATTGGATAGCTAGCTTGCGTTGGTCTTGGTCTTGTTTGGCCTTAGCCACCAAGCCCCCAGTGATTAAGCGTTCAACGATGCCGGATACCGAGCTTTTGGATAGATGCAATTGCTCTGCTAGTTGATTCAAATCCGTGTTGGGATGGTGCCGCAGGATTTCTAGGGTCAACACTTGGGTATAGGTCACGTTGTGGCGCTTGGCTACTTCACTGGATAGGCGTTGGGTAATTTTTCGAAAGCGCCGATTCTGGGATAACAGTTGCTGAATCATGGCTACTTGATTTGCCTCCATACTGCCGCTCCTTTGCTTTGTTCGTATACGAACAGTCAATATATAATGTTACACGTTATTTAATTTATGTCAAATATTCCCCGCAAAATAATGGTTTCATGAAAATAAATTATAAATTTACTGGAAAAATGCGGCGATTTCCCATAAAATTAACGCAATGACTGTTTATTAATTTGGTACAGGAGACCATATGGCAAAAAAATATTTAATCACACGTTCGCAAAAAAGCTTGCCCACCAGACTGTTGACCCGTCTGCTCCAGCAGCAAACCGACTTTATTAATCTCACGGAGTTAGCGCCCCTACATTTACAGCGTAAGCAGATCCAACTGATCAAAAGTGCCGATATTTTGGCCTTGACCAGCGGCTTTGCCCTCCAGTGTATTCAGCCCTTTTTTCAAAATTCGGCTAAAAAGCCCCAATTGGCGGTGATCAGTACCCGCCTGCAACTGTTGGCCCAAAAGGCGGGGTTTGACAGTGTGCTCACCAGCCGCAGCGAACAGCAGGATTCCCTGGCCACCATGCTACGGGCCCGGATGTATGCTCGTAAGCGAATCCTCTGGCTGCGGGGGGACTTGTCTGATCGCTATAATCCCCTCAATTTAAATGCCAAGAATTGGCAGGCCCTGGTGGTTTATAAAAATAGTGTCACCTATTTGCAGGCTTTGCGGCTGGCTCATTTATTGCAAGTCCAGGACTATGACAAAATTTTAGTCACCAGTAATTCGGCTTTTGAGCGGATCATTGACATCGACCCAAAATTGTCGGCAGATTTCGTCAGTATGAGCTATAAAAGTGCCCACCTGATTCAAAGTAAGGGCTTTAATGCCATTGCCCCCAAACAAGGCCAGCAACGCCTAGAGGCGGCGGTTAAGCTGTTGTTGACGGACAGCTGAAATTTGACATTTTATTTCTTACAGGGTACTATGCTTAAAGTTAAATATTTTGATGTTTGAAGTAATTTTTTAGGAGGTTGCTCGTGACTAGTCTCTCTTTAAAAGCAATTGAAGCGTTGATCCCAGAACGGGGCAGTGAGCTAATGGTGGATGAAATCCTGGAGATTAACGATAATTCTATCACCGCCCATCAAACCGTTGCGGTAGATGCCCCTTATTTTCAGGGCCATTTCCCTGGGGAACCCGTGGTACCGGGGGTATTATTGGTAGAGGGGCTACAGCAATCTGCCAGAATTTTTATCAAATCTCAAAATAAGGCCGCCGTCATTGAACTGGCGGGCTTAAAGCGGGTCAAGTTTCGAAAGACCGTCACCCCCGGCAGTGAATTGACCTATGAGGTGGCACTGACTGAAAAAGACGGCCAGGATTATGAATTCAAAGGCACTGTCTTATTAGACGGGCAAAAAGCCTGCCTTGCCAAGCTAGCCTTTGTGGTACATTAGCTATGGAAGGTGGAAAACCGCGTGACTGGTGATGTTAAACAAAGAATTAACACCAAACTCGTTCAGGCTTACCGGGATATTACCAATATTGAAGAAAAAGAATTAAAAAAGGGTCCCTTTAGTGATTTATCCATTAAAGAAATCCATGCGATCAATGCCATTTCAATGTATGAACATAAAACCAGCTCCCAAGTGTCCAAGGAGCTGTCCATTAACCCCGGGACATTGACCGCCACCGTGAATAATTTAGCCCGTAAAGGCTATGTGTTGCGGCTACGGGGCGAACACGATCGCCGGGTGATCCGCCTGGGATTGACCAGAAAAGGTCGCTCCGTTTATCGGCTCCATGCTTCGTTTCATCGGAAGATGGTGGATACTTTCTTACAGGGGTTTAGTGATCATGAGATCAGCCTGATTGAAAAGGCCATTGATCATCTGCTAAACTTCTTAGAGGGTCGGCCGAATACCGTATCAACCCGGATATAAAGAAAGGGATGGCTTTAATTTTGCTCAAAATTACAAAAACTGCACATTATACACCTAGCAAAGTGATTTCAAATGATGATTTGGCCCAAATTATGGATACCAATGACGAATGGATCAGCTCTAGGACGGGGATCAAACGCCGCCACGTGGTCACTGACGAAGATACCACGGATTTGGTGGTCAATGTGGCTGAAGACTTGTTAAAACAAAGTCAGGTGGATCCAGAAGACATCAACTTCATCGTGGTGGCCACGGCCAGTGCTTCCGAAGCCGTACCCACCGCTGCCGCTTGTGTGCAAAAGGCCATCGGTGCTAAGAACGCCTTTGTCTTTGATTTAAATGCCGCCTGCTCCGGCTTTATTTATGGCTTGAGTGTGGTCCGGGGCTTATTTGCAAACCCTAACTACAACAAGGGGATTTTGATCGGCGCCGAAGTTTTGTCCAAGTACACGGACTGGGAAGACCGGACCACCGCCGTCTTATTTGGCGACGGGGCTGGGGGCGTTTTGTTAGAAAAGAACGCTGAACCTGGGGAAATGTTCTTAGGCGAAGACTTGTTGAGTATGGGGGACTTGGGGGATAAAATCACCATGGCCGGTACCCAAAACAACTCCCCATTTAGTGCGGGTGCCACCAAGGATAATCCTGGTAAGTACGTCACCATGGATGGTCGGGCAGTTTATACCTTTGCCACGAGAAATGTGCCTAAGTCCATCAACCGGGCCTTAGAACAAGCTAACTTGACGGCTGATGATGTGGACTTGTTCGTCTTACACCAAGCCAACGCCCGTATCGTGGAAGTCATCGCCAAAAAACTGCACCAACCTATTGAGAAGTTCCCAATGAATATCAGTGAGTATGGGAATACCTCAGCCGCCAGCGTGCCCATTTTATTGGACGAATTAAACGCCGCTGGTAAAATCAAACCTGGGAGTGTCATCGCCTTAGCCGGTTTTGGCGGGGGCTTGACCTTGGGTTCTGAGATTATCAGATTTTAAGCACAGCTTAGCAAGCGCACCACTTTTAAATTAGGTTACAGAGTTATCAAAAAATAAATTAAAACTATAAAAAATAAAGGATGGTATTTAACCATGGCAGACAACGCAGAAACTTTCAAAAAAATTCAAGACATCATCGCTGATCAATTAGACAAAGAACCTGAAGAAGTTAAATTGGAATCTAATTTCAAAAACGACTTTGACGCTGATAGCTTAGATATCTTTGAAATCATCAACGAAATCGAAGACGAATTTGATGTGAAAATCGAAGCTGAAGATGGCATTGATACCGTTAAAGATTTAGTTGATTACGTGGAAAAGCAAGCCTAAGTTAAGGAGTCGAACAAATGAAAGCAACGGCCTTTTTTGAGGATCTAGGAATCCGCTACCCCATTATTCAAGGTGGGATGGCTTGGGTAGCTGACGGCCAATTGGCTGCAGCAGTTTCAAACGGTGGTGGCTTAGGCATCATCGGTGCCGGCAATGCCCCAGGGGCGGTAGTGGCCGAACAAATCAAAGTTGCTCGCAGCTTAACGGACAAACCGTTTGGGGTCAACGTGATGCTTTTATCGCCTTTTGTGGATGAAGTCATCAAAGTTGTTCTAGATGCCCACGTCCCCGTGGTCACCACGGGAGCTGGGGATCCGGGCAAGTACATAGACGCCTTTAAAGCGGCTGGCAGTAAAGTGGTGCCGGTGGTGGCTTCAGCTGCCATGGCCCGCATGATGGCCCGTACTGGCGTTGACGGCGTGGTAGCTGAAGGCATGGAGTCCGGCGGCCATATTGGCCAATTGACCACCATGGCCTTGGTACCCCAAGTGGTAGATGCCGTGGATATTCCCGTCTTTGCGGCCGGGGGTATTGGCGATGGCCGCGGGATTGCCGCCGCTTTCATGTTAGGGGCTAGTGGGGTGCAAATGGGTACCCGCTTTTTAGCCGCTGAAGAGACCAATATTCACGCCAACTACAAAAATGCGGTGCTCAAGGCCAAAGATATCGACACCCAAGTCACCGGTCAATATGCCGGGGCCCCGGTGCGGGTCTTGAAGACCAAGATGAGCAAGAAGTTCTTGAAAATGGAAAAAGCTGAAGCCCAACAACCGAACCCAGATTTCTCTAAATTAGATGAATTGGGTAACGGTAGTCTGCGCCGGGCTGTGCAAGAAGGGGACAAGGAAACAGGTTCCTTTATGGCCGGTGAAATTGCGGGCTTGGTGAAAAAGATCCAACCTGCTGCTGAAATTATTCAAGACTTAGTGCAAGAAACCGACGCCTTATTACAAAACGCTGGGAGATTTATTTAATGAAATTAGCGTATTTATTTTCAGGCCAAGGGGCTCAATATTTGAATATGGGCCAAGACCTTTATGATAATTACAAAACTTATCGCGATATCATTGACCAGGCCAGTGCAGCTTGTGGCTTTGACATCCAAGCCAAAGTCCATGACGAAGCCGCCTTAGCTAACACCGCCATGTTACAACCCATGGTGGTGGCCATGAGTTTAGGGGTCCATGCCCTAGTGGCGGACCAATTGCCAAAACCCGTGGCCCATCTAGGCTTGAGTCTAGGGGAATACAGCGCCTTGATTGGGGCAGACGCCCTGGATCTAAAGACGGGGATTCAACTGGTCACCAAACGGGGCCAATTGATGCAGACCGCTGCTGAGAAGTCTAAAGGCAAAATGGTGGCCGTGATGACCAAAGACCACGCCAAAGTGGCTGAAATCTGCGGGAATATCAAGGCCGGTTATGTGAATATTTGTAACTACAACACCAGCAAACAAGTGGTGATCGGCGGGGATGCAACGGCCGTTGATTTAGCCAAGGTACAATTAGATGACGCTGGTTTTAAAACCATTCCCTTAAAAGTTGCTGGGGCCTTTCACACCCCGTTGATGTCCTATGCGGCGGTTAATTTAAGCGCCGACTTACGGGCAGCTGCTTTCAAAGATCCCAAAGTGCTTACTTTGAGCAATACCTTGGTGGTGCCTTTTGATCATGTGAACACCGCTGAAACGTTGATCGACCAAATTACTGAGCCCACCCATTTTGCTCAATGTTTGCAAAAACTAGCGGATATGGGCGTGGACACCTTGGTTGAGGTGGGCCCGGGCCACACTTTAAGTGGCTTTGCCCGCAAGACGTTAAAAGGTGTGAAGACCTATCATGTTGAAGACCAAGACACATTGACTGCCACGGTATCAGCTTTGCAAGGAGCGATGAACGCATGAATTTAACAGATAAAGTTGTTTTTGTCACCGGTTCTTCCCGGGGCATTGGTAAAGCCATTGCCCTGGCCTTTGCGGCCAAAGGCGCCCAAGTGGTGTTAAATAGCCGCCATGACATTGCCCCTGAAACTTTGGCCGAATTTGCCGACTTCAACCATGAAGTGGGCACTGCCATTGGGGATATCAGTGATCCCAAAGACGGCCAAACTTTGGTGAAGGCCATCAAAGCCCAATATGGGTCCTTGGATGTGCTGGTGAATAATGCCGGCATCACCGACGACCAGTTATTGTTGCGCATGGGGGCAGATGATTTTATGAAAGTCATCCAGACCAACCTGTTGGGCACCTTTAACGTGTTGCAACCGGCTTTGAAATTAATGTATAAACAAAAATCTGGCAGTATTATCAATATTTCCTCCGTAGTGGCTTTGACCGGCAATATCGGCCAAGCCAATTACAGTGCTGCTAAAGCGGGTATCTTGGGTTTAACCAAGACCACGGCTTTAGAAGGGGCATTGCGGGGGATTCGCTGTAATGCCATTGCCCCAGGGATGGTCAATACGGCGATGACCACAGAGCTCAGCGACAAAGTCCAGGCTGAACTATTGGCTCGGATCCCGTTGAAACGGGCCGCTGAACCTGAAGAAATTGCCCACACGGCCATTTTCTTAGCCGAAAACGACTATATTACCGGCCAAACCATTAGTGTGAATGGCGGCATGTACATGTAGCTTGCAGGCGGCCGCTGATCTTCGGAACATGGATTTATAAACTAGGAGGAATTACTTTGCGTAGAGTTGTTGTGACCGGTATTGGTGCCGTGACGCCTATTGGTAATGACGTCAAGAGTTTCATCGACGGCCTTTATACCAATAAGCTGGCTGCGGGGCCAATTACCCACTTTGATGCTTCTGATTTAAATGTCACCTTGACCGGGGATGTCAGAGATTTTGACCCGGTGGTTCGGCTGAACAAAAAAGATACGAAGCGGATGGATCTATTTTCCCAATACGCTGTTTATTCAGCCCTAGAAGCCATGGCCGACGCTAACTTTGAAGAAGGCGTGGTTGCCCCTGAACGTTTAGGCGTGATGTATGGCTCGGGGATTGGTGGTTTGACCACCATGACTGAACAAGTGGTGAAGATGTATACCAAGGGTGCGGATCGAATTTCACCGATGTTTATCCCGGAAACCATCGCCAACATGGCGGCGGGCAATATTGCCATGCGCTTTAAAGCCAAGAACACCTGTCAATGTATCGTGACGGCTTGTTCCTCATCCACGGATGCCTTGGGACAAGCTTTTCACCACATTCAAAGTGGGCGGGCGGACATGATGATCTCCGGCGGTGCGGAAGCGGTGAATAACGTGATGGGCGTGGGCGGCTTTACGGCCCTAACGGCCATCACCCGCGCCACGGATCCAGCCCAAGCATCGATTCCGTTTGACACCAAGCGCTCAGGCTTCTTATTATCCGAAGGCTCTGGCACTTTGGTGTTGGAAGATTTAGAACATGCCCTAGCCCGGGGTGCCAAGATTTATGGCGAAATCGTGGGTTACGGCAGTACCTGTGACGCCTATCATATGACCTCCCCAGATCCAACCGGCGCCGGTGCGGCCAATGCCATGCAAATCGCTATCGATGACGCGGATATCACCCCAGATCAAGTGGGTTATATCAATGCCCACGGCACCAGCACCAAGGCCAATGACGTCATGGAAGCCATCGCCATCAACACGGTCTTTGGCAAGGATCCTGATGTTTTAGTCAGCTCCACTAAGAGCATGACCGGCCACTTGTTAGGGGCGGCGGGGGCCATTGAAGCCATCGCTACGTTGACAGCGTTGCAAAAAGATAAAATGCCAATCAACGTTGGGGTCACAGAACAAGATCCTGACTGTCAGGTCAACTTGGTCACTGAAGCCAATCAAAACGCCACTGTGGATTATGCCATCAGCAATTCCTTCGGTTTTGGCGGTCATGATGCCGTATTAGCAATGAAGAAATGGCGAGGTGTATAAGCAATGGATCAAGAGACATTATTTAAGTTATTACAGACCTTCGATGAATCCACGGTTCGGGAAATGGACCTGGATTTTGACGGGGCTCATGTTTATTTAAGCAAGAATGAAACCAGTGCCCCGGTGGCCCCTAGTATCCCAGGACCAGTCGCGGCTAATGCGGCCCCAGCAACAGCCCCGGCTAAAGCCGGCGGTGCGGGCAAGCCAGCTGCTAAAGTTCCAGACAAACGCAGTGTGATCAAGGCCCAATTGGTGGGGGTGGTTTATCTACAACCAGCCCCAGATAAAAATAATTACGTCCATGTGGGGGACCACATCCAAAAGGGGCAAATCGTCTGTGTCATTGAAGCTATGAAAATGCTGACGGAAGTTAAAAGTGAGTTTAACGGCACCGTTGTCAGCATTGACGTGCACAATGAAGATATGGTGGACTTCGATCAACCATTGATGACGATTCAACCGGATTAAGGAGGGGGTAAAATGACCCAAGTAAATGTGGACATTCAACAAATCTTACCCCACCGTTATCCCATGTTGCTCATTGACCGGGTGGTGGCTTTAGAGGCTGGCAAGAGTTGTTCAGCCATTAAAAATATCACCAACAATGAAGCGGTGGTCCAAGGCTATGCCAAGGGCCCGGCCCGCTATCCGCAAATGCTCATGGTGGAATCCCTGGCCCAAACTGGGGCTGTGGCTTTATTGTCCCTGCCAGAGTTTGCGGGACATATCGCCTTTTTCGGCGGGATCGAAAAAGCCGCCTTTAGTGGCTGGGCGACCCCTGGGGATACCCTGGAAATTGCGGTAGAATTAACGAAATTGCGGCAAAATGCCGGTGTTGGGGAAGGCACTGTGTCTGTTGATGGCCAAGTCATCTGCAGTGCCACAATTACCTTCATGGTGTCCTAAAGGAGAGAAAAAACTATGTACCAGAAAGTCTTAGTCGCCAATCGTGGCGAAATCGCCGTGCGCATTATTCGAGTGCTTAAGGAATTAGGCATTCGCTCGGTTGCGATTTATTCAAGGGCTGATGTTAACAGCCTCCATGTGAAATTAGCAGATGAAGCCGTTTGTGTGGGTGGTCCCATGCCAGTGGCCTCTTATTTGAATGAGCGCAATATTTTGTCGGCGGCGATCTTAACTGGTGCACAAGCCATTCATCCTGGTTTTGGCTTTTTGTCTGAAAGTAGTGAGTTTGCGCAAATGTGTGCCGAGTGTCAAATTGACTTCATTGGCCCCAAACCTGAGACCATTGATCTCATGGGGGATAAAGCCAAAGCCCGGCATACCATGCACGCCCATAATATTCCCGTGATCCCCGGCAGTGTAGGTACCATTAGCAGTTTAGCCGAAGCTAAGAAAATTGCCGCGGACGTGGGTTATCCCGTGTTACTAAAAGCCGCCGCTGGTGGTGGTGGTAAAGGTATTCGCCGGGTGGATAGCGCCGATCAACTGGCGGCAGCCTTTGAAGAAGCTCGCCGGGAAGCTAAGGGTGCTTTTAATGACAGTGACATGTATTTGGAAAAAATCATCAGTCCGGCCAAGCACGTGGAGGTCCAAATTTTTCGGGACCAAAACGGCCACGGGGTTTATTTTCCAGAGCGGGATTGTTCCCTGCAACGGAATCACCAAAAGGTCTTGGAAGAAACCCCTTGTCCGGTTTTGAATGCCACTGAACGCCAACAGCTGGGGGAAACGGCTTTGGCTGCGGCCAGCGTCATCGACTACGTGAATACCGGCACGGTGGAGTTTCTCATGGATAGCGACCATCATTTTTATTTCATGGAAATGAATACCCGCATCCAAGTGGAACATCCTATCACCGAAATGGTCACTGGCACCGACTTGGTCCGGGCCCAAATTTTAGTGGCAGCGGGGCTAGATTTACCCTTCGCCCAAAGTGATTTGACGTTAAATGGTTATGCTTTGGAATGTCGAATCAACGCCGAAGACCCGGACAAGAATTTCATGCCTTCTGCCGGTCACTTGGATTATCTCTATTTGCCAACCGGCGGCGTGGGGGTGCGCATTGACAGCGGCGTTTATTCTGGTGGGGATGTATCCCCTTATTATGATTCCATGATTGCCAAGTTCATCACCCACGGTCAGACTCGAGACATCGCCATTGCCCGGATGCGCCGGATTTTAGAGGAGCTGGATATCGAAGGGATTCAATCCAATCGAGCTTTTCAACGGGCCTTATTAGACGACCCCACATTTTTAGCCGGGGCCGGCAATAACAGCTACATTGAAGCCCATTTCTTGAAAAACTTCCTAGAACGCCACGGACATAAGGAGCGACAACATGAATCTCTTCAAAAGAAAGCCGTACGTTGAGACCCATCCCCATCGGCAGCCAGAAAGACATTTTAATCAAAAAGTCCCGGATAACATGTTTATTCAATGTCCCCACTGTAAAGAAGGGGCTTATTACAAGGCCTTCGGGGCTTTTCGGGTCTGTCCTAATTGCGGCTATGGCATGCGCTTAAAGGCTCAGGAACGCTTGGACATGCTGACAGCTGACTACACCCCATGGGATACGGAGCTGCAAACCAAAGACCCCCTAAACTTCCCGGGCTATGACCAAAAATTGGCCAAAGCCCAGGCGGCCACTGGCCTCAATGATTCTGTTTGGACCGGGGAAGCCCGGATCGCCGGGGCCAATGTGGCTTTGGGCATCATGGACCCATTTTTCATCATGGGCTCTTTAGGGACCATTACCGGGGAGAAAATCACTCGCTTATTTGAACGGGCCTTGAACAAGCAATTACCCGTGGTGATTTTTACCGCTTCTGGGGGCGCCCGGATGCAAGAGGGGATGCCGGCCTTGATGCAGATGGCCAAAATTTCCCAGGCAGTGGCCCGCCATAGTGCCGCTGGCTTGTTTTATTTGACAATTTTGACCGATCCCACCACCGGCGGCGTCACCGCCAGTTTTGCCATGCAAGGCGACATTATTGCCGCTGAACCCCATACGTTAGTAGGCTTTGCCGGCCGTCGGGTGATCGAGCAGACCATTCATAAGAAGTTACCCGAAGACTTCCAAAGCGGGGAAAACTTGCAAAAGCATGGTTTTGTGGACAGTATCGTGCCCCGGGAGAAATTGGGGGCCTTTATTGCCCAGGTGGTGCGCTTAAACCAACCGGAAGAAGAATAGGTGAGAAGAAATGGCTCAGAAGAAAACAGCAGCTGAAGTGGTCCAAGCCGCCCGCAGTGCCGATAAAATCAGCACGAAGACGTTGATCAATGGGCTGTTTAATGACTTTGTTGAATTACATGGGGATCGTAATGGCGGCGACGACCCCGCGATTATTGGGGGGATCGCCCGTCTGGGGAATCGCGCCGTGACGGTGATTGCCACGCAAAAGGGCGAAACCGTTGAAGAAAAAATTGCCACCCATTATGGCGACCCAGAACCAGAAGGCTACCGCAAGGCTTTACGGCTAATGCGCCAAGCGGCCAAGTTTAACCGGCCAATTATTACTTTGATCAATACCGCCGGGGCTTATCCCGGGGCCGATGCCGAAGCCCATGGGCAAGGTGAAGCCATTGCGGCTTTGCTGCAGGCATCTTATGACCTGCCCGTGCCCTTTATCGCCACGATTTTTGGCGAAGGTGGCTCCGGCGGGGCGTTAGCGCTAGCCTGTGCCGATGAGGTTTGGATGTTTGAAAACAGCATTTATTCCGTCTTATCCCCCGAGGGGTTTGCGTCCATTCTTTGGAAAGACAGCACTAGAGCTGATGAGGCCGCGGGCTTAATGAAATTAACCCCGAATGATTTATTAGATATGAAAATTATTGATACCATTATTCCTGAACCAGCTAATCAAGATCGTTTGCTAAAAAATCTGAAGAAGAAATTACTGTTGAAGTTGGCTGACTTAAGCCAATTATCCGGTGAAGAACTGATTCAAAAACGTCTGGCCCGCTTCCGCGAGTTTTAAGAAACGAAGGTATATGAATGGATACATATTATGATGTTGTCGTTTTAGGCGGTGGCGTGGGTGGCTATACCGCAGCCATCCAAGCTGCCAAACACCACTTAAAAGTTGCTTTGATCGAAGCACGACTTTTGGGTGGTGTTTGTTTAAATCAAGGGTGTATTCCCACCAAAGCTTATTTGAAGTCTGCGGCCGTCCTGCGGGATGTGCAGCGGGCGGCTGACTTTGGGGTGGAGGCTAGTGCCCAAGGCTTTGATTTTGGGACTATTTTTGATCGTAAAGAAAAAATCGTGGACCAATTGCGCCAAGGGGTGGCTTATTTGATGCAAAAAAATGCCATCACGGTTTTTGAAGGGATGGGGAAGATTTTAAGTCCCCGGCAAATTCAAGTGACCACTGGGGACAAAGTTGCGACCTTAGATTTTAGAAATCTGATCATTGCCACGGGGGCCACCGCTAAGACCCTACCGGACTTATTGATCGATGGGACCCGCTTGGTGACCTCTCAGGAATTATTGGCCCAAGATTATCTGCCCGCTAGTTTAGTGGTTATCGGCGGCGGGGCCATTGGCTTAGAGTGGGCCTCCTTATTGAACGATTTTGGGGTCCAGGTGCAGGTTTTGGAATACGCTGACCAATTACTGGCCAATGAGACCAAAGCTATCAGCAAGGCCTTAAAAGCCGCTTTAAGCAAGCGTGGCATCCAGATTACCACTGGGGCCCAGGTCACCAGCAGTGAAATTGAAGATCAAAGTGTGATGATTCGCTACACGGATGCCAAAGGTGCTGCCCAGACGGCTATTGCCGAGCAAGCTTTAGTGGCTGTGGGCCGCCAAGCCCGGGTCACCGGTTTTGGCTTAGACAATACCGACGTGATTTTGACAACTAAAAACACCATTGCCGTGGATGCCCATTATGAAACCAATGTTTCCAATATCTTTGCCATTGGCGATTGTATTGACACCCTGCAATTGGCCCATGTGGCCATGGCCGAGGGGATTCATGCCGCCGACTTTATTGCCGGCCTGGACGTGGAACCCATTGATTACGACCAAGTCCCCCGCTGTATTTACACCTACCCCGAAGTGGCGGTGGTGGGGCCAGCCAACATTGACACCGACCAACATCCCCATGTGAAAACTGGTGTCTTTCCTTATCAAGCCAATGGCAAAGCTTTGATTGAAGGGGAAAGTGCTGGCAATGTGCAAGTGGCCATTGACGGCGACACCGATGACTTATTGCAAGTCTTGATTGTGGGGGAACACGCCACGGATATGATCAGTGAAGCTAGTTTAGGCTTGTACTTAAACGCCTCGGCTGCCGAAGTGGCAGCCACCATTCATCCCCACCCAACCTTATCTGAAACCATCCGCCAAGCGACATTAGCCGCCAAGGGCCTGGCCACAGATATTTAAAAATAGATTTTAAGCAGCGTCATGAAATGGAGGTACTATCGAATAATGACAAGAAAACTACAGGAGAGCGGTTTGACCAAAGCACAACTGCGGGTGGTCTACGCCCAGATCCTACGATCTAGACGCCTGGACGAACGCATGCTGCAACTCCAGCGCACCGGGAAAACATCCTTTCACACCTCAGGACAAGGCCAAGAAATCGGACAAGCCGGTATGGCCATGGCCTTTGAGCCGGGGAAGGATTATTATTTACCCTATTATCGGGATATGACAGCCTTTATGCTGTTTGGGATTACGGCCAAAGAGATTTTAATGGATTCTTTTGGCCGTTATGATGGGCCTTCAGGACATGGGCTACAAATGCCCAATCACTATGCTGCCAAGCGCGTCAAAGCCGTTTCCCAATCCTCAACCGTGGCCAGCCAATATCCCGTGGCCACTGGGATCGCCTATGGGGCCAAGCTGGAAAATAGCGACCGGGTGACCTTAGTCACCACCGGGGATGGTTCCACCGGTGAAGGGGAATTTCACGAAGCTTTGAATTTCGCCGGGGTGGCCAAGCTACCTGTGGTTTTTGTCATTGAAAATAATGGTTATGCCATTTCAACGCCCCACAACGAAGAATATGCCGCTAAAAGTCTGGCACTCCGGGGCCAAGGCTATGGTATCCCCGGCGTCGATGTGGACGGTTTAGATTTCACCGCGACTTATTTAGCCTTTAAAGAAGCCGTTACCCGGGCGCGAAAGGGCGACGGGGCCACCTTGATCAATCTGCACGTGTTGCGGATGCAAGACCACACCAGTGATGACAACCAGCGCATCTATCGCTCCAAGGCTGAACTGGCTGAGGTAAAAGCCGCCGATCCTTTGAAAACCATCACCCAACAGGTTTTGGACGAAGGCATCTACACCCAAGCTGAATTAGCTGACTTAGAAAAACAGCTTAAAAAAGATATCAACGTGGCCACGGATCAAGCTGAAGCTGCGCCCCTACCAGACTTAAGTGTGTTAAGTCAAAATGTTTTTGCCCCAGTAGATAAGGAGAGTGGGATCTATGGCAACAATTGATTACTTGCAAGCATTAAATCAGGCATTGGATGAAGAATTGGCCCAAGATGACACCCTGACTGTTTTTGGGGAAGATGTGGGGGCACCTAAGGGCGGCGTGTTTAACGTCACCCAAGGGTTGGCGGAAAAATATGGGGATCTGCGGGTCTTCAATACGCCGCTAAGTGAAGCTGAAATCGCCGGCCTGGCCATTGGCCTAGGGGTCAGCGGCCATCATGCCGTGGCGGAATTCCAATTTGCCGATTACATATTACCGGCGACCAATCAAATCATTTCTGAAGCCGCCCGCATGCGTTATCGCTCCCAAGGCGACTGGTCAGCCCCCGTGGTTTTCCGAGCCCCTTATGGCGGCGGCGTTGGCGGTGGTTTTTATCACTCCCAATCCACCGAGAAAGTCTTTGTAGGCCAACCCGGCCTGCGGGTGGTCACCCCTTCCACGGTACGGGATGCCAAGGGCTTGTTAAAAAGTGCGATCCGCTGTGCGGACCCCGTGTTATTCTTCGAACACAAGCGGCTGTATCACAGCATTAAAACCGATATCGATCCCGACGAAGAAATTTTGACCCCCATCGACAAAGCCCAAGTTTTGCGCCAAGGCACCGATATTACCGTTATGAGTTATGGCATTACCTTGCAATATGTCTTACAAGCCGCCGAAGAATTGGCTAAAAGCGGGATCCAAACCGAAGTGGTGGATATCCGCAGCCTTTACCCGTTGGATGAAGCCACCATTGTGGCCGCTGCTAAGAAGACGGGCAAGGTATTATTGGTCAATGAAGATAACAAAGAAGGTGGCGTTTTAGGGGAAATTTCCGCGATAATTAGCGAACAAGCCCTGTTTGATTTAGACGCCCCCATCAAGCGCCTGGCCGGGCCAGATAGTCCCGCCATGCCTTATGCCAAAAACTTGGAGCAGGCTTTCTTGGTGCAACCGGACCAAGTGAAACAAGCCATGCAAGAACTCGCCGAATTTTAAGGAAGTGTGCAGATTATCGTGAAAAAAGAAATGACCATGCCCCGCTTAGGTGAAAGTGTCACAGAAGGCACCATCGTGGACTGGTTAGTCCAAGTCGGGGACCATGTGGAAGAATATGATCCAATTTGTGAAGTGCAAACCGTCAAAGTTGTGGCGGAAGTGCCTTCTAGTTTTACCGGCACCATCACCAAAGTCCTGGCAGCCACTGATGATACCATCGCCGTGGGGGCCCCTTTGGCCGAAATCGCCGTTGAAGGCGCCGTTGAAGAATCTGCCCCAGCAGCGGATACAGCGACTTCCGCAACATCTGAGACCTCCGCTGAGCCAGCTACCCCAGACCCAGCGCCAGTGGCAGCGGCACAACCAGCAGTAGATTCAACTGATGCCCCAAGATTCTCCCCAGCCGTCGCCAGCCTGTTGGCCAAGTATCGCCTCCATGCTGATGACATCCCCGCCACCGGCCACCAAGGGCGCTTGACCCGCCAAGATGTGGAAAACTTCATGGCTGAAGAAGTCAGCCAACCCGCACCGGCTGCTGCCCATCAAGCAGCCAGCCCTGTCCCAACACCAACCCCAGTGCAAAACACCGGGTTCGATGGCCAATTACCTGGGGATATCATCACCCCCGGCAGCAGTGTCCGTAAGGCCATTGCCGCTCATATGTCCCAAAGTAAAAATGAAATTCCCCATGGTTGGATGATGGTGGAACAAGACGTCTCCAATATCGTGGTTTTAAGACAAAAAGAAAAAGCCAACTTCCAAAAGCGCGAAGGCTTTAAGTTAACTTATTTCCCATTCTTTGTGAAAGCTGTGGCCCAAGCCTTGGCTAAACATCCCCGGATCAATAGCTCTTGGCAAAACAATATGAAAATCACCCATAAACAGGTGAATATTTCTATTGCCGTGGCCAAGGGGGATGAATTATTTGTCCCCGTGATCAAACATGCTGATGACCTATCCATCAAAGGCATTGCCGCTGAAATCAATCGGTTAGCTTCCGCTGTCCGCAATGGCACCGCCACTGCCGATGATATGCAAGGTGGCACCTTTACGGTGAACAACACCGGCTCCTTTGGGTCCGTGGCTTCCATGGGAATCATCAATTATCCCCAAGCAGCCATCATTCAAATCGAGTCCATCCGAAAAGCCATCCAACCCACCCCAGATGGCCGGGGCTTCACCTTCGCCGATATGGTGAACCTGTCCTTATCAGTGGACCACCGTTTATTAGACGGTGTAGCCGCCGGGGGCTTTTTGAAAGATGTGAAAAAGAATCTGGCTGCCTATGGGCCGGATAGTAATTTGTATTAATAACTATAGAATAAAAAGGCTTTGGAGAAAAAAACATCACTTTCTCCAAAGCCTTTTTTTGTCAAATTTCACCACCATTAGGTAGTAATTTTCTAATACCACCAGCTGGATGGGGATCATCATCGATATAACGGGGTATCAAGTGGCAATGGCAATGCATGACGGTTTGACCACCATAATGGCCGACATTGAAGCCAACATTGTAACCAGCCGGACTAAATGTTTGATCGATCAATGCCTTCCCTTGACGGCTGAGGGCGTTGATTGCTAGCAACTCTGCGTCGCTTAAATCGAAGTAGGTTACTTTGTGTGCTTTGGGGATGATCAAAAGATGGCCCTTATTAACGGGATGGCTATCCCAAAAGGCAACGGCTAACTCATTTTCTAAAACAATCTTAATATTTTTTCTCTGGCAGAAGACACAAGCTGCTTTTTCCATGATGACCCTCCAAACTATGTACTAAGATGATTGGTTACAAAGATTTGTATTCTTTCAATAGCTTTGGCACTAAAAATACCTGCGATTCGAAGTTTTCATCGCAGGTAGCTGTGCGTTAAGATGTCAGATATTAATTAAACCCATAAATGCGTTTGACGATACGGTAAGCCCCGATGGCTGTGTGTCGACCTAATCTACCGGGGAGATTGACCCCGTGGCCTAAGAAGCCGCTGTGCAGGCGGTTGTATAGGTCAGGGTTGGTTTTTTCAATGAAAGCCCATAAGGCATCTTTTTTATGGAGACTTTCCGGGGTGCCATCTTTGATCAAGAAAATTGAGGAGATGGCGGTGATGATTTGCAGATAATTTTCCATATAATTGCGGAGGTGGGGATTGGTGATATTAGCCTGGTCGTAGATCTGGACCATTTCTTTATTCACGGCCAGTTGTTGGTCGATGCGCTGAATCATGACATCTTCATTGATGGATTGATCGTCGCGACCAATGAAATAGTGGTACACGGTGGTATCAATGTAGTACATGGTTTTCACAAAGGGCAGGGGGGCAAAGACATATAAATTGTCCACGTAAAAACGGTGCTTGGGCAATTTGACCTGGGCCGCTTCAAGGATAGCTTTGCGGTAAATGGCGGAGTGCATCAGCATGTATTTACCGGGTGAAAAGTTCACATCTGCCCAGGTAAATTCCCGATCAATGGGCATAAAGGAGCCATAGTGCATGGCCTTGGTCCGGCGGGCCCCTTGTTTATCATAAACATAATTGCTGATTAATAAATCAATGGTTTGGTCATGGCCTTCAAGTTCCCGCAGGAAATTGAGAATTTGTTGAAAGCCACTGAAATCCAGCCAATCGTCACTGTCCAGGATTTTAATATACTGGCCCGTGGCATGGCGAAGACCAGCGTTGATGGCTTCACCGGGGCCGCCATTTTTTTGATGCACGGTTTGGACAACTTCTGGAAAATATTGGGCATAGTGGTCGGCAATTTCCGGGGTTTTGTCACTGGAACCATCATCCACGATGACGATTTCCACGGCTTGGCCGCCTAGAAGTGCCGAGTTAATGGCCCGCTCCATGTAATTTTCGGAATTATAACAGGGTACAATAATACTGAGTAATTTCATAAGGCTGCCTTTCTAGTCGTTTGCTTATATTATGGGCTAAATTTACATTTTTGGTCAAGGAAAAAACCTAGGCTGTCGCCCAGAAAGCGTATTCTGAGCTTAATTTATGAAAATTGGCTATACTTAACAGTAGTTAATAATTTTGAATAGGGAGGCATTCAATTATGAAAATTGGCGTTATCGGGGCCACCGGACACGCGGGGTCGAAGTTATATGAAGAAGCTAAGGCACGGGGCCATGCGGTCACGGCCATTGTCCGCAATGCGCAAAAGGCCCAAGACATGTTGGGCGCAGACGCCCAGATTTTGGAAAGAGACGCTTTTGCCTTGACCAAGGCGGATTTAACGGCCTTTGACGTGGTCATCGATGGTTTTGCCGTGGGGCGTTTCTCCGGGCTGGGTTATTTACACGTGGACTTAGCCGCGAAGTTGATCCACGAATTACGGGGTACGGATAAACCTCGAATTTTCTTCTTGCTGGGGGCCTCTAGTTTGAAGACGGCCAGTGGGCGCTTCTTGATCGAAGACCTGCGGAATTCCCCCAACTCAGACAAGTGGATCGATGTGCCGGAACAACAATATCGGGAGTACTTATTCCTACAATTGATCACTGATGTGAACTGGGTGGCTGTTTCCCCAGCCGGTAATTTTATCCCTGGGGATAAGAGCGCATATATTCGGGGGACTGATCAGTTACTGGCCGATAGCAATGGGGAATCGATTTTGACCACGGGGAACTATGCCGTGGCAATTTTAGATGAAATTGAAAATCCGCAAGTTAAGCAAGGTCGGTTTACCGTCAATAATAAATAAGCACCGCATAAAAATAAATCTCACCCATTTCCTGAATGAGGCGTTTTGCCTAGGAAATAGATGAGATTTATTTTTTTAAAAAAAGAATAATTTTTTTTAGTTTAATCCAAATATTGTTTGGTAGCGGCAATGATATCCTGCAGGCCAGTTTTGGCATCGGCAAAGAACATGGTAGTCTTGTCATCACTGAAGAGTGGGTTGGCTACCCCGGCATAACCGGTACTCATAGACCGTTTGATAACCACGACGGATTTAGATTGATCCACATTTAAAATCGGCATCCCTGAAATTGGATTCCCAGATTCCCGAGCCAGGGGGTTAGTAACATCGTTGGCCCCAATGACTAGGGAAACATCGGTATCTTCAAACATGGAATTGGCATCTTCAAGTTGTTTCATTTGATCATAAGGCACATTGACATCGGCTAATAAGACGTTCATGTGACCAGGCATCCGCCCAGCCACCGGGTGAATGGCGTAGTTGACGTTAATACCACTATCGGTCAACAATTTGGCTAATTCAGCCAGTTCGTGTTGAGCTTGGGCAGCAGCTAAACCATAACCCGGAACAATCATGACGTTATGGGCGTAGCCTAGTTGCAAGCCAATATCGTCGGCGGTAGTTTCGGTGACGTTCACCGGTACATCTGAGGCCGCAGCCCCTTTACCTGTGGCGCCAGCGCCAAAGCCACCTACGATGATGTTGGCCACTGACCGGTGCATGGCTTCAGCCATTTGTAAGGTCAAGATAGTCCCAGCGGCCCCAACTAAGGCCCCGGCAATGATCAAGACTTGGTTGTTGATGACAAACCCGGCAAAGGCCACGGCTAACCCGGTGAAGGCGTTGAGTAAGGAAACCACCACGGGCATATCGGCGCCACCAATTGGCAAGGTCATCAAAAGCCCGAAAATCAAGCTGGCCAATAAAACTAAGCCTAAGTACCAAGGGGTAACTGGGAAGCCAATGATCAAAACGGCCCCCACAACCATGGCAATGATGACGATGAAGTTGCAGATCCGCGCCCCTGGGAAGCTGATGGGTTTGCCGGAAATTTTCCCGGCCAGTTTACCCATGGCGATCAAGGACCCGGAAAAAGTTGTGCCCCCAATGACAATGTCTAATAAGACGGGGATAGAGAAAACTAAGCTTAAGCTGGACCCAGTGGGCATATGGAAGTAATCAAAGATCCCAATGGCGGCAGCAGCGCCACCCCCAACGGCGTTAAATAGGGAAACCAGTTGAGGCACGGCGGTCATTTCCACGCGGCGGGCTTTGATGACCCCATACAAGACCCCGAGAACTAACCCGGCGATGAGGACTAACCAGCCCATGGCGGTGATTTTACCTTGGACGATCAATTCAATGGTGACCATGATGACCGCTAAGAGCATCCCCGCCCCGGATAACAGGTTCCCGTTCCGGGCTGATTTAGGCGAGCGCATCAAGTGGACCCCTAGGACATAACAAATGGCTGAGATTAAGTAAACTAATGAAGCAGCAGTTTGTAGTGTCGACATCATTTGTCACCTCCATCATCATTTTTAGAAGCTTTGGGCCGATCGAACATGTGCAGCATCCGATCAGTCAAAGTATAGCCTCCGGCCACGTTGACGGCGGCAAAGAAGGCGCATAAGAAAGCCAGGATATATAAGGCCACATTGTTAGCTTCGGCGGCAATGACAAAGGCCCCCACCACGACCACGCCGTGAATGGCATTGGCCCCGGACATCATGGGCGTTTGTAAAGTGGCTGGGATTTTACTCATGACTTCAAACCCCACTAAAAGACTTAGAATAAAAATGGCTAGATTGGTAAATAATTGCTGGCTCATGTTATTTTTCCCCCTCTGTGGTAGCTGGTTGTGCTGGTGCAGTTGCGGCAGCACTTGGGTCAGGTTTGTCAGTATTTTTGTCAGGTAATTTTAAAGCTTGGCGCAGGCGGCCGGACACGATTTCTCCTTGATACGTGGCCACCAGTTCACTTAAAACATCGTCTTTGACATCAATGACGATTTCAGCTTCATTGACAATGGTGTTGATCACCGCCTGCATATTGCGGGCATACATTTCTGAAGCCGAAGTGGCTAATTGACTGGGGAGGTCTTGGGCTCCAATGATTTGGGCGTTGTTAGCCGTGGTGATAGTTTCACTAGGTTTAGAGCTATAGACGTTGCCCCCTAAGTCACTGGCAGCTAAGTCCACGAAGATCGTCCCAGCCGGGGCCGCTTCTACGGATTTTTGGGTAACTAATAATGGCGGTTTGCGGCCAGGCACTTGGGCGGTGGTGATAATAATGTCGTTTTTAGCGATGAAACCAGCTAATTCGTCTTGTTGCTGTTGTTGTTCTTCTGCGGAGAGTTGGCGGGCATAGCCACCTTCGCCCACGGCATTGACGGAACTGGTCAAGAAGTTAGCTCCTAAAGATTCCACTTCATTTCGCGAAGCCGGCCGGACATCATAACCGGAGACGATGGCCCCTAGCCGTTTAGCCGTCCCAATGGCTTGTAAGCCGGCTACCCCAGTACCTAAAACTAATACCTTGGCGGGTTTAGCGGTCCCAGCGGCGGTGATCATCATGGGTAAGTAACGGGTAAAGGCGTTGGCCCCCACTAAGGCCGCTTTATAACCGGCAATGGAAGCTTGAGAACTTAAGGCGTCCATGTTTTGGGCCCGGGAAACGGTCCGGGGTAATAGTTCCAAGGATAAAGCTGTCACTTGGCGCTTAGCTAAATCTTGGATGACAGCTGGTTCAACCAGGGCCTTTAACAAGCCAATGAGGACCTGACCTTTTTTCAACTGGGCCAAAGTGTCCTCATCGGGCCGATCTACCACGGCGATCAGGTTGGCTTTGGCTAAAGCTGTTTGACGATTCACAATCGTAGCGCCAGCTTCAGTATATAAATGATCCGGGAAATAGGCGGCGGCTCCGCTGTCTTTTTCCAACAGGACCTCAAAGCCACCTTTCACAAATTTTGCCACAACGGCAGGGCTTAAGGCCACCCGCTTTTCACCAGCAGGTTCCTTGAGCGCCGAGAGAATAATTGCCATTAGAAATACCTCCTTATAAATATATAAGTAAACTTAGATGAAAGCCTTTACACACCGATTTTAAGCTAATTTTTGCACTAATGCAATCACTGGATACAAGTGAATTTATTAAAACGTATTAATAAAGCTAATTTATTTATAAAATTAGGGTATACCCTCAATTTGTGAAAAGACCAGCTAATTCAAAAAGGGCCAGCTACCGCCATTGTTGGGCTCAGCCCTAAAATTAAAGTTGGTGAACTCCCGGATAATTAGATTGACGGATGGACTTATTCTTTCTATAATAAATGTGAAGTTAGTCAATTATTAAGAACAGCACAGACTTTTGTTAGGACATTATAGGAACAATTTTGCTGCGGGATTCAGGGCACGATGTGAGGCGCGCAGTTTTTTTAGCGCCACTATTGTGAATCAATTCACTTGTGTCTTATCATAAAATGAAGGAAGCGATTTTTATGCGTCAAACGATGACCTTAACCCAAAAAGTGGCGCTCATAAAAAGCTATGCACCAGAACCGCAACAAGTTGTGAACATTTTGTTGGCATTGCAAGCGGTTTCTGAGGCCAATTATGTGGACTTAGCCACGGCTCGGTTGGTGGCGGACTACTTAAAGATGAATGATGCCCAGATTTTTGAATTGATCAGCTATTATCCTATTTTACATTCAAAACCCCAGGCCCATTACGTGTTGGAAGTTTGTGACAGTGCGCCCTGTCAATTGACCGGTAATCAAATGGTCCAAGCTACGCTAAGAGATGCCCTGGGTGTCGGGGAAAATGAAGCCAGCAGCGATGGGGAATTTATGTATTGCCCCGTGACTTGTCTAGGGGCCTGTGACCAAGCGCCTTTTATTCGCGTCAATGGGCGTATTTTCCCAAATTTGACAGCAGATGCGATTTGGGAGTTGTTGGCCGACCTTAAAGCTGGCCGTTATGCGGCGCAATTGGGAGGTGCATAATTATGGCACAAACAACACAATTAGTTTTAACGAAACGGTTTGGCAAACTGGACCCCGTCTTTGACTTGACCGCCTATCAAGGTCTTGAAGGCTATGGGGGGTTGGCCAAGGCCGTGCAACTGGACCCAGTCGCCATTATGGCAGACATAGCCGAGAGCAAGTTGCTGGGCCGCGGGGGCATGGCCGCCCCGGTCGGCGACAAGTGGCAACAAGTGGCTAAAGCCAAAGGGGACACCAAGTATATCGTCTGTAACGCCAATGAAGGGGAACCCGGCACTTTTAAGGACAAGGCCTTATTGGCCCAGGATCCGTTGGCAGTTATTGAGGGGATGACTATTGCCGCTTGGACTCTCAAAGCCAAACAAGGGTATATCTACGTGCAAGGGCGCTATCCGGAACTAGTAGCCACCATTGAAGCGGCTTTACAACAGGCTCGCTTGGCCCATTATTTAGGCCAAGAAATTTTAGGCATCCCCGATTTTAATTTTGATATTGAAGTTATCGCTGGAGGTGGCGCTTATGTCTGTGGGGAGACGTCGGCGTTACTGAATGCTTTAGCGGGCCAACCCGGTCGGCCAGATTCTAAGCCCACGGACCCGACCCAAACTGGGCTTTTTGGCGCCCCCACCTTGATCAATAATGTGGAGAGTTTTGCCAATATTCCGGTGATTCTACGGCTTGGCAGCGGGGCTTTTCTAGCCTTAGGCACACCCGAGGCCGGGGGGACGAAATTGATTTGTCTTACCGGTCAAATCAAACACCGGGGTTTGTTTGAAGTGCCTTTGGGGCTACCCTTAACTGACATTTTAAATGGGGCTGAATACGGCGGTGGTGCACTTAACGGCCACCAATTGAAATTTGTGCATTTCGGCGGTCAAGCTGGGGCCATTGCGGCTGCGGCTGACCTGGATGAACTAACGTACAGTTACGAAGCCCTCCAGGTTAAGAATTTGACCATTGGTTCCGGGGCCATCGTGGTGATGGACGAACGGACCAGTATTATTGATTATTTGACCAGCGTGGCCCAGTTCTTTATGACCGAGTCTTGCGGCAAATGTATCGCCTGTCGCCTGGGGACCCTTAGGATCTATGAAATGCTCCAGCGTTTTCAACAACACGCCGGGGTGCCCGGGGACTTGACTTATTTTGAACACATGGTGGACCATGTGGCGGATCAATCCATCTGCCCCGTGGGTCAAAGCATTGGTAATCCAATTTTCAGCGCCATGGAACAATTTCCGGAAGAATTTAAAAAGACGATTGACTGGCAGGCCCAACCAAAAGAAGAGGTGCCTTGGTGATGCGAAGTAAACAAAATAAAGGTGACACCTTGCCCAACCAATACGGCCGTTTAGTGGCCCCGGTGAGTTTGGAAGGTGAGCCGGAAGTCTTATCTCGTAGTGAACAGACGCGCAATAGCCGCCGTTTTGCGGTGGATTTGGAATTAAGTAACCATGATGTGAATTGTTTTGAATGTCCGAAAAATGGGGATTGTCAGCTGCAAAGTGACGCCATGGCTGCTGGGCTATTTCATACCAGCTTCCATGGCAAACGCCAGCCTGTGGGCCAAATTGATCACAGTAATCCCTTCTTTGACTATGACCCGGCTAAATGTATTTTATGCGGCCGCTGTTCCCAAGTCTGTCACCTGCGCCAAGGTCGCAATGTGCTGTCCTTGTCCGGACGGGGGTTTGCCACGAAAATGGTGGCCGGCTATGAAGGGGACTTTGACAGCTCCATGTGTGAATCCTGCGGGAACTGTGTTTCCGTTTGCCCAACGGGGGCATTGACGGCTAAAGTCCATCAAGATTATCGGAAATGGGAAACCACTCAAGTGAAGACCACCTGCCCTTATTGTGGGACGGGCTGTCAGATCAACTTGGTGGTTAAGAATCGTAAAATTGTGGACGCAGAACCGGCCAATGGGGTGGCCAATAAGAATTTACTCTGTGTGAAGGGGAAGTTTGCTTCCTATAAGTTTGTCACCTCTGGAGAGCGTTTGAAGAAGCCGTTGATCAAGCGAGATGGGGAATTTGTCCCCGTGAGCTGGTCCGAAGCCATCAATTACATGGCGGAACGCTTTGGAACTTTGAAGAGCCAATATGGCCCGGATAGCTTAGCCGGCTTTGCCTGCTCCCGGTCCACCAATGAAGACAACTATGTCTTTCAAAAGATGGTCCGGACTGCTTTTGGCAACAACAACGTGGATAACTGTGCCCGGGTTTGTCACGCCCCATCGGTCCACGGCTTAGGCATTACTTTAGGTAGTGGCGCCATGACCAATACGATTGCCGACATTACCACTGATGTGGATGTGATTTTACTCATTGGTTCCAATACCACTGAGGCCCATCCGGTGATTGGGGCACAAATTCGCCAAGCCGTTCAACACGGCACCAAGCTGATCATCATCGACCCCCGGAATATCGATTTGGTGAAAAATAGTACCTTGCATCTCCAATTGAAGGGGGGCACCAATATTGCCCTGATCAATGCCATGATGCATGTCATCATTAAAGAAGGTTTGGCTGATGAGAAGTTCATCGCTGAGCGGACCGAAGGCTATGAAGCCATGCGGGATTTGGTGGCCGATTACACGCCCGAAAAAGTGGCGCCGATTTGTGAAGTAGCCCCAGAAGATATCGTCAAAGCTGCGCGGATGTATGCTTTAGCTGACAAAGCGCCGTTGATCTATTGCTTAGGGGTCACGGAACATTCCTTTGGTACTGAAGGTGTCATGAGCATGTCCAACCTGGCCATGTTAGTGGGTAAAGTGGGCCGCCCTGGTTGTGGGGTCAACCCGTTACGGGGGCAAAACAACGTGCAAGGGGCCTGTGATTTGGGGGCATCCCCCTTTGACTTTCCAGGTTACCAAAAAGTCGGTGATCCAGCGGTACAAGCGAAATTTGAAGCAGCTTGGCATACCAAACTTAATGATAAAATCGGCTTGACAGAAACCCAAGCCCTACCAGCTGCCCAGACCGGCCGAATCCGGGGCCTTTATATCTTTGGGGAAGACCCCATGGCCACCGACCCAGATACCAATGATGTGCGCCGGGATTTGGAAAACATGGACTTCTTAGTGGTCCACGACCTCTTCATGACTGAAACCGCCAAATATGCCGATGTGGTCTTGCCGGGTTTGAGTTATGCGGAAAAAGACGGGACCTTCACCAACACGGAACGGCGGGTCCAAAGAGTCCGCCAAGCCGCTAAAGCATTAGGCGGGGTGAAAGTGGACTACCAAGTCTTCAGTGAATTAGCCACCAAGATGGGTTATGAAATGGCTTATGACTCACCTAGTGCCATCATGGATGAAATTGCCCAAGTGGTCCCTAGTTACGGGGGCATCAATTATGAGCGCCTGGAACAAAACAGTGGTCTGCAATGGCCTTGCCGCACCCTGGACGATCCCGGCACCCCAATTTTACACGTGGACAAATTCACCCGGGGCAAGGGGCTATTCAAAGCCCTGCCTTATCAGCCACCAGATGAATTGCCAGATGACCAATATCCATTCTTAATGGCCACTGGGCGCCAGTTGTACCAATATAATACCCGGGTCATGACCGACAAGACCCCGGGCATTGATCAATTAGCTGGTCGCTCTTATATTGAAATGAACACCGTCGATGCCCAAAAGATGGGGATCAAAGATGGGGACAAGGTGCAAGTCAGCTCCAGACGGGGCACGATTCAAACCTATGCTGCCGTGGCCGACGTGGTCTCGGTGGGGTCTGTCTTCATGACCCTGCATTACCACGATGGTAACGCCAACGTCTTGACCAACCCCCACTGTGACGATATTGCCATCATCCCTGACTATAAGGTTTGTGCGGTGAAAATCGAACCAGTTGCGGCCCCGGTAGACAGTCACTAATTGTTGTAAGTTAAATAAAGGATTCAAAATAGCACCAATTAAAAAAGTATCACAGGATGTATTTTTCCCGTGATACTTTTTTTAGTGGTTAGTAACCGTAACTGGACTGGCGAGTGTCACCGCCATAAACCCATTGGCGGTCGTTACCAACGCGATGCATGATTTGATTGTTCTTGTCAAAGTGATATTCCCCAGAAACATAAACCGTAGAAGTTTGAATGGTACCAGTGGGATGACTATTCACATCATAAGTGGTCACGCCAGCATCAATATCTAAATAAATGGGGTCATTGCGGAAATGAATCGTCTGCGTCGGGTCAATGTATTTAACCCAAGCGTTAGCACCTAAGTTATAGGCGCTTATCTGACCGGCCTTGTTATAAGCATAGCCATTTATTTGCCAAATATCATAATCTGTGCCTAAGATTCCGGCAGGTTGAGTTGTTTGCGCATCTGAATATAATTGATAAGCGGCACGATTAGAAAAGAAAGTTGTGAAAGGTGCACCAATTACTTTGAGGACCAGGGTACTAGCTGTAAAGTCACTGCGTTTGACCCACTGATTATCACCTAAATCGTAAGCGGTAGCCAAAAGTGCACCATCTGAATCCATGTAGGCACCTGTGATTTCCCAACGGTCATAAGTCGTGGCCAACTGACCGTTACTTACTTGGTCAGTTGGGGAATTATACAGCGGCAACGCTTGTTTGTCTGAGTCTACCTGAATATAGCCAATATAATTCGAATTCCTGTTGATGTCATAATCTCCGGCGGCTTGGGCCACGTGATTAAAACTCAATAAACCAATCAAGGCCAAGCTCAAACTAAAGAGGACAAGGGCGAGTTTGCGGAACCGAGCGGTAGCTGGTTTTGTCATAATGAATTCCTCCCAATAAATTTGTATGGTAGTTACAAACAGTGCCACGAAAATAGTTGAATGTAGGTGCATTGAGTTGCAGCCAGATGGTTGGAACTAGCAGCCAAGATTTAGTAGCCATAACTAGATTGCCGCATATCCCCACGATAAACCCATTGGTAGTGATTACCGACCTGTAACATCATTTGATTATTTTTATCATAATGATAAGCCATGCTGCCATAAACCGTGGTAACTTGAATGGTGCCGGTGGGATTGCTGTTAAGGTCGTAAGTGGTCACACCAGCATTAATATCATAGTAGACCGGATCGCTCAAATAATTGATTAGTTGAGTTTGATCACTGGCCCTGACCCAAGCATTGGCACCTAGGTTATAAGCAGTAGTATTGCCATTTTTATCAGTGGCAGTCGTTGTGATATGCCACGTGTCGTAGGTTGTGTTCAATAGACCAGCCGGTTGGGTAGTTTGGGCATCTGAGTACAATTGATAAGGGGCATTATTGGAGAAGAAATCACTAAAAGCCACACCGGCTAAGTTTATAAAGCGGGTACTGTCTGGGATATCACTGAACTTAAGCCACTGATTATTACCTAAATCATAAGCGAGGACTTTATAATCATTGCTACTACTATCAACATAAGCCCCAGTAATTTGCCAGCGGCGATAAGCCGTCGATAAGGTGCCGTTACTTTGTGAACTGGTAGGTGATTTATATAGGGGTAAAGCCTGTTGTGCAGAGTCAACTTGGGTATATTTTCCATAAGACTCATCGCGACTAATGTTAAAGCTATCCGCCTGGGCGATTTGCCCAAAGCTTAGTAAACCCGTTAGTGCCAACCCAAAACTAAAGAGCCAAAGGGCCAACTTGCGTATCCGTATTGTAGCTATTTCTGGCATCATGAATACCTCCCAATTAATTCGTGATGTTGCAAAAGAACGATATCAAAATTTTTGGCTATGGCTGTATCATTGCTGATTTGTCAATTGGTCTAATATTTTATACGCTGCTGCGAGCGAAGTGGTGTGTTTAACATTTGCATCAATAAATTCGCTCAGGAAGGGAAAGCTACTGGTTTGCATAGCTTTGATTGCCGCGGGCTTAGCCACTGGCGTTGTCTTGAATTCAGCTGTTTGCTCTGTCAGCCAAAGCCATTGGGCACCGGCTTGGTTTGAAAAGGGCATCCCTACACTGCCAGCATTGATAATTTCTTGGTCACCAAGCTTTAACTTAAATTGGATATGGGTATGGCCACAAATGATAAATGGGGCCTGAATACCCGCAAATAGTTTTTGAATTTTCTGAATATCTGAATGCGGTGTAAAAATTGTACGATTATCGCCAGCCACAGCATGACAGAAAAAATAGTTACCAAGCGTCACATTAGGTTGCAATCTTTTTAAGGCAGTAATTTGTTGGTCATTTAATTGCTTTGCGACCCATTGGATTTGTTGTTGACCATGATCAGACATTTGTAACGGTTGACCATTAGCTGCATCAATGACATCTTGGTCGTTATTTCCCATGATACTGACCGTTGAATACTGCTGTTCCAGCTTCTTGATTAAAGCCAAGGTCTTAAGCGGCATGGGGCCACTGATTAGGTCGCCGCCAAATACGATTAAATCCGGCGCGAGTGTGGTGAGTTGTTTTGAAATAGCCGCTAGGGCCGGATAGTTGCCATGAATATCATAAAGTGCCGCTATCTTCATAACAAATCATCTCCCAAAGAGCCTTTATTCTGGTAAAAATTAGGTCGCAACATTGGCTTGTCAGCGCTATCATTTAGACTTCCGCCGACCGTGTTTGGGTTTATACCCCAAGCCTTTGAACAAATTGATCCGGGTGTAGACGCAATAAACGATCGTTGCGATGGATACGATGATGGCTAAAATCAACCAAATATTAGCTGACAGAAAGTCCTTATCCTCAGAAGCTTGGAAGCTTAGGAAAATAATGACTAAATTCACGGCTAATAAAGAGAACCCCAAAATTGAAAATAATTGCAACGCCCGTTCCACTTTTTTATCAAAGCTTTTATAGTAATGTCCCAGGGTTTGCAGCAACAAACCGGCCAGGGCCAGCAATAGAAATAAGCCAGTGGACATCAACGGGCGCACTAAACTTGCTTGTTTTAGGAACTGAATAATGACCACTACTTTCTTTTAAATATGAAATAAAAAGCAAACTTGCCGCTGGTAATTATTTGAAAAAGCGCATTTGTATCACTAAGCCCATTATACCGGTATTTCAACCAGAACGGAACTGACAGGGTCGAGTGAATAATATACATAATTTCGGTAAATTAATGTATATTTATTTAAAACCTTGCATTTTTTATTTCAAGGGTGTATATTTATCACCATGATATCACTAAATTAAAAATTCATTAAAAAACAAAAGGGAGTTTTCAATTATGGCAAATCCAAAAGTAGTATTAGCATATTCCGGCGGTTTAGATACCTCCGTTGCAATTCAATGGTTAAAAGACAAGGGTTATGACGTCATCGCTTGCTGTGTTGATGTGGGTGAAGGCAAGGACTTGGAATTTATCAAAGAAAAGGCCTTGAAAGTCGGTGCCGTTGAATCTTACACCTTAGACTGCCAAGACGAATTCGCTGAAGAATACGCCTTGATCGCCCTGCAAGCCAACGCTTTATATGAAGAAACTTACCCATTGGTTTCCGCATTATCTCGTCCCTTGATCGCCAAGAAATTGGTGGAAATCGCTAAACAAACCGATGCTGCAGCCATCGCCCATGGTTGTACTGGTAAAGGTAATGACCAAGTTCGTTTTGAAGTGGCCATCCACGCTTTGGCACCAGATATCGAAATCTTAGCCCCAGTTCGGGACTGGCACTGGTCCCGTGAAGAAGAAATCGACTATGCTAAAAAGCACAATATTCCAATTCCAATCAATTTGGACAGCCCTTATTCTATTGATCAAAACCTTTGGGGCCGGGCTAACGAAGCCGGCGTCTTGGAAGATCCTTGGGTAACCCCACCAGCTGATGCCTTTGAATGGACCGCAGCTATCGAAGATACCCCAGACGAACCTGATATTGTGGAAATTGGCTTTGAAAAAGGTGTACCAGTGACCTTAGACGGCGAAAACTACAACTTAGCTGATTTGATTTTGCACTTGAACAAAGTTGCCGGCAAACATGGTATTGGCCGCATCGACCACATCGAAAACCGGTTAGTGGGTATCAAATCTAGAGAAATCTATGAAGTACCTGGCGCCCAAGTGTTGATGACAGCCCATCAATCCCTTGAAGACATCACTTTTGAACGGGATTTGGCCCACTTCAAACCACAAATCACCAACCAAATGAGCAACACAGTTTATAATGGCCTCTGGTTCTCACCATTAATGCAAGCCATGGTCGCTTTCATTAAACAAAGTCAACAAGTTGTTACAGGGACCATTCGGGTTAAATTATTCAAAGGCAACGTGGTCGTTGAAGGTCGGAAGTCACCATACTCCTTGTACGACAAGGATTTGGCAACTTATACCTCTTCAGACACATTTGATCAACAAGCCAGTGTGGGCTTCATCAAACTTTGGGGCTTACCAACTCAAGTGGCTGCCCAAGTGCAAGCCAAAGGTGATTTAGAAACTAAAGGACAGGCGGTTAAATAATGGCAACAACCAAACTTTGGGGTGGCCGGTTCACTGCAGAACCCAGCGAATATGTGCAAAAATTCGGTGCCTCCATCGAATTTGACCACTTATTAGCCGAAGAAGACATTCAAGGCTCCCTGGCCCACGTACAAATGTTGGCGGATCAAAATATTATTGCCAAAGGCGAAGCTGACCAAATTCAGGATGGCTTAAAGGAATTACAAAAGAAGCTTGAAGCTGGTGCCCTGCATTTTTCCATTGAAAATGAAGATATTCATTTAAACTTGGAAAAGGCGTTGACGGACTTGATTGGGCCGGTAGCGGGGAAAATGCACACGGCCCGTTCCCGGAATGATCAGGTGGCTTTGGACATGCATCTGTACTTGCGCAATCGCTTGGCAGAACTGTTACCGTTAATTAAAGACTTACAAAAAACGCTGGTTGAAAAAGCTGACGCCAATGTGACCACCATTATGCCCGGGTATACCCATTTGCAACATGCCCAACCCATTAGCTATGGCCACTATCTCTTAGCTTATTACAACATGTTGCACCGGGACTATGAACGTTTTGAGTTCAACCAAAAGCATGCCGATATTTCCCCAATTGGGGCGGCGGCGCTGGCGGGGACCACTTTCCCCATTGACCGGCAAAAAACGGCGGACTTGTTGGGTTTTAAAGACATCTACCACAATAGTTTAGATGCGGTCAGCGATCGGGACTTTATTTTGGAATTCTTAAGCAACTCGGCCATTTTGATGATGCACTTATCCCGTTTTTGCGAAGAATTAGTGCTGTGGTCCAGCCAAGAATTCAATTATATTGAACTTTCGGACACTTATTCCACGGGCAGTTCCATCATGCCTCAAAAGAAGAATCCGGATATGGCCGAATTGATCCGGGGCAAATCCGGTCGGGTCTTTGGGGACTTGATGGGCTTGCTCACGGTGATGAAGGGCTTGCCGTTGGCTTATAATAAGGATCTGCAAGAAGATAAAGAGGGGATGTTTGACACCGTCAACACCATCTTTATGTCCTTAAAAGTGATGAATGGCATGGTTGAAACGTTGACTGTGAAGAAGGACAACATGAAACATGCCACGGTTCACGACTTCTCCAACGCCACGGAATTAGCGGATTACTTGGCCAAGAAGGGGATTCCTTTCCGCCAAGCCCACGAAATCGTGGGGGAAACAGTCTTGAAGTGTATCCAACAGCATAAATTCCTGAAGGATATCACCTTGGCTGAATTCCAACAAATCTCACCATTGATCGATGAAGACGTGTATACGGCCCTCGATCCCGAAAACGCTGTGAAGCTGCGGGATTCCTTAGGGGGTACCGGGTTTGATGAGATTCATAAAGAAATTAAGCGGGCCAAAGCGGCTCTAAATGACTAATTTAGTGATTTGTCATAATTGAAAAAACCATCTGATATTAACGCTGGGCGGCGTTAGGGTCAGATGGTTTTTTAGCGTTCAGGGGCCAAATCCCAGCGCTTAGGACATTGTTTCCACAGTTTGGACGATTTGTGCTAAGTTTTGGAATGAGGAGATGATTTTCATGACAAAATGGCTGGCCAAAGCCAAGGCCGCAGATACGCGAATGGCCCTGATCATTTATTACTTATTTGCACTGTTGGATGTTTACTTTGTGATGTTCTTATTTCCACCTAAAGGTGTGAAGACTGCAGTTCAACAGACCCTGATTAACAGTGACAGTACGGGTCTACATATTTTCACAGGAGCGACAGCGATTATTGGCGGCGTAGTGACCCTGGTGGTCGGGTTGTTTATTACGGTTTACCTGGAGTTTATCCTGTATTATATTGTTTTGACCATTACCAAAACCCAAGCGAACCCCACCACCAACAAGTTGATCAAACGGGGGCTTTATATCAGCTATGGGATTTCCGGGGTCGTTGACGCCATTATTACCATGGGGACAGTTTTGCTCAAAGTCCCTTTGACCAGTACACCCTATTTCATAGTTTCGGGTTGCTTTGATACGGTGGTAACCTATGGCCTGATTTATGGATTTATCAAATACCTGGCAAAACAACCTAAACAGGCGACTTGGTTTGCCAGCATTGGCGTTGTTTTAAATATTGGGTATCTGATCGTCCGGGCTATTATTTAGCCCCGATGCAGGCACGTGAAAGCGGCTTATAGCTCAACTTTTTCGCGTTCGGGGGCCAAATCCCAGCGCTCAGGACTTTTTTCCACAGTAGTAATGACCTGTGTTAAATTTTAGTTGTTGGGCAATATTTGTTCAACCAAATATTCTGGAGGTTTTGCCAATGAAAAAGAATTTAATGCGCGTAGTAGCGTTAACATCAGCACTTAGTTTTTTTAGCCTGCTCATCAACTGGCTTAGTATCGGCAGCAACAACTGATAACTTGAGTCAAAATAATGGGACGACAGACTCAGCCACACAGACATTTAATCCTGGCACGACAAAGACTTCTGTGAACCCACAGACGATTAATGATAAGAAACTATGGTCATATGGTCGAGAATGGCCATTTGCCAGTGACGTCGAGTCTCTGGGAGACGATACTTATCGAGTCTTCTATACCAAAGAAGATATTGAGGCCGCAACCGGTTGGGCACAAGCAATTATCGGAATCATCCCTGGGTTATCAGCGGTTGTAGCCTCAGGCATAGTTGGTCAATCTAGCGCACATATGCAGGACTACAGTGTTGATATACACAATCTTGGTTCGTATAGTAGTTGGAGTGATAATATTCAAGCATGGAAATAGCAAGTTTTAAGAAGTATGGATTTAAAGTAATTCGTGTAACAATTGCACTTCTCTTGTGGATTCTGACTATTATAAGTACACGTCATGGTTTAGGCGGATTAATAAACGTTGTGTTAATCCTCCTGGCACAAATACTTGCTCCTGAATTATGGCATTGTGATCGGTTATTACAAAGTTGGTTCGCAACCTTGAGAAAGTACCGAAGATTCAAAAAAATTAGACAAGCTATGAGTTGTGTTTTGTGGTTAGAAATACTTGGCAGCGTTTTTTATGGTATTCCAGCTTGGATCATTGTGGTGTTAGTGTTATGCAATATTTTATTAGTGCCGGAACCTTGGCACTTGGTTACCTTAGCCAATAAATGGCAAGCTTGGCGACAATAATATTGATAGCACACTGGTATTTCTGATTTTTTCGCGTTCGGGGGCCAAATCCTAGCGTTCAGGACTTTTTTTCCACAAACCTAAAAATCCGTGCTAATCTAGACCTACTGAATAAGTTATTCAGTATTCACCACCAACTGTGGTGAATCTAGCAGCAGTCTCAATTAGACCACGATATTTAACTTTTGAAGATTGCATTTCATTGTATTTGACGACGACCATAGGCAGATGGCTGTCGTCCCCCTCCCTCTTATTGAAAAATACCGTCTGACAACCATGACAGCACATGGTGGGCAGGCGGTATTTTTCTAATGGGATTTAAAAAAATCCAAGACATCGTTGATTTTACGAGTACTAACCTTGCAACTAACTGTTTTTGCCTGGTCAAAGTAAACCAGGCGCTTTTTGGCATCAAAGGTGGTCATGTTATCGGGATTGAGCAAGTACCCCCGATCACAGCGCATAAGCTTGGGATATTTAGCCGCGAGTTGGGCTAATTCACCTCTGAATTCCACGTGCAGGCCCTTGCCAACCAATAAAAGCTGGTGGTCATAGCCGGGCTGCGTTTGAAAATAATCAATATCGGCAAAGTCAATTTTGCGATAGACCCCGGGTAAGGCTTCGTAAGTGAAGTGGGTTTTTAGGGTGTTGCTAACCTGTTGATACCAGTGATGGACCACATCTACATCTTGGCGCAGGCTGGTTTTAATTTCCCCGGCACCGGATTCCTTGTAAATAAAATCCAAGGGAGCCACTTTGCGCTTTAAGGTCAAGGGCAGGAGGTCATCGTGGGTGGTAATGAAGACAATATTGGCCAGGGGATAAGCATGGCGTAGGGTTTCGGCAATATCGATGCCACTTAAGGCGTCATTTTGGATATGGATGTCCAAGACCGCTAAAATAGTGGCCTCGGCGTGGGTTTGAATGTAGTTGAGGATTTCTCGGGGGTTAGCCGTCGCCAGCGCCAGCTGCATGTCATAGGGGTGGTCGCTGGGATTGACTTGAATGCGTTTTTGGATGATATCCGCATACCGAAGGCGCTCGGCAGCGGTATCTTCTAAAATAAGAATATCTATCATATCAATGGCTCCTTTTACACGGCCTGCATCAGCAGGCTAAAGCGGATCATTTGGTCGGTGGCCCGGACTTCGATGGCCAAATTCTTTTTGGCTGCTTGAATTTGCTGCACCGTGGCCAACCCTAACCCCTTGTGGCCAGCTTTGGTGGAATAGCCCCTTTGAAATAAGCGATTCACATCAACAGCTTCTGTCAAGGAGTTTTCGACGGTGAACTCATAGGCCCACTCATTGTATTTGATCAAGGCCATTTGAATATTGGGCTGGGCTTGATCCGCCACGGCTTCAAGGGCATTATCCGTGAGAATCCCAATGATGCGGACGATATCGATCATATCCCCGGGTAATTTGGCAATTGACTGGGCGACTTCAAAGGCGGTGGGGATGTTGGCCGCGGTCATCTTGTTGAGCTTATCCAGCAAAAGGGCCCGGAGACCAGGGATTTTGATTTTGGCTAAACTCGTGACAAATTGACTATCCACCGCGGTCTTTGCGGCCACGTCTTGCAAGAGGCTGGCGATATAACGCTGAGCCGCTGGCTGGTCGTTGGCGGTGATATAGCCTTGCAGGGCCACCAGATTGTTATGGTAGTCATGGCGAAAGCTGCGCAGGGCTTGGTAATTTTTCTCTAAGTCCAATAAGTAAGTTTGTTGCTGTTTATAAGCAGTGACTTGATTTTTAGAAATTTGCATGGTTTGATAGCTCAAAATAAAATAACGCATGACCACCACCGTAATACCGATGAAAATCACGAAGCAGGTGATCACAATTAATTGAAAAGCTGGGGTGACTTGATAGTAAAAGGCGAATAAAGAAATGGCCTCCACCATGGCAAATAAGACCACCAAAAAACCAATGATCCGCCGGCGAAATTTACCATCTTCGCTGAGGTAGCGGGTGGCTTTTTTAGCATGCTGTTTAAAGCGTTGCACCGCCACGACTAGTAGGACTAAGGCGCCAAATAAGACAAGCAAGGACGCCCAGTCGATCAAGTGACGCCCAGCTGGGAAGCGTTGGTCTAAATTGGCCGCCACATAGGAAATGATGTTACCGATAGGAAATACCACGATGCTGATGGTCAGTAAAGCCACCGTTTGGCGGGAATCGATGGGTATTTTGCCGATGCGGTTGATGGTCACTTGGAGCAAAATCACTAAAATAAAGCTCCAATCGGATAAAGTATAGCCAAACAGGGATAACAGCAAGGCCGGCACTAGACACCGCAAGATTAACACCTTAGGGGTCAAAGCGCCCACCATTTTATGATATGGGACCAAGACTAACAATAAAGCCAAGGTATCCCAAAGGTAAGCTTGTAAGGGCAAAACTTGACGCATTTTTAGAAACTGCCTCCAATATAGTCCAACAAATCGCTTAAGGGATTACTGCTACCAATGGTGCCTAGGTCAAAACGTTTTGTGGGGTGGTCTGATGGGTAATCTGGCATACGCAAAATCCTCCTAGATTAATTTTTGAGTAAGTGGTATCTATGTATCTAGGATAATACCAGAATTTCAATCGTTTGACTAATTTTGTTGAATTGTGAAGTTTGTGATAATCCTGCCGGAATCTCTGGACAAACAACCAACACAGTTAGTACCATGAAGATAGTGCTAATCTGGTAGTATCTAAGATTCTATGGCAAAACTACTCTACGGAGGTGGCAAAATGAAGACAGAAGTTAATTCGTTTTTATCTAGTGACGGCAAGCATCGCCTGCCCACCGTGACCTGGTTGCCCGAAACGGGGGTCAAACCCAAGGCGATTTTACAAATTGTCTATGGCATGGCCGAATACGCCCAGCGTTATGAACCGGTGGCTGAGTATTTTACCAGCCAAGGTTTTATAGTGGCCACCCACGATCATTTGGGCCATGGGGGCGCTGTGCGCAGTGACAAGGAATATGGTTATTTTGGGCCTAAGGGCGCTGAACATTTGATTGCGGACACCTATGCCCGGACCCAACAGCTGCAAGACCACTATCCGAACACTCCCATTTACCTATTGGGGCATTCCATGGGGTCGATCATTGCGGCGTTATACATGGCCCAGCACTGGTATGCGGTCCATGGCCTGATTCTCATGGGCAGTGTTTATCTGCCGCCAATTTTGCCACCACTAATGCCATTGATTCGCTTAAAGGCGCGGATTACCGGCCGCCAACCGGACCGCCTCTTAAATGCGGCTGCCTTTGGACCCTATAGCCGCCGCTTTGACCACCACGACTTTTTCTCCTGGCTCAGCAGTGATGCCGATTCGGTGGCCCGTTATGAGGCTGACCCGAAGCTAGGCTTTACCTTTACCACCAATGGTTTTCTCACGTTGTTTACCTTACTCACAGATCAGGAAAAAATGCAGTGGTACCGGCAACTGCCTAAGGACTTCCCGATTTTGGTCACCAGTGGCCAATTGGATGCGGTGGGGGACTTTGGCAAGGAACCTAAGACCATCGCAGAGAATTTGACCCATGATGGCTTTGTCAATGTCCTGGAAAAACAGTGGCCAGATTTGCGCCACGAATTATTTTTTGAAAAAGATAAGCCAGCGGTGGAAGCCTATCTAGCAAACTGGATGCTGGCAAATTTGGGCAATCATCCTTTATAATGGTTAAAAATAATTAAAAAAAAGAGGCGGATCACGTGAAAATTGTAGTTTTAGATGGTCATGGCTTAAATCCCGGTGACTTAGACTGGGATATTTTTGAAAAATTTGGTGAGGTGACGGTTTATGACCGGACCCCTTATGACGATCCCCAAGAGATTTTGCGGCGGATCGGGGATGCAGAGATTGTACTGGATAACAAAGTACCTTTGGATAAACAGATTTTAGCAAAGCTCCCCAAAGTACGCTACATCGGCGTCACAGCGACGGGCTATAACATTATTGATTTAGCCGCGGCTAAAGCCCAAGGCATCACAGTGACCAATATCCCGGCTTATGGTACCTATGCGGTGGCGCAGTTTACCTTTGCATTATTATTGGAAATCGCCAATCAAGTGGGCTTACATAACGATGCCGTCCATGCCGGTGAATGGGCTAGCAGTCCGGACTTTACGTTTTGGAAGCGGTCGTTAATAGAACTCAGTGGTAAAACCATGGGGTTAGTGGGCTATGGCCGCATTGCCCAAGCTGTGGCCGCTATCGCCTTAACCATGGGGATGAAAGTGATTTTTTATAATCACCGCCCGAAAAACGACCTACCCGCTGGGGTGACCCAGGTGGACTTGGACACGTTATACGCTCAAGCAGACATTATCAGCCTGCATGTGCCACAAACGGCCGAAACCACGGCAATGATCAATCAAACCGCCATCCAAAAAATGCAGGATGGCGTTATCCTCATCAATACGGCCCGAGGTGGTTTAATAGATGAACAAGCCGTGGCTGATGCCTTAAATACCGGTAAAATTTATGCTGCCGGGGTAGATGTAGTTTCTGAAGAGCCTATTTTACCGGACAATCCTTTGCTGCAAGCCAAAAATTGTTATATTACGCCCCATATCGCGTGGGCGCCAACTGAAACCCGCCAACGTCTGTTGGATATTGCGTTGGATAATCTGGATAGTTATTTAGGAAAAACACCTAAAAATGTGGTCTCCTGAAGAACAGACAGCTCAAAAAACAGCGTAGACATTATACGCTGTTTTTTGAGTTGTTATTCTATTAGATTTTTCTTTCGCTGGATAGAAGATAGCCAAAAGTGCGAACCGAGGTTGATCATAGATATCCCGAGACATTCGCACTAAAAAAATGGTTTTATAATCAAAAAACATGACAATATTAGGCTAAATAAGTTAAAATATAAATAAGCTACTAAATGTGACCGTGTTAGTATTAAATACCCTATATCTAGGCCGCAACTCCTGTAGTTGCGTGAATTGAAATACCGGAACTGGTGCCGGTCGGCTTGATCTTGGAGCGCAACTCCTGTAGTTGCGTGAATTGAAATTTATATTGTTTAGTACTTATTTCACCGTTTTTATCGCAACTCCTGTAGTTGCGTGAATTGAAATCTAAAATAAGGCTAAATAACCGCATCGCGGTGGAGCGCAACTCCTGTAGTTGCGTGAATTGAAATCGCAAAAACCGTGAATGAGACAGATAAGGCCCTCGCAACTCCTGTAGTTGCGTGAATTGAAATAAAGGCGCCTTCGCCAAGAATAATCAGGATGTTTAGTCGCAACTCTTGTAGTTGCGTGAATTGAAATACTATCATAATGGTAAGATAGCAAACTATCAAACGCGCAGCTCTTGTCCAAAAAAACATCCCCAAAACCAGCAAAACCGCTGATCCGGGGATGTTTTTTGCATTACGATGCTATCTAATGATGATTGATGGTATTTACGTCCATTTGATGGCAAAAATTTTCCGCAGTTATTTCCGATTTACTTTTTCTACAACTGCAGTCAAAGCGCTTTACTTTCTTAGCAAGTCCGAATTATAATGTGAAAAAATAACGGATATGACATTGCATGGCCCCTCGGAAAAGTAGAATTTAGGGTGATAGAGATGAAAACAGTATTTATCGGCATTGCCATTTTCATAGTTCTGCTGCTAGGCTACTTAACCAGTTACTACTACAGAACATTTCGAAAAGATAATTCCCGCGGAAAAGCTTTTATCCTGGCGCTTGGCACTGCTATATTAGACTTGGGTCCATTAAATAAGTAATTTAAGACCAATCCAAAAAAACATCCCCAAAACCAGCCAAACCGCTGATCCGGGGATGTTTTTTAATTACAATTCTATCAAGTGATGATGAATGGCGTATTGGATCAATTCCGCCCGATTTTTCGTCTTTAATTTTTTCATGATGTTGGCCTTGTGGGCCTCCACCGTCTTAACAGATATAAATAGCTGCTTGGCAATTTCCTTGTTGGAATAGCCCAGGGCCACTAGGGGTAAAACTTCTTTCTCCCGGTTGGACAAGTCGTTGTATTCTTTCAAATTCAACTCGTTATCCCCAGAATTGATGGCCTCCGCCGATTCCTCGGATAGACGGATATTGCTATCTAAATAGGTTTGGTCATAAGTGACCTTGTTTAAAGCCGTCAATAACTCAGAGTCTGGCGAGCTTTTGAGGATATAAGCACTAGCGCCGTTTTGCAGGGCTTGGCGGATATATTCTTCTTCTTCGTGCATGGATAAAATAACAATTTTGACGTTGGGGAAGTGGTCGTGAATGCGTTTAGTAGTAATTAAACCGCTTTCGCCAGGTGGCATGGACAAGTCCATGACCAGGATATCCACGGGATTTTGCTCCACTTTCATATAAGTTTGGTTGCCATCAGCGGCTTGGTCCACCACTTCAAAGTCAGGCTGTTGGTTCAACAAAAAAGACAGACCATTGCGGACAATGGCATGATCATCGGCGATTAATATTTTATTCAAGCTAGCTTACCTCCAAATGCGCAGAAATCACTGGGAATTCAACTTTGACGGAAGTACCTTCGCCGATTTTTGATTCCAGCGTAAAGACGCCGTTTAACGCCTTGACCCGTTCATTCATATTCAACAATCCCAAGGAACGGCCGTTGGGCTGGTTCATTTTGGCCACATCAAAGCCTTTGCCCGTATCAATGACCTCTAAAGATACACCCTTATCGTGGGTTAATAATAACAGGGTGATCTCATCGGTATCCGCATGTTTAATGGCGTTACTCATGGCCTCTTGGGCGATGCGGTAGATGACGATGGCAATGTCGTTGGGGATAGTGATATCTGGTTTCAAGCGGTTAATGAAGGTAATTTGGATGCCAGTATTTTCTTGTAGGCGCTGAATCAAGGTCTTTAAAGCCGGGACTAGGCCTAAGTCATCTAAAGCCGATGGCCGCAGGTCTAGTGCCATGCCCTTGACTTCATTTAAGACTTCCCGCAATTGATTTTGAATCAAGTCACCTTGTTGGGCGAAGTCTGTTTTACTGGCAGTGGTTTGCTGGCTGACTAAGCGACTGATGCCCATAATGGCCGTAAAGATCCCTTGGGCAATGGAGTCGTGTAAATCTTCGGAAATTTGTTTGCGCTCATCTTCGTGGGCGCGATTGATATATTGGATCAAGGAGTGCTGCACGGACAATTGGTCCAAACGCTCCCGGGCGTCCGCACTTTTTAAAGTGATGGAATAAACATTTTCGTGACTGGACAATTGACGGTGAATCAAGGAATAAGATAACGGCTCCTTACCATCGGAATTGATGGTAAGGGGAATGGTAATATCAGACAATTGATTCTTAATGGCACAGTTAAAACAGTCATCAGACTCATTACTGTTGCGCTTCAAATATGTTAAAACGAGTTGTTGCAAATAGTTGGTGTCCACGTCTGTTTGGTCCAACAAATTTTGCGCCAAATCGTTCATGATCAATAATTGGTCATCTTGAAAAATCAACATGGCATCACTGGCATGACTAAAATTTTGCATAATCCAGTTTGAAACTTCAAGCATAACAAATACCCCCTCGTCATACTTAGATCAGAATTTGCTTTTGGGCAAATTAAAACGCGCGAAAATTACGCTCTTCTTAAATAATACCGCAAATTACTGATAGTTTCATGTGAAACGTTTTCGCCGTGTCGATAACCGGCCAATAACACACCGGTGACCTGTTGATGATCAGCGCTTAAGAGGGGGATAGCGGCGGCTGAAGTCAATTTTTCCACGACGGTGATGGGGGTATACATAAAGTCTTGGGGTTTGCGATTCAAGTCATTGTCATAAAAGGGCTGGCCAGTGCGCAGGACTAATCCAGCGATACCTAAGCCATTACGCAAGACGATGCGTTGGTAACGTTGGCTGGTGTTGCCCCGAACATAGCGCCATTTAATTTGACCTAAAGCGTCAGAATTTTGCAAGGCGATGCCCACAAAGTCATAGTGCGACATTTGATAGATTTCTTCCACAAGGGATTCATAATTATTTTCTTGCACGGGGTCCACCATTTTCAACCTCCTTCACGACAGATTAATTTTCATAATCAATGTCGATTTTCTTGGCCAGGGTAGGATCTACGAATTGTTGATAGTGACGGTAATCTGCGGCGATACGCTGGACTTGCATATCGCTGTGTTCAATTTCGGCATCCCGTTCTAGGGAACGGGGTTGAGCTGATAAATCAGCTATGTGGTTTTCCATAAGGGTCCGGCGAATGGCCAGGTCACTTAAAGCGATTTGTAACAAGCGCTGGAAGTCACCACTGGTCATGTCGCTGGGGTTGCTAGTTGCCATGGGTAAAGCTCCTTTTATTCTGAGTCCTTTTGTTTATGATAGATAAAATGGCCGCTTTTACCACCCATTTTTTCCACTAAATGGCAATTGGTCAACCGCATGCCCCGATCCATGGCCTTACACATGTCATAGATAGTCAATAGGGCGGTTTGACAAGCCACCAGGGCTTCCATTTCCACCCCGGTGACATTTTTAGTCTTCACAGTCACTTCAGCGGTGATGGCGTCTTTGTCATTGTCTTTAAAACTGATATCCACCCCAGTCAAAGGGACCAGGTGGCACATGGGGATGAGTTCACTGGTCTTTTTAGAAGCCATGATACCGGCGACTTGGGCCACCGCTAACACATCCCCTTTTTTAACCTTACCAGCGTGGATCCGCTCGAGGGTCTCGGGTTGCATGATAATGGTGCCAACGGCAGTTGCTTGGCGGCTAGTGATGGATTTATTGGTGACGTCCACCATCTTAGCGCGGTTTTGGGCATTGAAGTGGGTCAATTTATCTTGTTCAGACATCGCAAAATCCTCTTTTCTTTGATTAAGCCAGTGGGTAAACCAAGCTTTGCGCTTAGCACTGGTACGGAAATCCTCAGTTTGGGGCATTTTTGCTAAACTGGCCTGGGCCGCCACCGCTGTTAAATTCGGGTCGCTGGTATCGCCCGGGCGCATTAGGACAACTTTGGGATAGGCCGCGGTTTTAAAGCCCTCAATTAACACCAATTGGGTATCACTGGGCACCACAGCGGTGATCAGCTGGGGCAGGGTGGCCGGTTGGGCTTGGCGGAGAAATAGTTCTGCATTTGTTTGTAAGACTAAGGTAGTGGCCCCAGCGGCTTTGAAGCGGCTGGTATCGGTTTTGGGCTGGTCTAAATCAGCTAGGTCATGATCATCGTGTTTGATCACAGCTGTCTTTAAACCCTTTGCCTGGGCCACGGCCAAAAAATCTAGGATGGTGCTGGTTTTACCACTGTTTTTAAAGCCTACCACTTGTAAGGTAAGAGCCATGTGGACACCTCACTGTGCAGCGGGATGGGTTTGTTGCTGCTGGGGATCTTAAAGAGGCAAGTACTTGACCCTAAATTACCCAGAGCCCCAGATTGGTCACTGCCCACTAATTCCACAAAATAGTGGTCGTCTTTTTGATAATAAGTTCCCCGCAAAATCCGGTCATAGCCGTTGGTTTTGTCATAAGGCTTGGCTAAGGTGGCCGTTACGGCTTGCACTCGGCTGGCTTCATGGCCCAGCTTGCGCAATAGCGGTTCAGCAAAGAGATAAAAGCCCGTGAAACAAGCACCGGGGTTACCAGATAAGGCCATGATCGGCGTGTCTTCAAAGATGAAGCCAGTGGTGACACTACCGGGCCGCATTTTCAATTTATTAAATAACAATTTTTGAGAAGACTTGGCCGCGATGGCTAAGAAATCAAAATCCCCCACAGAGACCCCACCGGTGGTAAGAATCAAATCGCAGTCCTTGGCCATGGTTTTGAGATTTTCTAATAGCAAATCGTAATCATCTTCAATTTGGGTCTGGGCAATGATCCGGCCGCCGGCTTCTTGAACTAAGCCTTGTAGTAAGGCGCCATTACTGTTGTAGATTTTCCCAGGTTCAGCGGGGGCACCGGGGGCCAATACTTCGGTCCCGGTGGTGATAATGCCTACTTGGGGTCGTTGGTAGACCACCACTTCTTGGACATTTAAGGCGGTCAATAGGCTGATGTGGCCAGGATTTAAAACGGTATTTTCGGGGATCAACGTATCCCCTTGGTGGAATTCAACCCCGATTTCGGTGATATTGTTCACATCAGGGCTGATTACCAAGTTGATTTCATCCGGGTGGCCTTCAACTGGGCGGCTTTGTTCTAACATGATGACTTTGCCGGCATTACTAGGGACTGCAGCCCCAGTCATGATCCGGACAGTTTCATGATAGCCCAGGGGCCGGTTATAAACGGCCCCGGCTTGGACTTCGCCCATGACTTTAAAGGTCTGGGGTAAATCGTGGTCATCTTCAGCGCGGATGGCATAGCCATCGTAACCGGAGCGGCGGAAGTTAGGGAATTCATCCGGGGCTAAGACGGCTTGAGCTAAGACGCGGTGATTGGCCCAGGCAATGGGCAAAGTTTCAGTTTTGTAAGAAAAAGTCAGCTCAGCTAGTTTAGCTTGGGCTTCGGCAATTGAAATAGGTTTACGTCGATCTAACAAGATGATAGTCTCCTTTATTTTGCCCGTTCATGTAGCAAGTGGGCTAATTCTGGTACGATGATTTGTTCTAAGGCCAATTGGTTGGCTTTGGTAGACCCGGGGAGGATAAAGGTCAATTGATTCCGGTGGGTAAAGCCCGCCGTGGCCCGGGAAGCCAGGGCATGGGTGCCAATGTCGGCATAGCTCAATTGGCGAAATAACTCCCCAAACCCGGGGATCTCTTCAGCTAACAAGGGGGTCAAAGCTTCTAAGGTCACATCTCTTTTAGCAATACCCGTGCCGCCGTTGGTTAAAATGAGGTCTACGTCCGTCAAGGCCAAAGTGGTGAAACCATGTTGAATTTCCAAAATGTCATCAGTGACCACTAACCGTTGCTGGACGCGGGCCAGGTCATGGTCGGTTAAATAGTCGGCTAAAAATTGACCGCTTTTATCCGTATTTAAATGACGGGTATCGCTGACAGTTAAGATGGCGGCATTAAGCATGTGCCGCACCTGCTTTCTTGATTTGAAGTTGGTTGAGCAATTGTTCATACCCCTGGTTGGCCGTGGCCTTATCCGGGGCATCATAGATAAATAACTTGTGGTTTTTAAAATAGGTTAATTGTAATTTTTTAAAGGGGAATTGGACAGAAATGGCATTGGCCTCATTTTTGATCTGGTGTTGGGCTAAGCGTTCGGTCATCTCAGCTAAACTTAAACTACTATCCAGATAAATGGCGTAGACGTTGGTGCCACACAAGGTTTTGAGCTGATTATCAAAGTCAGCGCTGATCCGGGTCAGGGGTTGTCCGCAGGCCGGACAGTGGGGATCTTTAGTGACTTTGAAACTTTGTTGGTTCATTTGCCAGTTATCAATGGTGATGAGTCGGTCAAAGTCCACCAAATCCTTATTCACCAGGTATTTCAAAGCTAAGGAGACCTGTAAGCCACTGACCAGCGGGATGAGGGCGGTGTTGACCCCCAAAAGGTCACAGTCCGTTTGCTTCAAAGCTTCTAGATTGGGGTAGAGACAATGGAGACAGGGATGAGTCGTGGGGCTGATGGCCATGACATTGCCACTGACCCCGGCACAGGAACCGAAGATATAATCAAATTTATATTTTAAAGCCAATTGATTTAATAAATCACGGACGCCATAGTTGTCCGTGCAATCAATGGCTAGATCAAAGGGGGCGACTTTTTGAAAACGACTTTCCGACAGTTCATAAGGGTAGGTCGTCACGGCGGTCGTGTGGTTGATTTGCGCTAAGCTGGTTTTCACGGCGTCCACTTTAAAGACACCAGCGGCAGCGTCGGCTTCAGTAAATAGCGTTTGACGTTGGAGGTTGGTTAAACTCACCACATCCGGGTCAAAAATGGTTAATTGACCAATACCGGCCCGGGCTAAAAGTTCGGCACAATAACTGCCCAAAGCCCCAGCACCGATAATTAAGATGTGAGCGTGATTGATTTTGCGTTGACCGCTGGCGCCGATTTGTTTGACGCGCATCTGGCGGTCATAGCGATTGACTTGGTTTGTAGACGTTTGTAAAGTCATGTGATAAACCTCACCATATTTTATTTAGGTCATTCCCTAATCGAAGTATATCAGACTGAATGCTATCTTAATATTAGGGAAAAGGCTAACAACTTCCTTAAGATTTAATCTTACATTAATTATTAGCCTTCAAACAACTGCAAATAATAAATTTTTTTAAACCGAAGTAACGCGCTGCAATCGGCGCAACTTTATGTAAAGGGGCGATTTTATGAAACGTGCGCGTTTTTTCAAGCGTGTTGACAAGTTCAACGGTAACTTCACGCAACTTGAAACAGATTCTAGGCGTTGGGAGAAATTGTACCGCCAGCGCTGGAGCCATGACAAAGTCGTTCGCACCACTCATGGTGTGAACTGTACCGGCTCTTGCAGCTGGAACGTCTATGTCAAAGAAGGCATCATCACCTGGGAACACCAAGCCGTGGACTATCCAACTTGTGGCCCCGATTTTCCGGAGTACGAACCTCGGGGTTGTCCTAGAGGGGCTAGTTTTTCCTGGTATGAATACAGTCCCGTGCGGATCAAGTATCCTTATATTCGAGGAAAATTATGGCAACTTTGGACCGCTGCTAAAAAAGAAAATAATGACGATTTAGTCAAAGCCTGGGCCAGTATCGTCACTGACCCCAATAAAACCCAGCTTTATAAAAAAGCCCGGGGTCAAGGGGGCTTGGTCCGGGTCCACTGGGATGAAGCCCTTGAGTTAATTGCCACCATGGTGCTTTATACCGTGCAGACTGAAGGCCCAGATCGTTTGGCCGGCTTCACGCCAATTCCCGCCATGTCCATGATCAGCTATGCCTCCGGGGCCCGTTTCTTATCCTTAGTGGGTGGGGAAATGCTGAGTTTCTATGACTGGTATGCGGACTTACCACCAGCATCCCCCCAAGTCTGGGGTGAACAGACCGATGTCCCAGAATCCGCCGACTGGTATAACAGCCAGTATTTGATCATGTGGGGCTCTAATGTGCCGCTGACCAGAACACCAGATGCCCATTTCATGACCGAAGCCCGTTATAAAGGCACCAAAGTCGTGGCCGTCAGTCCAGATTACGCTGAAAATGTGAAATTTGCCGATAACTGGCTGGCCCCGCACCCCGGCACGGATGCCGCGTTAGCCCAAGGCATGACTTATACAATTTTAGATGAATTCTACCGGCAGAAACAAACCCCTGAATTCAGCCACTATGCTAAACAATTTACCGATTTACCTTTCTTGGTGACTTTAGATCAAAGTGACGCCAACACCAACCATTACACGGCGGGGCGTTTTTTGCGGATCAGCGATATTGAAAAGACCCCGGTGGCCAATGGGGATTGGAAGACTTGTGTCATTGATGCCACCACCAACCAGATCGTGGTTCCCAATGGCACCATTGGCCAACGTTGGGAAGACCATACGGACTGGAACCTGCGCTTAAAGGACAAAGCTGGCAACACCATTGATCCTAAACTTGGCTTGGACACACCAGATACCACGGTGGTCACGGATTTCCCATACTTCAGTGATGCGGGCAGTGCCGTGTTAAGTCGGCATTTGAAGGCCCAGACAGTGACTTTTACCGATGGCAGTGAGCACTTAGTTACCACCGTTTATGATTTAATGCTCAGTCAATATGGCTTGCCCCAAACTGAGAATGATGACTTGGCCGCTCAAAACGCCCAAGATGCTGATAGTCCCTTCACCCCGGCCTGGCAAGAAAAAGTCACCGGTGTGAAGGCTAGTATTTGTGTCCAAATCGCCCGGGAATTTGCCCAAAACGCCATTGATAGCGGGGGTAAATCCATGGTGATCATGGGCGCTGGGATCAACCATTGGTTCAACAGTGACATGACTTACCGGGCCATCATCAACCTGGTGCTCTTGACCGGTTGTGAAGGGGTTTCCGGCGGCGGCTGGGCCCATTATGTGGGGCAAGAAAAATTGCGGCCCCAAGAAGGCTGGGCCACCGTGGCCTTTGCCAACGACTGGCAAGCTGGCGGTGCCCGTCAGCAAAATGGCACGTCCTTCTTCTATTTTGCCAGTGATCAATGGAAATATGATGAACTGGATAACAAGGCCTTAAAGTCCCCAGTCAAAGCCACCAAACATCGCTATGACCACCCGGCTGACTATAACCAAATGGCCGCCCGCTTAGGCTGGCTGCCAAGTTATCCCCAATTTGATCGGAGTTCTTTAAGTTTTGTGAAGGACTACGACACCCAAGATTTTGACCAAATCAAAGCTAAAATTATTGCCGAATTAAAACAAGGCAGTTTGAAATTTGCCATTGAAGATCCTGATCGGGCTGAAAACAACCCCAAGGGCCTGTTTATTTGGCGCTCTAATTTATTCACCAGTTCCGGCAAGGGCCAAGAATATATGATGAAACATATGCTGGGGACGGAAAATGGTTTATTGGCCAAGGCCAACGACCAGTTCAAACCCCAAGACATGGTGTGGCATGAAGATCCTGTGGAAGGCAAGTTGGACTTAGTGGTGGACCTGGATTTCCGGATGGTGTCTACCCCGATGTATTCTGACATTGTCCTGCCGGCGGCCACTTGGTATGAAAAAGAAGATTTATCCAGCACGGATATGCATCCCTTCATCCATCCCTTCAACGCTGCCATCAATCCGCTCTGGGAATCTAAGAGTGACTGGGATATCTTCAAGAACCTGGCCAAGAAATTCAGTGCCTTAGCTGAAAAATACTTACCCGAGACCCAATATGATGTGAAGACCCAACCCCTGGGCCATGATTCCCCTGCAGAACTGGCCCAACCTTTTGGGGAGATCAAAGACTGGAAGTACGACAAAGACGTTGCGCCAGTACCCGGCAAAACCATGCCGCTGTTGCAATTGATCCCAAGAGACTATACCCAGGTCTATGACAAGTTTATTGCCTTAGGACCGAATGCCGGGGGTAAGGTGGGGGCCGATGGCATCAGCTATTCAGTGGCTGAGCAGTATGAAAGCCTCAAGGCCATGAATCGCACCTATACCGCTGCCGGCATCAATCAAGGCTGCCCCAAGATCGACCAGGCTAAAAAAGTGGCCGATGCCATTTTGACCCTGTCCAGTGCCTCCAATGGGGCCGTGGCCAAAAAAGCCTGGTTAGCGGAGTCAGAACATACCGGCGTGGATTTAAGTGAAATCGCCGCTGGCCGCACCGAGGACAAAATGACCTTCCAGAGTATCACTACGCAACCTAGAGAGGCGATTCCAACGCCGATCTTCTCCAGTGCCAAGCACGACGGAGAGCGGTATGCACCATTTACCGTGAACACGGAATTTTTGGTACCCTTTAGAACCTTGACCGGCCGCCAACAATTTTATCTGGATCACGAAATTTTCCAAGAATATGGGGAACAACTGACCACCTATAAACCGACTTTGCCCCCACAAGTCATGGGACCAAAGGATGTGGTGGTGTCTGATGCCAAAGAAATCACCCTGCGCTACATGACCCCCCATGGGAAATGGAATATCCATACCACCTATCAAGATAATTTGGAGATGCTGACCTTATTCCGGGGGGGACCCAACGTTTGGCTGGCTCCAGAAGATGCCACGGACTTAGGCATCAAGGATAACGATTGGTTGGAAATTTATAACCGTAATGGGGTGGTCACCGCCAGAGCCGTGGTGAGCCACCGGATGCCAAAGGGCAGCATGTACATGTACCATGCCCAGGATATGGACATTCAAGAACCCCTGTCCACCATCACCGGCAATCGGGGCGGTAGCCACAATGCCCCAACCCAGATCCATATCAAACCCACCCAAATGGTGGGGGGCTATGCCCAATTGAGTTACGGCTTTAACTATTACGGCCCCATTGGCAACCAACGGGATCTTTATGTGAACGTACGCAAATTAGAGAAGGTGAATTGGAATGAGGATTAAAGCACAAATATCAATGGTCTTGAACCTGGACAAGTGTATCGGCTGTCATACTTGTTCCGTCACTTGTAAAAATACTTGGACCAATCGGCCTGGGGCAGAATACATGTGGTTTAATAACGTGGAAACCAAACCCGGCGTGGGCTATCCCCGGGGTTGGGAGGACGAAGACCATTATCATGGTGGCTGGCATTTAAATGACAAGGGTCATTTGGAATTAGTGGCCGGTAATAAATTAAATAAAATTGCTTTGGGTAAGATTTTTTACAACCCCGATATGCCGGAATTAAATGACTACTACGAACCCTGGACCTATGATTATCAAACTCTATTTAGCCCTGCTAAAAAACATCAACCTGTGGCTCGAGCTAAGTCCCAGATCACCGGCCAACGCATGGATTTAAAATGGGGCCCCAACTGGGATGATGATCTTGCCGGTTCCACAGAAACCATGCAAGAAGATCCCAATATCAAGAAAATTGAAACCGAGATCAAAACCAATTTCGAAAATGCCTTCATGATGTATTTGCCCCGGTTATGTGAGCACTGTTTGAACGCCCCTTGTGTGTCCTCTTGTCCCAGTGGCGCCATGTACAAACGGGATGAAGACGGCATCGTGTTAGTGGACCAGGAAAAATGCCGGGGCTGGCGTTTTTGCATGACCGGCTGCCCCTATAAAAAGGTGTACTTCAACTGGAAAACCAACAAGGCTGAAAAATGTACCTTCTGCTATCCTAGAATTGAAGAGGGCTTGCCCACGGTTTGTTCTGAAACCTGTGTGGGCCGGATTCGTTACATCGGTGTGATTTTATATGACGCTGACCGGGTGAAAGAAGCTGCGGAAGAACCAGATGATACCAAGTTGTATGAACGGCAATTGGACTTGTTCTTAGACCCTAACGATCCTGAAGTAGTGGCTGAAGCTCAAAAAGCCGGCATTGCTGACGACATGATCGAAGCGGCCCAAAACAGTCCCATCTATAAAATGGCCGTGGAACAAAAAATCGCCTTCCCATTGCACCCAGAATACCGTACCATGCCCATGGTTTGGTATGTGCCACCTCTATCCCCAATCATGAATTACTTCGAGGGTAAGGACTCCTTGCATAATCCAGAGATGATTTTCCCAGCCATTGATGAAATGCGGATCCCCGTGGACTATTTAGCCAGCCTGTTGACCGGGGGCAACCAAGAAGTCATCAAAGCTGCTTTGTATAAATTAGCCATGATGCGCCTGTACATGCGGGCTAAGACTGCGGGCAAGGATTTTGATACCGAGAAATTGGCCCGAGTGAACTTGACTGAAACGACTGCCACGGATTTATATCGCCTGTTGGCCATTGCCAAGCATGAAGACCGTTTCGTGATCCCCACGTCCCACAAAGAACAAGTGGTACCCGCCCATGAAGCCCAGGGCACCGTGGGTTATGAAGGCTGTAAAGGCTGCAGTTTAGCCAGTGCCCATGGCAGTATGTTTGCCGACGCTAAGGCCGGTAAGACCTCTGAGGAGATTTATGCAGAAAGCTTTTATGGGGGGATTTGGCGTGATTAATTTTAAAGTGTTGAATCAAACCAAAGGGGATTTTTATTACTTATCCCATTTGTTAGACTATCCCCAAGATGAACTGCAAAGCCCGGAATTTCTGACCAATTTTCAAAAGGAGTATAGCGCTTCAGCTGCTAAAGCTGAGGTACAAAGTATTATCCAACAATTTCAACAACAATCCTTAGAGGACCTGCGCCTGACCTATAGCGATTTCTTTGAAATGAACAAACGCTTCACCTTATACATGACTTTTTACCGCTTTGAAGATTCTAGACAGCGGGGCCAAGTTTTGGCCAAGTTAAAAATGTTGTATGAGATGTTTGGCGTTTCAGCGGCCGAACAAGAACTGACGGACTATTTGCCCTTGATGTTGGAATTCCTCTCCTATGGGGATTGGGCCAACGAGCCAGCTGTGCGCACCCAGGACATGCAACTGCTGTTTTCCGTGTTAGAAGATGGGACTTACCGGCTGTTGGAAAATGGGGCAATTTATCAAGACGAGCCCTATTTTCGCCTGATTAAAATCATCCGCCAAGAATTGGCTAAATGTGTGACTGACCGGACGATTATTACGAAAACGGAGGTGTAAAAATGGCACATCCTGTGGATTGGTTCTTTTGGACCGTCTATCCTTACTTGATGCTAGGGTCATTTTTCTTTGGGACCATTATCCGTTTTGTGTTCTATCCCGGGACCATCACGGCCAAATCCAGTGAACTGCTAGAGAAAAAACGCTTGATGATCGGCAGTATTCACTTTCATATCGGGATCATTTTGGTCTTCTTCGGCCACGTCATGGGGGTTTTGATCCCGAAATCCTGGACGGATGCTTTGGGGATTTCCAATGAACTGTATCATATGTTTGCCCTGATTGGTGGGGGTGTGGGTGGCCTGTTAGCTTTGGTGGGGATTTTTATCTTGACCTGGCGGCGCTTTTCCGACATCCGGGTCCACCTCACCAGTTCCATGAGTGATTTGATCGTGGACGTGGCGTTATTGGTGATCATTATTTTGGGGATGTGGGCTTCTTTTGTGGCCGGTCCGAGAAATCCTGATTTCAATTACCGCACCAGCTTAGCCATCTGGGCCCGGCAGCTCTTTTATTTCCGGCCCAATTACTTATTGATGGTGGGCGTGCCTTTGACCTATAAGATCCATGTGGTTTGTGGCTTAGCCATCTTTGGCTTCTTCCCATATACCCGCCTGGTCCATGCCTTGGCTTTACCTTGGCAATACATTTACCGCCGTTATTTAGTTTATCGCCGGCGGCCGACCATTTAATTAAACAGTTACAAAAAATACCTGACTACCGTCAAAAAATGACGAGGTAGTCAGGTATTTTTTATGGATTTTCTGAAAATTAGCTAGGACTTAACGGCCTTGGCCACGAACAATTGGGCATTGAAGTCGGCGGATTGAGTGGCCAATTTCGCTGGGGTTGTTAAGAAGTAGCCCGCTGACATCAACTCATCCCCATAAAGTGGGTGGGCTGTGTCATCGTTGATAACATATTGCTTATTGGGATCTAAGCCCTTGAAATACAGCCGGCTATAAGGGGCATTGGCGGTATTTAGCAATTGATAACGGGCAGCGATGGCTGTATCTTGGGCTTGGTCCACCACTTGCCAGGCGATGACATTGCCGCCATTTTCATAAGGACTTTGAAGGCGGTAGAAGGTGCCAAATTGGAATAAGTGGCGATATTGCTTGTAAAAAGTCACTTGTTGGGTAATTTCAGCTTGGTCGGCTTCAGATAATTGGGTGATGTCTAACTCATAGCCCAAGTCCCCGAAGTAGGCCACGGCCCCTCTAGTGGCTAGGGAGGTGATCCGGCCATTTTGGTCGTTAGGGACCGCCGAAACGTGGGCTCCCATCATGGCTTGAGGATAGCCAAAGGAAGTGCTGTATTGAATATTCAAGCGCTCAACGGCATCAGTATTGTCGCTGGTCCAAGCTTGGGGGGCATAGTACATCATGCCCAGGTCAAAGCGGCCGCCCCCGGAAGCACAGGATTCAAATAAAACATCTGGGAAGGCTTGGGTGAGTTTGTCGTAGAGGCGATAGACCCCCAAAATATAGCGGTGGGGGAATTCCAGTTGTTGGTCAGGGGCCAATTGAGCCCCGTACATTTCCGTGATATTGCGGTTCATATCCCACTTCACGTAGTCGATGTGATTGTCGGCAATCATTTTTGCCATGGCGTCATACAAGTAGGCCACCACTTCTGGGCGGGTCATGTCCAAGACAAATTGATGGCGCTCGGGGCTGCTGGTGCGGCCCGGGGCATGGATCAGCCAGTCGGGATGGGTTTTGTAGAGATTGCTGTCTTTAGAGATCATTTCCGGTTCAAACCACAGGCCAAATTTCAAACCTAGGTCATGGACGCTGTCGCTTAAGTGTTTGAAACCCTGGGGGAACTTCTTGGCGTTGACGAACCAATCCCCTAAAGAACTGGTGTCATCGTCGCGATGACCGAACCAACCATCGTCTAAAACTAACATTTCGATGCCCATTTTTTTAGCAGATTGGGCAAAGGCCAGCAATTTATCGGCAGTGAAGTCAAATTGAGTGGCTTCCCAGTTATTCACTAGAATTGGCCGTTCTTTGGCTGCAAAGTTTTGGTTCACCAGATGTTTGGCGTAAAGATCCCCCAGTTGTTGGCTCAGCTGATTGGTGCCCTGGTGGCTGTAACTCATGACGGCTTCTGGAGTTTGAAATTGTTTTTCAGGCGCTAAGGTCCAACCGAATTCTGCTGGATTGATCCCCGTTAAAATCCGGGTGGTGTCATATTGATCCACTTCTACCTGATCCATAAAGTTGCCGGAGTAAACTAAGTTAAAGCCAAAGGCGGCGCCGGCATCTTCGGTGGTGGTTGGCCGGGTCAATAAGAAGAAGGGGTTTTGTTGGTGGCTAGAAGACCCCCGCCGGCTGCTGATGCCTTGGGTCCCCACGTGAATGGGATTTTTAAATAAGTGTCGCTCTCTGGCCCAACTGCCGGAAAATTGGATCAGGTCGTACTGACTATCCGGCAAGTCCAACTGCAAGCTTAGCGCCCGGTTTAACACCACCGATTCTTGGCCCTGATTGGCAAAGGTGGCACTGCGGACAATGACGTCTTGATGGGGGAACACGGCGTAATTTAAGTCTAAGGCTAACTTAGCCCAGGCGTCGGTCAAATGAATGGTCAAACTGGTCACGTCATCGTCACTGGCAAAGGTTGAAGGCAAGGCACCTAATCTCGCTTTACCGGGGGTGACATCATAGCCGGTGACGGCAAACTCGGAAATGCGACTGCCATCGGCCAAAGTCACTTGAAAAGCTGGCTCGCGAAAATCCCCCTTGCCAAAACTGGCATATTCTTGTTTTAAGACTCCAGGTTGTAAGTCAGGCTGGTCTTCGCTAACAGCAGCATTGGCATTGCGCCATTCCCGGGCAGCTAAATTGGGATAAGCGGCCTGATCGTGCAAGCGGGGGCCGTAGTAAAGCTGGCCCAATTCGCCATTTTCTAAGACGTTAAAAATATAACTGGTGTGATCGGTTTGTAGATGGAATAGGGATTTGTCTTGATTGATGTGGATACTCATTAAAAATCCTCCTTAATTAGGGACAATAATATCTGGTTGGGATAAGGCTAAAGCTAGGTCACCGGATTGAACATCCCCAGTTGTTCGGGCATATTCAAATTTCTTCAGTATTTGATGGTTGGTGATCACCACCATGACGGTATCGTCTAGCTGGGCTTTTTTGATGACCCAATCGGAAAATTCTAGGAGCTTTTGGCCTTGTTTGACATGTTCCCCAGCTTCAACAAATTGAGTGAAGCCATTGCCGGCCAACCCCACGGTGCCCGTGCCAATGTGGATCAGAGCCAAGATACCATTATCCGACCGTAAGCCAATGGCATGGCGGGTGGGAAAAGTGGCTTCAATTCTGCCGTCAAAAGGTGCCACGATGGTTTGGCCAGTAGGACGAATGGCAAAGCCTTTACCCATGGTGCCATCGGCAAATTTTTCTTCGGACACTTTTGCCAAGGGGAGTAATTCACCGCTGACAGGAATAATGAAATTCGTGGTGCGGTCAGCTGCAGTGGCCTGGGCATCCACGCTGGCTTCGATGTCCGCCATGGCTTCACTGCTGTCGGCTAAATGTTGATGCCAAGTTTTTTCCAGTTCTTCAACGATCACCGCGTGTTTCTTTTCGTCCAAGGTAACTTTTTTATAGAAGACTAGGGTGGCGGTTAACAGGAGCACGGCGGGGATGCCAAACATCATAAATTTAAAGATCAAGGCGCCCCGGCCAGTGACATCACCGGCCGTGACCCCAGCGGTCATGCCGGCTAAAACAGCAGTCAAACCAGCCACACCGTTGGAAACAGCGCCGCCTAATTTATCCAATAAAGGCCGCACCGACAAGGTCAAGGATTCATCCCGGTGGCCAAACTTCAATTGGCCGTACTCCACGGAATCACTGATGATCATTAAGACCACTAAGAAAACTAAGGGTTGGGGGATATAAAACAAAACGGCGGCGGTCAAGACTAGGGGTAGGGATGTGCCAGCCAAAGCAAAGACGATGATGGATATGAATAGTAGCCCAATGGCCAAGAAGAAGACATTTCTACGGCTGAATTTATGGGCTAATGGTGGAAAAGCCAACACGGCGAAGACACCGATAAACGTGTTTAAAGCGGCTAAGTAAGTAAATTGGGAAGGTTTACCAATGATATACGTGAAATAATACAGTTCCAGGGAGTTGGTGATTTGGATGCCGGCTGTGTACAAGCCATAGGTTAAGGATAACCACATGAGCTGGTCATTGCGACCTAATACTTTGAAACTTGTTTTTTCGGTATTTTTCCGCAGATCACTGTCGCTTTCTTTGGTACCCACACCCACCACCACGGCGGAAATAAAGGAAATGGCGGCTACGGTGAGCCCAAAGGCAAACCAACCCCGCATGTCTCCTTGACCGTGGTTGCTGTTGATGGAAAAGGCCAAGACCAAAGGCATGACGAAGACGCCCACAATATTGGCGCCAATGGAGGAACCGACCCGGGCAAAGGTGGCAGTTTTTTCCCGTTCCTTCGTGTCAAAGGAAATGGCGGGGATCATGGACCAAAAACCAACATCTTTAAAGGAGTAAAAAATATCCATGGTGATATATAAAACAGCGAAAATAATGAGATAAAGTAGCGGATTGGAGGTGTTTAGACCACCCATATTGGAGAATAAGATGGTTAAGGCAATCCCACCAATGGCCCCACCTGCTAAGATCCAGGGTTTAAAGTGGCCCCATTTGGTGTTGGTATTGTCGATGGTGTTGCCGATGAAAGGATCAATGGCTAATTCCACGAACCGTAACAGGAAAATGATCATGGTGATGTAGCCGATCATGCGATCATTTTGACCCCCAGCGGATTTATCAAATAAATGGGCAGTGACGAACATAATGAAGTAAACGGATAAAGTGCCATAAAACATATCGTGGCCAAAAGCCCCAAAGGTATAGGACAGCCGGGAAATAATATTGCGCTTGGTGCTGGTTTTTGCATCCATAGCTAACGCTCCTTTGAATAATATCAGGTTTAATTTTAAGTCACTCTTAATGTAATCGTTTACTTAAACAAAGTCAAGATATTTTATTAAACAATATTTGTTTAATAAACAAAACACAACGATGAAGCGCCGTAAGCTATGGGGTAGCGGCTAGAAGGCTTTGCAATGAAACACGCATGCAGTGTATGATATGTTTAAAGCAACAACTATCGATTCAACAAGGAGAAACGCCAATGGCAACGATCAGAGATATTTCCAAGGCCGCCCAAGTGTCACCGGGCACCGTCTCCCGGGCTTTAAATCCCGAACAACAAAGTTCAGTTTCCAAAGCCACCCGTCTTAAAGTTCAAAAAATTGCCCGGGAAATGGCTTACCAATTACCGCAAAAAAAGACTAAAACAGCACCTAAACAAAAAAAATTACCGCCTGTGCGGCATTTTATCGTGCTCAATACCCATACCCCGGAAGAAGAAGCCAAAGATGAATATTGGCGCTTAGTGCGTTTAGGCATTTCCGAACAGGCCAAAAAAGAAAATATTGCCATTGACCAAGTCATTGATATGAATAATGGCTTAGACCCGGAAACCATTGCCCCCTATGATGCGGTTTTAATCGTGGGCACACCCAGCCTGGATAGTGTCCGCCAACTCAAACAAGCCAACCCCAATATTTTGGTGGTTGACGGGGGGAGTTATTTTGAAAACAGTGTGGATATCGTCAGCACGAATTTCGACGAACTCACCAAGGCTATTTTAGACACCCTGGCCGCCCATACCACCAAAGATATCGCCCTGATAAATGGTCCGCGGATCGAACTACAGCTGGATGGCAGTCGTTTGGATGGGGCTGAGGATCCCCGGACCCTGGCTTATCGGGAATGGGTGGAAATACATCATAAAAAACAACTTTTTAAACAGACCGCTTGGTCCAATACGGCGGCGAAACTGGCTTGTGATGAATTATTAGCCCAAAATGGGGCCAATCTAGGAGCCATTGTGGTGGCTTCCGATTCTTTGTTTGTCATCGGGGTCATGAAGAGTTTGGCCGAGCATCACTTAGTTGTGGGCCGGGATATTTTCTTGGTGAGTTATGATGATGCTGATTTTGCCCAATTTTTGACCCCGGCGCTGTCCACGGCTTGGTTGCCCAAAGCCGAACTGGGGGCGGCGGCGGTGATCCATGCCAAGACCTTAAGTGATACAACGGCCAAGACTTGGACCACTCGGGTCATCTTGCCCGGTGAAGTTAAATATCGGGAGACTTTTGACCCCAAGCGCTCATCATAAAACTGCAGGGAATGGCAGTTTTGCAGTACGACATTTTCGTAAACGTTTACATTTCTCGTTTTTGCAGGTAAGCTTATAGTAAGCGCAATTCACCTTAAAGGAGGTATTTTTTTGCTAGGTAAACGACTGAAAAATATTCGCCTGGAGACAGGTTACCACACCACCAATGGCTTCACGGACCGCACTGAAACCATCACCAGGGATGTCTGGATTTTAGCGGGGAAGGTACAAAAGCTGCTGGACCCCGCCGATTCCCTGCCTGGGGCTGAGATCATTGACGGCCAGGGTGCTTTATTAGTGCCCCAATTACGGGAAATGCACTGTCATTTTGACAAGAGCAAGCTAGGGGTACCTTGGTATCCCATTGAGACCGCCGAAAATATCACGGAACGGTTCAATAAAGAATTTGCTTATCTGGAAAAATTGCCCCAAAGCTTTGCCAGTCGGATGAAAAACTTGATCGACTTAGAGCTCGGCCATGGGGTGACTAGCTTCCGTTCCCATATCGATATTCACCCCAAAGTGGGGCAGCGGTATTTGGAACAGGCCCAAGCAGTCTTGGCCGACTATCAAGGCAAACTTGATTACGAATTAGTGGCTTTCCCCCAACACGGGCTTTTGCTATCCAAGGCTTATGCTGAGATGAAAAAGGCTTTGCAAAATGGGGCCACCATCGTCGGGGGGGTCGACCCTTTGAGTTTGGACCAGGATTTAGACCGGTCTTTGGGGCAAACCTTTGACTTGGCCGTGGAATTTGATGCGCCCATTGATATCCATATCCACGAGCGGGGGGATGCTGCCCGGGAGACTTTCCAAAAGATCTTAGCATTGACCCAAGCTGCTGGCTGGCAAAACAAAGTCACGGTGAGCCATGCCTATGGCTTACGGGACCTGGATCCTGGGGAGCGGGCGGAGCTATTCCCCCAATTAGCGGCCAATGGCATCACAATTATTTCCAGTGTGCCGCTGGATTTCCACATTCCGCCTTTAATGGAATTGCGGGACGCGGGGGTCAACGTGTTCTTAGGTTGTGACAATATTTATGATTGCTGGTCACCCTTTGGGGATGGGGACATCATGACCAAGTTGAATCGCTTTGCCGAGATTTTCCAACAAACATCCCAAATTGATTTGACCGAAGCACTGGATTTAGTCACAGATACGCCGGTGATCGATCCAGAGGGCTGGCTGAAACCAGAGATGCCCGCTAGCTTCACTTTAGTTGACGCCAGTTCCACCGCTGAGTTTGTGGCCCGCCAAAAGCCGGTACAGGCCAGTTATTTACGGGGACAACGGGTACTTTGATCAAACTTGAATCTTCTGCAGCTGGCAGAGGGTTTTTTTTGTGGCATCTGACAATTCTGTTAGTACCAAAAGCTAGCTGACGACGATATAATATAATTTATTATAATCATTAAGGAAGGCGGTGCCAGGCATTCGGAAGCAGTTACCATTTTTTATGTTGGGCTTATTGGTTTTAACCATGGTTTTTGTGAGTATTGGCGGTGTTTTCGGCCGAATTTTGGTTTATGCTGCCGGGATGTCGGCTGCTCACCTGCTGTTCCCCAGTGTGACCACAATTGTGGGCGCTTTAGTAACTTGTTTGATTTGGCTGATTTTCAATCATTTTTATTTGCGGATCACTGTGGGTTTACACGGGTTTAAACGCCAACAGCTGGTATTATTGCTGCCGATGGTCGTGATCTTGATTGGGGACAGCACCTTACCCACCCAATTTGATTGGACCGGGACTAACGTGTTATTGGCCTTAGGAATTGGCCTAGCGGTGGGGATGTTAGAAGAATATGTGTTTCGGGGCTTGTTGGTCAATGGCCTGCGCCAGTTATTTCAAGTGACGCCTTTGTTGGCGGCGTTAGCCAGTGGCGCGATTTTTGGCTTGGCCCATTTGACCAATCTCCTGGGCAATTCGAATTCATTAGTCAGTACTTGCTTACAGGTGATCTATGCTTTCGCGGGGGGTTTCTTTTTGGCGATTATTTATATTATCAGTGGCAGTCTGTGGCTGCCGATTTTGGCCCATGCTGTTGTGACTGCCTTTGATCAAATCGCCTTTGGGACCATGAGCAATCAGGCCAGTTCTGGGATTTGGACGACTGTACTTTATTTTGGGATATTTACTGGCTTGGGCTTTTGGCTATGGGCCAGAAAGATTCGGCGCCAAGTCATTTGATTAGTGAAAAAATGGGAGTGAATTGCATGACGGATCACGGCAGAATTGCGATTAGCCCGGTCAAAACGATCGTGGCGATTTTAGTACCAATTATTGAATTGAGTTTGGGAACGTTGACCACCAAGATACCTTCTGATTTGGGCAAGGTCAGTGTGACGGTGTTGATATTTTTAGTGGGGTTGTTAGCGCTGCTTTATTTATATGGGGGCGTTTTAAAAGCCGATTGGCCTGAGTTTCGGGCCCATCTTTGGCGCAATTTAGGGATTGCCGTATTGCTAACGATTGGTTTATATGGCGTTTTATCCTTGGTGCGCCTGGGCTTGCAGCCCTTCATGCCAGCAGCGATGCTGTTAAGTGCGCAAAGTACGGCGACCTTAAGTTTGATTGGCAGTCTTACGGCTTTGATGGCGCCGTTTTCTGAGGAAATTGTTTTCCGCTATGTATTATTTTACCAGTGGCGTAACCGGGGCTTGCTGACCCCAGTGATGTTTGTGGTCTCCGCAGTGGCCTTTGGTTTAGGCCACTGGAACAATTTCGGCGGGTATGTGCTGCAAATGATCCCTTACATGGTCATTGGGGCGGTCTTCTCGGTAATCTATTGGATATCGCAAAATATTTGGCAAAATATTGCCACCCATTTTCTCTTTGATTTCGTGCAAGTTTTTGCCGCCGTGATCATGTTCATCTTGACGTTTGTGATGGCTTAACAGGCTAATTTTTAAACGCGACCCGGTGCGCCCAAAAGGCGATGACCGGGCCTTTTTGGCTCGGTATCTAAAAAAAATTCTGCATCACAGCAAATATTTCTTCAATTAGGGAAATAACTGATAGCAATTCTCAATTAATATGTCATAATAGGGGTATATTATTGTGAAGCTATAAACTTTCGATAGGAGGTGGCGTGCTTGGCCTATATCGCATTGACCAAAGAACCCATCGACATTTTAGATTTGAACCAACGCTTGGTTGACGCCCAATATGGTGGTATTGTAACCTTTGTGGGGACAGTACGGGAGTGGACGGATGATATCCAGACCCAATCCATCAGCTACTCGGCTTATGAAACCATGGCGGAAAAAGAGCTCAAACGCTTGGCCGATGAAGTTGAAGCCACGGGCAGTCGCGTGGTACTAGTGCACCGTTTGGGTCATTTAGAGCTCACCGAAGCCGCCGTCTTTGTGGGGGTCGCTTCAGCCCATCGTGCAACCGCTTTTAAACAATGTGCGTATCTCATGGATACCATTAAAGAACATGTGCCAATTTGGAAAGAAGAATTCGATACCGACCGGACCCGCTGGGGAGGCATTGCTGATGATAAAAATTAAATTATTCGCCTATCTACAAGAAATGGTGGACGCCAACGAAATAGAAGTGGCTTTTGCCAACGACACACCCACAACCGCTGACTTGAAGCAAGCCGTGGCCGGGGCTTACCCGGTGGTGGCCGCTTACTTACCGCCGGTGCGCTTGGCAGTGGATGAAGCCTTTGTGGGCGAAGAAGCTGTGTTAGATATCACTGAAACTCATGAATATGCGTTGATCCCACCCGTTAGTGGTGGCTAGAAAAGAGGATTTACATGGAAGTATTACAAGATTCAGTACCATTAACAGGTCAAGCTGATGCCAACGAGACTGCTGTGTTAAAGGATAAATTTGGTCGAGTCCATGATTATATCCGCATCTCGGTCACCGATCGCTGTCCACTGCGTTGCGTTTACTGTATGCCCAAAGAAGGCCTGCCATTTTTCCCAAGTGATAAGGTTTTGTCCCAAGATGAAATCGTCCAGTTGGTGAAGAATTTTGCCCGCCACGGTATCCACAGCATTCGCCTCACCGGAGGCGAACCCTTAGTGCGCACGGATATTGTGGACATTGTCCGGCGGATCAAAGCCATCGACGGCATTGATGACGTGGCCGCCACTACTAATGGGCTGTACCTGCCTAAAAAAGCAGCGGCGTTAAAGGCGGCTGGCTTAGACCGTTTAAATATTAGCTTAGATACCTTTAAAGCCGACCGCTACAAGGAAATCACCCGGGGCGGCAATATCAAACAAGTCATGGCGGGGATTCAAACCGCCGCTGACCTGGGCTATAAGGCTATCAAGTTAAATGTGGTCTTGATCAATGGTGAAAATGATTCCGAAATCATTGATTTCTTGAAATATACCTTAGATCACCGGGTCAACGTCCGGTTCATTGAATATATGCCAATTGGCGCTGACAAAGCCGTTTGGAAAAAGGAATACCTGGGCTTGGAACGGGTCTTTGAAGTCTGCAAAGCCGCCGGTTTCAAGTATGACCCCATTGATTCTTTGACCGGTAACGGCCCTTCAGATAATTACCGCATCAAAGGGGCCAAGGGTAGCTTTGGTCTGATCCATCCCATTAGCTGCAACTTCTGTGAAAGCTGCAACCGCCTGCGCATCACCGCCGATGGTTATGTGAAAGCTTGTTTATTTTGGAATGAAGAAATCAATATCCGCTCGGCCATTTTTGATGACCAAGCCTTTGATCATCTAATTCAAAAAGCATTAGATAATAAACCAGAAAACCACGAAATGGCGTTAAGCCAAGCCGACCAAATTATTCATAAACAGCCTACTTGGCGTCATATGAGTCAAATTGGAGGTTAACATTTTTCATGTCAAAACAAGGTAAAACTGCAGCAACGATGGCCCTGGTCATGGGGACCTTGGCCATGCTGGTCTCATTTATGGCCTGGTCCTCATTAGCACCTTTGGCCAACCAAATCACCAAAGACTTAGGGCTAACTATTTCTGAGAAAACCTTTATGATCGCCACCCCCGTTTTATTGGGATCCATTATGCGCATCCCCATGGGGTATTTAAGCGATCGTTTTGGGGGCAAAAAGGTCTATATCGCCTTAATGATTTTTGTCCTGATTCCGTTATTCTTTATTCCCATGGCTTTAAATGCCAGCTCTTACGGCATGTTGATTTTTCTGGCCTTCTTACTGGGCATGAGTGGCACATCCTTTGCGGTGGCCATTTCATACATATCTGTCTGGTATCCCCCGGAAAAACAAGGCCTAGTGTTAGGCCTAGCCGGCATGGGGAACATTGGGAATGCCGTGGCCGCTTTATCACTGCCTAAAATTTCCCAAGGTTTCGGGCTTAGTGGGGTCTATTATTTCTTAATGATCCTCTTGGTCGTTATGATCGTTTTATTTTATCTTTTGTGTCAAGAAATGCCTGTGAACAAAGACAAGACCCTGGGACAAGCCTTTGTGGTGGCTAAAGAAGCCAACACTTGGTATTTAGCTTTATTTTATTTCTTAACGTTTGGTCTATTTGTGTCTTTAAGCAATCTATTACCCGCCCTATTGGCGGATTCCTTTAAAATCACCCCAGTGCGCGCCGGTCTATGGGCGGCTGCTTTTGCGGCGGTGGCTACCCTATGCCGGCCCATCGGTGGGGCCTTGGCTGATAAGGTCAACCCCATGAAACTACTGGAAGGCCTGTTTGGCTTAATGTTCATTTTAAGCCTATGTCTAGCTTGGACCATGGGCAGCTTAGCCTTATTTATGACCAGTATCATTGTTATTGCCCTGTTAACCGGGATTGGCAATGGGGTGGTCTTTAAAATGGTACCCTTTGTCTCTAAAGGTAACACCGGGACCGTCACTGGTTTTGTGGGGGCCATCGGTGGCTTAGGGGGCTATTTCCCACCACTATTCATGGGGGTCATCAAGCAACATACCGGCAGCTATCAATCGGGCTTTTATTTCTTAACTGCCATGATCATCGTTTGTCTGGTAGTGTTGTACCTAGCCTTTATTAAATCAGGCAATTCAGACTTTAATTGATTTGGGGGTAGTCACTTGGACTATCGCACGCAACAACGTAAATATCACGGTATCATGATTGGGACCTTTGTGGTCTTGATCATGATTTTTTTAGGTGCCCTTTGTGCCGGGCGCCTATTGTTGTCTTGGTCGGACATGTGGCAGGCCTTGACCCATCCCATTTGGTTGGCCAAAGTCCCCACCACTGCTATGACGGTGATTTGGCAATTACGCCTGCCCCGAATTTTAGGGGCCTGTTTGATTGGCTTCGGCCTGAGTTTATCTGGAGGGGCGTATCAAAGTATTTTCCAAAATCCTTTGGTTTCTCCAGATCTATTGGGGGTCACCACCGGGGCCTCCGTGGGGGCCGCGGTGGCCATTTTAGCCCACGGTAATATTATCGCCATTGAAATTTGTGCCTTTGTGGCCGGGATTATCACCGTATCTTTGACCATGATGGTGCCCGCTTTACTGAAAAGCAGTAACAATTTGACCCTGGTCTTGGCCGGGATCGTGGTGGGGGGCTTTATGACCGCCATTTTGGGGTTATTAAAATATTTAGCCGACCCGGAAAGCCAACTGCAAGATATCGTCTATTGGCAATTGGGCAGCTTGGCCAAGGTGAATTACCAAACCCTGTTGGCCACGTTGCCGGTGTTTGTCATTGCCGGGGGGATTTTATTGGCCCTGCGCTTTCGCTTAAACGTCTTGTCCCTAAGCCCCACGGAAGCCTTAGCCACCGGGGTGAATTTGAAATTTGAACGGATGATCGTGATTTTATGTGCCACCCTATTGACGGCGGCGGCCGTGGCCATTGCCGGCACCATTGGCTGGGTGGGCTTGATCATCCCCCACATCGCCAAATTACTCACCCAACAAAACAACCAACGGGCCCTGCCGCTGATGGGTATATTAGGGGCGTTGTTCTTGTTGTTGATCGACACCTTAGCCCGGACCCTGTCTCCAGGGGAAATTCCTTTGGGGATTTTAACCGGCTTGATCGGGACCCCATTCTTTATTGGGATTTTGTTCAAACAAAGGGGGCGGCTATAGATGCCTACACTCGCCACCAAAGCCTTGACCTACGGGTATACCAAGGCCAAGCTGTGTTTAAAAGACGTTAACTTAACCATCAATCCCGGGCAGATCACCACCATCCTGGGACCCAATGGGGTGGGGAAGTCCACCTTGTTACAACTACTATGTGGGCTATTGACCCCGGTGCGCGGCTCGGTTTTACTGGACCACCAAAATGTCAGCCAATTGCCCCCAGCTAAGCGGGCCCAAGCCATTGCCCTGGTGCCCCAAATGACCAGCATTGGTGCCTTGCCCTATACAGTGTTAGACTATTTATTGTTAGGGAAAACCGCTCAGTTAGGGTTGTTTCAAAAACCCCGGGAAGCCGATTATCACCAGGCCCAACAGGTTTTGGGGGAATTAAATGCCAGTGACTTGTTAAATCGGGAATGCCAAAGCCTCAGCGGCGGGCAAATGCAACTGGTGACCATTGGCAAGGCCTTGATGCAGGCCCCACAAATCATGCTCCTGGATGAACCTACCGCAGCCTTGGATTATCGCAATCAGGTTCAAATCCTTAAATTATTGCAACAACTGGCTGATCAGGGTCTGGGGATCGTGTTGACCTCCCATGACCCCAATCAAGCCGTTTTGTTAAAACATCAAGTGGCTTTGGTGGATCGTACCGGCCATTTGGAAGTGGGTGATATGGCGGCAATGATCAACAGTGAAAAGCTCAGTAAGATTTACGGCACCAATCTGCACGTGGAATATGTGGCCAGCTGTCAACGGCTGGTGTGCATGATTACCTTATGAGGAGGAGATTTAACATGAAGATGAAGCACGCACTAAAATGGTTATTAGCTATTGGGATGGTTGGCTTGTTTGCGGCGAATACTGGCACCGGCAATGTTCAAGCTGCCAAAGCCACCCGGACGGTGACGGATTTAACCGGCGCCAAAGTCACCGTACCCAACAAAGTCAATCGAGTGGCCGATTTATGGCACGCCAACAACCAGGTGGTCTTATTATTAGGGGGTCAAAAGAAGCTAGTGGCCACCACCCCAATGATTCAAAAACAACCCTGGTTTGCTCAAGTTTATCCCGGCATTAAAAAAGTGACGGCCCCATACAATGGCACGGATCTGCAGGTGGAAGAACTGGTCAAAACCAAACCCGACGTGGTTCTAGCCTCTGATGCCCCAACTGTGGCCAAGGCTAAAGAAGCCAATATCCCAGCCGTCAACGTCATGTACCAAGACTTCAACGGTTTACAAAAATCCGTGACCACCACGGCTAAAGTGTTAGGTGGCAATGCCCCGAAAGTCGCTGCCAAATATAACAAAGAATTAAAGGGCAACATCAGTTACGTTCAAAAGAAAGTGGCTAAAGCTAAAAAACCAACTGTCCTACATATTGTCAGCACCGCTGATTTGCTGAAAGTTGATGGCACCCAATCCATCGTCAACGAATGGATCAAAAATGCCGGGGGCAAGAATGCCTTAACACAAAAGGGCAATATGATCGAAACCACCATGGAACAAGTTGTCAAAGCTAATCCTGATGTGATTATTATTGGCCAAACGACGACCACTGCCGCCCGCCAAGCTTTGAAGAATGACTCTCGTTTTGCCCAATTAAAAGCGGTGAAAAATAACAAAGTCTACGGCAACCCCCAAGGTACTTTCCCATGGGATCGTTACAGTGCCGAAGAAGCCTTACAAGTCCTCTGGGCTGGTAAATTACTCCACCCTAAGGCCCTGGCTAACGTGGATATGGTCAAAGAAACCAAAGCCTTTTATAATAAGTACTATAATTACAAATTAACCACCACCGAAGCTAAACAGATTTTAGCCGGTGAAAATCCCAAAGCCTAGTGAGGTAAAGTATGTTAACTGTTAACGCAAAAACCTATGTGAACATCGATTTCGATGAGGTCTCAATTCAAACTTCCGGCATGTACGCGGTGCCCTATGATGACGCTAAAACCCGTCAGAAGGTCTTTGAAACGCTCCAAGCTTTGTTTAAACAAGCTCCTAAAGACGTGGATTTTGCTTTATCCATCATGACCACCATGGCGGAGATCATTGTGTCGCCTTTAGGCCTGATGGATTTTGACGCGGTGAAAGCCTATGGACCTAACCAAGATTTGGACTACGACCATTTGTCCGATGATGCCACCATGGTTTGGCCGTTGGCGGTGCGCTATATTTCCCATACCAGTGACGAAAAACCGCAAGACACCATTGTAGCTTCCCAATTGGAATTGAAGCAAGACTTTGCCGGGGCCTTTGAACCCCTGTGGCAAGCCATCAAAGCTGATCTGGCTAAAAGTGATGCCACTATGGCCCAAATGTTAAGCACCTTGATCACGGACAGCCAACAGGTGGAAGCGGATTTCCAACAACAGTTAAGTACACTAGATACCCAGCAACGGGCGGATAAAGTGGGTTTTGAGCTGCCGGAAAATGAAGTGGACCAGTTTGCCAAATACATGAGTGACTCCCATGAAGTGATGAATATTGTCCGTTCGGCGGCTAGCTTCGTGCAAAGTGAATTGGTTCAAGCTAAGCCCTTCAGCCAAGTCTTCAGTGATGCCCATTACCGCACCACCTATTATTGGACATTAGATAACACTTTTTATGAACTTTATTACTACTATTTGCACAAGTATGGGGATAGTCATCCCAAACTCACCAAGTTTTTGAATCATCGCCAGGATCAATTGGTGACCCAAATGCGCCAACGGGCACTAAAGGACTCCCAACAAATCAGTGAAGACCCTAAAGCCAACTTAAAGCCGGATATGTCCAAAATCTTTGATCACATTTTCCTGCCATTAAATGAAGAAATCCTAACCATGATTTTTGATTTTGATGTGAAATAACCCAGTCTGAGCAGTTTTTTAGCACTGCTTTCTAATTTTTTTGTTATAATAAACTCATGTCGAAGCTAGGAGGCTTTTTATTATGGCAAGAACAATTGGTATTATTGGGTTAGGGCACGTGGGGATTACCACGGCCTTTAACATGATCACGAAGGGTATCGCGGATACCTTAGTGATTTTTGACAAGGATGAGGATTTAGCAGAGGCCGAAAGTTACGACCTGACGGATGCTTTGGGGGGGCTTTCGACCTATACCAAAATCATTCATAACGATTATGCGGCTTTAAAAGATGCCGATGTGGTGGTCTTTTGTGCCGGGGATATCAGTGCTATTTTAGGTGGCGATCGGACCAGCGAGATCCGCACCACCAAACAGGCCATTGTGGAGGTATTACCCCAACTAAAAGCGTCTGGCTTCCACGGGGTGTTGATCGATATCAGCAATCCTTGTGATGTGGCCACCACTTATTGGTCCGAAAACCTAGGGTTGCCCCAAAACCAAATTATTGGGACTGGGACAGCCTTAGATACATACCGCATGCGCCGGGCCGTGGCTAAAGTGGTCAACGTCAATGTGGCCGATGTCCGGGGTTTTAACATGGGTGAACATGGGGAATCCCAATTTACCGCTTGGTCCACGGTCCGGGTGAACAACAAGCCTATTACCGAGATCAAAACGTTAGATTTAGATGCCTTATCTGAAGCCGCCCGGCTAGGGGGCTGGAAGATTTTCAACAAGAAACACTACACCGCCTTTGGCATTGCCACCATCGCCATGGAATTAACCGAGGCCATTTGCAGTGACGCCAAGCGCATCTTCCCAGTGTCTTGTTTTGACCCCGACTATGGGGTTTGCGTGGGCCACCCGGCTACTATTGGGGCCCAGGGTGTGGTGGACAATCCGCCAATGGCCTTGACCGCTGCTGAAAAAGCCAAGTATGATGCCACTGCGAAAACCATTCAACATAACTTAGCCACCATGAAGGCGACGGAAGTGCAAGCATAACGTGCAATAGAACTGACTGAAGGGTTAGACTGTCAAGAGTCTAGCTCTTTTGTTTTGGGGTCAAAAAAACTGCTTTGAAACTGAATTTGGCTGTTTCAAAGCAGTGACTGTTATAAAACCAAGGATTAAACTGTGGCCTGTCGGTGTTTGAAGCGAAGGGCGATCACGGTGACCACCAAGCAGGTTAAACTCAGCACACTGAGAATGATGAAATCTTTTTGCGCCCCCCAGGCCACGGCAGCTTTGTTGGCTGTGTGTAAACTGGTGGCGGACATGACCGCGGACAACACGCCCGTCCCCAGGGAGCCGGCGTATTGCTGCAGGGTATTAAACAAGGAATTTAAGTCCGCCTTGGCACTGACGGGCACTTGCAGGCTGGCGTCAGACATAATATTGCCAAAGCCAAAATTAAAGCCAAAGCGCATGAAGATATAAATCAAGGTGATACCCACCAGACTCAGGTCATGGGTGAAGCTAGCAAACAAACAAGCCCCGATAAACATGGAGCCATTGGCGATATATAAAGTGATGGCCGCCCCGTGTTTGTCGTAAATGGTCCCGGCTACTGGGGACACCAAAGCGCCAATCAAAGAGCCGGGTAACAGGATCAAGCCGGACATCATGGAGTTGGTCCCCAGGTAGTTTTGCACGAAGACGGGGATGACAAAGGAAATCCCGATGTTCATGAATTGCAGCAAGAAAAAGTTGATGGCCCGCAATAACACGATGGGGTTGGTCAAAATTCTAAAGTTTAAAATTTGATTTTTGCCATGGCTCACATGGTATAAGAAGACCACTAAGAAGCCCAGGCTAAGGACCAAAGTCACCCCTAAAGGCCAGCTGACAAAGCCATGGCGACCGCCCTGGGCAAAGACTTCGATAAAGCCAAAGAGGACCAGGGCTAACAAGGTGGTGCCTACCAGGTCGAATTTACCATTGGTATGGGCGGCCACCAGGCGAATGTTGCGGTCCCCTAAGAAGAATACCAGGATGATGACCGGCAGAATGGCGATGAAAATCATCCGCCAGCTGAAGTAGTAATTTAAGATGCCGCCATATGTAGGTCCCAGGGCTGGGGCAAAGGAAGTGATCATGCTGGCAAAGCCCATGTACACACCTAAACGATTTTCTGGAATCAAGGCTAAAATAACATGAAACATCAAGGGCGTGGACAAGCCTGTGGCGATGGCTTGCAACAGTCGCCCGGCCATTAACAGCCCAAAACTGGGGGCCACACTGGCTAAACTGGTGCCCAACAGCGTGGCGATAATGGCTGTGCGAAAAAGCGTCCGGGTGTTGAAAGCCTTGATGAGAAAGGCCGTGGTGCTCATGACGATGGTCACCATCAATAAATAACCCGAGGTCAGCCACTGCACCGTCCCCAAGGCCGTATTGAACTGCTTGGCCATGGTGGGGAAGGTGACGTTCAGGGAGGTTTCTACTAAAATACCCGTGAAAGATAACAAGCCCGTGGCTAAAATGGCGAGTTTGGTTTGTAGCGTGATTGGTTTGTCTGCCAATAAATCCATCTCCTCATGTTTTGGCAGTCGCCAAAATATCGTTTCTTTGGAAACTATTTAGGTCTATCGTAGCATTGCCAAAACTGAAGTACAATGGTTTTCTGATCGGGTTATCAGCCAATTCTAAGAAGGCCATGAGAAGGCCTTGACGTAGCTTGTCAGCTTTGAGAATATACGGTATAAACACAATTTTATGCACAAATTTGGGAGGGGATTTCTTGGCTTCTAAAACAAAGGGGCTATCTTTAAAATGGCTGTTATTGGGGTCTTTAGTGACCAATACCGGCATTAGTTTCATCTGGCCACTGACGACGATTTACATGCATGAGTATCTTCATGAGTCCCTGACCGCTGCCGGGATTGTCCTGTTCATCAACTCCATTGTGATGATCATTGGCAATTACGTAGGTGGTTTTTTATTTGACCGCTGGCAGCCCTATCGGACCATTTTGGTGGGGATCACCATTAATGTGATTTCCAGTATTATTTTGATATTCTTTCACGGTTGGCCCAGTTATGCCATTTTCTTAATCATCTTGAGTTTTGGTAACGGTATCGTGGGGACCACCATCAATGCCTTTGCCACCTTGGTGGAAAGTCGCCCGGCCAGCTACGTCTTCAATGTCCTGTACTTTATGAGTAATTTAGGTCTAGTTATTGGTACTTTGATCGTGGGCTTTGTCCTGCCTTACGGGATTCAATGGATCTTTGCCTTGGCGGCGTTGTTATTTGTGATTTTCTTAGGGGTGGCCGCGGTATTCTACCGGGTCACCACCACCAAGAAGCGTACCAAACGCACCAAGGGCAGCGAGCAATTGGCCCCCGCCAATGCCCACAAGATTTTAGGCCTGTTAGCTGTCTTTGTGATTTCTTGGATCGTTTATGAACAATGGCAAAGTAATATCTCCGCGTTTATGGTCAGCCACGGCATGTCCGTGAAGGATTATACCTTTGTGTGGACCTTTAACGCCATCGTCATCGTACTCTTTCAGCCGCTGTTGGCCCATTTTGACCGCTGGCTGTCAGATCATATGATGTTACGGCTAAACGTAGGTTTCTTATTGTTTGGCGGCTCCTTTGGCATATTGCTGCTGGCCAGCCAGTACTGGCATTTCCTACTAGCCATGGGGGTGTTGACGCTAGGGGAAATTTTAGCTTTTCCCGGGGTCTCCACTTATGTGGATGGCCTGGTCTTAGATTCCCAGCGGGGCCAATTTCAAGGCATTGTCAGCGGTACGGCTTCCTTTGGTCGGGCCGTGGGACCGTTGATCGGGGCCCAGGTGATTGAAAGATCCTCCTACCATCTCTTGTTTTTAGGGTGTATCATTGGCTTAATGATTTTCTTAGCAGGTTTTAATCTTTTAAACCGGCGCATTACCGCACACCAATAAAAACACTTAGGAGGCATTATTTATGATTGACGGACACACCCGCTTGTATGGCTTTTTCGCCCATCCCGCGGCCCACAGCAAGTCACCACTCATGCACAACACCGCTTTTAAGGCTTTAGGCATCAACGCTCGCTATTTGGCCTTTGATGTGGTTCCCGACACCCTAGCAGCGGCCATTGGCGGTTTGCGGGCCTTTCACATGGGTGGGGTGAATTTATCCATGCCCTTGAAGGAACAAGTGCTGCCTTTGTTGGATGACTTAGACCCAGCCGCCAAACTTATTGGGGCGGTGAATACCATTGCCAATCACGACGGACACTTGACGGGGTATAACACCGATGGCTTAGGGCTGTTAAAGGCTTTATCTACTGACTTCAACCCCCGAGGGGCCAAGGTGGTACTTCTGGGCGCTGGGGGGGCGATCAAGTCCGTGGCCGTCCATTGTGCCTTGGCTGGGGCCAGTGAAATCACCATCTTTAACCGCCACATTGGCCCCGGCAGTCGGGCCCATACCCTACAGCAATTATTGATCAACAACACCAACACGCAGGTCCAAGTCTTTGCCCTAGATGACTTAGCCGCTTTAAAACAAGCTTTGGGCCAAGGTGATCTATTGGTCAATGGCACCGGGGTAGGGATGGGTCAACACGTTGGGCAAAGTCCGATTCCTGACAGCAGCTATTTTCAGAAGAATCTCATTGTCTTTGAAATGATTTATGTGCCTGAAGAAACTTTACTGTTAAAACAAGCCCGAAAAGCTGGCTTGACCCGGACTTATAATGGGCTAGGAATGTTGATTCACCAGGGTGCAGCGGCTTTTCATATTTGGACGGGCCAGGACATGCCAGTCCAATTGATAGAAAAGACCATTAAAATTAATTGAATTTTTATTTGACAGATTCTCATAGAGATGTTATATTTACAACATCAAATTTAAGGAGTTTTTAATTATGCGAACATCGAATTTAAACCCAACAACTCGATATTACTGGTTTAGCTAGCCTGTAGGCGGTCATGGATATGACCTCCTGCGGGGGGATCATATCTATGATGGCTAAACCTAAGTTTTCGTGTCATTAAAAACAAAACGGCTGCCACATAGATGAAATCAAGTTTTTCAACTATGTGGCTTTTTTGTATCTTAAAGCAGCTCTTTAAGGTACCTAGAGTCCTGATGGTTGAAAAACCATCAGGACTTTTTTTATTGGCAGACGGCCAAAACCCACAAGGATGATAAAAATGAGGAGTGATTCCATGTTCGATCAAATTGATGAATTAAGTGTTAACGCTATCCGAATGTTGAGTGTCCAAAGTATTCAAAAGGCCAATTCCGGCCACCCTGGTTTACCCCTAGGGGCAGCGCCAATGGCCTATGTCTTATATCGCAATCATTTAAAAGTAAACCCCAAGGATAGTACTTATTTTGATCGGGATCGCTTCGTTTTATCCGCAGGTCATGGGTCGGCCATGCTTTACAGCATCTTACATTTAGCTGGCTTTGACTTAAGCATTGAGGATTTAAAACAGTTTCGCCAGTTGCACAGCAAAACCCCAGGGCATCCGGAATATGGCGTGGTTGATGGCGTCGAAGCTACCACCGGCCCCTTGGGTCAAGGCTTAGGCATGGCGGTGGGGATGGCCATGGCCGAGCGTCACTTAGCCGCCCAATATAACGATGGCATCAATGTGGTGGACCACCATACTTATGTATTAGCCGGCGACGGTGACTTGATGGAAGGTGTTTCCCACGAAGCGGCTAGCTTAGCCGGGCATTTGGGCTTAGGTAAGTTAGTCATGCTCTATGATTCCAACGATGTTTCCCTGGATGGGCCTAAGGATCGGGCCTTTAACGAAGACATTAAAAAACGCTTCGAAAGTTATGGCTGGGATTATCAAAAAGTTGAAGATGGCAATGATTTACAAGCCATTGATGACGCCATTAACCAAGCCAAAGCAGAAGTTAATAAGCCTTCTATTATCGAAGTTCGGACGGTCATTGGTTACGGGGCGTTAAACGCCGGGACCAACAAAGTCCATGGCGCCCCTTTAAGCCCGGCAGACATGGCCGCTGTTCGAGAAACCTTCAACTGGAATTTAGATGATTTCGAAGTACCCACTGAAGTTTACGAGCGTTTGCATGAAACCTTAGGCCAACGGGGCTGTAAAGCCGAAGTCAAATGGCTCAACCGCATTGAAGCTCAACACCAAGCCAACCCTGAACTGGCCCAACAATTCTTATTGGCCCGGGAGAACCGCTTGCCAGAAGACTGGCGCGAAGCGTTACCAACTTACTTAGCCGGCAGTGGTGAAGCCACCCGCAATACCAGCCATACTGTGATCCAAGCTTTAGGTAAGAAGATCCCCCAATTATGGGGGGGTTCGGCCGACTTGGCCAGTTCCAATAAAACGAACATGGAATGTGAGACCTTGTTTGAAAAGGACAACTTAAAAGCCCGGAACTTAGGCTTTGGGGTCCGGGAATTTGCGGAAGCCACAGCTATGAACGGCATGGCGTTACATGGGGGTACCCGGATTTTCGGCAGTACGTTTTTCGTTTTCTCTGATTATATGCGCCCGGCGATTCGCTTGGCTGCCATTCAACATTTACCGGTGATTTTCGTCTTGACCCATGACTCGGTGGCCGTTGGCGAAGACGGTCCCACCCATGAACCGGTGGAACATTTGATGAGTTTCCGGAATATGCCTAATGTCACCGTCTTGCGGCCAGCCGATGCCAATGAAACCGTGGGGGCTTGGGAAACGGCCATGCAACATCAAGATGGCCCAACCCTATTGGTCTTGTCCCGGCAGAACTTGAACATCCTGCCGAATTCCGCCAAACTCACCCGGCAAAGTGTGGCAAAGGGGGCTTACATTGTTAAAGATGTGGCAGATCCCAGCCAACAAGATGGGATTTTAATGGCCACGGGCTCTGAAGTGAACTTAGCTTTGGCCGCCCAAGCCAAATTGGCTGCTGAAAATGTGCAAGTTTCCGTGGTCTCCATGCCTAGCTTTGAATTGTTCCAGCAACAACCTAAGGCTTACCGGGATGCGGTTTTACCACCCCATATCCATAAACGGGTATCTCTAGAAATGGGCAGTACCTTAGGCTGGGAGCGGTTTGTGGGCTATGAAGGCTTGACCTTAGGCATTGACCGCTTTGGCGAAAGTGGTCCGGCAGCTGACGTCTTAGCCGAATTAGGCTTCACCACTGACCAAGTGGTGGCTCAGTACAAGACGTTGACCGTGACCAACAGTCCTTTGCCAAAACCCGCCTTGGCACCACTGCGGGCTAATAATTCTCTCTAGTTTCAAAAAATGTTAAGATAGATGTAATACAACTCTCACACAACGCAAAAATAAGGAGCATAAAACTTTATGATTATTCAATTTAAAGCACCCATCCAAATGGACATCGTCACTGGCTTACAACAAAAATTAGCCGCTTTACCCGCCCAGGTTTTTGTCATTAAAAATCATTTAGCCGCCATGGGTGTCAAATCCTTTGACTTCACCACCGCTGAAGCTGCGGCCATTGACAGTGTCAGCTTTGACGATCCCAGCTACACTTTAGGCAGTCGGCAATTCCAACCTGAAGATACCATTATCGGCTTACCCCATTCTATTATTGGTGGCGATCACTTCACCATGATGGCCGGCCCTTGTTCCGTGGAATCTGAGGAACACGTTAAACGGATGGCCAAAGTTGCCAAAGAAGGGGGCGCTACGATTTTACGGGGTGGTGCTTTTAAACCTAGAACATCCCCATACTCTTTCCAAGGTTTAGGGGAAGATGGCTTGCGTTTCTTAAGAGAAGCCGCTGATGAAAACGACATGGATATGATCACCGAAGTCATGGATGATACCCATGTACAAATGGTGGCTGATTACACCGATATTTTCCAAATTGGCGCCCGGAATATGCAAAACTTCTCCTTATTAAAAGAAGTTGGTAAAACTGATGTGGCCGTTGGCTTGAAGCGGGGCATGTCTGCCACCATCGATGATTTATTGAACGCCGCCGAATACATCGCCAGTGAAGGGAACCAAAACATCTTCTTAATTGAACGGGGTATTCGCACATTCGATAACAAATACACCCGCAACACCTTTGATTTAGGTGCTATTCCCGTCTTGCGCAAATTGACCCACTACCCCATCATCGCTGATCCAAGCCATGCCGTGGGTGAATGGGATCTGGTGACCCCAATGGCCAACGCTGCCGTAGCCGCCGGTGCCCAAGGGGAAATCGTGGAAATCCATGATGATCCCGAACACGCCTTATCTGATGGCCCCCAAGCCTTGAAACCTAAGACTTACTTAGAAATGTGCCGGGAAGTTTACGCCATTCGCAAAGTCATGGATTCATTCAAGGAAGTCAGTCATGTCAACAGTTAAACTGGAACTAACCGATAAAAAATATGACATTATCATTGAGCCCGGGATTTTAAAGCAAGTGGGCACCGCGGTGCAAAAAATTTGGTCACCGCGCCAAGTTTTACTAGTCTCCGATACCAATGTGGCCAAGTTATATTTGACCCAGGTCCAAGAAGCTTTAATGGCCAGTGGTTATGTGGTGACCACCAGTGTCGTCCCAGCGGGAGAAGCTTCCAAAAGCCTCAATGTGGCCCAGGATTTATACCGGGTCATGTTAGACCAAGCTTTTACCAGAAGTGACGGCGTCATTGCCCTAGGTGGTGGCGTGGTGGGGGATTTAGCCGGCTTTGTGGCCTCCACTTTCATGCGGGGCATCAGCTTCATCCAGTTACCCACCTCATTGCTGGCCCAAGTGGACAGCTCCGTGGGGGGCAAGACTGCCGTGGACTTTGGCACCGGTAAAAATCTGGTGGGGACCTTTTATCAACCAGATTTGGTGCTGATCGATCCTGATACTTTAAAGACCCTGACGCCCCGGTACGTGGCGGAAGGCTATGCCGAAGTCATCAAGATGGCCGCCACGGCTGCTGATCCGGCGTTTTGGCCCTTGATTGAAAGCATTCAAAAACCCGCTGATATCTTACACCAGGCCACAGCTCTGATCACCCATAGTGTGCAGTTCAAAGCTATGGTGGTGATGAACGACGAAAAAGAAACTGGGATGCGGCAAATTTTAAACTTTGGCCATACCCTGGGGCATGCCATTGAACTGTTAGCCCAGGGCAAGTTAGCCCATGGGGAAGCCGTCGCCATTGGCATGGTGCAGATTTGTCGTATCTTTGAAGCCAAGGGGTTGACCCCAGCTGGGATTACCGCCAAGATTCAAAAACAGGTGGCCGCAGTGGGTTTGCCGGTGGATTCACCCTTGTTATTCACCCCGAAATTTTATGATCAATTGCGTTTAGATAAGAAAAATCGTGGGGATCATTTGAACTTTGTTTATTTAAAGGCCCTGGGGCAACCGGCTATTTATCCAGTGGCCAAGGGTGAAATTAAAGATTTTATCGCTTCTGAAGTGTCATCTACTTAACTTATTAACTTAAATTTGATAAAACGTGCCGCTTCGATTTTTCCTTGAAGCGGCCGTTTTTTGGCGAAAGGTGGCTAATTTATGACAACAACGTTTAACATGGGTCCTATTACGCTGGGGGTCCAGGCACCCACTCAAGTGGCCGTGCCCATCACGGCCAAGACATTACCAGAAGTTTTAGAACAGGGTCAGGCTATTAGCACCAGCACGGCGGATCTGGCGGAATGGCGCTTGGATTATTTGCCGGACCTTGGTGAAGCCAGCCTTAAAAAAACTGGGGCTGCCCTGGAAACAGCTTTACATAACCAACACAAAGGGCTATTGGTGACCCTGCGGACCAAAGCCCAAGGGGGCAATTTCAGCGGGGATGGTGAAGCTTATTTAAACCAGCTGCAATTTTTGTTGCAACAGGGTTTGGGGGATGCCCTGGATTTAGAGTGGACCACCGACCCGGAATGGCGCCGGCAGATTTTAAAGGCCAGTGCTTTATTAGGGGTGCCGGTAGTCTTGAGCCACCACGACTTTAAAGCTACTCCCAGTTTAGCTGCGTTGCAGGATCAGCTGACTCAAATGGCCACTTTAAAACCGGCTTTGTTAAAAATCGCCGTGATGCCCCAAAGCACCACCGATGTGTTAACCATTTTACAAGTCGCCCAGTGGGCCGCCACTACCTTAGAAGCGCCCTTAGCCATCATGGGCATGGGGACCCTGGGGAAGCTGACTAGGGTCAGCGGCAACCTTTTCCCTTCAGCATTGACCTTCGCCACCATCGACCAAGCCTCCGCCCCCGGTCAGATCAACTTGGCCCATACCCAAGAAATTTTGACTTTATTGCAAGGTAACTAAAAAAACCGGCACCAGGGCTGAAAAAATCCTGGTGTCGGTTCTTTTAATTAGTTTTAAACGACCTTACTTGCCCGCCGTTTCAAACTGCTGGTCAAGGCTTGGGTCACGTCGTGGATGATATCGTTTTTGTTTTCGATACCCACGGAAAAGCGGACCATGTTGTCGCCCACGCCGATTTTCTCCAAATCATTGCGGGGATAAGGTTCATGGGTCATGGTTGCCGGCCGACAGACGAGGCTTTCTACCCCGCCTAAACTAACGGCTAAGTCGATCATTTGCAGGTTGTTGAAGAAGGCCTTTAAATCCACGTCTGGGGTGACTTCAAAGGATAAAACAGCGCCGTTGCCCCGGGCTTGTTTGGCCTGGATGGCCGCTTCTTCTTCGGAGAAGGAACCAGGGAAGTAGACTTTGGCCACACCTTCTTGGGTCTGCAAGGCTTCAGTCACAGCCTTTACATTTTCCATCTGACGATCTAAGCGCAGGCTTAAGGTCTTGGTGCCTCGGATCAAAGTGTAGCTGTCAAAGGGACTAATGGTGGCCCCTAATGTGTTTTGATAATCTTGGAATTGTTCCGCCAGGTCTTGGCGGTCAGTGACGATGAAGCCGGCACAAAGGTCGGCATGGCCCCCGTAATATTTGGTAGCGGAATAAGCCACCACGTCTGCCCCTAATTGGAGGGGTTTTTGCAGGTAACTGGTCATGAAGGTGTTGTCCACGATGAGGATAGCCCCGTGGTCATGGGCCAACTTGGCGATTCTGGCGATATCCACCACCCGTAAAGTAGGGTTAGCTGGGGATTCCAGGAAGACCGCCTTGGTATTGGGTTTGAAGTCGCTGGCTTTGAGTTGGTTCAAATCATAATAAAAATCACAATCAATTTTTTTCTTTGGGAAGAAGTCGGTGAAGTACCGGTAAGTCCCACCGTAAATATTGGCAGAACTAATAATATGATCCCCAGGATTGAAGGCTTCAAAAACTGTGGTCAAAGCCGCCATCCCCGAACTAAAGCCAAAGGCAAACTTGGCTCCTTCTAGAGTGGCAATCAAGTTCTCCGCCTTTTGCCGCGTGGGATTTTGGGTGCGCACATATTCATAAGGCCCCTGGTTATCAATATCTTCAAACCGATAAGTACTAGACAAGAAAATTGGCGGCATGATACTGCCGTACTCATTTTTCCGAGCAGGAACACCCTGCACTACTAAAGAATCAAATTGCAATTTTTGATCATCATGATTTGTACAACCCATATTCAATCGCCTACTTCTTTCTAAATTTTAGTTGTTCGGCCAAGCGGTCCGCCGCTGTGGCCACATATTTGGGATCTGTTGCTAAATTCAACCGGATATACGTTTTATCTTTGGGCGAGAACCAAGCCCCGTAATCCACCGCTAGCCCACAGGCTTTTTGGACAAAGTCAGTTAAACCGTCCGCTGGGACAATGGGTGCTAAATCCACATAAGCCAGGTAAGTACCTTGTAAGTCGGCCACCTTAACTTCGGGAATTTCAGCCAAGGTCTCTTTTAAAACACTGTAGTTATAAGCGATCACGCCCCGCAACTTGTCAAACCAAGGACCGCCGTGGCGATAGGCGGCTTCAGCGGCCACCCGGCCCAGCAGACTGCCTTCGGTTTGGTGAATGGTTTTGATGAAGGCATCATAGGATTCCCGTTTGTCGGGGTCGGGGATGATCACGTGGGAGTTCAACAAAGCCGCCAAGTTGAAGGTCTTAGAAGGGGCGGTCAGGACAATGACATCGTCTTGATAAGTCCCATCAGCCACGGTCAACACGGATTTGAATTGGCCCAGTTCAGCTTCATAGTCCTGATGGATTTCATCAGAGACCAACTGCACCCCGTATTGCCGGCACAGGGCCAGAACTTTAACCAATTCGGCTTCGGTCCAGATTCGGCCCACTGGATTGTGAGGGGAACAGAAAATCAATAGCTTGATGGTATGGTGTTTGAAGGTTTTTTCCAGAGCTTCAAAGTCAATTGCCCAACCCTTGTCTCCAGATAACAGGTCCACCGATAAGACTTTGCGGTCGTTATCTTTGATGGCGTTGGCAAAGGGATAATAAACCGGCTGTAAAATCACCACTTCATCCCCAGGATCCGTCAACCATTTCACCATGGCATATAAGGAATTCACCACACCGGTGTCAAAGCGGACCCAGTCTTTTTGTAACGTAATGCCGTGGCGTTCTTTTTGCCATTGGAAGAAGGCTTCATAATAGCTATCGGGGGTCAAGGAATAGCCGAATACCCCTTGCTGCACCCGCTCGGTTAAGGCTTGTCTCACCGCCACGGGTGTTTGGAATTCCATATCCGCCACCCACATGGGCAAGAGGGTAGGATCACCATAACGTTCCTGCAAAGCGTCCCATTTTAACGAATCGGTATTGCGTCGATCCACACTATAATTTGCTACAAATTCCTGTAAATCCCGTGATAATTCTGCCACCACAAACACTCCTTATCGGCTTTTTGCCGCATATTTGACGCTTTGGGCTAGTCTTGCCAGACGCTTTTAGCCACATCACGTACTAAGGAAAGTTTGCCCCATTGGTCATCTGGCGTCAAGCGGTTCCCTTCTTCCGTGGAGGCAAAGCCGCATTGGGAAGACAAGCATAAGTCAGCTAAAGGATAGTATTGACTGGCTTCAGTGATGCGGGCTTTGAGATCTGCTGGGTCTTCCAGCTCGGGGAATTTACTGGTAACGAGGCCTAAAACCACCCGTTGGTCCAAGCCGTTGGCGGCAATTTTAGCCAGGGGTTCAAAACCACCGGAGCGTTCGTCGTCATATTCCAGGAAGTAGCCATCGATGTGTAATTGGGCTAAGTAATCGGCTACGGGATCATAAGCCCCGGCACCGGCCCAAGTAGAGTCATAGTTGCCCCGACATACGTGCATGGTCAAGGTCAAATCATCAGGTTTGTTGTCGGCAATGGCGTTGATGGCCTTCACGGCAGCTTCAGCCAGTGGGACTAAGTCTGGGTTTAAAGTGTCTTTGGAAAAACTAGCCCACATGCCCCAAGAGGTGTCATCAAGTTGTAAGTAACGACAGCCTAAGTCATAAAAGCGTTGCACGGTGGTTTGATAAGCTTGGATCTCGTTAGCTAAGAAGGCTTCAAAGTCACCTTTATAGTAAGTGTCGATGACTTTGGCTTCGTCGTTGGGGAAGAAAACAGAGGGACTGGGGATGGTTTGTTTTAAGGTAATACCATCTGGCACCAAAGCTTTGGTCCGGGTGAAACCTTCAAAGAAGGGATGTTCAGGATTATAGGCTAATTTGCCATCGATCTTGATGCCGCCTTTGCGGGTTTCTTCCCCATTGAAGGTATAGCCATGTTCCGGGGTGAAGAAGTGGGCCCCTTGTAAGCCAGCGAAGAAGTCCAAGTGCCACCAGCTGCGGCGGAATTCACCATCAGTGACCGCTTTATAGCCTAGATCCACTTGCTTGGCGATGATCGTCTTGATTTCTTCGTCTTCAACTTCATGTAATTGTTTCGGGGTGATCTGGCCATTTTCTAAAGCTACCCGGGCTTGTTTCAAGTGTGCGGACCGTAATAGACTGCCCACTAAATCGTAACGATATGGAAACTTAACTTTGGTTTCAACTGCCATCTTTTAAAACTCCTTTATTTATCTATTTGGAATCGCGGGTATTAAAAAACGCCCTCAGCAAAAATTGCTAAGGGCGACTACATCGCGGTACCACCTTAAATTTTGGCGGTCTTCACAGACCACCACTTCACCGGTACCCTAAAGGATACCGTAACGCGCTAATGGGCGCACCCATTTCAACTTTACCCCCAGGGCTCAGCTGAAAAACGCTCAAAGACCATTTTCGCATTCGTAAGGCCATCGACTCACACCAACCGTCGACTCGCTTAGACCTGTAAAATACTACTTATCTTTTCATGGCGTTCTAATAATCTGCTAACTTGTTTGTAAGTATAGGGGGCTTTGGCAGGTTTGTCAAGGGGTGGTGGTTGCCAAATTTGTGGGGTTTTGATTTGGTTGCGCTCTTAGGTTGCGCTCTTAGATAGATATCATAAAAAGTCCGGGCAAATAAATGAGCATCTCCAGGCCAGCGGGCAGACACGTATTGGCGGTCTTGGACCACAAAGGCCGGCTTGAAATTCGTGGCGGTGTCCCGATCCAGGGGTAAGGGCCCAGCGTGAAATTGTTTCGGGCTATGCAAAGCTGTCATGACTTCGGTTTGCACCAGCTCAGGGTAAGTCCGGTAATACCGGCCCAGCCATAAGCCCGTCAAGGCATAGGCGGCCAATTCCTGGGTGGCCAGTAAAGCGGTGGTGTTATAATCCGCCAGGTTGGATTGGCCAGTTTCGGCGTTTTGACTGCGGGCCGCCACAATGGTGCCATGGCAAATGGCCCCGATGGGTTTGGCGGCTTTGAAGAACGCAGCGACCTTTTGCTGTAAAATACCGCTGCCCAAATAACTTCGCATCCCAGGATCGTGCCCCCCGGGTAACAATAAGCCTTGAAAGTCAGCGGAGTTGATCTGTTGGTAGGGGATGGGATGTTGAAAGCCATCGGATTGAACCATGGTTTCATAAGCGGCAATAGCACTGGGAGCGGCCATGAGCCATTTTTTAAAAGGCCCAAAGCCCTTGCCCGTTAACAAGCGCCGGTCGCCTTGGGCCACTTGGCCTTTGGGGGTAGCGAAGACCACCCGGACTTGTTGTTGGGTCAAAAATTGCCAAGGAATGGCCACTTCTGTGGGGTCGAAGCCATAAGTGGGTAAAGGCATTAAAATCAAACTATCATCTCCCTGGGGCTGGGCTAAGGATTAAGGACATTGTTAATTGGCATCCCCATCAGTATCCGACTCTGCTGAGGTGTAGTTGGCAGCGGCATCGGCTAGGTGTTGGTGGATGTCTTGGGACAAGTTGGTGGTTTCATCGCCACCATAGACTTCCCAATTTCCAATGAGTTCAATAGTGTTTAGTTCGATATTATCGGGGATCACAAAGTCGGTTTGGATGGTGGCGGCTAAATCATGCACCACTGCATTGACTTGGTCCAGGGATTCGAATTTTTGCGGGATGGTTTCGGGTGTATCAAAGATCGGGGCATATTTCTTAGCAAAGTCAGTCTTCAGCTGGTCAAAGGCCCGCCGATATTGCCGGGCTAACTGCAAGTTCCCCTCTAGATCTTCGGTGTAATAGGGACTGCGGGCATAGAAGCGAATTTGGAAAAATGGGGCATTATCCAACAGCCCCGAAGTATACGCTTCTTGGTCTAGGGTAATATTGGGATCATTAAAGATATTAAATTGTTCTAACACAATGGCAACGGCCATAATAAATTCCCCCTTTGTAAGTTAACTTCAGTATACTAAATTATACTCATAACTACTATCATAAACGCTGCGTTTGGCAAACAAATTTTCGCAGAAGGATTTTTTTCAGCATTTTAATGCTTAACGTGTTATATTAAACTTGAATTTAAGTCACTTAGCACCCAAAGGAGGGGCAATTATGGATTTAAATGGGCACCACATTTTAATCACCGGTGGCACCACTGGGATTGGGTTAGGCTTGGCGAAGGCGTTTGCGGCGCAAAACAATCAGATTTTAATTGTGGATGATAGTGCTGAAAAGTTGGCGCAAGTGAAGGCGCAATTGCCAGATGTGTTGATTTACCAGGCAAATTTAAGCAAAGCTGATCAGCGTGAAGATTTAAAGTATTGGGTCGCGGATAATTTCGCGGATATCGACATGTTGATCAACGATGCGGAGATTCAGCGTTGGGTCAACTTGAAGAATTTACAGCATGACTGGCATTGGTATCATCAAGAGCTAAATTTGGATTTTGAAGCGCAGATCCATTTGACCATGTTATTTTTACCTAGAATTTTGAAACAACCCAATGGGGCCATTGTCACGGTGTCCTCCGGTTTGGTCCTTAATCCTGGGGCTTGGGCGCCCCTATACACCGCCGCCAAAGCCGGGGTGCATGGGTTTACCCAAGCACTGCGTTTGCAGTTGCAAGACACTGATACCAAGGTGTTTGAAATCTTACCCCCAGTGGTGAATGGAGATTTAGAAGATGAGGATGCCCGGATTTATGGGGCGGACTTAGACGAATTCATCGCCGCAGTGATCCAACAATTCCAAGAAAACTTCCCGGAAATCACTTTTGATACCTCCTGGGACCAATTGCGAGCCAGCAAGGCGGATAATAAAACCGCGGCCCAAGAAAATTGGGACCGATTTAAAGATAACCAACGTTTTTTGAAAGCTTAAACTAATTTTTAAATTCGAAAACCACCCAGCTAATTTTTCGCTGAGTGGTTTTTTTGCGAGCTTATGACATAATTTTTAAAATATCTTGAGGCTGGGTCAACTGATAGCGGGCTGTGGGGAAGGCTTGGCCTGGGGCCGCCCCCCATAAGGCGGCGGCGAAATCAATGCCAGCACCTTGGGCGGCTTTGGCGTCGCTTAAAGCATCCCCGATATAAAGGGTGTTTTGGGGTGATACTTGTAATTGCGCCGCGGCATGTAACGGGGGCCGGGGGTCGGGTTTGTGATAGGGCAAGCTATCCGCGGTGACCACCACAGCCATGGCATTTAAGAACTCAGTGGGGTTCATATGTTGTAAATCAGCGTTGTTGCGGGCCGTGACCACGCCTAACTTTACGCCCGTTTGTTGTAATGCGGTCAGCGTAGCGGCTACTCCAGGGTAAAGGGGTTCCAGATATTGCCGGCGCTTGCTTTCAGCGTCATAGGCGGCCAATAAGCGGGCCTTTTGAGCCGGAGCGATGTCCAGAGCAGCCATTTCCTGGGGAACAGCCATTGAGAAGGTCTGACGCAACTGCTGGGGCGTGGCTTGCCGGTGAAATTGGGGCAAGATGGCCTGCATGATTTGCTGATAGGGACTGAAGCTGTCGATCAAGGTGCCATCAATATCGAAGAGCAGCAATTGATAAGTCATGACCTCACCTCAAATTGAATAGTCGATGGCGTTCATGGCTGTCACGGTTTTAGCGATATCCTGGCTCCGGGCAATCAGGGAAATCACGGCTGCCCCAGCCACCCCCGTTGCCGGCAAGTCCTTTAAGTTATCAGCGTTAATACCGCCGATGGCCACGATGGGCCGGTGGCTGATTTGAGTCAGGGCTGTTAACCCCGCCAAACCAATCACCGGAGCGCTGGCCTTAGAGGGACTGGTGTAAATAGCACCACTGCCGATGTAGCTGATGCCGGGGATATTATTGGCCGTTTCAATTTGGGCTTTGGTATGACAAGACAAACCGATGAACATTTCTTGGCTGACTTGGGCCACAACTTGGGCCGCCGCTGCATCGGTTTGGCCCACGTGAACACCATCGGCATGGAGACGATGGGCCAAATCCACATCGTTATCGACAATGAAGGGGACATGGTAAGCGCCGCAGAGTTTTTGCAGGCGCTGGGCCATGGTCAACAAGCGCAAACCAGTCAGCGCATTTGGGCCTTTTTCCCGATATTGAAAGGCAGTGATCCCGGCGTCTAAAGCCTGCCGTACCACGTCTTCTAGGGCTTCACCGGTAGGAATATCTGGTGTGCCGGCAATAAAATAAGTATGTAGCATGGTTTTGTCAAATTTCATAAGGCTTAAAACTTCCCTTCACCCCGCTAATCAAAGCGGATTTGTTTTTCAATGGTCGCCACATCGATCCAGCTCAGATCATCGATCAAACTAGCCGCAAAAGCACTGGGTTGGGTGGCTTTCACGGTTTTAGCCACTAATTCCCCCGTGGTGCTGAAAATCCCCGTGGCCACTTGGGCCGCTTCAAAGTAATCCGTGGTGATGCCACAGAAACAACCAATGATGCTGGACAACATGTCGCCAGAGCCCACGTGCAATTTGAATAGATCGGTTTCGTTGTAGACTTTCACCACCACGCTGCCGTTGGTGATGATATCAGTTTTGCCACTTTCCACCACCACACAATGGCGCTGGTTGGCTAAATCTTTAGCAATGGCCACGGGGTCAGCACTACCTTCACCGGCATCAATGCCCTTGGCCTGCCAGTCGGCCCCAGCTAAGGCGGCAATTTCCCCGGCATTCCCTCGAATAACGGCCACTGGATGGCGGTCTAACAGGGCTTCGGCACGTTTCTTGCGAGCCGGTGAGGCACCTACAGCCACCGGGTCTAAAATAATGGGTTTTTGATATTGGTTGGCAAAGCCCATGATGGTATCAATATTGTCGATACGAGGGTCCACAAAAGCCCCCAAGTTCACCGTCAAGGAGCTGCAGATTTTGGTCAAATCTTCGGCTTCTCCAGTTTCTTCTGCACCGCCAGCAGCTGCTGGTGAAGCCCCAATGGCATTGACGGCGTTACAGAGATCTTGGACCGTGACAAAATTGGAAATATTATAAGCAATGGGATTCTTTTCCCGTAATTCATCTAATAATGCAAGTTTCAATGTAAAATTCCCCCTAGTAAAAGTAATTAAAAAACGCTCACAAGGAATCAGCTTGTCAGCGCTTTGAATTTACTAGAGAGATGTTTGGTGATCATCTAAGCACACATTCCCTACGCAAGCACTAACTTACAGGTTCCAAGGGGCCGAGCCCAACAGGCCCATCTCAGTTGCTCACGGCAACATCCCTAGTGTTTTGTTTAACAATATGGTTGTACCATATAACCGCCAGCGGCGTCAATTTGATTCGGTGCCTCATGAGAAAGTTGGGAATGGTTGACCAAAAGCGGTGTTAACAGACCAGCAGACAGCTGATTTGGCACTTTGCCCAACTTTTTTCGGCAAAATAGGACTGGTTTTAAAGCGACTTAAAGTTGTAGAATGTAACTGTAGTCGTTACAACTGGTTTTTTGGAAAGGGGATTTGTTTTTTGAAAACATTGAAAATCGCTGACCGGACCGTTCCAGCCGTGGGTGTGGGCACTTGGTATATGGGCGAAGACAGTGCCATTCATCAACAAGAAGTTAAGGCCATTCAAACGGCCGTCCACGCTGGCGCCCGTTTGATCGATACCGCTGAGATGTATGGCAGTGGTCAAGCCGAGACGTTAGTTGGTGAAGCCATCGCACCTTTCAAACGGCAGGACCTGGTTATTGTGGACAAGGTCTTACCCCAAAATGCCAACAAAAAAGACATGGCCCATAGTTTAGACCAAAGTTTGCGGCGCTTGCAAACCGATTATGTGGACCTTTACTTATATCACTGGCGGGGCAGCACGCCCTTGGCAGAAACCGTCAGTGAACTGCAACGCCTCCAAAAAAGTGGCAAAATTTTGCGGTGGGGCGTTTCCAATTTTGATACCGATGATATGCAAGAACTCGCCCAATTGGCCAATGTACAAGAAATTGCCACGGATCAGGTTTTGTATAACGTGAACCAGCGGGGGCCCGAATATGATTTAATCCCTTGGCTGGCCAAACAGCAGATTCCCATGATGGCTTATTCCCCGGTAGACCACGGCGGGTTAAAACGCAGTGCCCAACTGAAGAATCTAACCTTGTTAGCCATGGCTCAGGACCATCAGGCCAATGTGATGCAGGTTTTATTAGCCTGGGTGATCCAAAGGGCTAATATTATCGCGATTCCCAAGACCAGCGTCCCAGAACATGCTCAAGAAAATATAGCCGCCGCTGATATCCAATTAAGCCCGGCAGAATTAAAAACCATTGACGGTATTTTTCCCGCACCAACTGAGAAAGAACCTTTAGCTATTTATTAATTTCAGACTAGCAAAAACGCTGGTCCAGCAACTGTTGAACGCTGTTGGGCTAACGTTTTTTTACATGGCTATTGAAGCCAGTACATTATTAACTTATGATTAACCTTAAATCACAAGGGAGACGAGCATGTGCAAAAAGTGGGCATTCTCGGTGGCCTAGGACCAGAAGCCACCATGATTTATTATCAAGACATCATTAAGGGCTTTCAAAAACGGTTAGGTCGGCAAGATGTTCTGCCCGAGTTGACCATCAATAGCGTCAATATGTATCATTTATTTGGGCTGTTAAATCGACAAGATAATGCCGGGGCTGCGGCTTACCTGGGAAAAGGTATCGCCCAATTAGCCCAAGCCGGGGTGGACTTTGTGGCCATGTGTGGCATGACTCCGCATATTGTTTTTGATCAACTGCAAGCAGAAGCGGCCGTGCCCCTGTTAAGCATGGTGCAGACTTCGGTGACGGCGGCCCAGGCCCAAAAGTTTACCAAGTTAGGCCTGTTTGGGACTAAATTCACCATGAGCCATGACTTTGCCACTAAACCCTTTGAGACCCAGGGCATTACCATGTGTTTACCCAACCAGGCTGACCAGGCCTACATCCATGAGAAGATCGAAAAGGAACTGGAAAATGGCATCGTCAAACCAGCCACCAAACAGCAACTGTTAAAGGTTGCCAATAACCTGATTCAGACCCAGCAAATTCAAGGTTTGGTCCTAGGCTGTACGGAACTACCGCTGATCATTCAGCCCAATGATTTACCGGTACCGGCCTTTGATATTGCCCAAATTCATATCCAGGCCATTGTGGACCGCATTTTTCAATAAATAACTGGAATAGCGATTGCGAAGGTGTTAAAGACTTTGCAATCGCTGTCTTTGATTGTGTTATGATTTAGGTAACGAATGATGGGGATTCAAATTTTGGCTGTACATAGGTTTTACCAAGACAAAAAAGGAGGCGCATTATGTCACAAAGTTTTTTGGGTAATTTAACCACCGGTATTTTGTTAGCAATTGTCATCGCGTGGTACTACTTCTCAAGAGATAACCCGTCGCTTATCCTGGTTATCCTAGGGGCACTGGCAGCGGCCGTTTTATTTGCGGCGGCCATTGCCGAAGTTGTCACTGGGCGGGCGAATATTAAAAAAGATGACTGACGAATTTTTCATATATGCACCATTTAGGTGTAATTAATACCAAAATAAGCCTATTTTTGTGTGAATCGTGCTGAATGGGTGTATTTTTGTATTGCGGAGGTGTATAGAATGGCAATAAAAGATACAAAAAAGCGGTTGAATGTCAATCTGAACGAATCTTTGTATGAGGAAGGCAATGCCATTCTCGATCAGCTGGGTCTCAGTCCCTCGACGGTGGTGACAGCACTATATAAGCGGATCGTCGCTGAACAAGGCATTCCCTTCAAACTAGCGCTCACACCGCGAGAAACAGTGGGCAATGAGTTGGCCCAAACGGTCATGGGCTTACCGGCAAAGCCATTCAAGAATAAAGAAGAGATTCAGAAATGGCTGGCAAATGATGAAAATTGGTAATGGCGATTGCTTTGGTTTATACGGCGCTTACGTGCCCGACCCCGGTGGTAAAAGACGCCCAGTAGTCGTCTTTGTTGGCGAGCAACAACAGCTGCGGGTCATACCGATCACGACCAAGTACACAAATAAATCTGACCGGATCAAACGTCAATACTACACGATTTAACAATGGCAAGCCGCCGGTCTAACAGAACCTTCGTGGATCGACATCCGCGACGTCCGGGCTTTGAACCGGCGTGAATTTTTAGCATTGCGGCCAAAGCCATTCGGTCAATTGACGATTGATGACCTGCAAGGACTGCTACAATTTATCAAAGAATATTGGTCTTGGACCAATGATTAGTACCCAGAAGCATCGTCGTTGAATGACTGCGGTGCTTTTTACGTGGCCTGAAAACAGCCATTTTCTATGGTTTTACCAAGATAAAAGAGAATACAAATGTCACAGATTTTTTGGGCAATTTAACCACCGGTATTTGTTAGCATTGTCAATCGTGTGGTACTACTTCTTAAGAGATAACCCGTCGCTTATCCTGGTTATCCTAGGGGCACTGGCAGCGGCTGTTTTATTTGTGGCGGCCATTACCGAAGCCGTTACTGGGCGGGCGAATATTAAAAAAGACGATTGATTATTGAAGCGAGAGTTAAAGTGCATCTAAATGTTAGCGAGTTTAGAAAGATATTTGGTTGACGAAACATACGTGTATTAGAAAAGTAGATCAAACAAAAAGCCTCTCAAGAAGCCGTTGTAAGAATGGCATTTTGAGAGGTATTTTTTTCCTGATAGGGTATGTTAAATCTCTGGAGAGAAAGTTTTCAGTTTCTTTTGTTTAATCATAGTTTGCTTAAGCCAATTTAAGATTACTGTTAAGGCTAAGCCGATATTTCCTAACTGACAATGACTGCTGCTGTATTCTTCAGCAGTGAATATTCGAGCGGTCAATGATTGAGCGTTAATCAGTGTACTAATTTGAAGTGGCAACTGGTCAACTGGAACGTAATGATCATTTTGTCCAGCAAGTAGGAGTACATCTTGTGTAACCAAGGGTGATATCTTGGTTGTATTATATTGCATTGCTTTTCGGATAAAGTCATACGGCGTATCTGCCCCCAGAACAGTCATACCTTGATGAATGACCCATTGGAGCATCAAACTCTTTCGCATAAGTGCCGTTAGAGTTGCATTGATGTCGGCTTTATTCACGGCTATAATCTTGTTCTTTTGAATTTTTTGTTGAATTTGTTCTGGCAATTGATGCGTGATACAGGTAAAAAGGTCTGGCAAAACATCAAAGCAAACAACTTGTTTGATACGTTTTTCGTAAGCAGCAGCACGGAGAACTAAATTACCACCTAAGGACATGCCGATGGCTATTGCACTATGGATATCAAAGTAGTCCAAAACGGTTTTCATAGGCTTTTCCCATTGGTGTGTCATTGGCATGTGATAATTCTCAAGCATGTAGCCTTGGCCAGGGCCGTCAAAATAAATGACGTTATAACCAGCGTCTCTAAATATTAACATCATTCGTGATAATTCTTCGATGTAGCCATCAAACCCATTTACAAAAACGATTGTTCCCTGTGGATTTTGGCTCATGACTTTATAGGCAGAAATATTACCGTCACTATAAGGAATCAAAAAATGTTTGGCATTATCAATACCGTAAAAATTATTATTAAGCTCAATAAATTGGTCACGTAGTTTCTTTTTACTTGGATTGTTTTCCGGGAGGTAAAATTCAGCTGCTCGCAAATACATAGCTGCTCTTAGTTGGTTACCTTCTTCTAAAGCATTTTGTCCAAGGCGTTTAAAAGCTGAAATGATCTGAGGATATGTTTGTTGCGGGGTTTCAATACCCTTCATTTGATGTAACATGGTCTTGTCGTTGGTCCAATTGAAAAAACGATTCATTTGAAAATTTACACTTTGATCATCATTCAGTTGGTATATGCCTATAGGGAAATCATCAACTGTCCATTTTTTTGTCATTTATAAACACTCTTTCCTTGTTTCAAAGCTACTATACAAGCTATTAGGGCTGCTCTACAATGAGTAACAAACAGGGATTTATTGTATAAACAACACTTTACATAAAAATGTGGTGTTATTGTGGGATAAATAAACGGAGGTGCAGCAATTGTCTACTCATTTAGATTTACGTGTGGTTAAGACTAAGAATTTAATCCAATCAACCTTCATAGAGTTGATTAAGCAAGAAGGTTTCAAAAAAATCACTATCAATGATATTTCAAGAAGTGCAAATATTAACCGATCAACCTTCTATTTGCACTATACTGATAAATACGATTTATTAAATCAGATCGTTGATAGGAATATTGACCAGATTATCAATTCAATCCCCCGGCAATTACATGTCACTAATAATGCACTAGATTATGATACCTTTGCGGTTGACTTAGATCGTACATTAAAAGTAGTTGCAACTAATGATAAGCTATACGAATTTATTTTGAACGATCCTGAATCTTTAGGCTTGGCGCAGAAGATTGAAAAAGCTTTACAACAACGTCTTGATAAGTTGATGCCTGAAGAGACGTTAGTCACTCGGGACCTATTGCTTGAGATTGTGTCATCAATTTATTTGTCAGTGATTCGTTGGTGGTTGGCACATGACATGAAATATTCCTCAAAGTTTTTAGCCAAGGAATTAGTCCATTTTTTTGAGCTTGGGTCAAAAAGCATTCTGAAAGGAACCCTATGATAATTGATTATTTCAAGGGTAGCAGATACACGGTAGCTCTTTGATTAAAGGTGGTTTCAACGTAATTGTTAATAATAATCAGATTTATCTTTATTCTAAAAAGCGCATATCATTGATTATTTTCCAAATGATATGTGCTTTCTAATCTGAAATAATATTTGACTTAGTCTGATTTTCACAAATACAATGCTAATTTCTCAAAAAAGCTGGCCGCTTTGGTTTGAATATAGATGGTCTGCTTATCACCAATCCTGGGCTGATCTGAATTAACTACAATTTTCGGCACGTTTTTGGGAAAGCTGGTAACGTTGCGCTGGGTGCCGATGATGAGTACTAAGTCTGCTTGAGCCAAGAGTTGGTGGCCCTTTTGGATGGCGGCGGGATAAGTGGCCAAGTTGCGCTGGACAAAATCCGGGAGAACGAGCTGACCGCAAGTGTGACAATGGGGGATGGGTTGCTGGGCGATGGTATCCCAATCGTAGGCTTGCTGACAGTGGATGCAGTGATTTTGGCGCAGATCACCCCAATATTCAGCCACATTTTGGCTGCCGGCCAGTTGGTGTAAGTAATCAATGTTCATGGTGACGACCCCCGCCAAGTGGCCCGTTGTAGCTAGTTGAGCTAGGAAGTGGTGGGCGGCATTGGGACGCGCATCGGGGTGAAAAAATGTTTGCCGATACAAGCGATAAAATGTGGCGGGATCACGGGTAGCAAAGCTGGGGTCTAACAGGTGGAAGACGTCGCCATGAAAGGTTTTATCGGCGTTTAAGATGGCCGCGATGCCCGCCAAGTCAGGGATACCCGAATCTGTGGATATGCCGGCGCCGGTGAAGGCCACCGCGTGGGTGGCGTGTTGAATGAGCTGGCCGACTGTGGCCAGTTGGCTATCAGCTGGTTGGTTGTTGATGGGCATTGTTGAAGACCTCTTTTGCCACGGCAATGGCGTTTAATACTTTGGGGAAACCCACGTAGGGGATGCAATGGATAAAAGTTTCGATGATAGCCTGTTGGGACAAGCCCACGTTTAAGGACCCGTTAATGTGGACCCGCAGTTGATCAGCGGTGTCCCCTTGGGTCAACAGTGTGGTAATGGTGATCATTTCCCGCTGTTTCAAATCTAATCCCGGTCGATTATAAATATCGCTGAAGGCAAATTCTAAAATATACTTGCCCACATCCGGGGCGATGGTTTTAAGAGAAGCCATGACGTTAGCGGCTGCAGCACCATCTACTTTGGCCAAAGTGGCTTGGCCATTACTTAATCTTGTTGTCATTGACATAACCTTCTTTCGTTTGATTAAGGTCAGCTTAATTGCTGGAGTGAACTCCATGTCAAGGCCAAAATAAAAAAAGTTGACCTTAGCCAACTTCTTTAGTTTGAATCAGATTGCGTCGCCGGGGTCGTTGCCGGTTTGGCGAGTAGCTGGTGCTGCATTTGATGATAGGTCGTGATTTTTGCGTCAAGGAAATCAACATGACGCTGAAGCTCAACTTGGTCGGCTTTTAACCGTTGCCGCTGTTCATATAATAGGCTAAGACGCTCAGCAATCGTGGCATCCCCTTGATAGCGCAACGTCGCATAACATTGGATATCTTTAATGGGCATGCCCGTTTGTTTCAAACGTTTGATAAAAGCGATCCATTTGACATCATGATCCGTGTAAACACGGCGATTATTGTCATCCCGTTGGGGCAAAATTAAGTGTTCTTTTTCGTAATAGCGCAGGGTGTCGATGGACAACCCAACTAGTTTTGAAAATTGACCGATGCCATAATCCATATAATCCAGCCTCCTCAGGGGGATACCATTTGGAATTGCTAACCAATTAAGCAATCAAAATATTAGTCTAATCATAGGGCAATTTTGATTTTTTTCCAATATTTTCTAGGATATAGATTTGGGATATTAAAATAAGAACAATAGTCAAGCCACTATGATGGTTAACTTTAGGGCGTAATCGTTAAGGCAGAACTGGGTTTTGACTATCATTTCTGAATTCATTTTTTGCTGTTACTAGCTCAGTTCTATCTTTAAGCACAATGTTTTTAAAGACCCAAGTTGCATCTTCATCTGGCCCAACGTTGACTGCCGTAACAATATAGGATCGCGGATTGATACGGACATAAAACGGGCCCAGACGCTTGTACAGATTAAAGAAGTACGTCCGAGTAAAGCCAAGTGTATTGTTGGTAGAAGTAACCACATAGGGTTGACCCTTTATATTGATTCTTGTTGCATTCGAAGGGAACATCACGATTGTATGTGATTCACCACCTGTTGAAAGTGAGGTTTCGTGGACGAAGCTCATGACGCCAAGTAAGCTCAAAAATAAGGCGATACGCGCCGTCTTTATGAGCCAATGATGATACTGCTCAGCGTGGCCATCTAAATAGGCCATGACAACTGCCATTGCAAGACTGCAAACAATCATTAAGAAAGCAGGGAAGGTTTGTAGTATGACCCAATTAGCCGTCAGCAACAAAATGATGAATAATAGCACGAAAAAGCGCGTACTTCGTTTGATAACAAATTTTTGTTCCAAAATAAAATCCTTTCGTCAAACAAATATCAGTGGTGGACGATGGTTACTATAAATTATAGCGCTTTGCGTTAAGGAGTTTTAATATTGGAAATCACAAAAACTATTCAAGTGCCAATAAGCACCAATTTTTGTACGTATATTCAAAATACTTTCGCTATATTTTCTCTGGGATTATAATGACAGCAGCAAAAGTCGGGTAACTTTTCCTATTGAAAGTAGATGATGCTCGTGTTGCTAGTGAATATACTCCTCATGCTTTATGGTGTTGTTTTGATAATCATTGCGCTAAAGGCACCTGATTCGGAAATCCATGAAGGCGCTGTCCAGTGGCCAATGGAAAATGCAATATTACTCATTCTGTTCTTGGGATGGGTGGCAAAGAAGGCTGGGCTAAATCTGCCCTACCGCAAGACTACGTTTATAGTCGGTTTGGGACTGATTATTATTCCAGCAATTGTCATATTCTATGAGCGGTAGTGGTGCTTGAGGTTTTTGATGAGATTAGTGTAGAGTGTAAAAAACGACCATCCGTTTTGGTGATGGTCGCTTTTTATACGCTGAATTTAACAGATCAAGTACCGAGTTCGATACAAAAATAAATTATTAAGTTAGAACAAGGACGTCAAGATAGTATAGCCACGATAGCGTGGGCATATTTTGACGTCTTTTTTGCTGTATTAAAAAAATCCAAATCAAAAGCGGACAAAAAGTGGACTTTTTCCGGACAAACACCGGACCATTTCACGGCCAATGCCAGCTAAACTAAAAGTATCCTAAAGGAAAGGGCATGATAACAATGGTGTATTTATCGGATTTAAACGCAGGAACAGATGGCAACAACAATCAAACAAATTAAGAAAGAGATTTTTATTTATGGCATATTTTACAATTCAAAACAACGTAGCAACAATTACAGACAAGACATTACTATGGCGGCTACTGCCAGACTATGGTAATCCCGCCAACAATCACCCATATGGCTTTAACCAGTATCCATTTACGCCTTATTTTGAAGGGGATACAATTCGCTTCCTAACACCTGGGGAAGCTTACCAAACATTTTCAAGCGGTGTTACGATCCTGATCGATGGCATCGGTGGTTATACTTGTAACGCTGTTAGAGTTGGCGGGGACATGTGGATTTTTGACAGCCCAGTCTACAATGACCCGACCCGTAACTTCGTAGGTCGTACCATTAACTGTACCAACGGTGAAACCCTTTATGATACCTACAAATTTGGGCGCCATGAAGTCGCACCACTTTCAAACGGGACGGGGGCTTATAAAATCATCAATAAAGGTGACAATGAAATGACCAATGGTATCCAACAAATCGACAATGTTTATTTTGTCCGCGTTGGGAACACGCAATGGGTCAAGCGGTTTGATACTTCTAATGGTCAAGGCAAATGGGCCGCTAATGCCAACAGTTATGAGGACTATCGCCAAGATGCCAACAACCCACTGGCAAATGTGACTGGTGCCAGTCTGTTGAGCAGTCCCTTTGCAGATGAGCAAGTGGTCTTGAACCAACAAGCCAATCTGAGCAGTTTACAAAACGGTTATATCGTCGTTAACAATCGGCAATATGCTAAAGTTACTGGGGGTTATGTCTGCAACGATGATGTGATGAAGAACTTGACCCCATTACCGACAGGCTCTGGTAGTAATAAGATTCCGATCTTGGCTTATCATGCAATTCAAGATGAAGATGGTGATGATTACCATTTGAGTTTTGATAAGTTCCGTGATGACATGCAGTGGTTAGCTGACAATAATTGGCATACACTAACTGAAAGCGAAGTTATCGATGCTTTGACGAAAGGCACTGCGATCCCTGCTAATTCAGTGTTGGTCACGTTAGATGATTTCTACCCAGGCTGGTATACCGGCTATAATGGCCGAGGGGCTATTGGGATTATGGAAGACATTGGCATCAATGCCATTTTGTTCTTGACGGTTAAAAATATGGATGAAAATCCAGGGTCTTGGGATTTTGTAAAGGTATTGGATCATAATCAGTTTGCCTTAGGGTCTCATAATAAGATTCATGTAGGTGATGGCAATCTGACAAATACCCAATTGCATGATGAAATAGTTAATTCCAAAAAGACTATTTCAAAGTTGGGTCTGACAACTGTGCGCTCTTATGCTTATCCAACCGGTTCTAGAAATGATGACGCTAGATTTGAACTTCGTAAAGCTGGTTATGATATTGCCTTTAATTTTGGTGTCAATGAAGATACTGGGACTACTGAAACCATTTTAGATGGTACACGGCTCACAGTAGCCTCAACGGATGGTACTTTGACCCGTTATAACTTCAACCGTAAAGCTGTCAAACCGAGCAACGCCTATGATTTACCTAATTTACTGCAAAATAATTGATAACTAACGAAAAATGGAGACCGGGATAAACCCTGGTCTCTATTTTTTTAATCCAGTGAATCAGATGTGGCCTGCAGCCAAACATTAGTCCCTACCTGATACCAAACACCACCACCAAAGTAAACATTAGTAGACAACCACTGTGAATTTGGTTCCAGATCAATGCTTGCAGAAAGCGAATAGGGCAGTAGTCTTGTTGGGACTTGTTTATCACCATGAACTGTAACGACAATTGGATGTTGTAGCTCGACATGACTTCTAAACTGCTGCATATAGTCACTATTTATGCCTGGGTAATTATAAGCATAATTAAATTGATAAAATAAGTTGTTATTAAAATAAAAACTTGGAATCCACTGATTATTCCCCAAATCAAACCAAATACTACCATCAGATCCAGCATAGTAACGAGTAATTGTCCAGACACTTCCAGGTTTTACAGTACCTACTTGCCGAGTATAATCTGTACTACCCCAAAGTGCCACCGGACCATCATTATCGACGATACCTGCAGTGAAGCTTGTATCATATGGAAGAATTATAAAATTAGCCGGTGTTTTTACAATTTTGCCTTGTGGAATCACTAAAACTTGGGAATCCGCTAACCAAGTATCTGGTCCAACTTTATAAGCTTGCGTGGCGCCGTTCCAAAGGTCTGAACCTCTGTTAGACAGTAGCGAGGCCGTCGCTTGAATCTTCCAGGCCGACAAACCATAAACCGGACCGGTAGGTTGGAGTTGATCTGCCTTGGTCGGCGTTACACCTTTACCAGCGGTGACAAAACTGCTGTCTTCCACGGGAATGGCCACCATTGTTTCAGCGTTGACAGTTTGGGGTTGCTGCAAGATAAAGCTTAAGCCCAACAGCAATGCGCCAAAACTTAAGAACTGTAGTAATTTCTTCATTAGAAAATCCTCCTCAAGCGCTTAAGAACTACCTAAATTATATCATGGCTGTCCTACTTCCTGAGAATTAGACATACATTTAAGTTTTGGCTTCATTATCATGTTCAAGCTGGCGTGGATCCACATTAAGAAAGTTAGCTTAAAAATCTTCTATAAATTACCCCCGCTGATTCGCCTGGCTATTTAAATCCCCAAAAATTGGCGTCGCTAAGCCAAAGCCACCAGAGACGGTGAGGATTTGCCCGGTGGTATAGGCACTGTCATCACTGGCAAAATACACGACGGCCGCGGCGATTTCTTCAGGCTTGGCCATGCGTTCTAAGGGGATATGTTTCATAAATAAATTATTGAAGTTATCACTAAGATTATCCTTAACCGCATCGGTGGCGGTCATGCCAGGTAAAACGGCATTGCAGCGAATTTGATGCCGGGCTTCTTGGACCGCAATCAGTTTGGTTAAGTAATTGATGGCTGCCTTACTGGTGCCGTAAGCAACTTGGGAAATATCTGGGACTAAACCGCCGATGGAAGAAATATTGATGATACTGCCACCGTTGCCCTTGGCCATATATTGAATGGCACTTTGGCTACTGATAAAAACACTTTTCAGGTTCATGTTGACGGTGTCGATAAATGTGTCTGGGTTGGTGTGGGCGATGTCTAGGTCCACCTTAGGATCAGAGGTACCAAAATTATTCACCAACACATCAATGTGGCCTTCTGCTTGGACGATGTCGTCGATCATGGTGCGGTAGGTTTCCGGTTTTGATGCATCATTATAAACGTATTTGACGGTATAGCCGGTTTTTTGAAACGCTTCGATTCGTGCTTGGGCCCGTTCTTGATTCCGGGCGGCCATATAGACGATGGCGCCTTCTTGGGCACAGGCGGTGACGATGGCATAGCCAATCCCCCGAGTGGATGCGGTGACGGCAATGACTTTGTTTTTCAATCTCATGATGCAAAACCTCCAATGTTTAGTCATAAATTGCATTGAGCAGTGTAGCACAGGACTGGGGGATTTGCAAAAACGCTTACATTATTCAGGCATATGCCAACTGTTAAGCCATGTTTTAAGGTCAATTTGAACGAACTTAATCCCAAACATCTAGCTGATGATTCTTGAAGTAATAGGTTTTATCCTGGTCATTGATTGCCCGTGCGACGCGACAAGGGCTACCATAGGCCACGACGTATGCCGGAATATCTTTGTCGACGACACTACCAGCACCGATAACTGTATTATCCCCAATTGAAACACCAGGCAAGATTTGGGCCCCGCTGCCGATCCAGACATTATCCCCAAGGGTAACTGGAAAATTATAGACGTAGTTGTGCAAACGTAACTTGGGTAAAATGGGATGACCAGAGGTAGCTATGACGACATTTGGACTGATCATACAATCATTGCCAATATAAATATCAGCATCATCAACTAATGTTAAGTTGAAGTTGATATAACAGCCACTGCCCAAATGGAGATTATGAGCACCCCAATTAGCATGAAGCGGTGGTTCAATATGACAATTAGAGCCAATACTAGCTAACATTTTGGTCAATAGTTGCTGTCTTTCAGTACTTTGACTGGGACGTGTTTGATTATATGCATACAGCAATTCAAGATAGGCTTGCTGTTGGCCCATCAATTTGGGATCATCATAATGATAGGGTAGGTGTTGTTTCTTTCTAGACAGATTATCCATGGGTTTTCATACTCCTTACATTTAAAATGAGTTATAACACTTGTAGTAGATAAGAAACGATAGTTCTCAAATATTGATTTTGCTGACGACTGAGTTGAAAATAGATTAATATACTTTTATTATTAAATGTAAAAATGTTGAAATGTATTGATATATATGCCATTTTTTGAAAATACGTAAGTTAAAATAGACAATTTCAAACTTGCGCAAATCATCATTTTAAATGAATAAAATTAATGGAGGTGTTTTAGAAATGCGTATTTCTTTTCAAAAGCCGGCGCAACAACTGCCATTATATTGCGAAAGTATAGGGTATCATTGGCCCCAAACTGCTGTTAAACGACCCCATGGCTATTACGCTTTCCATTGGTTACAAACTGAGTCAGGCTCGGGATTAGTTACTGTGGATCAACATCAAGTTAAATTAGCACCACACCAAGGAATACTAATTTGTACCAATGTGCCCCATGCTTATCACCCAGTAGGGAATCAAGAATGGAAAACAGCATTTTTGGCATTTTCGGGACCAATTGTGGCTAATCTGATGTCCTTTTTAGAGCTAAGGAACTTTATTTATTTTGATAAGTTAAATCCAACGGTCGATACGTTTATTTCACAGGCCTATGATTATTTTCTCCAAGATAATATTTTAGACACGATTGATCAGTCAGCCGTAATTTACCGTTTTATTATGGATATCAAACAAAATCATTACTTGGGCACTAATCAATTCGTTGATCAAGATATCATAACGCCAATTCTAAGTTATTTAACTCAGAACTTTGAGCACAGAATTACGAATGAACAATTGGCCCAAGTCACAGGATATTCGATTCCCTATCAAAATCGGATTTTCTTTAAGAAATATGGTCAGTCACCACTTCAATATTTAGCCGACTATCGTTTACGAAAAGCAAAGGTTCTTTTGACATTGCACGCTGATTTACAGATTCAAGAAATTGGCAATATGGTAGGGTTTAGTGATATTTCACGTTTTATTTACCAGTTCAAAAAACGCTATCATTTAACACCGAATCAATTTCGAAAATTAATGTGATATCCATTACACAAGTCATGTAGCTTCAATTTGTCAGTTGCATTCAAATCAATTCAAAAATAATTGGGTTAGGATAGGAGATCTGAAATCTGTAATGCGGTATTTTAGGTCTTGGCAATTTTGTAAAATTGGTTGGTTATCAGATGAAACAAGACCGATAATGGTTTTTATCTGTGCATTTTTAGCTGCTTGAATCCCAGATAAAGCATCTTCGAAGACGACAGTAGCTGAAGGTTCAAGATATAGTCGGTTGAGTGCCTGAACAAATATAGTTGGGTCTGGTTTCCCTGGCATGTCGCCAGTGTTATAAACGATTCGCTGAATATCAAACCATTGTGCCAGATGAAAGTGTTTAAAATAAAATGTGACATTGTCAATTGTCGCAGAAGTCGCGATCGTCATGGGTATGCCATGTTTAACCAAGTTATCAAAAAAGACTGTGGCGCCAGGCACGAGATGAAAACTATCCGGATTAGCTAAGCAGATGCTGCGATAAAGCTTCTCTTTTTCTGAGGCTAAGTGATGCAGTTCATGGTTGGTCAAAGTACGTTTGAATAAGTACTTTAGGATTGTTTGATTGCTACGACCGTGGACATATTGCGCGAATTCCATTGGTGTAATTCTCCGGTGCATATATTTCTGGGCTATTTGTTGCCAGGCTTGTTCATGCTGATGTGAATCCTTGAATAATGTGCCATTAAAATCAAAAATAACACCTTGATAATTGTGCATTGGCTGCTTTTCCTCCTTAAGTTTGTCAACTAAATTTAGATACTATTAATAATCAATTGAACATTTTCAGTATAGTGAACGGCGTTATTAAAATATATAGCTTTTTGAACTAAAAATAGGTTAATTTGATGATTGTCTTAAAAAGGCTGATTTGTTTAAATCGCGCATTTTAAAGCATATTTTAGTTAATGATAGGGACGCATTATAGAAATAATAGGCAAATCAAATGATGCTTTCTGTTGCGGAAATTGAAACAAAAAAGACTACCACGTTTATTAACGCACTAGTCTTTAGATATCAGAATCAAATTTTTGATTTGTTTATTTAGGCGATGGATGCCTACCGGGCCGCCGTTAAGACAAAACTTGGGGCCCAGGGACCACCCCACCAGCCATCATGGCCAGCGGAGTAGGTGGTGAAGTGATTGAAACCTAAGTCTTTTAAAATACCTAAATATTCCTTATCTTTGTAGGCCATATCCACGATGAGCAATTCACCGGTATCCTTTAAGACCCGGGTGATCTCCTGCAGCGCTTTTCGGCGTTGGGCTTGAGATTTTATGTTGTGGATCGCCAAACTGGCGGTGATCAAGTCAAAGCTATTGGCTTCAAAGGGCATTTGACGCATATCAGCGGTTTGAACCTGGAGCAAGTGGCTGAGGTTTTTAGTGGCAATTGCGGTTTCAAGATTCGCTTGGCTATTATGGGACTGATCCTTGGCCCGCCAAATATCAATGCCCAAAATTTGACCGTGGGGCACATAAGCGGCCAGTTTAAACATCACTAGGCCATTGCCACAGCCCACGTCAAGGCACTGAGCGGCGGGATCAATGGCGACTTTATGTAATAAGGTGTCCCAAATCTTACCCTTGCCAGCAATGCTGGTCTGTAGGAAGCGCAAACCACAGGCGCCTAGGAAAAGGCCCGCAATGATTTGTAAGAAAAAACCGGGGCTGAGCCTAAAGGGGGGCAAGCAGGCTAGGACAATCAAAATGATTGCTCCTAGTCCGAAAAAAATAGGTACGAGTGGTGCGTCAATGCTTTTTCGCATAGATAAAACTGCCTCATTTCTGAATAATAAGCACTTAACTAGTTAGATTAGCACATTACGGCCCATAAGTCAGCTACCTAACGGCCAGTTGTCAGGTTAAAGTGGCAACAAACACCGCCCAAAATACCAGTAGATTGCGGGTATTTTGGACGGTGTTTTAAGCAGAGATTTAATTGAATGATGAAGTTAGTCTATGACTGGGCATAGTGTTTGATAATGGCCGCTAGAACGGCTGCAGCATTGGAGCTACCGGTTTTATCGGCATAGTACTGGCTAAAGCGGGGATCGGCGGTATACATTTGAGCTAGGCCTTGGTGAATTTCTGCCGAATAGGCGGGCAAGGTATATTGCAACCATTGCCGGTGCAAGTTGAATACTTGCTTAGCTTCCGGTGAAGCAATGGTTTTGTTGGCGATAACTGTTTTAAGGGCCGTGAGCAGGGCTTGTTCGGTTTGTTGCATGGCCTCGTAATCTTGCGGCGTTAAGCCGGCAAACTTGGCATTGGCCTGCGTCACTGTTGTATCACCATACTTGTCCCGCAGCTCTTGGCCATACTGGGTTTCATTAGTTTGCAGGGCGTTTGTTTTAAATGCTGAAAATTTATCCGTATCTGACATGGGATTGCCACCTTCCTTTAAAGTTTGGTCTAAAGTGCTGAGCAAGTTGTCTAGGCGTTGTCGTTCCTGCAGGATACGCTGGCGTTGGGCGGCCAAGGCTTTGTGTTGGCTGGCCAGGGGGGCATTTAAGAGCTGGTGGATCTTAGCTAGCGGCATATCGAAAAGACGGAGAAAAAGAATGCGCTGCAACCTGTCGACTTGGGCTGTGGTATAAGTTCGATAGCCGTTATCTGGATTACGCTGGGCCGGCAACAACCCGATTTTGTCGTAATAACGCAATGTCCGGGTACTGACCCCGGCCAAATTGGCTAGCTGTTGAATCGTGTAAGGCATGACATCACCTGCTTTCTTACTCATAGGATAGTCTAAAGCTTGACGTAACGACAAGGTCAAGTCAACTAAAATCACCGTATTTAATAGTGATATGCTACACTTATTTGTAGGAGGTGTGGGGTATGCAACGAGCAGACAAGGTAAAACGTTTTAAAGTGGGTCGAGCTAAGGTGACCTTGACCATGCACCACAATAATCGGCAAGAAAGGCATCAAGCCGCCTTGGAATGGGTCGGCGTTGCCCTTATTGTAGGCCTGATATGGTATCTTAAACAGCGCTAATATCAGCCTACTGACAAGAATCGCTCAAAATTGCAGGGATTTTTCGCGCTGATCATTTTCAATATTGTCAACGCCATTGTCTTACTTTGGCCGACTAAAACAAGGAAGTAGTGCATCAACTATGTAAAAATGCCCAACCTCATTAGCGAAGTTGGGCATTTTTACATGGCACTGAAAACTGGTCTTTGGCCAGTTAATGGCTTAGTTTGAGCGCTTGAGACATTTATAACCTACATAACCGCCAATAAAAACCAAGGCAATGACGAGCTGGTATTTGATATACCAGGTGATGAACCCGATAACAATGAATCCCAGCAATAGCCACCAGAGCCAGCGGGTAAAAAATCGATGCAGGATATATAGCAAACCCATGACGAGTATTAAAGCAGACACCGGAAATAACTCCTTTTGTAACGGCTATCAATTAAGCAATTGCACTATCAAAGAATTGCAACATATCATCTTTGCTCAGGGCAGCCTTGGCGGCGGTATCGTAGTCGCCTTCAATGGCCCCATCATTTAACACGATCAAACGGTTGCCATATTTCAACGCATCGTCCAAGTGATGGGTGATCATCAAACAAGTCAAATTGCGTTCTGAAATAATTTGGTGGGTAAAGGCCATCAATTGGTTGCTGGTCTTGGGATCAAGGGCCGCGGTATGTTCATCTAATAGGAGTAATTCGGGTTTGGCCGAAATAGCCATCATCAAGCTCAAAGCTTGGCGCTGGCCCCCGGATAAATCCCCAGTGGGGGTATCAAAGCGGTCGGCTAAGCCATTATCGAACAAGCCTAGTTCTTTTAACAATTGGGGTTTCTTTTGCCGCAGGTGACGCAGGCCCAAGGTACGGCGTTGGCCTCGTTTTTCCGCCAACAGCATATTTTCGCCGACAGTCATTCTTGGGGCAGTGCCCAGTTTAGGATCCTGGAAGACCCGGCTGATATAGCGGGCTCGCTTTTCTTCAGAAAACTTGGTGATATCCTTGCCATCCAGTAAAATCTGGCCGGCCGTAGGGGTCAAATTCCCACTGATCACATTGAACAAAGTGGACTTCCCAGCCCCGTTAGTCCCCAAAATTGTGATGAAATCCCCAGGATTTACATTTAAATTAATATGATTCAAAATATTTAAACTTTGGCCGCCGTTGGTAACGGTGACGGTCACGTCATTTAGTTGCAGCATGGCTTGGGTCATTTGGCTTCACTCCTTTTTCGATAACTTTTTGAATTTGGAATTTGTCTCTTAAAGCTGGTAGCATCAAGCAGATGGCCAAGACGATGGCAGAAATCAGTTTCAAGTCGTTGGTATTGAAGCCCAGCTGGAGGACAAATAAGATGACGATCCGATAAATGATACTGCCGAAGATCACGGCAATCAGGCGTTGGCCCATGGTCAAGTTGCCATAGACCACTTCCCCGATGACCACGGCTGCCAGGCCAATCACGATGACCCCTAGGCCCATATTTACGTCAGCGTAGCCGTCGTTTTGGGCGACTAAGCCCCCAGACAGGCCTACAAAGCCGTTGGAGACCACCAGACCAATAATTTTCATGGTATCAGTTTTGATCCCTTGGGATTTAGACATGGCCTCGTTATCCCCAGTGGCGATAAAGGCTTGACCCAAGTTGGTTTGTAAGAAGTAGTTCAAGACCACGAAGGTGATGATCACCACGATCAGGCCGATGATGACACTGTTGAAATAAGGGGGCAGACTATCTACAAATTTATTGGCAAATAATGTTTTTGTATTTAAGAGGGAAACGTTGGACTTGCCCATGATACGCAGGTTCACGGAATAGGCGGCAGTCATCACCAAGATACCAGCTAAGAGCACGGGAATCTTGCCCTTGGTGTACAACACCCCGGTGGCCAGGCCCGCTAGCCCCCCCGCCACAAAGGCTAGTAAAGTAGCAAGGAAAGGCGACATGCCATTGGTGATGCAGGTGACACAGACAGCAGCGCCCACGGGGAAAGATCCTTCAATGGTCATATCAGGGAAACGCAAGATTCTAAAACTGAGAAATAAGCCGATACCAGTGATGCCGTAGAGCATCCCCTGGCCGATGGCAGAAGTTAATAAGTTCATTTGACAAGTCCTCCTTTAGCTTTGGCGTCATCCAATAAGTGCTGAGGAATCTTGATGCCTAGCAATTTTGCTTCAGTGGTGTTGATGTAAGGCTGACCTTTACCAATGACTTGGACTGGCGTGGTGGCTGGTTTACTTTTACCATCTAACACATCGGCAGCCATATTCCCAGTGGCCACCCCTAAATCATATTGGTTGATCCCAATGGTGGCCAAACCGCCATCTTGAACCATGGTGCCTGCTGGTGGGAATAATGGAATTTTGGCAATATTGGCATTTTTCACCAGGGTCTTCATAGCACTGGCGATGTTGTTATCTTGGGGAATATAAACGGCTTTGACTTCTTTGAGCATTTGTTGGGACACTTGATCTAAGTCGTTGGTGGTGGCAATGGTGTATGGCTTAATGGTCATGCCGTACTTCGGTGCCAAGCGTTGCAGCTCTTTAACGGCAACTTGGGACGTGACGTTACCGGCGGTGTAGATGACCCCTAATTCGGTGACGTTAGGGACGATTTCGTGGATGAGTTTTAACTGATCGTTGGTGGGATTAGTGTTGGACACCCCGGTGATGTTATGGCCTGGGTGTTTTAAATCGGTGACCAGCCCGGCTTGAATGGGGCTGGAGATAGCCCCCATGATCATGGGGGTAGTCTTTTGCACGTTAGCCAAAGCTTGGGCGGCTGGGGTAGCGATCCCAATGGTCAAGGCCGGGTTTTGGTCGTTGAGTTTTTCGGACATGGATTTCAGATTACTCTGATCACCTTGAGCGTTTAACAAAGTAATGTGGGCACCCTTGCCGTCTTTGTAACCCCGCTTGGCCAATTGGTCCACCGTCCCTTTGGTGATATCATCTAAGGCCGGTTGGGAAAGGGATTGTAAGATGCCAATGGTGGGCGTCTTAGTGCTGGCACTGTTGCTCTTAGATTGGGCGTTACCGGGATGATAGCTGAAAAACGCAACTAATAAAAAGCCCAAAACTAAGATGATTGATGCATATAGTCGTTTCATGTCACTGCCTCCAAAATAATTTTTAATAAAAAAAGACGCAACCCTCAATGCGGGCTGCGTCTAGCAACTAAAAAACCCGCATGAATCGATTACCGATCCATGCGGGTAGAACTCAGCATAGATACGGTCTACATTTGGTAGACCGCAACAAACACGACCCACCGCTAGCGGCTTTGCCACCAGGCGGTGTTGGACAATGTATTCAATTGCATCATTGACTGTGTCATGTTGGTGTCCTGCTTTCTAATTGTTTTTTAACTTGATTTCATTAAACCATAAGCTTTTTTAGCTGTCAAGCCCAACCTGTTGCTCGTTCGTGGTAAACTATTAACTATATTCAGATCACCGGGAGGACGCAGTTGTGGCACGACTTGGCAAATTTATGGATCAGGCAATTCAGTTAATCTTTGGCACCCTAGTGGCAATTTCTTGTGTCTTTGCCTTTTCCAGTCCTAATTTTAAAATGGTTCATTTCTTCGGGCACTACTGGGCCAAAATCATCGGCATCTGTGTGACGTTGATTTTATTGTGGCTGTTATGGCGGCCGAAAGTGCGGCACTGGTTGAAAAATTTCGCCTTTTCATGGCGCTGGGCCGCCCTGGGCGTGGTGGTGTTATTCGCCTACCAAATGGTGATGTACTGGCAACTCACCTTGATCCCCAATTGGGACCCAGGGACCATCATGAACAACGTGCCGGAAAACACCAGTTATTTTTATTTTTCGGTGAATTATAATAACACTTTGCTCCTGTTACTGGAAAAAGGGCTGTGGCACATGCTGGTACCGGGGCTGTTCAGTCAGTTCACCAGTGCTTTATTGGTGGTGAACGCCATTGTGTTAGACAGTGCCTTATTAGCGGTGTATACCATTGGCCGCCGTTTAAAAGATCAACATCTGGCCAGCCTGTTGTTTTGCTTAGGCTTGTTATTTTGGGGGTTGTCTCCGTGGATCTTGGTTTTTTATTCGGATACGTTAGGGATTTTTGCCATTGCCTTTTTAATGTTGGTGGCTATCTTGTTGTGGCAGGCCCAACGTACCTGGCAGCGGCTGGTGTGGGCCGGGGTTTATGGGCTATTAGCCTTGATCAGCTTTTGGCTGAAACCCACCAGTTTGATTTTCAGCATCGCCTTTTTACTGGTAGTCTTAGTCAAAGCCTTGCGGCAATCCAGCACTTGGCGGCAAAAGTTAGTGGGGTTGGTTTGTATATTGGGCATCGCCGGTATTTTAGGGGGTGGCTCAAAACTGTATACCAACTACATTTACAGCACCATGACCTTTCAGATGTGGGGCCAGCAAAAAAAGCTCAACCCGGCATTACGCATGCCCCCCACCCACTTCATCGCCATGGGCCTAACCTTGATTGGCGGCTTTAACCCGGAAGATACCAAGGCCAGCTATGAAGCGCCTACCTATCAAGCCCGAGATGAAATGAATCGGCAAAAAATCAAGACCCGCTTGAAAAATTATGGGGTTTGGCGTTATTTAAACTTTTTGATTTTGAAATTTAATAATAATATTGGTAACGGTAATTTTACTTGGGATGGGGATGTGACCTTCCGGGCTAAAAATAATCCCCGACCGCTGAATCTGATTTCTCGCTTCAGTCGGGCTTTGAATTATGGCAAAGCCAAGCTGCGGGACCCCATGCGCTTCGTCAATCAGATCACCTGGATCTTGTTGTTGCTCATGAGTTGGGTCAGTGTCTTGGCGAATCCTAAAACAGGCCGCTGGCTGTTGCGCACCTGTCAGTTGACGGTGGTGGGTGTGTTGATTTATCTCTTGATTTTTGAAGGGGGTACCAGCCGTTATGTATTCATGTGGCTGCCTTGTTTTGTGGTTTGTGGGGCTTATGGCCTGGATCAGTACTGGCGCTTGCCCTTTGATCAATTGTTCAAACGCAAAGTTTAGCGCAAAAAAATACCACCTGGTTTTATCGCCAGGTGGTATTACCGTCCATTGGGCTGTTTAAGAATTAGACATTCCCAATTTCATTGATTTCTTTTTCAGCTGCTTGGGTAATTTTAATTTCCTTGTTGTTAGAAACTTCGGATAATTTATCCATGGCTGCATCCCGTGTAGGGATAATGTCCATATTGAAAATAATGCCTTTGATGACCCCATTTTCATAATCGAACAATTCATGCACCAAGTAAGGTTCTTTGTTTTCGTTATGAATTTCTTTATCTAACTTATCGCGCAAGGCCGCGCCTTTTTCATCGTTGTCGATCTCAGGGGCATCTGCTGCCGTGAGATAACCCTTTGTTAATAATTTGTCAGTTAATTCAGAATCTGTCATATTATTTCGCCTCTTGAGTTCATTATAGTTCAACTTGTAAAAAGTGACGAAATAATTTATATTTTCTTAGAGAATTCTAATTTTAGGCAATATCACTTTGACCCAGGGATGTCGTATAATGTGAGTGTAGCAATGGGAGGGATCGTGGATGTTGGGACAACCTAACCCGGATAAGGAATTATACACCCAATTATTAAAGGGCCAGTTAGGCCTTGATTTCAGTCAGGCCAAAATGGCTGATGATTCGGCCCAGGTTTTAACAGGGCCAATCGTGCCCCGAGACGCGGTTAAAATTGATGCGCTTTTAGTGCGCCGGGGGGCTTATTTTGCCCAGGCCCAACTGAAAACAAAACGAGCGGTGCGGGCGTTACAACAGGCTCAACGGCGTTTGACCCGGTTTCAAAATCGCTGGGTGGCCTTAAAGCAATTAATGACTTGCCAGCTTTTAAAAGATCAAGGCCAACAGCAACAGTTGCGCGCCAAAATGACCCAGCAGCAGCAACTGGCTGACACCCAACAACAGCAATGGCAACAGGCCCAACATGACCAACAGCAACGGTTGCAACAAAAACAGCATCGCTTAGCTAATTTGCTGGGTGATTTAGATGCCAGCCAAAGCGCCGTGATCCCCGGGGGGCATAACGCCTCCCAACGCCGGGTGGCCCGGGTTTACTACCAGCAACAACAAGCCTATGTGTTACAACAGATCCAACAAGCCCAACAACGGCTCAATCAATTACAAGACCAGCTAACCCAGCTGCAGCAACAAGTCCATACAAAAGGGGCGGCCATGCAAGCCGCCATGCAAGCCTTAGTTAATCGCCAGGCCCTAACGGGGGCTAAATTGGCCGACTTAAAGGCGAGTCATCAGCGCTATATTCAACGTTTTCAAGCCGCCCAAACAGCTTACAAAGCGGCGTTAGCTGCCCAACAGACCACCTTTGCCCAATTTTTAGAAACCCATCAGGCCCACAATCAGCTTACGCCGGACCAGCGGGCGGCGTTTACGCATTTGCCGGACTTAGTGACCAAAGAGCAATTGTTGACCCAAACCCGCTATGAACAGGCCGATGGGGGCAGTTTGGCCGAAGCCCGCACGGAGATTCAACCCAAATTGCGCTTCCATAAACCCCGAGTCCTGCCGGGCTTTGCCTTGGATTTAGATGCCAGTTATTGTTGGGGTGATCAGGGGCAAATTGGCAGCTTACGGACGCTGATGGCTGCTTTTGAATTTGCAACGCCTCAAGGGCTGGTGGCTTGGCTCAATACCACCAGCCATAATCCCACGGGCACTAGCCAGCGGGTGGTTTTAAACTATGTTTACCAGCGCTGGGTCCGCCTAGAGATGGTCTTCTTGGGCCAGACTGGGCCCAAGACCAAACCGTTACAGGCCAAACAAGTGGTGGCCGCCACCGAGCCACCAGCTTTTACGCCGCCCCCAAGTTTTACTGGCTATCAGTTAAACTGGGCTCAAACGGGGCTTTATCTAGACCAGGATACTAAAAACTATTGGCCAGATTACCTAAAATTAGCCCAAGGCCAGGGGGCTGAGGCAGTCAAAGCTTTGAATCAAGACATCGCTGCCCACCGTTTAGCGGCGGGGCAGGTGACCTTGGTGTGGCTTTACACGGCGTTACCTAAAGCTAACAAATTGCCAGCAGCGGTGACCGTAAGTGCTGATTCGCACATCGCCCAACGCTTGGCCAAGCGCCTAGCCGTCGCACCACCAAAACCAATTCGGTATTAAATTTCGAAAGTGAGTTAACAACATGGGTGAAAAAACCGAGAAATTCAGAGCTTATATTTTAGAACGCACGAAACCAGAAGCCCAGGCCGATATGAACGCCTTGATCGATGACGTGGTTGCCAAACAAAAATCTGGTAATTTAAGCACCACCAGCTTAATGACTTTGGTACCCAAGGCCATGGGGATGATCCAACCTGGGGCTTTAGGGGAAGTTCGGGATTATATGCTGAAGATGAAAGATAATCTCAAATAGCAATAAAAAATGAAGCCAGGGGCCAATTCTGATAGGGTCCCTGTCAAGTGCACCGATGAAAAACAAAAATCTCAGAAATTCTAA
>NZ_AZGA01000005.1 GCF_001436375.1 Agrilactobacillus composti DSM 18527 = JCM 14202 | reverse complement strand
TACACGTTAAACCGGTTCAATAAGTGCAACTCAAATCATGAATGAATAATTCAGGTATCTTTAAGTGCGTGGAATTGCCCATAATACTTTTCCACATTATGGAATTCAATCATTGACATACGTCTTTTCCTCCTAAGTCGTCCATTTGATCATTGTTAGTACCGGTAATATTCTTAGCACAATCTAATCCTGTTAGGATACATGACATAATTGCGTATTCCAATATAATCGGGCTTACAACTGTATTGCTTGTTACTATTCTACTCTATACATAATATCTGGCGCAAACATTTTATCGAAAAAAATCTAAAAAATTAGGAATTTATCATTTTATAAGTGGCAGTAAATTAGGATTCTCATGAGATTTTCTAAATATTTGGTTAGTGAAAAATTAAATTTGGCTAATTTTAATTGTGTTCACATATCTTTCGTGCATAATTAGAAGACAATTAGTGATTTTACATTTCTGCTCATTTAATGTAATATCAGAATTATAATCCTTAAGGAGGAAAAATGATGAAGTTCAGCAAAGTTGTTGGGGCTGGCCTTGTCATCGCAGCGTCTGCATTTCTATTAGTTGCGTGTGGCTCAGGCTCTAGTTCAAGTAGTAGTAGTTCATCTGACAGTCAAACGTTCCGGCGCATGGAGAGTGATACGTTACAAACCATGGATCCATCTACCAATACTGATGCTATCAGCGGTCAGGCTTTAATTGATACGATGGATGGTTTCTACCGTTACAACGGTAAGAAGTTACAACCCGCCATCGCTACATCTATCGCTAAACCAACGAACGATGGGAAAACATATACCATTAAGTTACGTAAAAATGCTAAATGGTCTAACGGCGATCCTGTAACCGCTCAAGATTTCGTTTATGGTTGGCAACGGACTGTTAATCCTAAGACCGCTGCCCAGTATGCATACTTATTTGATTCTGTAGAGAATGCCAAAGATATCATCGCTGGTAAAAAATCACCTGATACGCTAGGCATTAAGGCAACTGATAAGAACACTATTCAAATTACATTAACTGAAGCTGTCCCTTACTTTAACGGTTTGATGACCAACCCAGCCTTCTTCCCACAAAACCAAAAGTTTGTTGAAAAAGCTGGTAAGAACTACGGGACACAAGCTAAATACGCTTTAGGTAACGGGCCATTCGTCTTGAAGGGTTGGACTGGTACCAACAATTCTTGGTCTGAAACTAAAAACAAGAACTATTGGAACGCTAAAGCTGTTAAGTTAGATAAGGTTGCCGTTCAAGTTATCAAGGACCCATCTACTGCTTTGAACTTATTCCAAAGCAACAAGATCGATGATGTTGCTTTAAGTGGTGAATCTGCACAACAAATGAAGAATGATCCGGCCTTCACACCACGGAAACAATCTACAACTTTCTACACACAACTAAATGAAAAGACGATTCCTGCCTTCAAGAATACTAAGATTCGTCAAGCCATCTCAATGGCGGTTAACCGTAAAGAATTGATCAACAAAGTCTTGGGCAATGGCTCTTTAGTTGCCAACAACGTGACACCGCAAGGCATCATGTCTAACCCAAGTACTGGTCAAGATTTTGCTAAAGCTGCCGCTGCCAAAGACAGCGAATACACCGCTTATAATCCTAAAAAAGCTAAACAACTTTTCCAAGAAGGTTTACAAGAAGTTGGTATTAAAGAATTAGATGTTACCTTGTTAGGTGACGATACTGATGGTGGTAAAAAGATGAACGAATACCTGCAAAGTACTTGGCAACAAAACTTGCCTGGTATGAAGGTCACTTTATCAAATGTGCCATTTAAGACACGTTTGACACGTTCTACCAATGGTCAATTTGACATGGTAACAAGTGCTTGGGGCGCTGATTATCCAGATGCTATCAGCTTCTTGGATCTCTTCACTACTGGTAACAGCTATAACAATGGTAGCTGGTCTGACAGTGACTACGATGCTAAAATTGCTGCCAGCAAGACAACTGATGTTTTAGATCCACAAAAACGTTGGAACGACTTGCAAGACGCACAACAAATTATCACACAAGAACAAGGGGTTGTACCTTTGTATCAACGTGTTGAAGCCCACTTAGTGAACAAGAAGGTTAAGAACTTACAATACAGTCCTGCCAACAACTACAACTTTGTGACTGCTTATATCAAATAATTTAATCGTCTAAAATTAGGGGTCTCCGGGAGAAATTTCAGCCCGAAGGCCCTTTTTCTATTAGAAATAAGGGGTGTGTTCAAATTGACCAAATATATCTTAAAGCGGATTGCCTGGATCTTCATCACCTTATGGATCGTGGCCACAATCACTTTCTTCTTGATGAAGTTATTACCCGGCACGCCTTATACGAACCAGGCTAAGCTATCCGCTGACCAAATTCGTATTATGAATGAGCAGTACGGGTTGAATAAACCATTGTTCACCCAATACTGGGTTTACATCGTGGGCTTGCTCCATGGTGATTTAGGAACTTCTTTCCAATTCAACAACCAACCGGTTACTTATTTAATTTCTAACCGGATCGGCCCTTCCATGCAAATTGGGGCCCAAGCCATGATCATCGGGACCTTGTTAGGGATTTTGCTGGGGGCCATTGCCGCCGTCAAGCAAAGAACCTGGGTAGACTCTGTGGCTACATTCTTCGCCATTGTGGGTCGTTCCATCCCCAACTTCGTCTTCGCCGTCATCTTGCAGTTCTTCTTAGCCTTTAAGCTCAAGATTTTCCCAATTGCACTGTGGGATGGCTTCTCATCCAGTATCCTGCCTTCCATTGCCTTGGCCATGGCGCCATTGGCCGATACCGCCCGGTTCATGCGGACGGAAATGGTGGATGTCTTAAGTAGTGACTACATCGAATTAGCCCGCTCCAAAGGCCTATCTTCTTGGCAAACCGTGGCTAAACATGCTCTGCGGAACTCCTTGATTCCCGTTGTCACCATCATCGGTCCCATGGCCGTTGCCTTGATGACCGGGTCCATGGTTATCGAAAACATCTTCTCTATCCCAGGGATCGGGGAACAATTCGTCAAATCCATCTTGACCAATGACTACCCAACCATCATGGGCTTGACCATCTTGTATTCCGCCGCCTTGTTGGTTATCTACCTCGTGGTGGATATCCTCTACGGCATCATCGACCCACGTATTCGCTTAAGTACAACAGGAGGTAAAGAATAGTGGCTGATAATGTAAAAATCACCCCAGATAGCTTCAAACCTGCCAATAATCAAGACAACACCCAAAAAGAAGAAATCCAAGCCCCATCTTTAACCTTCTTCCAGGATGCTGTCCGGCGTTTGAAACAAAATAAAGTCGCCGTTGTGGCCTTTTGGGTCTTAGCTGTGATGATTCTCATCGCCTTATTGGCCCCGGTCATCGCCCCTCACAACCCTAATACCCAAAACGTCAACTATGCCAACCTGCCGCCAAAAATCGGCAGTGGCAATATCCCTGGGTTTACTGGGAAAGGCGAAGTCGCTGGCGTTGTCAGTGACCGTTATGCCGCTTCCGGCGTGCCGAAAGGGACCTATTACATCTTAGGCACTGATTACTTGGGTCGGGACTTATTATCCCGGATCATCTATGGCACCCGCTTATCCATTTTCGTCGCCTTTGCTGCGACCATGTTTGATATGATCATAGGGGTCCCCTATGGCCTAATATCGGCCTGGCGGGGCAAATTCACGGATATCGTCATGCAGCGGATCATCGAAATCATCTCTTCTGTCCCTAACTTGATCGTGGCCATCTTGATGCTGTTGATTTTCAAACCTGGTTTGACTTCTATCATCATTGCCATTGGGTTCACCGGTTGGATAACCATGGCCAGGCTGATACGAGCGGAGACGTACCAGCTTCAAAGCGAGGAATATATTCTGGCGGCACAAACCTTGGGGGAATCTTCTTTAAAGATCGCCTTCAAGCATTTGATCCCCAATATGTCCTCCGTGATCATCATCAATACCATGATGACCATTCCCACGGCCATTTTCTTCGAAGCCTTCTTGAGTTATATCGGGATCGGGATCCCGGCGCCAAATGCGTCTTTAGGGACCCTATTATCCGATGGTCAAAAGACCTTCCGTTTCTTACCTTATCAAATGTGGTATCCCTCAGCGGTCATCGTGCTCTTAATGTTAGCCTTTAACTTATTAGCCGATGGTCTGCGGGATGCCTTTGATCCGAAATCATCACGTTAGGCGGTGTCAGACATTGGAAAAAATACTTGATGTAAAAGACTTAGAAATTAATTTCCATACCTTTGCTGGCGATGTGAAAGCCATTCGCGATGTCAGTTTCCATTTAAACAAAGGTGAAACCCTGGCCATCGTTGGGGAATCTGGTTCCGGTAAATCCGTAACCGTCCGGAGTATCATGGGCTTATTAGCCAATAACTCTAACGTCCCCAACGGCCAAATCATGTTCAAAGATCAAGATCTCTTAAAAATTTCAGCCCGGCAAATGGAAAAAATCCGGGGCAATGATATCTCCATGATTTTCCAAGACCCCATGACTTCCCTAGACCCCACCATGCCTATCGGTAAACAAGTGGCTGAACCTTTGTTGATTCATAACCACATGAGCCGGGCCAAAGCCATGGAACGGGCTGAAGAAGTTTTGGAATTAGTTGGTATCCCCAACGCCAAAAACCGGATCAAAGATTATCCCCACCAATTCTCCGGTGGTCAGCGGCAACGGATCGTCATTGCCATCGCCATCGTCAATTACCCGGAAATCCTCATCGCCGATGAACCAACAACTGCCTTGGATGTAACTATCCAAAGTCAAATCATCGAATTGATGAAGGAATTACAAGATAAAATCGAAACTTCCATTATTTTCATCACCCATGATTTGGGTGTCGTGGCTGGGATCGCCGATCGGGTGGCCGTCATGTATGCCGGTAAAATTATCGAATACGGCTCCGTGGATGAAATTTTCTATGATCCCCGTCATCCTTATACTTGGGGCTTGTTGAACTCCATGCCTACCTTGGAATCCAAGAAACTCTATGCCATTCCTGGTACGCCGCCAAACCTGTTGAACCCACCCAAGGGTGATGCCTTTGCCCCCAGAAATGAGTACGCCATGGCCATCGACTATGAAGCCATGCCCCCATTCTTTAAAGTCACGGATACCCATTATGCCGCGACTTGGCTCTTGCATCCCGATGCCCCTAAGGTCCAACCCCCCGCAGAAATCCTGCGGCGCCATGAGCTTTATCATAAATACCTAGCAGAACAAGCGAAAGGCGGTGTCCCAGCTGATGCAGAATAATGGTGAACCCCGGAAAAAAATCGTTGAAGTCAAACACTTGAAGCAATACTTCAATGCCGGCCGCAAAAACGAAGTTAAAGCCATCGACGACATCTCCTTTGACATCTATGAAGGCGAAACTTTCGGACTAGTTGGGGAATCTGGTTCCGGTAAAAGTACCACCGGCCGCAGTATCATCCGTTTATACGACCCCACTGGCGGCGAGATCCTCTTTAATGGTCAAGACATCAGTAAGATCAAAAAACATTCCCCACAAATGCTAGAATTCCGTCGGGAAATGCAAATGATTTTCCAAGATCCTTATGCTTCTTTGAACCCTCGGATGAAGATCAAAGATATCATCGCTGAAGGCTTAGATGTCCATCACTTGGTTAAAAATGACGCTGAACGGGATGCCCGAGTTGAAGAACTCTTAGACTTAGTTGGTTTAAATAAAGATCACATGACCCGCTATCCCCACGAATTCTCCGGTGGACAACGGCAACGGATCGGGATTGCCCGGGCCCTAGCCGTCAAACCCCGCTTCATCATCGCCGACGAACCCATCTCAGCCTTGGATGTGTCTATCCAAGCCCAAGTGGTGAACTTGTTGGAAGATATTCAAAAAGACCAAAATCTGACCTATTTGTTTATCGCCCATGATTTATCCATGGTGAAATATATCAGTGATCGCATCGCCGTGATGCATAACGGACGTTTGATGGAATTATCCACTTCTGATGAAGTCTATAACTACCCACTGCATCCTTACACCATCAGCTTGCTGTCCGCGGTGCCACTACCAGATCCTGAATACGAACGCCACCGCAAGCCCCATCCTTATGATGCTTCAATTGAAGATGAATCTAAGGATCGCTATTTGCAAGAAATCATCCCCGGCCATTCTGTCTTTGCCAGTGATGATGAAGTACCAATGTATCGGGAAATGGCTGAAAAAGCCCACGAAAAACAACCGGTAAATCCGGCTGTCTTACCTGGGGATTAACTCAAAAATACCAACGCTTGATCTGCAAAAGATTGAGGGTTGGTATTTTTTTGTCGGGAAAAAGAATATTTGTTAGGCTGCCTAAAAAATAATTTGTAAGCGTTTACCTATAGTGCTATGCTTGTTAAGGCGGCTTTTTTAGCTACTGCTGTTTAAAGCCTATTTTTTAGGTAGTTTTAATTTTAGAAAGGAATGATTCATCTGGCAAAAGAAAGTGCAGTTATTGACAAACCGCTGGCTAGGTCAGACATAAAAATCATCGCCGCTTTGATGACCGGCTACGCCATGGTTTATATGGACAAGAACATGGTCTCCACAGCCATCATCCCTATCGCTAAAGAATTCAGTTTTACCACGGCCCAAACTGGTTTGATCATGAGTATGTTCTTCCTGGCTTATTCCCTCATGCAAATACCTGGCGGTTGGTTGGCTGACAGAATTGGTGCCAAAAGAGTGCTCTTATTATCCTTAGGTATTATTTGTGTTTTCTCTTATGCCTTTGGTTTCGTCAGCTCTTTGATGTTGTTTTTGGCAATTCGTTTTGGGGCTGGATTAGGCCATGGCGGCTATCCGCCGGCTTGTTCAAAGGCGGTGGCGGAAAACTTTGACCACGATCGCCGGGTCATGGTCCAATCCGGTATCATGACCACTTCTGGTATCGGTGGCCTATTAGCTTTTGTTCTAGGGGCTAACGTGATTGCCATCAATTGGCGTTATGGCTACCTTTTATTAGGGACACTATTTCTGATTGCCTTTTTATTGGTACTATTTTTGCTTCCGAAAGATACCCCTATTCATAAGACAGCTGTTAAAACAACCACTGACCGAGTATCTTTCAAAGCAGTCATTACTAACCGGAACGTCTTGTTGTTATTTGTCATTATGCTTTTATTGAATATTACTTATTATGGTGCCATGTCTTGGCTGCCCAGTTATTTAACGCAGACCTATGAGTTATCTTTGGGCGCTGCCGGGGCAATCTTAGCTGTCAATGCCATTTCTCAAGTTATCGGCAGCTTCTTTACCGGAATCTGTCTTTCTAAATGGTTTGAGGGTAAACAAAAACCATTTATTCTAATTTGTGCTGTGATTAGTGCCACCGCAATTTACACTCTAGTTCATATTCATAGCATCGTTTTATCCTTGATACTAGTGGCGTTAATTGGGATGACCACAATTTCAGCATTCACCGCAACCTTCACTTGGCCCCAAAGAATTTTTAAACAAGCCATTATCGGCACGTCCGTGGGAATCATCAATACCGGTGGTACCTTTGGCGGATTCCTGACACCAATCATGATCGGTGCCTTGATACAAGCAGCTGGCGGTGATTTCCAAGTTGGTTTCATTCTCCTGGCCATTACGATTCTCATCGGTGGTTTAGGAGTATTCACGATTAATCCTAAAGCAAACTAATGTAAACATGAGGTGTAGTTTATGATTGAAAATAATGTATTTGCAAGTCAAGCACTCAAAGATAAGTTGTATGCTAAAATCGAAGCCAAGACTGACCGAATGATTGCCATCAGACGACAGTTACATGAGCACCCTGAACTGTCCTTTAAAGAAAAAACAACGGGTGCCTTTATTGCTAACTTCTATCAGGGCAAAGATGTTCAAGTTCAAGCTAACTTTGGCGATGGTTATGGTGTCGTCGTGACGATTGACTCCGGCAAACCTGGAAAAACATTGGCACTACGGGCTGACTTTGATGGGCTACCGGTTCAAGAAGAAACTGGCTTACCCTTTGCCTCACAAAACACTGGTGTGATGCACGCCTGTGGCCATGATGGCCATACTGCTTATATGCTAATTTTGGCAGAGTCTTTGTACGAACTAAAAGATGACTGGGCTGGTAAAATTAAAATCGTCCACCAACCTGCTGAAGAAACTCCCCCTGGTGGTGCTCTAGGGATGATCAAGGCCGGTGTTTTAGATGGTGTCGATGCCATTATTGGGGTTCACGGTTGGGCACCGGTACCCTATGGCACGGTTCAATGCACGGCCGGCCCAGTCATGACGGGTCGTTCCAGCTTCAAAATGACTATTCACGGTAAAGGTGGCCACGGGTCAGCTCCTCATTTAGCAAACGATGCCAACGTGGCGGCTTCTTATTTTGTGACGATTGCCCAGACAATTATCTCCCGGCGTACAGATCCTTTTGATATGTGTACATTGACCTTTGGCAACTTCGATGGTAAAGGTTCTTTTAACGTCATCAAGGATGCTGTCTTCTTAGAAGGCGACGTTCGTTTCATGCGCGATGAAGCTCGGGAAATCATTGAAACAAACTTCAAACGCATGGTCAAAGGCCTGGAGTTAATGTTCGATGTCAAAGTCGATTTATTCTATGATAGTGACTACCCTGTTTTAAATAATGATACCGACCTTGCCGCAACGATTCAAAATAGCCTGCGTCACAGTCACAGCCACATCCAAGAACTCACTAACTTAGATACAATCACCCGTAACACCGCTTCAGAAGATTTCGCTTATTTTGCCCAAAAAATTCCTGGGGTCTACCTGTTTGTAGGCGAAATGCCAGATGATGGTATCTTCTATCCCCACCATAGTCCAAAGTTTGTTATCAATGAAAAGGCGTTACCATTGGCTGCTAAAACGGTGGGTGTTGCTGCCTTAGATTTCTTGGCAACTCATTAAAGCATTACTTGGGAAATAATGCCAGGATAATTGGTTTTTACTAGTGCGACTGACCAGCTACTATCATAAAGAAATGGTCGGAACCCCTTAGGCTGCAACCACTTGATGCCATTTGGTAGTTAATCAGTTAACTTCAAAAAATGCTAATCTCTAAACATAATATGATTACAGGTTGGCATTTTTTAATTTTATTTATTAAATACATATCCGTCTAAAGTCGTATATTCCTTGGTAAATAAGGATTGTAAAGCTTTATTACAAATTTAAAGGGTTTGACATCTAAATTAAATCAATATTACATTCTTGATTTACCCCTACCTCTCAGAAGATTCTCATGGTAATCTATACTTATATTTGTGACAGATCACGTTCAGATCAGTTTTGTTAATTCTCTTGTTTTACCCAGGAAGCAGGTTCAAAAAATATGACTCGAAAAGTTAGGACAACTGTATCAATCTCCCTAGCACTGGCTTTAGTTGCCGGTGGATTGAACTATGGCCAACTTTCCCAAACCCAGGCTGCCAGTAACCAAGATTCGAAGGCTCAGACCACTGCTAGTGCCGCGACTGCAACCACCAATAATGCGATTGAAGCTACCTTACCAAAAGCAGATCAGGGTAATGGTTTAAAACCAATCACCCCGGCATCAACTACGACCTCAAATCCAGATTCAACCCAGCCAGGCAATACAGATACGACTAATCAACAACCGACCGCTGGTGGCAATCCCACCAATAATAACGCCGGGACAAGCAACAATACTTCTGGTGCAACCACCAACAGTGACTCAACCACTAGTAACACTGGCACAACGGCTGGTGACAACACCACTAACCACAACGCGGATACGAGTGACAGCACCAATGGTTCAACCGCGAATACTGGTGCAGCAACTGATAATAATGGCACGACTGACAACACACCGACAACACCAGATCCCAGTACCGATGAGTCAACCAATACCAATGGTAATCCCAGCGCTGGGACTGGTTCGGATAGTTCTGCCGCCACCAGTACGGATAATTCTGAAGATAGTAACGCCAATTCAAACAATACCGGTGCTACCACCAAACCTAATGCGGATAACAATACTGGCAATAACAACAGTGCTGCTGATGCCAATGGGTCTAGTGACGCAAACCAAGCGGGTAATGGCAGCAGTGATACTTCAGATTCTGGTTCAAATTCAAGCAGTTCTTCAGATGACTCTGGATCCAGTTCTTCCAGTTCGGACTCAGGTTCTAGCTCCAGTTCTTCTGATAATTCTGGATCTGGCTCTTCCAGTTCCAGCTCATCTGATAATTCCAGTTCTAGTTCTTCAGGTAACGGCTCTAGTTCTTCTGATAATTCTAGTAGCAGTTCATCTAATTCTGGCAATGGTTCATCTAATAATTCTAGTTCCAGTTCTGATAATGGCAACTCAAGTAGTTCTAGCTCAAGTTCTAGTTCTTCATCCAGTAGCAACACCAGTCCAACGACACCTTATCCGCCTGAATCCGGGGATGTCATCTTTCCTGGCCCAGATACAACCAATAGTGATCAAGCCAGCTTCGCAATTAAATATGAAGATATGGCCGGCAATGAATTACAACCGCAAACTGTGCGGGTTGGTAAAATTGGCACCCACTTTAAAATTAAAGCGCCAACTATTGCTGGTTATAAATTAATCTCTGCCAAAACTCAAGGTAAAACTGCTGGTATTTTTGGAACGGATACCCAGGGTGTGGTCTTTGTTTATATGCCTAGTAATGTAATTTATCATGATGTGACTGGAAAAATAACCAAAGCCCCTAAAGATGGTAATGTAATCAGTATGACCTTAAAGACGGGCACCTTTGCCTTTGGAAAAGATTTCAAAGCCCGTAGCGGTGTTTATCAAGTCGCCCCGGTGGATGGCAGTGATCAAGGCAGTATCCAAGTGGTAGATAAAACTGGGGCCATTGTTAAAACCCTGAATTTCCACACGGACGAGGATACGGATCAAAGTGATGCCCAAACGGACACCGCGGTGAACGACCAATTAGTTATCGTCAAGGGCGATAAAATCACCGTGAGCCTAGCCCATGGTGCTAACTTTAAACCTAGTGATGCTGGCACCACACCCCAACAGGCTAAAGCCAGCAGCCAACAAAAACCGAAAGCTACCCCTAAAATCGGTGTCTTGGAAAATATCACCAAAACGATTTTAGGCGCCACCCGTAAGCTCATCGATTTCTTTTAAATGACTAGCAATACCGACCTAACAACGGATTAAAATCTGATGTTAGGTCGGTATTTTTAATTGGTTAATTGACGGGTTTAAAAGTGTTCTAAATGAGTATCATTCTAATTATAGTATCATCATAAAACCTTATCATCTAAGTGAAATCGATTTATTTCGAAAATACACGCTTGGTATGTCGCTTTTTAGATAGATAATTTTTAAATTATGTTTACTTTAATCAAATTCTAATGTAGTATAGAAAATGATATTATATTAGGGAGTGAAATACATATGAAAATGAAGAAAGTTCTAACTTTGGGGTTAGTAGCCGCTGCGGCTGCGTTAACATTAACGGCTTGCGGTAGTTCGAGCTCTAGTTCTAGCAGCAGTGCCAGTCAACAAGTCTTGCACCGCATGGAACAAGATTCCATCCAAACCCAAGACCAATCCTTGATGGTAGACGCCATCAGTAGTCAAGCGTCTTTGGATACCATGGATGGCTTGTACCGGTATAATGGGAAGAAAATCGAACCGGCGATTGCCACGAAGATTGCGACTCCTAGCAGCGATGGCAAAACTTATACCTTCAAACTGCGTAAAGATGCCAAATGGTCTAACGGCGACCCCGTGACCGCCAATGATTTCGTCTATAGTTGGCGGCGCACAGCTGATCCCAAGACCGCCTCACAATATGCTTACTTATTCCAAGATATTGTCAACGGCAATGATATCGTCAATGGGAAGAAAGCCCCAGATACATTAGGGGTCAAAGCTGTGGACAAGTATACCTTGCAAGTGAGCCTGGAACATCCCGTCCCTTACTTCAACTCCTTGATGGCTTTCCAACTCTTCTACCCGCAAAATCAAAAATTTGTGGAAAAGATGGGTAAAAAATATGGGACTCAAGCTAAATACACGTTGAGTAACGGGCCTTTCATCTTAAAGGGTTGGACCGGGACTAACAACCACTGGACTGAAGTTAAGAACAAAAACTATTGGAACGCTAAAAAAGTCAAGCTTAGCAAGATTGACGTTCAAGTTGTGAAAGATCCTTCCACAGCCTTGAACCTGTATCAATCTAATAAGTTAGACGATGCCATTTTAACCGGTGAAACCGCGCAACAAATGAAAAATGACGCTGCCTTCACCCCAAGAAAACAATCCCGGACCACTTACATTGAAATGAACCAAGCCACAATGCCTGAATTTAAGAACGCCAAGTTACGGCAGGCTTTGTCTTTGGCCATCAATCGGAAGGAATTGGTCAACAAGGTCTTAGGGGATGGCTCCATTGTGTCTAACAACGTCACGGCCCAAGGCTTGATGTACGATCCTAAAAACGGCAAAGACTTCGCTGCTGAAGCTACGAGCAGTGATGCCAAGGATACCAGCTACGATGTGAAACGGGCCAAGGAACTCTTCCAAGAGGGCTTGAACGAAACTGGTAAAAAAGATATTAACGTAAGTCTGTTGACTGATGATACGGATGGTGCCAAGAAGATCGGGGAATACTTGCAAAGTACTTGGCAACAAAACTTGCCGAACTTGAAGGTTTCTTTGACCAACATGCCAAAGAAGACCCGGATCAGCCGCTCTGAAGCTGGCCAATTCCAGTTGGTCTTGAGCAGTTGGCAAGCGGACTTCCCAGATCCTATTTCCTTCTTGGATATGTTCACCACCACCAACCAATACAACTTCGGGAAATGGTCCAATGAACAATATGATCAATTCATCGCCAATAGTAAATCTGGGGATGTGATGAACAAGCAAAAACGTTGGAACGACCTGATGGATGCCCAAAAACTCATCACCGAACAACAAGGGGTCTTGCCACTATATCAAAATGTGGAAGCTCACTTGGTGAACAAGAAAGTCAAGAACTTACAATATAGCCCACAAAACACTTATAATTTTGTGACGACTTATATTAAATAGTCCCATTGAAAAAGCTGCAATGCTTCCGAAATAGTCGGAAGATTGCAGCTTTTTTGTTTAGAATACGGTTAATGGTACACCTTCTGGTCCCCCAGAAGAGGCTAGAATAATATCCAAAAATGGTGGCTTGATGCTTAATTCATCTAAGTCAGCTGGAGAAATGGCATAACGAATTGATTTTTCATCCCCCTGTTGAACTTTTTGGACCCAATTTGGTTCCCGCAGGCTTTCATGACCCAGGCCAGCTAATTCAATCCCAGCATCCAGGACTTTTTCAACATCAGCTGGGGTTTTCAGACCGCCCACGATGATCAACGGCATAGTGCCGGCCAAACGGTCATGGATCAACTTCGCAACGGGTCGAGTATCGGTCTTATCCCGCTTAGAAGTCCCCCAGGCATCCCCGGCGGAGATATGTAAGTAATCTAGCGGCTGTTGCTTCAAAGCATCCACAAAGGCTAGAGTGTCCTCAAGAGTGATACCAGGTTCACTGACTTCTTCGGCAGAGGTGCGATAGCCTAAAATAAATGGCTTTTTGGCATATTGTTCAATAACCTGGTTCACTTCTTGAATCACCGCCAATGGGAAGCGCATCCGCTTTTCAAAACTGCCGCCCCAATCATCGGTCCGGCGGTTGGCATGGGGTGAGAAGAATTGTTGGATGAGATTGGAACTGGCCCCGTGGAGTTCTACCCCATCAAAACCTGCTTCAATGGCCCGGCGGGTAGCGGCCCCAAAGTCTTTGATCGTTGCCCGAACTTCGGCATCGCTCAAGGCCCGAGGAATTTCTGCCCCCGCTTCATGGGCCCGGACATCACTGGCGCTAACAGGTTGTTGCCCCCGCAATATTTTAGAATTACTGCGCCGGCCAGAACTGGAAATTTGGATCACGGCTTTAGTGCCGTTGGCTTTCATGGTCCGGGCTAATTGCTGCAAGCCTGGTAAAAAGCGGTCGTCGGCGATACTTAATTGGCCTTCAAAGCCCTTGGCCAAAGCATTCACACTGGCCACTGGGGTAATGAACAGGCCCACGCCACCAGTATGTTTGGCGTAATAGTTCAATTCATCTTGGGTGATGGACCCATCTTCAAAAGCCATTTGTTCCGTCATCGGTGGAATCACCACATGGTTTTTCAAGGTGATGGCTTTATTAGGAAAAGTATAAGGTTCTAAAAAACGATAAGCTGTCATTAAAGCATGCCCTCCTGATTATAAATATGAGATATATTAGCATATAAATATATATTACAGCTAAGTGCCAGGTGATGACAGCGCATTCCAAAATTAAAGGACATTAAAAAATGATCCTGCTGCAGATCAAAAAAGCGTCAGCTCTAAAACCATCGTTAGCCGTTACCGGTAAGGATGGATCCAAAGCTGGCGCTTATTTATGTGATTTCAAAATGTCTTATGTATGATTGACAACCCATACTGACACTCATAATTTAAATGAATTGACTGACTAGTTAACGTGAACGGCAAATGAAGGCCAGAAGTAAGGTGAGATGTTAGCAATTGTAACGTTTTGGCCAGGTTGTGGTGCATGGAGATATTGGCCATTACCTAAAGCTAAAGCCACGTGGTAAGTTGCACCATGGCCGCCCCAGAACAATAAGTCCCCAGCTTGGGCATTTTCAACAGATACTTGTGTGCCAGCTGATTCTTGAGGGACAGTCCAGCCACCAATTTCCTTACCTAAAGCTTGTTGGAAAACATAGTGCATCAAACCAGAGCAATCAAATGAATTAGGACCTTTGGCACCCCATACGTAAGGTTTGCCGATTTGTTGTTTAGCAAGATCGATAACTTTTTGAGCATCAGTTGTGGCATTAGTGGCAACTGGGGCTTGGGATACAGACCAGCCATCAGTGACAACAGAAGCTGGTAACCATTGGTTAGCGCCAACTTCATACCAAGTTTGGCCATTGCCATCTTTTTGAACAGCAACAACTTTCCAAGAAGTAGCTTTGCCTAAATAGTTTGTAACGTTAGAGTCTTCAGTTGGTTTGGCATAAGCTGAAGCAGCTTCGCCATCCCAAGATACTGTCACAACGTCACCAGTTGTTGCAGCTTGGGCAGTGTTTGTGTTGTTGTTTAATGCTAAACTTGAAACGCCCAACATACCAGCTGCGGCGATTGACAAAGTAACCTTCTTAAATAAATTCAAAATATATTCCTCCAAAATGTCTTCTTGTTTTAATGTTTATTTTTTAAGTTCAAAATTATTTTTCATGTATTGATGTGGTTCATCTCTCTTAACCAACGATGTTTATAATACACACTTTATGTTGCAGGAGTGTTACAGGAAGACAAAGGAAAGGTTACACTTAACTTACTTCCATGTGACAAAAATGAAATATTGAGCATATTAAAAAGCGCTTTCACTTCTTTAAAACCCGGCCTAACAAGCTTTAAAAGTAAAATTTTCGTTAAGATTTCAACGCATTTTAGAAAAAATAAATAATCTTATAACACTTGTTTTTCCAAAAAAACCGCAAAATATCTAGAAAATATGGCCATTTCTTAGAAAAATAGCCAAAAAAATACCCAAGTTCCAGGTTCGAATTTGGGTATGACTTGTTTATTGTTGTTCCACGGTGGCATTGGCCATGACTTGATCTAATTTAGCTTTGGTTTCATTCCAGTCTTCATTCATAATGATGGCGACGTGATTTTGTAAACTCTTAGGTAAATGTAAATCACGCATGTATTCTTCACTGTTTAAGCGTTGTTGTAAAGCAACCCGGCTATCGCCCCGCTGGCGCATGCGTTCGCGCAATTGGTTGGGATCTTTAACTGTCAGATAAATGACACAAACTAAATCTGGGAAGCGGCGTAAATAAGTTTCGGCACCCTTCGTGTCTAAGACCATACAGGCTAAATCATTTTTTGCTAAAGCCCGCTGCATCCCCTCAACTGAAGATCCATATAAATTACCCGCATAATTCACGTATTCCACAAAGTGATTATTAAAAAAGCTTTCCGGTGTCTCGAAATAGTAATCCTGTCCATCGACTTCACCTGGTCTTGGTGCCCGGGTGGTATGCGTCAGCACCCGTGTTGCGTGATATTGATCATGCAAATAGTGGCTAACCGTTGTTTTACCAGTCCCTGCTGCGCCAGTAATAATTATAAGCTTTTTGTCATTGATCGCCATGGCTGAGCTCCCCTATAGATTTTATTTTAACCCCAATAATAACAGGTCTTGGTAAAAATAAAAAGTGATTGTCTCTATAATAACGCATTTTAAGAGAGATAGCCGTAAGTGTTTTCAATTAAACAACAGAAAAACAGCACCTATGGTCGTTGTTAGCACACCTTAAATCCGGCGGGCAAAGTCGGGGCGAAACCAAGCCATGGTGCCGATCTTCACGTTTTCCCCAGGTTGGGGCGCATGAATATATTCCCCATTGCCTAGATAAATCGCCACATGATGGGCCGTACCTACCCCACCCCAGAATAATAAATCCCCCGGTTCAACTTGGCCTAAGCTGACATTGTGCCCCTGGGCACTTTGGTCTTGAGAAACCCGGGGAATACTGCGCCCAGCCATGCGGTAACAATATTGCACCAAGCCAGAGCAATCAAAGCCACTGGGGGTGGTGCCGCCCCAAACATAAGGTACCCCTAAAAACTGCAGGGCATTTTGAATAATCTCGTTTTTAGCCGCGGCGGGAGTTAAATTGGCGTCTAAAACTTTCGTATAGGTCGCACTAGTTGTTCCTTCGCTGCCAGCGTCAGCAACAGCTGCGTCTTCAGCTTGGCGCTGGGCAATAGCAGCCGCTTCAATAGCTGCCTGCCGCTGTTGGGCTTGTTGCAACTGATCTTGCAGTGGTTGGGTCATGCTTTGATTAGCGGCTAATTGGACCTGTAATTGCGTTTGCTGCGCTAAAGCAGCCGCTTGGGCCTGGTCCAATTGGGTTTTATCGGCCTGCAACTTGCTTTTTTGGGCCACTAATTCAGCCTGCTGGTCTTGTTGGGTTGACTTTAAAGTCGTCAACTTCGTTTGCGCTTGCTGCAATGTCTGTAAGGCAGATCGGGTCACCTGCTGAATTTTGCGCACGGCTAAAGCCCGGGTTACTATTTCCGCAATATCCTGCCCCCCTAAGACGTAATCCGCATAAACATTGCCTAAACTGCTCTTTTGGTTGCGTTGCTGTAATTGTACCAATTGCCCTCGCAGATCGGCTCTTAATTGCCCAATATCCACCTTGGTGGCCTTGATTCGTTGTCCCAGGGCCTGCAGTTCGGCTTCATTAGCCGTTAACTTTCCTTGGGCCTGCTGTAAATCCAGTGTTTTATTGGCCACAGCATTATTTAATCGGGTCACCTTGTCCTGTTGGTCCTGCAGTTGGTGTTGCAAGTCCTGCCCTTGCTGGGCATTGATGGCCAGGGCTTGTTGCGCGGTGGTAACTTGTGAATCAGCGGCTTGAACCGGTTTTGCAGGCAGGTTTAAGCAGACCAGCCCCAGAACCAACAACCCCCACAGCCAATGCTTACAGATACCCATCGCCACACCAACTTTCTAAGTATAATTACAATTGCTTGCCTAAAATCAGTAGGGAGTACAACTTGCCATCCATCTGGGCCACTTCGGGCAAATCCCCCCAAGTTGCATAATGATTGCGTTTAAATAGTTTCACACTGGGGGTATTATGTTTGAAAACAAAGGCCAAGACCGTGGTGACCCCTAATTCCCTAGCTTGCTGGGTCATGAAATCCAGCGCGGTTTGCCCTAAATGGTGGTGTTGAATCATATTGGTGAGATAAATGGATACTTCTTTGGTATGACCATAAGCCGGCCGCCCATAAAAGTCCGATAAACTGATCCAGCCCACTGTTTTCCCTGCCAGGCTCATCACCCATAGACCGTTGCCCGGGGTTTGATGGGCCGCAAACCAAGGTTCTCGTTCCGCCACCGTAATTGGGGTCGTATCGGCCGTGGCCAGGCGGCCGGGAATACTTTCGTTATAAATTGCCACAATATCTGCCAAATCTTCAATACGTGCTGTTCTAAAAGTTACGTTATCCATCTAACTGGCCTCACTATATTTATATTTCGGATTTTAGCCATAATATTTTCCCAAGGATAGGGTGAATTTGCATAAATCCTATTGCTTTTAAAAATTATATCAGTTATCCTTGTTTTATTCAGTCTTTCCTTGTGCAGTAAAATTTGAGGCACTTCTTCAGAAAGTCGGCGGGCGCTGAAAGCCGATGAATCCTAGGGTTTGAAGTACGCAAGGTGATGCATTAAGATTGGGTCAACATAAGTGAATAAAATAATCAGTGTTATGATTGAAGCCTTTTTTCAATCAACACAACGAGCGATGCAGTGCATAATGCGGGTGGTACCGCGGATCAAATTGATGATTCGTCCCAGGTCTATTAAATAGATTTGGGACTTTTTTTATACCAAAAAAATGATAAAGGATGGATTAGTTTGGAAAAAGTACAACAAGGACAAATCGTAGATGAATTAGAATGGCGCGGCGCTGTCAACCAAATGACCGACGAAGCCGGCTTAAAAGAATTAGTTAAAGACAAGGTCATTTCTTTATATTGTGGTGTCGATCCCACGGGGGATTCTTTGCACATTGGCCATTTAATTCCTTTCATGATGCTCAAACGGTTCCAAGAAGCCGGCCATCATCCCGTTATTTTGATTGGTAGTGGCACCGGTTCCATTGGCGATCCTTCTGGTAAAAAGAGCGAACGGGTCTTACAAACCATGGATCAAGTCAAACATAATGAAGTAGCCATCACCAAACAAATGAAACATTTATTTGGCACGGACAATTTTAAACTGGTCAATAACTATGATTGGTTATCTAAATTAAGTTTATTAGATTTCCTAAGAGATTACGGTAAATTATTCAACGTCAACACCATGTTAAATAAAGAAATTGTTGCCAGCCGTTTGGAAGTTGGGATTTCTTATACGGAATTCACTTACCAAATTTTGCAATCCATCGACTTTTTGACTTTATATAAAGAACATGATGTGCAATTACAAATTGGTGGCGCCGATCAATGGGGCAATATCACCGCTGGGATCGATTTAATTCACCGGCAAGAAGGCCAAGAAGCCAAAGTCTTCGGCTTAACTATCCCATTGATGTTAAAAGCTGATGGCACCAAGTTTGGTAAGACCGCTGGGGGCGCTGTTTGGTTGGATCCTGAAAAGACAACGCCTTATGAATTCTACCAATTCTGGTTAAACCAAGATGACCGGGACGTGGTGAAATACTTGAAGTACTTCACTTTCTTGAGTGCTGAAGAAATCGACGAATTAGCCGAAGCCGTGAAAACAGCCCCTGAAAAACGCCAAGCCCAACGGCGTTTAGCTGAAGAAGTCACCCGCTTTGTCCATGGCCAAAAAGCCGTTGACCAAGCTGAACACATCTCTAAAGCCCTATTCTCCGGGGAATTAACCACCTTAACCGCTGAAGAAATTGAACAAGGCTTCAAAGATATGCCAAGTGTGACCATTCAAAATGAAGTCCGGCCATTGGTGGAATTATTAGTGGATGATACTAAAATTGAACCATCCCGCCGCCAAGCTCGAGAAGACATCAAAAATGGCGCCATTTACATCAACGGCGCCCGCCAACAGGACTTAGACTTCAAAGTTGACCCAAGTGCCAGCTTTGATGGTCAATTTGTCATCATTCGTAAAGGTAAGAAAAAATATACCTTGCTCCGTGTGGCTCAATAAACCTGAATGTCTATAATAGAACACTGAATCTGAGACGATCTCAAGATTCAGTGTTTTTTTGCCTAATATACACCGCTGAATTATTTGGTAGCTATATCAAGTAAAAACCGTTAAGCCACTGTGAAGTATAACTTCAGCAATGGTTTAACGGTTTCTTCGTTCAATAGTTTAAAAAATGTTCGGAAAAATCAGTTTTAAATGTCAAAATGATAGTTTTGCACACGACAAGTGTCTTCAATTAGCTGCTTCTTTTGCTGCAATTCCTGGATAATTAGTTGCCGCTTTTCATCAGAGTACCGGAATTTTGGAACAGTCACGCTTAATGCGGCCTTGATCTCATCATCAATAACTAAGGGTACAGCAACACAACAAATTTCATCCTTTGATTCTTCATTTTCATAGGCTAAATTGTCCTGACGCACCTGCCGCAGTTGTACCAATAAAGTATCCAAGTCTGTAATGGTGTTTTTAGCATACTTCCTGAAAAAATAATCCTTGTAGAGCTCCCTGAGTTGCTCATCTGTTTTACCAGATAGCAAAGCTTTCCCTAATCCAGTAGCGTACGCTGGTAGTCTTGCGCCGACATTACTCACAATTGAGATGGCATTATCTGGATCTTCTTTTAAAAGATACAGGACATTTAAGTTTGAAAGCGTCCCCATTTGACAGATTTCGCCAACACTCGCAACGATCTCGCGCATCATGGCTTGAATAGTCGAAAGAATATCGGTATTACCACCAAAAGACAAGCCCAGTTCAAACGACTTATAGCTAATAGCGTAACGATTGGTCTCTAGATTAAATTGAATATATTTAGTTGCAACTAATGTTTTTAAAATTGGAGATATCGTACCTTTAGGTAAGCTAAGTTGTTCAGAAATCTCCGAAAGACTCAGGCCATCAGTAGAATTTTCATCAATTAGTTCTAAAATCTTGAGAACTCGAAGCGTGGGCTTATGAAAATCCAAGATATTCACCTCATTATTTATACATATTCATCCACAGCACCCAAAAATCACGAGTCAGTGGACAATAAGTTAATTTGACAGCTAATCTAATAGCTTAAATTATATCACAATCACATTTTATTATATGTCTGAAGTACCTTATCTAGCAGTGCTTCCGCCCTTTTATAGTCATCCAAATCGATCTCATCAAAGGGTATCACGTCGTTAACGGCAATCGATAGACCTCGATGAACCATTAATTTTTTAAATAATATGGAACTAGTTGCATCCATATCATAAAGTGGCATTAATCTTTGAATAAGATTAGTCAGCTTTAGAGCTTGGTCAAAGTTACGTTCATTTGTGGCATATACCAAATCATGCCAGATATCAGGCACAATGTTGGATAATCCTCCAATACAGCCAGCACCATGATTGGCAATATTTAGTAAGAATTGATCATCGAATCCAGAGAAGATATTAAATGGCTCTGTTTCAGTCATCCGAAAAACCATATTTGTGTGTCCTGCTTCTGAAACGGAATCTTTCAATCCAATAATATTTGAATGATCGTGAACCAACCTACCAATTGTTTCTGGCGCAATTGAATGACCTGTCCGCGCAGGAAAATTATAGAGATAGAAGTCGCTGATAACATCATTAGCTAATCGATCGTAAAATCGAAAAATATGAGCTTGGTCCAGTGCAAAATAATATGGTCCGATAATCATTGATGATGTAAAGCCAAATTCGTGACTTTTCTTGGTCAATAACAATGTATCTTGATAACTGATACAACCAGTACCACAGTATAATTCAACTCTACCTGCCACATAGTCAGCGTAGAATTGCATATATTCCAGGCGTTCTTTGAGGGTAAAATTTGGGAATTCACCCGTAGAGCCTAGAATTAGAATCCCATCTACACCATGATCAATCAGAAAATCTATCACAGCTTTATTGCCTGCTAAATCAGGCTGCTCATTTTTATCAAAAACAGTTATAACAGCCGTAATAATTTTAGCCATAACTCATTCATCACCTCTCAAAAAATTTATCCAGCTAAGTGCAACGCACCAAATAATAAAGTACTTACGGTAACCATTGCCAACCCATTCAAGATTTCAAAACCTAGTACCTTTAACCGTTCTTTAATGTCCATATCAACAGATTTGGCACTAACGTGGAAGAATGGTCCTTGAGGTAAACCATCAAATACTAGAGACCCAGCATTGACCATGGTTGCACCTGCTAAGCTTGATACGCCGCCTGCGATAATTGTATGTCCAAAAATCTGTGAGCCCAAAGTTGCCCCAGCAGTTGCTGATGCTGTCGCGGCCCCCATGAACATACCAGCAATAGGTGCCAGCATAAAGGCAGGTAATCCGGCGGTTTCAATCCCAGAAATAACTACATCTTTTAAATTGGAATTCGAGATAATCCCGGCCAATGTCCCTGTGCCTAAAATCAACATTGCCACACCACTCATCTTCTGCATGCCAACACTAAGAAACGTTGTTGCATGTTTAAATTTACCCATGGCAATCATGCCGGTAAAGCCACCCAGTGGGAGTGCCACTAAGGGATCAACGTTAATTCCAACAATTGGTCGCAACAGTAACAGTAAAATAGCAACACCAGGTCCGAATAAAGAAGACCAAAGTGATGGCAAAACTTTACTTGTTTCTAAAGGATCTATATGCGGAAAAGAGCTGCCTTTATGAGCTAAATATTTTGAAAGAAAAGTGGTTGCAACTAAAGCTGTTAGTGAGGCAGCAAACCCAGTTAACATGAGTGATGTCAGTGGTATTTTAAATGTCTCAGCAGCAGCAATCGTATTAGGATTAGGACTAATTGCCCCACCTGCCTTAACACCACCGATCATAGCCATCAAAACACCCATTTTTTTAAATCCAGTTCTTTCAGATACTTGAATCGCAATTGGTGCTACGGCTAAACAAGCAACATCTCCGAAAACACCAATAGCTGTTAACGCCCATGTGGACAGCATTAGCGCCACCAAACAACGTTCATGCCCGAGCTTGTCAATAATAGTTAGTGCTATTCGTTCGGCCGCCCCACTTTCAATCAATGTCCCTACCAAAACACCAGCAGTGATGACCCGAATAACTGCAGGGACAATACTTGGAATACCTGTAATCATGAAACCAATAGAACGCTCTAAGCTAACGCCACCAATTAGACCACCGACAATGGCACCAATGATCATGGCATAAGTTGGTTGCACTTTTTTTAAAATTAATCCAATCGTTAAAAGTAGGCCTAACAGCGCGCCATACGCGGAAACAGTATTTCCCATAATGCACCGTTCCCTTCTTACAACTTATCTAATTTGCTGTAGTCAATAACGCCACCTTCAGAACCAGATGCTGCAATTTTAGAATAAAGTCCCAACCAGCCACGGGTAAATTTACGTTCGGGTCGTTGCCAAGCTTTTAATCGTTTAGCGATCTCTTCATCACTAACTAATAAGTTAATCTCTTTTTTATCTACATTAATTTCGATTTTGTCCCCATCTTCAATGATAGCAATAGGCCCCCCCTCAGCGGCCTCAGGAGAAATATGGCCAACAAACAAGCCATTATTCGTACCAGAAAATCTGCCATCTGTAATTAGCGCCGTTGTTTTTGCGAGACCTCTGCCATACATAAATTTCATCGCCTTAAACATTTCGCGCATTCCCGGTCCACCTTTAGGTCCTTCATAGCGAATAACAACCACATGACCGTCATGGATTTTACCATCAAGGATGGCCTTTTCGGCATCTTCTTCACGATCAAAGCAAATTGCTGTCCCTGTAAAGTGGCGTAGACTCTTGTCATATGCGCCCGGTTTTGTAACACCTGTATCCGGCGCAAGATTCCCCTTCAAAACTGCTACACCACCAGTTTCGCCAAATGGATCATCGATAGGGTGAATAACTCGATTTGTAATCGGATAAGGATAGCGATGTGTCTTGAGATTGTCATTCATTGTTTGTCCGGTAACTGTCATTTCATTTTCAATTTTATCTCCCAATTCCTTCATGACACGATAAACACCGCCATCGTGATAGAAATCGATTACATTATATTTCGAAGAAGGATTTATTTTTGCTAATAATGGCGTTGTATCAGACAGTGTATCAAATTCTTTGAGAACATCCATATCTAATTGCAATTCCTTAGCAAGTGCAGTTAGATGAAGCACAGCATTGGTCGAACCACTAATAGCTAGGCAGACTTTAATAGCATTGCGAATACTGCCTGCCGTAAGAACCTGTCGTGCTGTAATATCTTTTTCGACTAAATCCATAATTTGCATACCAGTGTGTTCACCAATGGCTAACCGAGCTGCAGAAGTTGCTGGAATAATCCCACCATCTGGTAAAATCATCCCCAGAGATTCTGAAAGTGCACACATTGTATTAGCAGTTCCTAGATAAGAACATGACCCACAAGCCGGACATGAAAGATTTTCCAATGACGTATATGTATCTTTAGTAATTTTGCCTGCCGTATACATGCCATATGCTTCAGCACTTGATGTTTGATCAGATTGCCGACCATCAAAACAAACGCCGCCATCCATAGGTCCTCCGGGAAGCATAATACATGGAATATCTAACCGTGCGGCTGCCATTAACATACCAGGCACGATTTTATCACAAGAGCCCAATAGAACTAGGCCATCAAATAGGTTGATTTGGGCCATGGATTCAATGGAACTAGCAATAAGTTCTCGCGAAGGTAAAATATAATGCATGCCATCATGGCCTTGACCCATACCATCACAGGCACCAATAACCCCAAATTCTACCGGGGTACCACCTGCGCGATAAATACCGTCTCTAACTCTTTGTGCCACAGAGCGTAAATTGAAAGATCCAGGCACAACTTCACTCCAAGAGTTAGCGATACCAATAATAGGGCGTTTTAAATCATCAGTGGTGTACCCCATAGCTTTATATGTTGCACGGTAGTACTGATTTTCTAAACCTTTAAGAATCTTATCGCTACGTTCTTTCATGAATCTCAATCCCCTTTATATTTTATTTGTGTTGTTCGTAAATACGAATAGTAAATGTATTTACGAACAAGATGAATATATCATCTGATTGCTCACGTGTCAACAATATTTCGGATTATTTATAAAGCGTTTCCATTAGCTTTTTAATAGCTATTGAATAAAATATATCCTATTTTTAAAACGCTTACTTTCCGAAATTGTGATATGTATAATACCGATAACTAGTGTTCTAAAACTTATTTGATTCTTCTCACTCGCCTTTAAAAGCACTAAAAAAAGTCCCAAATTTCGACCAAAATAGTCAAAGCTTGAAACTTCTCATCTAAAAATATTACTTATTATTTAATTTCATCGTCGCTTTTATCAATTAAAAACGAATTATTAATCGCGTCTAATAATTTGATCATATCGGCGGTGGCTTTACTGTCGTGGACCCGAATTAAGCGGCCGCCTTGTTGGATCATCAAGGTCTCACTGATGATGGTTGGCAATAAGCGGTCATCCTTGGCTAAGCCCAATAACTTGCCATAAAAGCCCTTATTGGACACGGCCACCATAGTTGGCCGTTTGTAGAGATTCAGTTTATCTAAGGTGCGCATAAAGGCGAAGTCTTGAATATTATCCGCCTTGGCAGAATACCCAATTCCTTGGTCTAAGGCAATATGATCATAAGGTACAGCCTTGGCCAATAAAGCCAAATTCTCCTCAAAGAAGCCTTGGACATTGGAAGTTAAATCGTCCTTATAAGGTTTGCCCCGATTTTCATGCATGGTCAATACAGCAGGTTGATACGTCTTTAACAGCGCTAATTTTGCCGGGTCATCCCGAAAACCATTCACGTCATTAATGATATGCACACCAGCGTCTAACACGGCCTGCATCACCGGGGTTTTATAGGTGTCTACGGCGATCAAGACATCGGGAAAATGGCTTTGAATGGCCTTGATTTCTGGTAGTACCCGTTGTAATTCCACTTCCGGGGTAACTTCCGTGAAGCCAGGACGGGTGGTCTGGCCACCAACTTCTAACACTTTGGCCCCATTGGCCACGTCAACTTCTGCCCGGCGAATGACATCGTCGACATTTTGCAACACACCGCCATCATAAAAAGAATCTGGTGAGGTATTGAGAATCGAATAAACGATAGGTGTGGTGGTTAAATCCAACTCAAAATCTCGGCCCCGCCACCAGAGTTGGTGAGCCGCCCAGATCTGAGCCAATTGGGCAGCGCAGGTACTATTGGGCAGGCGACGGTTAATTTCTGCAACAAAGGCTTTAAACTGATAAATATTGAAATGAACCTTAAAGTCAGCTCGCACCTGGGTCAAAGTTACATCCAAATCCGCCCATAGCGGTATGAGCCAGGCCAGCTCATCGCTGTCAGTTTCCGTAAATTTTAAATCCACATTAAAAGGGTCAAAAATTGTTTGCCCCGCTAGCGTGTCGCTAATTAATACCTCAGTTAATTCCATTGCTGGTCACTCCAATTCGTCATGAGATTTTCAATTGCTTTTTCCCGTTGGGCATAGCGTTGTCGCTGGACTGTGGACATTTCTGCCAGGGTTTGGCTGGCCCCTTTTGGGATCACAATTTGGTCTAAGTCAAACCCATTGGTCCCTTTAGCACGCCAGGCCACCAGGCCCCGTAATTGCCCTTGGCCCACAATATAGCGCGACCCTTGGCACAGGGCTAAATAAGATGTCAAAATAATATCCCGAGCTTGGGAGTGGTCTTTTAACAGTTGCAAAATATAAGCACTGTGACTCAAAGACCCATGTTGGTCGAACTCCCGGTGGGTCTTGGTTTGAAAATGCCCCGGCAAAGCTAATAGTTCAATGCCGGAATCATCCCCTAAAACCGGTAAATTGGTTTTTAGAACCTTTTGGATAAAACGGGCTTTCTGCAAGGCATTGGCCCGATAGTCCGCCAATTCTGCTGGAAATTGGACTTTTTCATGAAAGTCTTGATAGTTCACTGCTGCTACTGCAAATGTTTTAAAATAAGCTGTCAACTCCTGGCTCTTGTCCAGGTTGTTTGAGGCAATGATCAGCTTATTCACCGGGATTTACCACAGTTTTCACCAGATAAAAAGAGCCGGCCACAAAAATCAACGGTTTCACCAGATGCTGGGCTAAGACCTTGGCGTACACCAAGGCATTGGCGGGGTCGGCCACCGCCGTGATAGTGTTGGCCGCAGGTAGGGTCTTTTGCATCAACTCCCGCAGAGTATCTGCGTCCAGGGCCCGCTGCGGATTGTCCGGGGTGGTGGCGATGTAGTCGGCCTTTAAATCCTGGAGTAAATCTAAATTATCCAGGACATCTTTGTCCTTTAAGAAACCCAAGACCATGATTATTTGATAATCTTTTTCGTAAGGCTTTAAGGCCTTAACAATGCTGGCAAAGGCATCAGGATTATGGCCCCCGTCGCCATACAACAACGGATCTTGGCTGATCAACTGCATCCGTCCGGCAAAGCGCAGGTCTTTTAACGTGTTTTGCAAGATTTCAGCCGTGATGGGGCCTTGAATGGGTTGGCGGTTGTAGCTTGCCACAAAGGTCAAAACGGTGCGCAAGTTGGCCACCTGAAAGGCCCCGGCCAAACTCAAATGTAACTTTAAGTCGGCGCCGTTAAACTTGGCTAAGACATCACTGCCATCCAAATTTCCCTTGGTCAATAACACATTTTGCAGTTTGGCGCTATGGTAATGCGCCGCCCGTTCCCGGGCAATAGTTTCAATAATGGCGTTAACGACGGGAAATTGATCCGGGTAATTGATCACTTGGGCATGGGCCCGAATGATTTTAGCCTTCGTGGTGGCAATCGCTTCAATGCTGTCTCCCAATAAGGCCATATGGTCGTAGTCAATGTGCACGAAAACATCATAGGCTGCCGTGGCAATGGCATTGGTGGCGTCTAATTCGCCCCCTAGACCACATTCTAAAATGGCCATATCCACCTTAGCCTGGGCAAAGTACAGCACCGCAATCAAAAACCAGGCTTCAAATTCCGAAATTTCCGCCCAATTCATCCCCAGGCGCCCCATGCCAGCAGCTAGCTGATCAAAGGCTTGGTTAAAAAAGCGATAATCAATAAATTGACGATTAACTTGAATCATTTCCCGAGGGTCATTTAAAGCAGGGCTAGCAAACACCCCGACCTTCAAGCCAGTGGCCTGGAGCAATTGGCTCATCATTAAACTGGTGGAGCCTTTGCCATTGGTGCCGCACACATGGATAATGGGATACTTCAAGTCTGGCTGGTCTAAGGCCAACAAAATGCGTTTTAACAAAGGGATACGATTAGCCTGGCCATAAAGCATCGTCGTTTGAATTTGTTGCAAATTAGCTTGGTACTGGTCAAATTCCGTCGTCATAAGCTTACACCGCCTGTAGTTGTAACATTAAATCCTGTCTAGTTTGGGGTGTTTTAAAGGCCCCGGAATAATAAGTGGTTCTAGTTTGGCTATTGGTTTTTTTGACGCCCCGCATTTCCATACACATATGCCGCGCCTTAACAATGACCGCTACGCCCGCTGGTTTTAAAATATGATCCAGTGTCTGGGCGATTTCGGCGGTGATGTTTTCTTGTAAGGTAGGTTTATGGCTGACGAAATCCACCAGTCGGGGAATCTTACTCAAACCGATAATTTTACCATCCTTGGGAATATAGGCTACGCTGACCGTGCCGAAAAACGGTAATAAATGATGTTCACACATACTATAGAAGGGGATGTCTTTGACCAAGACGATTTCATCTTGGTCATGATCGGAATCAAATATTTTGTAATCTTTAAATTCGCGGTCTTCTAAGGAACTGAAGACTTCCGCATACATCCGGGCCACCCGATCTGGTGTTTCCACCAAACCAGGACGGTCTGGATCCTCCCCCACAGCCGTCAAAATTTGGCGAACCGCCTGGGTAATCATATCTTTATTGTTTTGCTCCAAAATTCAGTCACACTCCATTAAATTCTTCTAATCTTTGAGACTCGCCCAAGGCTGCTAGCGCTTGGGTCACTTGATCATAATAAGGCTCATCTTCAGCCAATACATCTAGCAATGGTACCAGCACAAAACGGCGGTTGAAGGCCTCGGGGTGCGGGATTGTTAAAGACTGGGTAGCAATAGTTTGTTGATCGAAAAAAATAATATCTAAATCAATCGTTCGGGGTCCCCAGTGCACTTTGCGCACCCGGTGGCCGGCTTTTTCAATGCTGTGAATCACCGCCAACAAGGCTTGCGGGGTTAAACTGGTCTCTAACTTTAGGGCCCCATTTAAGAAATCATCCTGTACCACGCCCCCCACCGGCGCAGTTTGATAATACTTAGAGACTTTTAAAATATTGATCTGGTCATTTTGTTGTAATTCTGCAATGGCCTGTTGTAAATTAGCCAATTTATTGCCCATATTGGCACCGATGCTCAAATAGGCGGTATGCATTAGTCCCTCACCTCGATTGCCACATTATCCAACACCCCATCAATAGGTGTATTAAATTTGCGAATGGTCACTTGGATGTGGTCAATTTTAGCACCAAATTTTGTTTTAAGCGTGGTGATGATATCATAAGCCAGCGTTTCTAATAAATCGACCCGGCTTTTGGTCACCACCGCGGCAGTGGCCCGATAGACATCCCCGTAACTCAGTGTCTTGGTCAAATCTTCATGAATGGTTTGGTAGTCAATGTTGGTTTCAATGCTGATATCGATCCCCAAATCCTGCCCAATCTTTTTTTCCTCAGGATAAACCCCAATATGGCTGTGAAAACGTAAATTATTCAATAAAACTTTGAGCAAGTCGGCCACCTCTGCTTTGACATGATTTTTTCATAATTCAATGGTTCAAACTGCTACTATAGTACCATATATTTGGCATATTCCCTACCAGAACACGTACCGGGCTTGCATCTATCCCTGCCTGTTATACAAAAACTAGTACAGTTTTAATTTCTTGTTTTATTAAAAAAGTTTCATGTAAACGTATTAATTTTTAATGGTCTGTTTTGAGCATGTTTTTGAAATATTTTTACAACATCGTAGCTTTTTACATATAATGATTGCCATTTAATCACTAATTGTTCGTGTTTATGATTAATATAGGGGTGAATGTCCTGTATTAAAGGCCTTATCTCCGGGATTCCATAGTTTACAAGTGAGCAAAAAAGGTCTATTTTAGATTGTGAAATAGATATTAAAATTTCTGAAAAGGGTTGGAATATATATGCAAAATATTAAAGAAAAAGAAACACTCGTAAATTTGCCCGTTGAAAATATGATTAATATCATGGTGGATCGTTCACAAGAAGCCTTTAGAACTTTAAAAACATTCGATCAAGCTAAAATAGATAAAATCTGTGCCGCTGTTGCTGATACAGCTCGTCGGCACGCTAAATCTCTGGCAACCTTAGCCTACAAAGAAACCGGCCGGGGCAATGCCAATGATAAAGCCATTAAAAACTTATACGCCAGCCAATACATCTGGAACCAAATCAAAGATGATAAAACAGTTGGCATCATTGAAGACGACAAAGCCAACGGTATTCAAAAAGTCGCTGAACCTTTAGGTGTCGTTGCTGGGGTTATTCCCGTTACCAACCCCACTTCAACCGTGATTTTCAAAATCTTATTGGCCTTAAAGACCCGGAACACCATCATCTTTGGCTTGCATCCTCAAGCCCAAACTTGTGGTTCCGCCACTTGTCGCTTGTTGCAAACGGCTGCTGAACAAGCTGGGGCCCCAAAGAACGCCATTCAATGGATTCCTCAACCTAGCATTGAAGCCACCGATAAATTAATGAATCATCCCGGTGTCGCCATTGTCTTAGCTACTGGTGGCCCAGCCATGGTCGCAGCTGCCTACTCCACCGGCAAACCTGCCTTGGGCGTTGGTCCTGGTAATGCCCCTGTTTATATCGAAAAATCAGCCGATACTAAAGCTGCTGTGACCGATATCATGACTTCTAAGACCTTTGACAACGGCATGATCTGTGCCTCTGAAAATAGTGTAGTGGTTGAACGGGCTAACTATGACGCTGTTAAAAAAGAGTTTAAGAAACAAGGCGCTTACTTCGTCCCTGAAAAAGACGTCGAAAAACTCAGCGAAGCCGTCATTGATCCTAAACGCCATACCGTTCGGGGCCCTATTGCTGGCCAAGCTGCCACTAAAATCGCTGAATTGGCCGGGATCAAAGTACCCGCTGATACCAAGTTATTGATTGCTGAAATCAACGGCATTGGCACCAACTTCCCATTATCCGGGGAAAAATTATCCCCAGTTTTGACCATGTATGAAGCTAACGACCGCCGTGATGCCTTCAACTTGTGCTTAGCCCTATTGAACTACGGGGGCTTAGGCCATACCGCTGTCTTGCATTCTAAAGACAATGATTGCATTGAAGCCTTTGGGGAACAAATGCCTGCTTGCCGGATCTTGATCAATACCCCAGGTTCTCTGGGTGGTATCGGCGGCTTGTTCAACAAGTTGACCCCATCTTTGACTTTGGGCACTGGTTCATATGGTAAGAACTCCATTTCCCATAACTTGACGGATATGGACCTCTTAAACATCAAGAGTATCTCCCGGGCAACTAGACATCCTTTGGAACTGATTGCCGAATTGCGGGACCTCTTCGCCTAGTTGACGTATTTTAACTTTGTGTGCCACGATCTATACCTTATAAACACACCCGAAAGTAGCCTATCCTTCAATGGATAGGTTATTTTTTTGGTCTCGTTAAGAGACAACCCTCAAGGCATTGCTGTTATCAGCTACAATCGTTAAAATAAAGATGTTTTAAAAACGATATGATAAGGAAGCTAAATCAGATGAAATTAGGCCTATTGTTCAATATCACTGCCGCTGAACATCAACAATTAGCGGCTTTGCCGGACTTAGAAATTGTCGACCTGCCGACTGCTAATACCGACCCTAAAAGTTGGCTAGATGTGGATATCATTTATGGTTGGAACACCTTTGGGGATCAGCTGCTGCAACTGCCCCACAATCACCTCAAATGGATCCAATCTATTTCTGCGGGCATTGATTATATGCCTCTGGCGGCCATCAAACAACAAGGCATCCTGTTGACCAATACCAGTGGCATTCATGCCGAGCCCATTGCCGAATTCGTCCTGGGCTATCTGCTGGCCTTTTCCCGGGGTATTTTGGCCAGTACCCAAGCCCAGCAACAACACCGCTGGGTCAGTGATGCGTTACGGGACCAAGTTTTCAACTTGTCTCATAGCACCATTGCCATTTTTGGCACCGGCCACATTGGTACTAGGATCGCCCATTATTGTCATTCATTTGCCATGACCACCATTGGCTTCAACACTGCTGGCCACTCGGCCCCTGAATTCGATGCCACTTTTGCTGCCGGGGCAAATCCTTCGGCTTTGCAAAGTGCCAAGTTCATCGTCAACGCCCTGCCCCTCACGGCCAAAACCACAGGCTTCTTTGAGCAATCATTCTTTGAGCAATTAACCGGCCAACCCCTGTTTATCAATGTGGGCCGGGGTCCCAGTGTGGACACGGCGGCGTTGCGGGGTGCTTTAGACCAGCATAAACTAGCCGGGGCGGTGCTGGACGTATTGCCAGACGAACCCCTAGCCCCTGACGCAACCTTGTGGGACCAACCCAATTTGTGGCTAAGCCCCCATATCTCCGGCGGCTTCGAGGATTATGGGGCCGCTGCCTTTGCCATTTTGTTCAAGAATCTCCAAGCCTATCTGGCCGATGGACAACTGATCATGAACCAAGTGGACCTGGACAAGGGCTATTAGCCCCAGCCTAGCCTTCAACAATCCGCACATTGCTACTATGAATGACCGCTAACTTCGACTTAGCGGTTATTTTTATTGAGTTCGTCTTGCCGGTGTTTTCCCTGTGAGCAGTTTACTAGCCTTATATATCTTTTAGATATATAATTTACGTATCTAAAAGATATAGTAACTGAGATGGGAGTTTTTGGTATGATGAACGAATTATTTATTCTTAGTGCCCTAATGGCCCAACCCCAAAGCGGTTATCAATTGCGCCAGTCCATGACCGCCGCCCTGGGGCATCACCGTAAAATCAGTTTCGGGGTGATTTATCCCTTGTTTGAACGCTTGGCCCAAGGGGGCTTTATCACCTTAGTCCAGGTGGATGATGATAAAAAAACTAAATTAGCCGCCATTACCCCCGCCGGTGTGGCCCGTTTTAAAGCCTTGATGGCTGAACCAATTCCCGATTGCGCCCATACGGCGGATCTCTATCAAATTAAATTGATTGCCATGCAGTATTTGCCCGTCACCCAACAACAGGCGTTATTAAAAGCCTACATTACTGAACAAGACACCACTATTTTGCATACCCAACAATTCATGGACCGCTTGCAACAAAGTCCGTCTACGGATCACTGGTATGTCCTGCAAAAACAACGACTACGCCTAAAACAGGCCCAAGTGGCTAAAAAGTGGGCCCAAGACTTCCAACGCAACCTAAAGGAGGTTGACCGATTTGACAACTGATACCAAACAAGATTCGACCTTAGATATGTTACGCTTCGTTTTCCAGCGGGTGTTGAAGAAACGCTGGATTTTAGTGGTGAACATTTTAGCCCTAACTGTGATTACCCTCTTACAATTTGTCCTACCCCAAATCGAGCAATTCATCATTGATAAAGTGATCCCCCAAAAACATGTCCAGCTGTTATTTATCAGCGTCGGGCTATTGTTATTGGCCGCCGTGGTCCTGGGTCTGTTCAACTTTCTGGCCACCTATCTCATGGGGGTGATGAGCCAAAATGCCATCACCGACCTGCGGACCCAACTTTACGATGACATCTTAGACCAGGACACCCATTTCTTCGAATCCAGCAAGACCGGGGATTTGATGGTGCGCCTCACCAGCGACGTGAACAACATGCAAAGTCTAATCTCCGCCAACATGTTGTCCATGATTGGCAATATTTTCACCTTCGTGGGGGTCTTAGGATTCATTCTTTATAAAAATTGGCAAATGGCCGTGGCCGTCAGTTTGACCTTCCCCTTGACCTTTTTGATTTACCGGGTTTTCAGGGATCGCATTCATAACGCTTTTAAACGGGTGCGCCAATCCCAATCGCAAATGTCTAACCAAATGCAAAACACCTTAACGGAAGTTGACCTGATCAAGAGTTATACCAGTGAGGGTTATGAAAGTCAGCGTTTTGACCACTATGCTCTGAAAAATCGGGACAATATGATTGATGCTACGAAAAACCAAGCTATTTTCTCCCCTTTGGTAGATGGCGTGAATTTCTTGGGCGTGGCCATCGTCTTATTGCTGGGGGCCATGTTTGTCATGAAGGGGTCCTTGACCGTTGGGGGCTTGGTGGCTTACTTGAGTTATGTGGGGATGTTACAAAGCCCCATTAGCTCCTTCACCCGGCTGTTGAATCAGATTCAACAAGCCCTAGTTTCTTACGGTCGTATCAAAGAAGTCACCAACGTACACCCCACTATCGTCAACAGTGCCAATCCTTTGCCCATGCCTGAATTACAGGTTGGTATCGCCTTAAAAGATGTGAGCTTTGCCTTTAAAGGTGATCCTAAACGGGCTAAAAGCGACCATGCCGCCATCAGCCACGTGAGTTTCAATATTCCTTTTGGCCAGCAGACCGCTTTAGTGGGCCACTCCGGGGCTGGGAAGTCCACCTTGACCCGCTTAATCGATCGTTTTTACGATGTGGACGCCGGCGATATCACCTTTGATGGCATTCCTATTAAAGAGATCGACTTGAAACAATTGCGGCAAAATATCGCCATTGTCTCCCAGGATATCGCTATTATTGACGGCACTATCCGGGATAATATCCAATATGGCTCCCCTGAGGCCAATGATGATGCCATCATGGCCATGGCGGAGTTAGCGGATATCAAAGATTTCATCCAAAGCTTACCCGAAGGCTTAGCTACCCAAGTGGGGGAACGGGGACTGAAGTTATCTGGGGGCCAGCGCCAACGCTTGGCCATCGCCCGGGCTTTGTTAAAAGATGCCCAAGTGGTGATTTTAGATGAAGCCACGGCAAGTTTAGATAATGAATCGGAAAAAACGATTCAAAAAGCACTGAATAACCTGCTCAAAGAACGGACCTCGTTAGTCATTGCCCACCGGTTGTCCACTATTCATAATGCCGATCAAATCGTGGTCTTAGATGCCGGTAAAGTCGTGGAAATCGGCAAACACGAGGAATTGCTAAAAGCCCATGGGCCTTACGAGAAGTTGTATAATGCTCAGTTTGAATAATCAGTATTAACCAAGTACCACCATAAAAATAAGCTAAGCTGGATCTGGCTAGGCAGTCGATTGACTACTTAAGCAAATCCAAGCTTAGCTTATTTTTTTATGGACACTGCCATTAGTGGCCCGTTTGCGTGTTTTTGGACCAAACCGTCAAATATTGAGCGGGGACGTGATCCACCAGCCAAATATGACTTTCAGTGGGATAAAACAATAATCCGGCAGCGGCTGCTTGTTTAGCCGCCACCTGGTAAATAACCGGATGGGCTTCCCGACGCTGGCCCACACTGATGGCCATGGGGACGGTGGCAGAAAGATGGACGAAATCCCGATCCATTTTCCGCAGGCCTTCACTGGCAATCATAATGGCTGCCGCGTGGGATGTCCCATGATAAAGCACAGCCGGTGGGACGGCCGGGGCTTGCAGTAACTGGACGGGCACACTATGGCCATAAAGGGCCCGAATCTGACCATGCTCAATGGCAAAACGTTGCTTATCACTTTGGGCCATGATTTGGCGAATAATAGCTTCATCAATAGGTTGTTGATAATGGGCGTTGTAATGGGCCAGCAGTTGGTCTAAGGCCACCCGGCCATAAGCATCCAGCTGCAGACCCAAGCGCTCGAGGTGATGTCGCAACGCCAAGGATAGTCGTTTACTGATTTTGATTAATTGTTTAGCCATATAATCGCCACCTCTTCACCCTCTAGTATAAGCCCAGATCAAAGTTATCACAGGCAAGATATCCCCTGATAGTTTTGACTGGTCCGATGCAGCAGGGCACACAAACGCACCCAAACCATATTGCCGGCATTATCAAGTCTTGAAGTTATAATTTTTTGTTTGGCCATATTTTACTAATTTAGATATTAAGCAATTAATGCTAAATGCCACTTCATCGATCACTGACCTTGCTAACAAATAAATTTAGCTAAAAATAATGATGATAATTAAAATATTTATATAGATTTATAAATAACGCCTTAAAAATCAACTTATTCGGTAACTGACGGACAGCGTGTTAAAAGTAGTCTAGCATTTCACAAACTCAACGGGTTAGGCTTTCGCTTGGACAACTGATATATCAGTTTAAGTGCCAATCGGCCACTTCCTGCGCCCCAATTTCCAACCACCAACTGAGCTTGTCGTCCACCTTAGCTGATGCAGCCAACGAGCAAATATTAAATAACATTCTGATAATTTCAAAATCAATATAGCTATTATTTAAGGCCCATATTATCGTAGTGGCTATACATTTTTAGTAAAGTATAGATTTATTTTTCTAAATTACAGCCTTATCATAGTGATATATCAGTTGTGCAAGCGCTTATTATTTTCAATATATTTTTTATTTTTACTAATTTTTCTTATTCAAGAATTTTAAACCATATAACCATAGGGATCTGTTTACTTTGAGGAGGGATCATAACCACAAACATTTACATTATCTAAAAAGCATTAACTTTGGGTAACTGTCAATTTTAGTAAGGAGTGGGTTTGAAAATGTCTGATGATAGCAATAAGAAACACGATCAAAAGGTTGTTAAAACAGCAGTTGGCGATATTACCAACGCCAACGTGAAAGATTCACAACAACCTAAATTACCTTGGGCGGTGGCCTTTGCCATGTCCATCGCACCATTATGTTGGTATGGTCCCATTGGGTCAACGCGAAGTGTCTTAATTCCCCAATTATTCGCCCAAATCGATCCCGTACATAAAGTCTGGGCCGTGGGGATCTTAGCCACCGTAGCTTCCATCACTGGGGCGGTTTCCAATCTTTTATTTGGGGCCCTGTCTGACGTGACACGCACTAGATTTGGTAAAAGAAAACCTTACATTGTTTTAGGCACAATTGTAATCGCTATCTCTTTGGTGATCATTGCCAATTTGAAATCTGTTGTGGCGGTGATTTTTGTTTGGATCATCGCTGCCGCGGCGGAAAACGCCATTGCTGCCGCTATTTATCCGCAAATTTCGGATCGGGTCGCGCCTAAGTGGCGGGGGACTGTTTCAACCTTTTACGGCGTTGGCTTCACCATTGCCCAACAAGGTTTTGCCCTCTTGGCCGCACAATTTTTAGGCAATATTAAATTTGGGATTTACACCATGGCGACCATTACGGTTGTCTTAGCCTTTGTCCATGAGGCCCTGATTAAAGAAAAGTCCAATTTGGACGAACCTAAAGTCCCCATGGATAAAAGTACCTTTAAAAAATACTTCTTCTTCCCAACCCATGACGCCCGGGACTTTTATCTAGCCCTATCCGGGAAGTTCTTTATGGTTGTGGGCTCAACCATTGTCACCACCTTCCAACTCTTTATTTTTACCGATTACATCGGCCAGAAAACCAAAGATGCCGGGGTTTCCATTTCCATCTTCTCCATGATCATGTTAGTCATCGGGGTCTTCTTTGCCTTAGTTGGCGGTCCCCTGGCCGATAAAATGAAACGAGTCAAAGGCCCAGTTGTTTTGGCCACCTTTGCCTTAGGTGCCGCTGCATTATTCCCACTGTTTGTCCAAAAACCTTGGGCAATGTTCGCTTACGCCTTTGTAGCTGCCTTTGGGAATGGCTTGTATAACTCTGTTGATGGCGCTTTGAATATGGATGTTTTACCATCCGCTGATACTGCCGGCAAAGACTTAGGCTTGATCAACTTGTCCAATACCCTTGGTCAAATGCTGGGTGCCATGGTGGCTTCGGCCATTGTTGCCAGCATGGGTTACCAAGCTATCTTTATCTTTGCCATTGCCATGGAAGTCGTTGGTGGGGTTGCCATTTCCGCCATCAAGCGGGTGCGTTAAACGTTCAAACTCGTATCCTCAAAATTAAATGATGTTAAATTAATATCGAAAGGATGATCATTGTGGTAAATACCACAGACAATAGTTTATTCCCCACTGAATTTTGGACCGTCACTGCAGGTGACCTGTCGCAAAAGCGGGCCCATCTAACCACACCCACCCCAGAAGCCACACCGGGTGATGCCGCTAAAATCGTCATTGACCCGGCTGATAAACATCAAAATTGGATCGGGGCTGGAGCGGCCATTACGGATGCCGCCGCATCGTTGATTTGGCAACAAAGTAAAGCACAACGGAATGCCCTCTTGCACGAGTTATTCGACCCCAAGGAAGGTAACTTCGCCACGATTCGTATTCCCTTAGGTTCCTGTGAACCCGCCAGCCAGCCTTATTACAGTTATGATGACGTGCCTTTTGGGGAACATGATGCCAGTTTAGCTAAGTTTTCAATTGGCACTGGCACCCCTGGGGCCCCGGACGCCACTAAGGATTTAAAGTACATCGTCCCCGTGGTGCAAGAAATCTTGAAGATCAACCCTGCGGTTAAAATCATGGCTTCCCCTTGGTCCGCCCCCGCTTGGATGAAAAATACCGGTGAGTTAAAGATGGGTGGCCACCTGCGTTTTGGGGAATATACCGGCAATGGGTATGACCAATTTAAAGATACCTTTGAAAGTGTCTATGCCCAATATTTTATCCACTATCTTGAAGCTTACAAAAAACTGGGTATTCCAATTTATGCCATTACCATTCAAAATGAACCCTCTAACGCCGCCGCTTGGCCGGCCATGATTTGGAAATTACCGGAATTAGCCGACTTTGGCTACACCTATTTACGGCCAGCCTTAGATAAGACTTTTCCCAATACAAAAATTTATTTCTGGGATGGCAGCTTAAACGTGTTGACCGAACCCCTGAGTAAATACGTCACTCCGGAACAAGCCAGCGCCTTTGATGGCTTTGCCTTTCACACCTATGATGGGCCTTATACCAATTTGTTTAAGGGCAGTCGTTCCTTCCCTCATTGGGATTTGGCCATGACTGAACGGCGGTGCATGATTGAAGAGACCCCCGAAGATGCCTCCCATATTATGTTTGGATTAATTGGCAATTGGCTGGTGCGCCAGGGCTTAAGCATGATCAACTTGTGGAATATGGCCTTGGACGAACGGGGCCTACCGAATATGGTGGGTTCCACCGGTCGTCGGGGCGTGGTCACCATTGATCACACCACTGGTAAAGTCCAACGGAATCTGGAATATTATATGTTGCGTAACTTTGGCCAAGATGTGGTCCCGGGCTCAACGGTCATCGGCTCCAGCAGTTATACCCAAGATGGTTATACCGGCGGCTTGGGCTCCGTGGCCTTCCTAGCCCCGGATGGCGGGATTACCGCCCATCTCTATAACCCCACGGACCAACCCCTAGAAGCTGCGGTCACCGTCAATGGTCAAGCCTTGACTTGGCAGCACGTCACCGTCCCAGCCTGGGGCACCGTAACCTTGCACAAAGCCTTTGGGCCCGTGAACGCCAGTAGCCCCCGGGCCGATGAAGCCTTTAAGCTTAATCCTTACCCCGCCAACCTAGCTGACGATGAGGCCCCGGGTAAAGGCGTCAATAAAAATAAAAAATAGGTATTCAACTTTATGCAAGTGCTTTGGCAGTATTCTTGAGGAATACTGCTTTTTTGATGACCGTGATACGAACTACTTTCTGAAAATAAAATATATGCCGTCGGCAAACCCTTGGCCGCCAAAGTTTTCCCGGTTTAAGTAAAAATACTGTTATATAAACGTTTTCATTTCACTGTTTTTACTTGATTTATACTAAAATCGATGTAGACTAGGAGTTGAAAGATAACTTAAGGAACAATTTTAGCTGTTGTCACTGTTGTTTTCAGAAAGGAAGTTACACTGATGTTATCTGAAAAAACAAGTTGGACTGAGGCCCTACGCTCAAAAGCGGCTTTTAATGATTTCATAACCAGCTACTTTATGACCCATAAAGAATTGACCGGTGCCTATGATACCCCGTATTACTACGAATATTACACCGTTCGCCTGGATAGCCGAGATGGCTTGATCATCAACCTGACCACCGGGATCACCGCAACTGCTGGTGAAGTCATTGGCGAACTACCTAGTAAAGAAACCCGGAAAATGTCCATTGAAGACTTCCGGCAATTGATCTTAAATAAAAAGTTTGCCGATTATCGCATGTCCTTAGCCGATGTGTTCAAAACCGTTGCCGGTGTGCCTAGTAAGTAATTACTAGCATTAAAAGGCACCATTCACTTGGTGTCCGTGATAGTTTTATTTTCTAAAATAGACCACTCCCAAAAGTCTCACTATTCTTAGACAGCTATGTTTAAGAATAGTGAGGCTTTTTTGTGGTACGTAGGATTCAAATTCAGCAAATAACCTTCAAAAATAGTCAAAAGCAATTCATTAATATATTAGCATACTAAAATTACATATAATCAAAATATTTTTATAGCTATTTTAATAATCTCGAATATTCTTAAATTGAATTGACAGCGCTTTCAAATTAGGTATAACATCGATAATGTTGATAGTTTTAAGTATGACCTGTTTAACAATTCTTGGACATTTAAAAAATACGGGAGGTTTTATCATGAAACAAGTAGGTATTATTGGCTTAGGCATTATGGGTGCTCCCATGGCGGCGAATCTAGTGAAAGCTGGCTTTGAAGTTTTTGGTTATGATGTTTCCGTCCATGCCATTGAAAAGGCCAAGGCCAGCGGGGTGACGATTGTAGATTCCGCCCAAAAAGTTGGGGAGCGCACCCAGTGGGTCATCACCATGTTACCTAACACTAGCATCGTTGAGGACGCAATTTTTGGACATGACGGCTTAATTCATAGCTTACCAGCCGGCAGTACAGTCATTGATGAAAGCTCCATCACCCCAGTAGCTTCTAGAAATATTGGGGCTAGATTAGAAGAAAAACAGATCAATTTCCTAGATGCGCCGGTAAGCGGTGGTGAACCTGGCGCAATTTCTGGCGAGTTAGCCATCATGGTTGGCGGGGATGAAGCTGTCTTTGCCCAGGCCAAACCCATCTTTGACGCCATTGGCGGTACCACAACCTTAGTCGGTGGCATCGGTGCTGGAACCACCGCTAAATTGGCCAACCAGGTTATGGTTAATTTAAATATCGCCGCCATGTCTGAGGCCCTAGTCTTAGCCGCCAAATCGGGCATTGATATCGATAAAATGTACCAAGCCATCCGCTCCGGCTTAGCTGGCAGTAATGTTTTAGATGCCAAAGTACCGTTAATTTTGGACCGGAATTTTGAACCCGGGGGTAAAATCAGCATCAACATGAAGGACTTGACCAACGTGATGGCAACCGCCCACGATCTGGATGTCCCCATGCCCCTATCCAGTAGCTTGTTAGAGATATTTCACACCTTATCTGCCAATGGCCATATTAATGAAGATCACGGCGCCATCGTCAAATATTTTGAAAATCTGGCTAATGTGACCGTGAGCAGAAAACCGGGGGCGAAATAAATGGTAGCTATTTCTAAAAATGACTTGTTAGCTAGCTTGCCCCAAGCAGATACGGCCGGTGCTGATAAACTGCTGCAAACAGCTTTAAAGGATTTCAACAAGAAAATCATTGTCTTAGATGATGATCCCACCGGCACCCAGACTGTTTTTGGCATTTCGGTTTATACCACTTGGGATGTGGCCGCCCTGCGCCAGGCCTTTGACGAAACCCAACAAATGTTTTATATTCTCACAAATTCCCGCAGCTTAACTACGGCTGATACGATTGCATTACACAAAACGATTGCCCAAAATATCGCCCAAGTGAGCCAGGAAAAAGCCACCGACTTCATCATCGTCAGTCGCAGTGATTCTACGCTCCGGGGCCATTACCCTACGGAAACCTTGACTTTAAAAAATGAGCTGGAGGCCCATACTAACAAACACTATGATGGAGAAATTATCATGCCCTTCTTTTTAGAGGGCGGCCGTTATACCATCAATGATATCCACTATGTGGCCGATGGCAATCAATTGATACCCGCGGGAGAAACGGAATTTGCCCAGGACCGGACCTTTGGCTATCACAACTCTAATTTAAAAAAGTGGGTTGAAGAGAAAACAAAAGGGGCCTACCCGGCCAAGGCCGTTCAAAGCATTACCATCCCCGAGGAACGTCAATTAGATGTGGCTAAAATTACGACTAATCTGATGACTGTGACGGATTTCAATAAAGTCATTGTCAACGCCGCCAGCTACGGGGATGCCAAAGTCGCGGTAGCCGCCATTGTAACAGCCATGAACCAGGGGAAAAACTTTATGTTCCGTACCGCGGCCGCTTTCACCAAATTGGTGGGTGGGATTCCCGATAAACCCCTGCTGACCCGGCAAGATATCACCGATACAACGGTCACAAACGGCGGCCTAATTATTGTGGGCTCCCATGTGCAAAAAACAACGGACCAGCTCAAGAGTCTGCAGGAACTACCGAATTTAATCAGTATTCAATTTGATACAAACTTGGTGGTTGACCCGGCTAAGATGCAAACCGAATTCCAGCGGGTCTTAGATTTCACCGAAAAAAATCTGAAAGCCGGCCACAATGTGGTGGTTTACACCAATCGTAAACGTTTAGACTTAGGCCCGGGTCGCCAAGAAGAAGAATTACAGCTCTCCGTGAAAATCTCCAATTACGTGACTCAAATCGTTGAACAGCTCCAGGTCAAACCTAGCTTTATTATCGCCAAAGGTGGCATTACCTCCAGTGATGTGGCCACCAAGGGGCTAGGCATCAAGCGGGCCGAAGTGGCTGGTCAAGTCCAGCCAGGGATTCCCGTTTGGCTGACAGGACCAGAAACGAAATTTCCAAACATTGCTTACGTCATCTTCCCAGGCAATGTTGGTGATAAAGATACCCTCAAAAAAGTTGTCGCCCAACTTTCGTAGTCAGGAGTGAATAGTCGTGCCCGTATTTATCATTATCGTCGGCGTACTCTTATTACTGCTGCTGATGGTCGTCTTAAAGATCAACGCCTTCCTGGCCTTGATCATCACCGCTTTATTCGTGGGGGTAGCCGAGGGGATGAGTTTAGATCAAGCCATTGCCTCCGTGGAAAAGGGTCTGGGCTCAACCCTAGGTTCCTTGGCCCTGGTCTTGGGCTTTGGGGCAATGTTGGGAAAATTACTGGCAGATTCCGGGGCCGCCCAACGAATCGCTGAAACCTTAGTGGCTGGATTTGGCAAAAAACACATCCAGTGGGCCGCTCTTTTAACGGCCTTCATTGTGGGCTTAGCCATGTTTTACGAAACTGGTTTTGTGATTTTGATTCCCTTAGTTTTCTCAATTGCCCTGGAAGCTGGTGTGCCCATCTTATATATCGGGATTCCAGTCACCGCTGCTTTAATTACCATGCATGGCCTCGTGCCACCCCATCCCGGACCAGTGGCCATTGCCCATATTTTTCAAGCGAATTTAGGCATCACCATGTTAATTGGCATTACCATTGCCATCCCGGCGATTGTCATTGGTGGGATTTACTATGCCCGCCTATTACCAAGGGATTCTTTGAACACTGAAATTCCTGAAGCCTTATTTAAGCCCACCCACTTTAAAGATGACGAAATGCCCAGCTTCGGCATTAGTATCTTTACAGCCATTATTCCGGTGTTATTGATGTCCATCTATGCCTTCTTTGAAATTGTCTTTCCCAAGTCTAATTTGATGTTCCTGTTAAAATTCATCGGGAATCCTGCTATTGCCCTGTTGATTTCCGTCTTGGTAGCCATCTTTACCTTTAGCCTAAATCGGGGTAAAAGTATCAAATCTGTGATGGATTCAATTGCCCAGTCTATCAGTTCCATTGCCATGATCTTACTGATCATCGGGGGTGGCGGGGGTTTCAAACAGGTACTTGTGGATAGTCATGTGGATAAATACATTGCAGATTTAATGAGTCAAACCCACTTATCCCCAATTCTATTGGCCTGGTTATTAGCAGCTGCCCTAAGACTATCGCTAGGCTCCGCCACCGTTGCCGGCATGACCGCCGCGGGTATCGTGGGTCCGCTAATTGCTTTGGATCACATTAGCCCTGAGTTAATGGTCTTGGCAATTGGGGCGGGCAGTATCACCTTTTCCCACGTAAATGATGCAGGCTTTTGGATTTATAAGGAATATTACAACCTAAGTATTGGTCAAACCATTAAAACCTGGTCAGTTATCACCACCATCGTTTCCGTGGTGGGCCTAGGTGGTGTGCTGGTGTGGCAAACCATTCTTTGAGTAAGCCTGTTGCTAATTAAGACCACATAAAAAGCATTCGATTGACTTCGAATGCCTTTTTGTTTACCCAGCTTGAATAGCAACTTAATGCACCTCAAGTGTTGGGGTATTTTGGAGAAACGCTAAACTCTTATCCAAAGCTTGATTTACCATATTTTCAACAGCTGGTTTGGTATAAAACGCCATATGGGGCGCCAGCAAGACATCATCCCGCTGCATCAGGGCTCGTAGATATAAATCATCAATTTTGCGCTGGCTGTAATCTTGGCCAAAGTATGGTGCTTCATTGTCATAAGTAGCCAGGATGATATGTTGATCCATGGCAGCTAATAGGGCTTGGGTGTCCACCACGGAACCCCGGGCCATATTTAATAAAATCATCCCCGGTTTCATGGCTTGAAAAGCCGCCCCATCAATCAGCCGGGTATTCTCTGCATTACCAGGAATATGCAAGGTGAGCACATCGCACCGGCGATACAATTCAGGTAACTGGTCAACATACTGCACACCTTGTGCCGCCAGATTATGGTGATGACTGTAGGCTAAAATATGCACATCAAACCCCTTTAAAATGGCAATCACTGCTGCGCCGATGCGCCCGGTGCCAATGACCCCCACTGTTTTACCAACCAATTCCTCCCCTAAAAATGGCGTCCAGCGAAAATCGCCCTTTTTAAAAGCAATATTGAACCGGAAGGATTGCCGCAATAATTGCAGCAACTGTAAAACCGTAAACTCCGCCACGGATCTGGGGGAATAGCTGGGGACGTTGGCCAACTGCATGCCAAATTGGGTGATTGCCTTAGCGTCAATGTTGTCAACGCCAACGGCCCGCACGATCAGGTTAGCCACTTGTAATTGCGCCAAGACCTGAATGATAGTCACGTCCACGGGCTTGGTTTGTAATAAAATCACGCTGTGACTGCCAGCGGCCAAGGTGGCCGTTTCGACTGTCAAATCAACTTTAATCAGTTGAACTTGTTCTTCGGGATGGGCTTGTTGCCATTGCTGAAAGTAAGCAACTTCATCATCTCGAACACTATATACTGTGATTGCCATGCGCTGCACCACCTTTTTTATTTAAAAACCACAATTTTTTGATTGGTGAATTCATATAATCCTAAATCGCTCATTTCCCGGCCATAACCGGAATTCTTAACCCCGCCAAAGGGCAATTCTGGGTAGGCGCCAGATGGTTGATTGATGAAGACCTGCCCTGTTTCTAATTGAGAAGCCACTTCATGAGCATGGGTGGTGTCCTTTGAATAAACGGCCCCAGCCAAACCAAAATTAGAATCATTGGCCAACTTGATCAAGGCCTGGTCATCGGGCACCACATAAACCTGAGCCACGGGACCAAAGAATTCTTGATAAAAGGCCGGATTATCCGGGGTAATATCGGTCAAAATGGCGGGGGCAAAGAAGTTCCCCATCCCAGCTACCTGACCCCCGGCCACTAACGCCGTGGCGCCATGGGCTAAGGCCTGGTCCAGCTGCTGTTGCAGTTGGTCACTGGCCCCCTTTGACGCTAAGGGCGCCAATGTAGTGGTGGCCGCCATGGGATCACCCAACACTTGGTTTTGGAAGGTCGCCTGAATACCTGCGATAAAGTCCGCCGCCACGTCTTGTTGGACAATATAGCGTTTGGCCGACGTACACACTTGCCCGGCGTTGCGTAACCGGGCAGCGGCGGCGTCTTGCACGGCTAAATCAATATCAGCATCGTTTAACACCGCAAAAACATCATTCCCCCCCAGTTCCATGGTGGATTTCACCAAATTCTGGCCAGCTAAAGCGGCAATTTGCCGCCCCGCTGCCTCAGACCCAGTTAGCGCCACACCTTGGACCCGCTTATCCGCCAAAATAGTTGCGATTTGATCATAACTTACAAATAAATTCTGAAAGGCCCCGGGTTCAATGCCAGCTTGCAACAACACCTTTTCAAAGTGGGCTGCGCACCCGGCTACAATACTGGCATGCTTTAGCACCACCGGATTTCCCACCAAAAAATTAGGGGCGAACACCCGCATGACCTGGGAATAAGGAAAATTCCAAGGCTCAATGCTCAACACAATGCCAATGGCATCTTGTTGTAACAAGGCTTGCCGGCTGCCGCCATAAATGTAGGGTTTAGGTTCTAATAAACTGGCGCCGGTACTGGCATAATACTGGGCTAGTTTAGCGCAAAGTTTGATCTCACCCCTGGCTTCTTTTGACAGCTTGCCCATATTTAAAGTCGCGGTTTGCGCCAGTTCAGCGCTATTGGCCAACAAACTCTCGGCAACCAATTGTAATTGGGCCGCCCGTTCCTCAACTGGGACTTGCTTTTGACGATTATAAAAGTCGGCGGCCACATCTAATTTGTCAGCCACTTCCGCCGCGCTGGCCAAGGGATAGGTCTGGATAATCTTCTCGGTATAAGGATTAACGACTTGATATGCCATTGTCCACCGCCATTTCTGCCTGAACCTCAGCCAAGCTGGTGGCCAAAATCCCGTAGGCTTGATCAATTTCAGCTTCAGTGACTACTAACGGTGGGATAAACCGGATCACTTCGTGGGAAACACCACAAGTCAATAAAATCAGATGATGAGCCAAGGCTTTGGCAACGACTTTAGCCACTAGTTCTGGTGCCAACAGTCCGCCATAATCCTTAAACTGCAGGCCAATCATTAACCCTAAGCCCCGGACATCTTTGATCATGGGGTGTTGGTCCTGCAATGTTGCCAACTTGGCCATAAAGTAAGTCCCCGTTTGCCGCACATGGGCCAAAAAGTCGGCATCCATAATGTCTAACACAGCGCACCCGGCGGCACAAGCTAGGGGATTGCCCCCAAAGGTTCCCCCATGGGTCCCGGGGGTCCATTGATCCATCAAGTCGCTTTTGGCTATCACCGCACTTAGCGGCAGGCCATTGGCAATCCCTTTCGCTGATGTCAAGATATCCGGGATAACCCCATATTGTTCAAAGGCAAACCAAGTCCCGGTGCGCCCATAGCCGCTTTGAACCTCATCAAAAATCAATAAAATCCCATTGGCCCGGCAGATAGCTTGGAGTTTTTCAAGAAAAATCTTTGGTGCCGGGATATACCCCCCTTCACCTTGTACCGGTTCCACCACAATACAGGCCACTTGATCAGCCGCAATCGTGATTTTAAAAAGCTGCTGCAACTGCTGTAAACAACGCTCGCTTTCTTGGTCCGCCGTTAAGACCGTATTATAAATATCGGGGAAATCCACGTGGTACACCGGCGGCAACATCCCCTGGTAGTTCTCATGATAAATGGCCCCCGAAGCCGTCATGGACGTGGTCAGCATGGTGCGGCCGTGGAAGGAACCGGTAAAGGCAATGACCCCATCACGATGGGTCACTTGCATGGCTAACTTGACTGCGCCCTCATTAGCTTCAGCACCACTGTTAGAAAAATAAACCTTATAATCCCCACCCAAACGTTGGCTTATTTTTTCCGCCAGTCGAATATACGAAGGGTAATACACCACGTTATGGCCGCCATGGATCAGATCATGGAGTTGAGCTTCAACGGCGGCCACCACTTGGGGATGATTATGGCCGCAGTTCACCACCCCAACACCGGCGGCAAAATCCAGGTAATCTACACCGGATTCATCCGTTAAATACACACCCTTGCCCTTGACAATACCTAGTTTAGTGGCACGTTGGGCCACTGGGGGTAAAACTTTTAAAGAACGTTCATATAATGATGTCATTAACAAGCCTCCTGTTGTTAAACCTACATGACTTTAGCCAAAAAGGTCCGGGTGCGAAAATTTTTCGAATGATTAAATAAGTAGTCTGGGGTACCAATATCAGCCACATGGCCATTATCCATGAACAATACTTTATCCGCGATTTGTTGGGCGAAATCCATCTCGTGGGTGACAATCACCATGGTCATTCCGGTTTTAGCTAAGCGTTCCATGACGCCTAACACTTCTCCCACCATTTCCGGATCTAAGGCAGAAGTGGGTTCATCAAATAACATGACCTCCGGTTGCATGGCCAGAGAGCGGACAATGGCCACCCGCTGTTGTTGGCCCCCAGAAAGCGATTGAGGATAAGCCTTGGCCTTCTCATCAAGACCAACCTGTTTTAAGAGATCATGGGCATTGGCAATGGCCTCAGCTTCAGACATGAGTTTTAGCTTAACCGGGGCAAAGGTGATATTCTCCAGCACACTTTTATGGGGAAATAAATTGAACTGTTGAAAGACCATCCCCATTTTGCGGCGACACAACTGCAATTCTTTTTTTGATAGTTGTCCTAAATTTTGCCCCTTGAACAAAACATCCCCAGTGTAGTTCCCGTCTAAGTGATTGAGGCAGCGCAGTAGCGTACTTTTACCCCCACCTGAGGGCCCAATAATGACGACTTTTTCTTCTTTCTTGACGGCGAAATTGATGTCCTTGAGCACCATATTTTGATCAAAAGCTTTTTTCAAGCCCCGAACTTCAATGATATTTTCAGTATTCGTCAACATTGACATCCCTCCTTAGTTTAAAGCCAGATATTTGCGACCCATGCGATTCTCAGCTAGTTGCAACAGTTGCGATAATACAAAAGTGAGGACGAAGTAAATGGCTGCGGCCACCAGTAAAGGCGGAATGAAGTTATACAGCGTGCCCCCAACGCCTAAGGCTTGGGCGGTCACTTCTTGGACCCCGATATAAAATAAAACTGAGGATTCCTTGATCAGGGAAATGAACTCATTGCCCATGGCTGGCAAAATATTGCGAACAGCTTGGGGCATCACCACGGAAAACAGGGTGGTGTTTTCACTTAATCCCAGGGAAATACCGGCTTCTGTTTGCCCCACGGCAATGGACATAATCCCCGAGCGGAAAATTTCAGCGGTATAAGCCCCGGAGTTCACCCCTAGGGCAATAGAGCCAGGAATTACCCGGTCTAGCGATGAGCCCAAAAAACGAATGTCTGGAATGGGCAGGGCCTTGGACAATACATAATAAATCAGCATCACTTGAATCATGGCTGGCGTTCCCCGCACGATGGCAATATAGGTTTTCGCCAACCAGGAAAATGGTTTAAATTTGGAGAGATTCATCGCAACCACTACTAACCCTAATAAGATCCCGATACAAATCCCGATCAGCGAGATGACCACTGTCTGGGCGGCCCCTTGAATGAATACCGGGTAATATTGACCTAAGAAATCAAACATAGTCCTGACCTTCTTTCAAAGTTACTTGCCGTATTTCAACTGGGTATTTTGTGCCTGGGTAAATAGGGTCTTCAAATCGCCATTTTTCTGCAACTTGGCTAAGGTCTTGTTGGTTTGTTTGATCAAGGCCTTATCCCCCTTGCGGCCGGCAATGTTAATGGTGCGATTTTGCTTAGGTGTGGTCAGTTTCAGTTTGGCCACCCCATAAATTTTAGGATACTGCTTGGTATAGTTGGCGGCGATGGCATTTTCAGCCACGACCCCGGCTAGATCACCTTGTTTTAATTCCGTGGTCAAACTGGTAAACCGCCCTTCAGTTACTAGCTGAGCACCACTTAATTGGGCCTTAGCGATAGCTTGTTGGGTGGTACTTTGCTGGACGCCGATTTGTTTGCCCTTCACATCGGCCGCTGTTTTATATTTGGCGATATCTTTTTTTTGCACCAGCAATACATTTTGAACATCATAGTAAGAATCAGAGAAAGCCACAGCCTTTTCCCGTTCCGGCGTGGGCACCATCCCCGCTAAAATCAAGTCGATTTTGCCGTCTTGTAATTCCGGGATCAAAGATGTAAATTCCGTGTTCACAATCTTTAACTTCACCCCTAAATCATCAGCGATTTTTTGGGCAATTAACATGTCGTACCCGGCAACTTGGCTTTTACCATTTTTCATGATGGGAAATTCAAAAGGCGGATAGTCCGCAGACGTCCCCACCACCAAGGTCTTGCTGTCTTTAATCTTTTGGACGCTTTGATCCGCGGCGTAACTGGTATAGGTACTGGTAGTAAAACTCAGCACGACAGCTGAAAGAATAGCTAGTAAACCTGCAATCATTACTTTTGTACGTCTCGTCATTTGAATACCTCCTATTTTTCCCAACAAAGTATTAACTTAAATGCGGTGCAATGGAAAAGTCATACAGTGGGGACCACCGCCAGCTTTCAGTAATTCCGTAATGGCCACAGGGATCACCTGCATGCCGTGTTCTGCCAAGGCTTGGTTGACCTGGGTGTTTTGGGCCAAAGAAATCACCCGCTTGGCGCCAAGGCTTTGTAAATTACAGCCGTGTTTAAAAATAGCGGCTTCGGACACAGGGATAACGTCAATGTCTAATTGCTGTAACAGGCGTTTAAATGAACTTGGCAAGCCTTGAAGATAGGCCACCGCCAAGTGGTCGGCCACTAAGTTGAAACACATATCTAAATGCAAGTAGGCCGATTTAGCGGGGACTTCAAAAACCTGGTAGCCATAGTCTGCTAAGCCAGCTTTAATTTCCAAAAAGCCTTGATGATCGGTGCGATCCAGTGTTCCTATGGCGATGGTAGCCTCATTTAAAAAAGCAAAATCGCCGCCTTCAAAATAACCTTTTTCCACGGCAAAGAGCTTAGGCATACCCAATGCCGCCATTTTCTGGGCATAAGCCTTTCTTTCTGAGAAACGAATTTGTTTGCGAAAGCGCCCCAAGATATAGCCTTCTTTCACACAACCGCCAAAATCCCGGGCAAAAACTGAATTGGACATATTATCCCCAGGGGTCAATTCCTCAACCCTGATTCCTTCAGCTTGATACACTGCTAACAGGGCTTGATATTCCGCCATAACTTTGGCCTGATCCACCGGTAGGTTGGCATATTGATTGGAAATTTGATTGATTGGGGCCACATAACGTAAATCCGTGGGTGGACAAGTCAATACTCTGGTTAAGATACCCGTGCCATTTTTCACTAACATAGTCGATCACACTCCTTTGGTCCAAGTTAATTGGGTAAAATTACGAATCAAATTGGGCAATACCCCAAAACTGTAAGGCTTATAGACCCGTTCCTTCCAGGTGTGGGCCCCTTTGCCATAAACCCCAATATCCACTGCCGGAATCGCTAGGGCTCTGATTTGGGGATAGGGCAAGGGGTAAAGCTGGGCCATCAAGGGAAAATTCAAGGCTAACTTCTGAATTTCGGCCTCAGATTCACTGATAGCAAAATAACTGCTGTCTGACAAAAATGGAAAGAATTTCTTCAGCACAAATTGATCAGTCGTTGCACATTGTGCCGTCATGGTCTGTAAATCCTGATAGATTTTCGTGTGTTCGGCCACATAATTATGGGGACAAAATGGTGGGGCGATGAATAGCACCACTTTAGGTGTTGTATCATTGGCGGCTTGGTCCAGATAATTGATCAACTCAAAGCCAATTTGACGTTTAGCCATATCGCCATGTTCATGAACAAAAGCCTTGATCAGCTTTGAGGTCGCTACGCCCTGACGATTTAAATGCTGAATATATTCTTGATAGGTATAAACTGCCAAGTGTCGTGTTTGCTTTGTCAGGGGTACCTGTAAGCCACGCTGATAATTTTTTTCAAGGGTGTCCATGTCCGCAGTCAATTGATCACAACGTTCTTGGACTGCTTGTTTCATCTGGGCCATGATTTGGTAAGCCGGCCGCTGGTAAGTAAAAGTATTAAAATACATATAAGTCGTTTTAGCAGTCTGCACATTATAAAAGTCTTTCTGATCCCGTAGCATCAAACAAGAAGATGGCAAAATCTCTTCATTGGGGATGTCTTCTACCAAGTCGGGATTGTTATTGACCAGTAAGTTGATGGCACTGGCCACCAGCGTTGAATCAATCCCCCCGTAAGTATTACCTACATGCGTTTCTTCACCCTTGATGTAAAAACAGGTCAGTACTTTGCCGGCGGCGCCGTAATAGATATATTTTTGAGTATCATTTTCAAATTTAGGACTAATAAAATCAGTGTTGATAGCTACGGTATAGTTAAGCTGATATTTCAACTTCAGGCGCATCAGCTCTCCAATGGCGTTGATAACCCCACTGTGATCATTTTCTTCCACGCAATTGCCCATGAATAATAGATTCCCCTGCTGTTCTTTAGGATGTTCACTGAAATAAAGGATGTTATTTATATGGACGGCATCCCCGCTCTTCATATCTAAAGCCCCCCGACCAAAGAGCCAGTCTTTAGATTGGGCATCTTTTTGAATGTCGGCATCTTGGGTATAACTTTGAAAATAGGTCGCCAGTTCGTCCGGGGTAAAAGCAGCGGTCTTGAGACTGCCGAAATCCGCCACCCCCACTGTATCAAAGTGAGCATGGTAAATGACCGTATCGTGGGCGCCGGGCTTTGGTAAGAAGGCAAAGACATTCTCCCGCCCCAAGGCGTCCCCAGGCAATTTTTGCGTCCACACCCATTGGGGATGAACTTGAAATATGGGAAAACTCCGGAAAATACCTTCGATGACCTCCGCAATGTCCACTTCCCCTGCCGTGCCATTCACACTGGGAATGCGAACTAAGATACGCGTCAATAATTCAATGCGCTTGGCTTCTGATAGTTGGGCCAATTGTTCATATACATTCACTGTCTTTGATTCATACATGTACTCTCCCCACCAATCCAAATTAGTTTTAGACAAATATGCAGCCAATTCACAATTTTGTATTTTAACCGGCTATCACGTCGTAAGCTTTGGCTTACTGGCGTTGTTAACAACTTAATTGATTCAAAGACTACTGTCAAACCGATATGTTAGTTTACATCACATATAATCATGCAATCTGGCCAATGTCTAACGCTTACATTTTAAATTCTTAGGCTAGCCAACTATATTTGCCAACAATTCACTTTAGGCGGCTTCAAAAGAAATAATATCTTGTGATTTTTGCTGACATGCCGATACAGCAACCATATTTATGAAGTTCATTGAATTTTTAAACACTTTATGGTGCTTGAGGTGAATATTTTAAGCGGTATCGTCTTTTATATTAAAAATACTGTATATTTTGTTTTTGGGACAACTACCCTTAATTTTTGGCGAAAAAAAACAGCCTATCCAAATGAACAGGCTGTATCAGTTAGCGTTTATTTTCAGTGGCGCAAGCTATCGCGAGCAATCTCCCCCATTTTAGCGAAGACCTCTTCTTCTTGGACCCGCATTTTATAGGTGCGGGAATGGATGGTACTGCCAGGGCGATTGACTTTGTGGTAGAGGGCCTTGGCGTAATAGACGAACTTGTTGCCTGCCGCCGCAGCTTCGGTGGTGAACAGGTAGTCTTCGGCGATTTGTAATTGAGTATCAAAACGCACTTTGGCGTCATTTAACATCGTGCGCCGGAAAGCTTTGTTCCAAATGTACCCGCCGACTTCGGTGCCATGGCGGGTCACGGAATCTAACATATTGGGCTTGCTAATTTCATCCCAGCGGGTGAAACGCAGGCGATCAAAGCTGTGATAGCTGACAGGACCAAACCAAGTATAGCCCACGGCGGCAATATCAGCCGAATAGTTAATGAGGCCCTCGGCTAACTTGCTGGCATATTCTGGATCCACCTGGTCATCCCCATCCACAAAAGCGACGCCAATACCCGTGGCGGCTTCAATCCCAGCATTTCTAGCTGCCGAGGCCCCCTGGTGTTCTGGCAGTTGGATGAGCTCAAATTGGGGATGGGCCTTACTGAAGTCTTGGGCAATAGCCAGAGTATCATCGCTGGAGTGATCGTCCACCAAAATAACATGATAATTATCATAATCCTGCTTGGCTAAATTAGCCAAACTTTTCTCTAAATAACCGCTTAAATTGTACATCGGGACAACAATATCCAATAAAGTCTCCAGGTTTGCCATTATCCCTGCCTCTTTTCTTTAGATAAACTGACTGTGTATGGTCAAGCATGGCGTGAGGTCTGCATATGACTATTATAGTTGATTGCCGCCTGCTATTTCAAAGATTTAGCATTGTGCTTAGACACACCCAACTTAATTAGAAATGGCGCGATCAAAGTGGTCAAAATAATGGCGGTGACGATGGCGGAATAATAATCCGTTGATAATAATTTTGCTTCAAAACCAATTTGGGCAATGATCAAAGCCATTTCACCTCGAGATACCATCCCGGCCCCCACCAGATAAGCTTGGCGATTGTCAAAATGGGCAAACTTGGCCCCCAGGGCAGCCCCAATTAGTTTCATCAAGGTGGCTACAACGGTCAATACAATAATCAAACCAATATCTTCGCGCAACCCAGCCAGGGTCATGTTCAAACCAATACTCACAAAGAACACGGGGATAAAAATCCCGTAACCAATGGGCTGAATATTGTGGTCCACTTCCGTTTTGGCCTTGGTCTGGTCAATGGCGATGCCGGCAAAAAAGGCCCCCACAACGGCACTCAAACCAGCCAGATCAGCCACATAAGCCAGCGAGAAGCATAATATGATGGCCATCAAAGTTCGGGCTTGGGGAACAAACAACTTGTCGGCGATGCCCACCAGATAAGGGGTGACAAATTTTACCAAGAGATAAACTCCGACAAAATATAACACCTGCCACACAAAGGTCAACCCCAGGCTTTGCTGACTGCCCCCGGTACCTAACAGACTCACCATCACACTGAGCATCAACACTGCCAGGATGTCGTCTACCACTGCTGCGCCTAGAATCGTGGACCCAGCTTGGCCTTTAAGCAAGTCCAGTTCCTTTAAAACCGCCACGGATATAGAAACCGAGGTAGCCGCAAAAATGACCCCGATGAAAATATTTTCTTGCCCATGAATGCCAAACAGCTCCCCCACAGCCATGGTGCCCGCCACGGGGAAAATAACCCCTAAAATCGCCACCAACACACTGGGGCCAAAGTATTTTTTCAACAGGGCCAAATTACTTTCCAGACCGGCCATGAACATGAGGATGATCACGCCTAGTTCGGAAAAGATATGGATGAAATTGTTGGGCTGAAGCCAATTTAACAGGGCTGGCCCTAAGAGGATACCCACTAGGAGTTGGCCGATGACCCCGGGGATGCCAATGCGGGTACTGAAGTGGGCGATGATAGTGGTGGTGATCAAGATGAGCAGTAAGCTGCCTAAAAATGCCATAAAATCTTCCTTTCTGAAATAAAAAAAGCCCAAAGATATGTCCCTCACACCCCTGAGTGGACAAATCCTTGAGCTTAGTCAACCGAACAAACTTATTTATTTAATAATATTATAGCATACTGAGTCGCCTTAGTCAGTCAGAGTTTGCCCCCGGACATGCCAGGTTAAGGCGAAGAGTGCAGCAGCTAGGAGACTGGCTCCTAGAATCAGGCCAAACCCGGCCTGCCAGCCAAACCAATCCACGGTGTAGCCGATGATAGCGTTGGCGGAAAAAGAGCCAAAGAAATAACCGAATAGCCCAGTGAGACCGGCAGCTGTCCCGGCAGCTTTTTTAGGTACCAAATCCAGGGCCTGCAGGCCAATTAACATCACGGGGCCGTAAATCCAAAAGCCGATCATGATCAACGCAAAATTGATCACCACAATATTGGTGGCGTTCATGTATAACAGCACAAAGGCCGACACCACTAACATGAAGACAAAGCCAGCAGGCCCCCGACGGCCCTTAAAGACTTTATCCGAAACCCAGCCGGCGATCAGCGTCCCGGGGATGCCGGCAATCTCGTACCAGAAGTAACTCCAACTGGAGCTAGCTAAGGTAATGTGTTTGACCTCCGTTAAATAGGTGGGGGCCCAATTTTCCACCCCGTAGCGAACTAAGTAAACAAAAATATTGGCCACGGCAATCAACCAGATCCACTTGTTGTTTAAGACATATTTGAATAAAATTTCTCTGGTGGTCAATTCCGTTTCAAATAACTTGTGGTCTTTGTTGGGATAATCATTGCGATAGGCTTCAATGGGTGGTAAGCCAACGGATTCGGGGGTGTCGCGAATCAATAAAAAGGCAATGAAGGCCACCACTAACCCAATAATGGCTGGCAAGATAAAAGCACCGTGATAGGATTTAAAGCCATCAAGGGCAAAGTAAGATCCCACCAAAGCAATCCCCCCGGTGGCAATCGGGGCCATAAAGCCGCCACCCACGTTATGGGCTACGTTCCAAATGGCGGTCTTACCACCCCGCTCATTGATGGAATACCAGTGGACCAAAACCCGACCGGATGGCGGCCAGCCCATCCCCTGGAACCAGCCCAGGACAAACAGGGCAATGAACATGATGGTGATACTGGAAGTCAGCACCGGGATAAAGCCCAAGGCCAAGTTCACCAACGCCGCCAAGACCAGTCCTAACGGTAAGAAAACGCGGGCATTGCTGTGGTCAGACACCATCCCCATGACAAACTTACTGATGCCATAGGCTAGAGAAACCGCTGATAAGGCTAACCCCAGCTGACCCTTGGAAAATCCCGCTTGGGTTAATTGGGGAATAGCCAAGGAAAAGTTGTTCCGGAGCAAGTAATAACCGGCATATCCAATAAAAATCCCCAGGAAGACCTGTAAACGCAGCTTCTTATAGGTTTCGTCAACCTTTTCCTGGGGTACTTTTTCCGTGGCAATATGGGGCTTTAATAATTGCATTAAACCATCTGCTTTCCAAAAATAGTTGTAAGCGGTAACACTAATATAATAGCAATTATGGCCTTCAATGTAAAAAGTTATGTTTCCATAAGAATTTTATTTAGTTTGTAGTCTTGGCGATGCGCCCCTTTAAAAAATGTTAAAATAGCTAAAAGGAGATGGTTTTTTAATGAAACTTGCCATGTATCAAAACAAGCCAATCGTTGTGACGGAAAATCCCTCACAAATCACTTACCAACCTATTACAAACATCTATAATATCCGAGATTTCCTATCAGCACCGCGGCCTTTAACCTTAGGCGACCCCCAGATTTTGACAGATCTCCATGACTTATCAGCGCCGATTGAAAACCCGAAACAAATTTTTGCCGTGGGCTTCAATTACGCTGACCACATGGCCGAACTACATACACAGGCCCCAAAAGAACCTAATATTTTCACCAAATATCAAAGTTCCATCACTGGCCCTTATCCCACGGTTCAGGTCCAAGGTCAACAAACCGACTGGGAAACTGAATTAGTAGTGGTTGTGGGCCAAGGCGGCCGCAATATTCAACCTGAAGATGCTGCCAAGCACATTGGCGGTTACATGGTGGGTGAGGATCTGTCGGATCGGCGCCTGCAATTTGCCAACACAGACCCACAATTTGGTTTGGCCAAATCCTACGCTAATTTTTCACCAGTAGGGCCTTGGCTGACCACGCCAGATAGTCTGCCTGATGTGAATACTTTACAATTAACCACCAGTTTAAATGGGGTTGCGAAGCAAAACGGTAACCTGATGGACTTAATTTTTGATGGTGCGGCTTTGATCAGTTATCTATCCGGCATTGTAGCTTTATATCCTGGGGATTTAATCTTCACCGGCACCCCCGGTGGTGTGGGCGTAGGCCGCAAACCTCAAGAATTTATTAAACCCGGCGACACCTTAGTGGGTGAAATCCAACAATTAGGGCGGCTGGAAATGAATTTTACCGATTAATAAAAATAGTTTAGAGTGTCTCTATCATTTAAAAAAGTCCTCCAATTAGTTGGCTTTTGCCTTGTAATTGGAGGACTTTTTGGGGATAAGTGTAATCTCTTCAGAGTTGCTAAAATTCTATTTCTAAGTTTTTAAATTCATCTATTTAATGAGGTTGAACGGCCCAGGTCACATCATTGATATCGCCATTATCAAAAACTTGGTATAAGCGCGTATCTATCGCTTGGCCATTGGTATCATCTTCTAAAGCAACTTCGATTGGTCCAAGGAAAGGTGTTGTTGTCCGCCACCTTGTATTGCTATTCCAATCTTCACCATATCTTGAAACAACGTTTAAGATAGCGTCTAACCAGTTATAGACTGGCGTTTTAATTTGATTGCCCTGAATCCATAAGTTGCCACCAGCATAGTAATAATAACCATCATCGCGCCAAGTATAGCCATATACTTGCCATTGCGAATTTACCGGTAAAACTCGTTGAAATACTTTATTTTGATCATTACCCTCAAAAAGATTAGCACCCCAAGTCCCAACCACGGTTGCGGTGGTCGGGTAATCGTAATAAACATTTTGATCTCGACTGGGATGCGCGCTCACTTGGTCAGTGTTAGACAACACCCCAGCAACTACCAGAAAAGTGGCTGCAATCAACAGCAATATAGTTCGTTTTAATTTCATTTTTCTTTCCTCCAAAAATATAGATAGGATAGCTACCTTGCCCCAAACAAAAATTTTAATGCTAAATTCGTCCCATAAATTAGCTGACCCAAGCAAATTACAACAAGTCTCCATTATTTGGCAAACTCAATCAGACTTCAGTTAACGCTTAAAATTGCGTCCGATGATTCAGGCAATAATCTAAAAACATGTCCACATTCGTCCGTTTCGATTTAGCAAAGCGCTGTGCCAACTCAGTCGTGGTATCAGCATCAGCATTTTGCTGAATCGTTGGATCAAATACTTTCAAGTATTTAGATTTGTCCCGATTATTTTTAGGCACAAATGGAAAGTTGATATCTCTTAAGGCGTCTTCAAAATTTTCAATAAAGTAAATCGGCATAATATAAGGTTTGAGCTGATAGTCCCCAATATTAGAAATAAATCCATCAATATAGTTACGCCTTACATCCCTATTTTCTACATCGTCAACGTCCATAATGGTAAATATCCTAAAATCCAATAGTTCCCTTTTTCGATGTTGAATTGTTTCATATTCTTTGAGAAGTGCACTTTTACTTCTAAAAATATTGTTCTGAAAAACATCAGGTAGCTTATTAATTTGAATACTACTCTTGCCCTTATTTCTGGCAAATATTTCAATTTTTAACCTTAACTTTGATTTGATACTTTGCACAAATGCGTATTCAGACTGGCCGTGCACGATGACGACCGCACAAGTGTGTTGGTTGTTCATTAACTAATCCTCAATTCCGTCTAGAATATCATCAAAATCAACATCGTCTGTATAAGGAATGCCATCAAAATAGCCTTCTAGATAAAGTTTTTGAACATTATTATTCGCTTTTATCTTAGCAATACTTGGCAGTGGTTCTACCCGTTTACGCCCATTGGCATCACTGCGGATAACATATAATGAACTGGGTGCAATTTCCCGCATCAATTGCGTATCATGGGTGGTAAATATCAATTGGCCTTGCAGATCTTCACTGATATTTTCGACGATTCGATTGATTAATAGATCATGAATGCCAGAATCTATTTCATCAATCACCACCGTATCTCCAGCTTTAGCATTGAGCAGCAATGGTAACAATTCTAATAACTGTTTTGTGCCATGAGACTCGAGTACGAAAGGAACCTTGATTATTTCCCCATCAATTCGTTTAGACTCGTATAAATCATATTTCAATCTGTTATCATCAATAATATCACGCTTATATTTAAGCTCTAAAATATCACTGTACAAGGGAATAAAGTACTTATTAATTGCCAGCTCAGTATTGTCAAGATTTGCATTACCTCTTTCATCATTCGTAACAATGCCTCTGTATAAATCACCATGCAATAGACTTTTAAAAACCTGCATTGCAGCAGCTCTATCTGTTTTGATTGATATCTGTGAAAGATCATCGAAAACTTTTATGAAATTTTTAGATACATTATCGTCCACATACGACTCATTGCTTGCGCTCTGAAAGTTGTAAAATAAAGCAAGAAATGTATGCTTTCCCCAGAATCGTTCTATTTGGTCTTTAAAAATAGGGATAACATTAGTATTAAATAAACTGGGACTAAGTTTAAAAGTGGGTTTACTTGAGAAGTTTGCCTTATTGATACTAAAAATAGTTCCAGTTGCTTTTTTTATCAAATATTTCAATGTCTCAGATGCTAAATAGATTTTTCCTTTATCTTTTTTAAAAATCAGTTCATAGCTTCCATCATGCTCATCAATTCTAAATTTATAAATAATACGCATAGGATCATTGGAATTAATCATATAGTAAGATCTGAAAACGCTTAGAACACTGTCGTCGTTACTACTGTGAATGACTTTGTTACGTAGCATCTTCAGTAAAGTTTGATTAGCATCTATTTCCGCTTCGTCCTGGTTGGCATTGCCCATTTTCGATTCTAATTGAGCTAATTCTATTTGATTTTTGTAAGTTCGTATTGACAATGCTAAATTCATAAATGCGGAAACAATATTTGATTTTCCAGCACCATTCTCGCCATAAATCGCAATTAAATTCTTAGGTTGGCCGCTTTGCTGCATATCTAAAAAAAGATGCTTAAAAGATTTATAGTTAGCAAATTCAATGCTTGTAAACATGTAATCATCTCCAATTGGGTACATTTTGTTCCCAATTGACATAATATCATAGTATTTTTTCATAAACAATCAAACAAATTTTTGCTATTAACCGATATTTCCATATTGATTCATAACACCATATCTCCAAATTCCGCAAAATAAGCACAAAAAAAATCCCAGAAATAATTTTCCGGGATTTCTAGGTTTTTAACAGCCAGTACTACCAGCAAAGATACCTTTGGCAAAGGCGGCTTTGATGTCTGAGCCCTTGGCGATTTGCACACCGCCGTCTAAGAGGCCAGAATCATCTTTCAAACTGATGCGATAATTCTTGAAGTCCAGTTTCAAGCCCTTGCCCATAAAGGTCAAATCATATTTAGACGTGTAAAGTTGTAAGCCCACGTTATTTTCTAATTCAATCGCGTACTTAGGATCAGGTTGTTCTAATTCAACAATGGAGAACTTGGCCCCTAAAGAACAGGCGCCACCTAATAAGGAATAATCGCCGCCACCATCGTCTGCAATCAGCAATAGTGGTTTGTCAGCAATCTGTTTTTCCTTGAGTAATGCAACAACACTATTTGTAATTTGAATACTTGCCATACTACCTCACCTCAATTACATTATACACAATTTACTTGTGTAATAGTAATATTTCGCCAAAAAAGTTGTTTACTGTTGGGCCATGATGGCGGGTAGGACTACTGTGTCAACGATTTCCGCAGCAACGTCATCAGTAATTTCTTTGGCCTCGATCATAGCTTGATACAAAATTAATTGAAATGGCAGTAGTTTCACATAATCTGTGACCGCATGTTGAATCTCGCCTTTCAACTGGGCTTGGCTTAAAAGCCGATCCATTAAAAATAAATCTTGACGCCGTAGCTCGGCCATAATGGCCTTGACCTGGGGACTATCTTTCCCCAATTCAATTAAAAAGGCCTTTAGAAACTGTTGATTACGGCCAAAAAACTGGGAAGATACCCGAAATCGTTGTAACACTGCTAATAAGTTATCCCGCAGATTATGTTGGCTGAAGTCGGCGTCTTCAATAGCTGATTCGTGTTTTGCATCGGAAAAGTACTGGACTGCTTGATACAAGAGGGCAAAGGGACTTTCAAACCGGCGGTATAAAACAGTCCGGCCGGTTTTAGCCCGCCGTGCCACGCTGGCAAAGGTCACTTTTTCATAACCGGATTCATTTAAAATAGCTACGGCAGCCTGGTAAATAGCCTGGGTCAAGGCATCCCCGGACTTCCGGGTTTCTTTTTTTTCTGCACACATAATAGACCTCGCATTTTTTTAAGATACACCTTGTATTTTAACACAACCAGGTGTAAACTGAGTTTCGTTAATAGATACACTATGTATCTTATTTAGGAACATAATGAATCTAATCTACGAAATACGAGGTATCCAAATGAAACATACAGCACAAACCGCAATTCCTAAATCCATAAAAGTCATGGCCTGGATCTTAGTGTTAGGTTCTATGGCGCCTATGTTAGACGCCACCATGGTCAATATCGCCATTCACCAATTGCGAGCTGATTTCAACACTAGTTTAGCCATGGTGCAATGGACCGTCACGGGTTTCGCCCTAGCCATGGGCGCGGCGGTCCCCTTTTCCGGCTGGTTGATCAACCGCTTTTCTGGAAAGCAAATTTATCTCTGGGCCGAAATTGCCTTTGGAATCACGTCCTTATTGTCCGGCCTAGCCTGGCATATCAACGTACTCATTGGTTTTCGTTTACTGCAAGGCTTTGCCGCCGGGTTGATTTTGCCCCTGCTCACCACCCTGTTAGTGGATGCCGTGGGACCAGCTAAGATGGGCCGGATCATGGCCATCGTTGGCGTGCCTATGACCCTGGGGCCCATTTTAGGCCCCATCATCGGGGGTTTTATCGTCCAGTACAGCTCCTGGCGCTGGATTTTCTTTATCAATGTCCCACTAGTCATCATCGCAGCTATTTTACTGGTGTTAAAAATCCCCAAGCTAAATTGGACTATTTAGGCGTGACCCTTTTGGCGGCCATCGCCAGCACCATCATCTACGGCGTGGTCCAGGCCAGTTCCAAGGGCAGTTTTAACAATCCCCAAGCCCTGATTTATATTGGAATTGGTTTGGCTTTGCTCTTGGTCTACAGTGCTTATGCCCACCGTCATGAAACCACTGTCGTCCTCCCCTTAAACTTATTCCGCCACAAAAATTTCACCGGATCCATGTTAGGACTGCTACTGGCTGGCTTCATCACCAGTGGCCCCATGATTTTACTACCCCTGTTCTTCCAAGATGTCCGGGGCCAAAGTGTCATCCTAGCGGCCATTGCCCTGATTCCCCAAAGTATTGGCATGTTGATATCCCGGGGCAGCATTGGCCGCCTGGTGGATAAAATCGGCGCCCGCTGGGTGGTAATTGCCAGCATCTTCGTCACTATTTTAGGCACAGCCCCCTTTATTTACTTTGACCAGCACAGTTCTTATCTGTTGATTGCTCTCGTCCTCTTTATCCGGGGCATCGGCGGCGCTGGTATCGTCCAACCCTTGATGAGTGACCCCTTTATTGGCTTGGCAAAGTCTCAAACTGCCCAGGCTTCCATTGGGACCCGCATGATGCAACAAGTGGGCGGCGGCTTTGGCTCGGCCTTTCTCGCCACCATTGTGGCCAGTTATACCGCCAACCACCACGTCACCACCACCCTGGGGCTCACCAGCGCTTACCAACAAGCCTTCTTGTGGTCCACGGTATTGATCATCGTGATCCTCATCCCCGCCATGTTACTAACCAATAAAATGAAACTAGAAATTCGTGAGCTCAATTAACTGGCCACATAAAAAAACGCCACTCCCTCAAAAAGGAATGACGTTTTTTTGCTTTAAAATTAAGCCCGTTTTTGATAAGTGCCTTCAGACGTGTTGATAACTAATTTGTCACCCACACTGATGAAGTCAGGCACGTTGATGATCAAGCCAGTTTCCAAAGTAGCTGGTTTCCCAGAACCCGTAACAGTGGCACCCTTGATGGAAGGTTGCGTTTCAGTAACTGTTAATTCAACAGTTGTTGGTAACTTGATCCCAATGACTTCTGATTCGTAGAATTCGATCTTAACATTGGTGTTTTCCAACAAATATTTCAATTCAGTTTCAATACTTTCAACAGGAATTTCATATTGTTCGTAAGTTTCCAAGTCCATGAAATAAGCCATGTCATCTTGGGTGTATAAGTATTGGGCATCCTTAGTTTCAAGAATAGCTTGTTCTACTTTTTCACTTGGCCGCATGGTGGTTTGCACCGTGGAACCAGAGCGAATATCATATAACTTCATTTGCATTACCGTGTTGCCTTTACCAGGCTTATGGTGGTTACTTTCAACGACTTTGATCAGCTTGCCGTCTTTGACAAAGGCCATTCCTGGTTTTAAATTAATTGCTTCAAGCATGCGTAAATCTCCTTAAAATAATGTATTTAGTATTACCTATTAGCAGCTACGAAAACGAGCGCTCACTTATAAATATATTGCTTATTCCCCCGTGCGTCAAGTTAAGTTTAAAAATCCCGGTGTCATCGACTTTGCCACGCAAAAAGCGGCGCTTAAAACCGCTTATGCCGGTCTTGCACCGCTTAAAAATAGGATTTGCTTTCAATTTGAAAATAGGGCGTTTTATTCCACATTCACATGCTCATTCAAGGCATCTTGATTACTAGTGTCATCGCGTTTGGCTAATTTCAAGGTTAAAGCATCTAAAGTGATGTGCACCGTTTGATCAAACAAGGTGGACAACAACTGAATAGATTTCACCCCAGCTCCGGTTTTAGTAGCCCCGGGGACCACGACGACTTTATCGGCCAATTGGGCCAAAGGCGATTGATCATTACTGGTAAAGGCAATGATATTTAAGCCTAGTTTTTTAGCAGCTTCTGTGTCACTGACAATCCCCTTGGTAGTACCGGACCCGGAAATTGCTACCCAAGTATCGCCCTTTTGAATCGATGGCGTAATTGTTTCGCCCATGACATAGTCAGTGTAGCCAATGTGCATCAAGCGCATGGCAAAGCCCTTGGCCTGAAAGCCGGAGCGGCCGGCCCCAATGACAAAGATCCGCTTATCCTTAGTGATCAGTGGCATGGCAGCATCTAATTGACCTTCGTCAACGAGCCCCATGACTTCATTAATTTCTTGCATGATATCTGGTAAAACTTGCATTAGCGTATGGCCTCCATAAATTCTTCAGTGGCCGCTACTGGGTCACTGGCGTTCATAATCGTTCCGCCAACAATGACAATGTCGGTTAAGCCCTGAGCGGCTAAAGCCTTGGCCCCGGCTAAGTCCACGCCACCAGCAATGGCGATATGTTGGACTTGGGGGAAATTGTGGTGAAATTCTGCCACGGTGGCGGTGGGATCCAACTTATCGTGGCGATCTTTAGAGTGATGCAAGGCATAAATCGCCCGTTTCACATCGGTGATGATCTTTAATTTCACCTGAGGAACCTCTAACAAATCTATCATCATGGTTCCCCCAGCTGCCGCCGTGGTTTTAGCGACGGTTTCAATAGTAGCCCAGGAACTGGCTCCCATCACCGTTAAAATATCGGCCCCGGCTTTAAAACCTTGTTGGAACTCATAGGCCCCTTCGTCAATAGTTTTCAAATCCACCAATAATTGAGATTGCACCACGGCTGCGCGCATGGCTTGCATGCCCGCAAAGCCGTAATCCTTCACTAAAGAAGTGCCCATCTCAATAATATCGGCGTGGCCGTCCAACTTTTTGGCGGCAGTTACGGCATCGTCTAACGTTAAGCGGTCAATTGCCACTTGTAATTGCATAAGCGTCCTCCTTTTTCAAGGTTCTGACTGTTATCTTGGGTTGGCGGCTAAGAAGTCGGCCAACTGTTCTGGCGTTGGGTAGCCATCGTTATCCCCAGGGGCTTGGACGGCAAAGGCCCCCACCGCGTTGCCGCGAATGACAGCATCCCGCAAGGATTTGCCTTCGATCAAGGCCGTGACTAACCCCAAGGCAAAGCCATCCCCTGCGCCGACGGTATCCACAACTTTAGCAACTTTAAACCCTTGGACGGTGTAGCTGTCACCATTCTTTTGTTTCACATAAGCGCCTTCAGGACCTACTTTGACCACCACGGTTTGGGTGAAGTCACTTTGTTGTAAATAGAAGTCGGCAATGGCTTCTGGATCCCGACTGCCCATCAAAATTTCTCCTTCGGAAATGCCTGGCAAAATAATTTCTGCTTCAGCGGCGAGGGCATTGATGGTTTGGACCATCTTTTCTTTAGTGGCCCATAATTGGGGCCGCAGATTAGGGTCAAAGGTGGTGCGGATCTCATGGTCATGGAGCAATTGAATGAGATACTTGAAGGCATCCAGAGCTTGATCGGAAATTGCTGGAAAAATCCCAGATAAGTGGGCAAATTTCACGTCACTAAAATCAATTTTATCCAACACAGCCTTGTCAAAGTGGGCAGCGGCGGAGCCTTTGCGGAAGTAGAAGATACTAGGGTCGCCTTTAGACACGCGGTCCTTTAATTGAAAGGCGGTCCAATAATCCGGCGTGGTATCAATATAGTCGGTACCAATATTATTTTTAGCCAATTGATCGGCAATAAAGTCCCCGAAAGGATCCGCCCCTAAGCGGGTAATATATTCGGCGGAATGGCCTAAGCGGGAAACTCCCACGGCCACATTCACTTCAGCACCGGCTAAAAATTTGTGGAAATGAACGGCATCTTTTAAAGAGGCGTCCACGTCTTCAGATGCAAATAGGGAAATCGGTTCCCCAATTGTCAAGAATTCTGCCATTTTTAAAACCTCCATCGTCATGATTGACGTTTCTAATTGTTATAGTAAGAAGTAAACTGCACCCAGGTTGAGGATCGTGGCGATCCAGGCCCAAGGCAAACCGGTGAGCAAGAATGTCTTTGTTTCTAGTTTAGCATATTCCACTGACCATAGGTTCCAAGATTGCGTAATATCTGCAGAAATCGCCATCATACTTGGTACGACCATTAAACCATATAAGAAGTAAGCTGGGAACATGCCGGTGGCTGTGAAGATAGCGGCTGTTGCTGCCCCGGCGCCATATAACATCAATGGCCCCCGGAAATAAGATAACGGTGCAATGATCATCATCATGATAATCAAGAACAAATGACTGTTTGGAATAATACTCTTGAATAAGTTGGTGAACTGACCCATGGTGTGCACAGCGGCACTTTGGAACATGGTCAAGATCAATAACATGATCAGCAAGCCGGCAATATCACCAATAGCCGTTTTAGCCGTGCTGTTCATCATGCCCACAAAGTTACGGTAAGATTTCATATTGCCGGTCATGGCAAAGGCCAGAATCGTGGCAATCAATAGTGCTGGAATGGCATCCCATTTGAAGAAAATACTCAACAATACGGGAATAACTGGTAACACATAAGTGATGGGGTTCACTTCTTTAGTGGGTTGATCCCCTTCAGCTTCCACGATAATGGGTTTCCCATTGCGAATCTTGGGCCCGTAAAATAAAATCATTGCCACGACCACGACCATTTGCACGGCCATGGCCACAAAGCCAAACCTCAGATAATGATCCCCCCAAGTGACGCCCTTAAAGAACACGGTAAACTGGTTAAACAACACCGGGTTGATATACATCGCTGCCCCAATGGACATGGTGAACACGGATACGGCCACTTTCTTAGGCACACCCATGGAGAACATGATTGGGAATAAAATAACCCCAACGGCAATGGCACTGCCCACGCCGTAAGCACTTGAGAAAATCAAAGCGGTGATAATGGCAATCAGAATTGTTGCTAGTACTGGGGCCTTACCCCCGACTTTTTGTGTTCGGCGGCTGATACTGCCGGCAATCCCGGTATCCACCAGGACCCGCCCAAACCAAGAACCCAAAATGATATACAAAGCGGTTTTCCCGTAATTTAAAACGGGATCAGTAAAAATTTCTTTTATTGCAATGTGGAGCGGAATTAGGCCAATTATTGTCCAGACAATCGCCATCACGAAGAAGCCAACCGTCAAGTTGCCGCCGCGCATGGCGAAGATGATGAACAGGATAAAGGACACAATCAGCAAAATTCCGGTAATGAGACTAGCCATAAAATTTGCCTCCTATTAGTATTGATTCAGCTCGCCTAAAATGCGCTGGTAGCCGGATGTTTTCTTGTTGCGGTCTGGATCGGCAAAAAATTCGTTTTCAGTGTTGTTAAAGCGTTGGGCTAAATAATAAGCGGACAGATACGCTGCCAGCGCCTCTTTAGCGGCACTTTCCATATTACTTTTATCTGGATCCAAGGTAATGTTCACGGTTGCCATAAATTGGGCCGCAAACTTCTCGGGATCGATTTGCATACGTTGATTGGCCATGTTGTTTCATCCTCCGTTAATCTTTTGATTCTTTGAAGTAATCGACTAATTTTTCCTGGCCTAACTTGATCACGTCGGCATCAGCAGTGGGATATTCTAAGGCCACGGGCACCGTCTTAGGCAAGATGTCTAAAATCTTACGCCAAGGTAAATCCCCTAAATCCAGGGGCACGGTAACGGGATCGGCACCACTGGTCACGTCGTCTTTCACATGAATGTAGCGGACATATTGACTGAGTGCTTTCGCAGCTGCTAGGGGATCTTCACGAACAAAGGGCCAGTTGCCCAAGTCGTAAACATAACCCAGATTCAATTTGGCAGCTTGAACGGCTTCCAAAAAGGTCTGCACGGGGGTTAGACGGCCGCTTGCTTGGGTCTGATCATTTTCGATATTGACTTCAATACCGTGACTTAAAAGTGGTTGTAGGGTTTGGGCCAAATTCCCTTTAAAATTAGCATAATCACCAATATTAAATTTAGCTTTTTGGATACCCATGGCTTTTGCTTCATCCATAAAGGTTTCTAATTCAGGATTTAATTGCCCATTGACGAAAAGTTCAGCGGGGATGCTGTAGTAAAGGGTCAAGTCTTTATCGGCGGCTAATTTGGCAACTTCCGGGATTTCTTTGGCAATATCTCGGAAATATTCCCGGCGAATTTCAATCGTTTTAAAACCTAGATCAGCCAGTTGTGCGGCTAGGGTGACTTGGTCGGCCCCGGCTTGCCATTTATCAGCTAATAACAGTAAATTGGCGCTAATTGTTGGTTGGGTCATGATATAAAACCTCCTAAGTTTTATAAGCGTAGTGGATTGGTTACGAAGTTAGGAAACCGGTTTCCTTATTAACAACACCTATCATAAAACCGCTTCCAGTTTTTGTCAACAAAAAACACTTATTTTGAATTAAAATTCTCAAAATAAGTGTCTAAATGTTGCTATAATAAGCTTCTTAAAAAGAACCCCGTAAGTTCAAGTCGGCCGCCACTTTGACCTGGGTTGCTGGTAGGCGTTTGCCCCCAATAATTTGCGCCAATAGTTCCGTGGCTTGTTGCCCAATTTGAATGGGATACTGGGTCACACAGCTGATGCCCGGTCCTACTAAAGCAGCCCAACGCCAATCGTCATAACCACAAACCCCTAAGTCTTCCGGGCAGGTCAAGCCTTGATCTTTGATCCACAGCAACAAGGCCATCAGTAACCGGCCATTACCGGCAAAGACCACGGGGTGGGCGTTTGGATGTTGGACTAGCCAGTCGGCCACCACTTTGGGATCATCATTTGCCGTTTCTAACAAGGTCACTCGGGCTTTATCCTGGGTGGCATCTAAGAATGCTTGCGCCCGCATTTGGCGCGTGGAGGCCACACTGATCTTATTGATAAAGATCAAAATATCTTGATACCCTGCCGCCAATACTGCCTGGGCTAGCTTATAAGTCGAAGCATAGTCATCAGAGGTCACCGTGGGCCAAAATAAAGGCTTGGTCAGACGGTCCACCATCACCGTAGGGGTCCCGCTCTGGCGCAAATAAGCATAGTCGTGGGGATCTTGACTCATGGGTTGAATGATCAAACCGTCCACATTTTGCCGCAATAATAATTCAATGGATTCCTGCTGTTGGTTTAAATCATCCGAGGCATCCCCAATCATAATCTGATTGCCATGGGCTTTGGCTACTTCATTGATACCAGTGATCAAAAGGGTGGAATAGATATTCGAAATATCAGCCACCACTACCCCCACCAAATGAGTCCAGTTGGACTTCAACGCGCTGGCTTGAAAACTAGGTTGGTAGTTTAGATCTTCAATCACCTTTGCAATTTTCTGACGAGTGTTAGGGGACATGCGTTCAAAATGTTTATTTAAATATCGGGACACCGTCGCCTTGGACACACCCGCGGCTTGCGCCACGTCAGAAATCGTCACTTTTGCCATGCCGTCTGTTTCCTCTCTTGCGTTCAATTTTAACTTTCATATTACGCTAAAAAAAGAAGGCCGACAATAAGGCCTTCTGGAAAAAATAGCAAATGTTAATGTCATTTTAATTTTCAGGTGACTTGTTGTTACTTGCCTTCCCGGACATAGGTTTCCTTGATGGTGCTCACCGTTAAACCGGTAATGTTTTTAAGCTGGGTAGGTACCAGTAAACTGATGCCATAACTTAAAATGAATGAAGAGATAAACGCTGAACAAGCCACTAACAGTGAAGAGATATTTAAGGATTGGACATAAAATGATAAGGCGACACTACAAACTAAACCGATCAACACGCCTGTGGTATTGGCCCGTTTGGTGAAAATACCCACGGCGAAAATCCCGGCAATTGGCACCCCGAAGATCCCAGTCACTGTTAAGAACAAATTCCAAGTTTGGGAAGCATTCCCCATTAAGAGATAAATCGCCACACTCAAACTCAAGACGCCGGCGATGATAATAATAATCCGGGCGAGGGTCACATCTTTTAAGCCTTTGAGTTTATCATCAAAGAAACGTTGCTTAAAGTCAGTCACCGCACAAGAAGAAATAGCGTTTAAACTGGAAGCGATGGTGGACTGGGCGGCGGCGAAAATCCCGGCAATCACCAAACCAGCCACCCCAGCCGGCATTTCCGTAATGATGAAATAAGGGACCACGGCGCTGGTGTTGAAGCCTTTTGGTAAAGACCCGGCATGTTGGTAAAAACTAAACAAGATCGTTCCCATGCCAAAGAATAAAGGGATGGTGATCAAAGCCAACAGCCCGTTAGTGTAAAGGGACTTCTTAGCTTCTTTCATGGAGCCGGTGGTTTGATAGCGTTGGACCACATCTTGGCTGCCGGTGTATTGATACAAACTGTTGAAAATTTGGCCAGCTAAAATCAAGGGTACAAATTTCGACAGATCATGGACGTTGAAATCGGCCCCGGATAGGACTTTTTGGTGGGTACTGATGTCTTGGAAGACCGTGGAAAAGCCACCTTTGATGTAAGTCACCCCTAGGATACAAACCAATAGGGCGCCCCCTAAGAGCAGGAAACCTTGGATCACGTCGCTCCAAATGACCCCTTCAATACCCCCGAGGAAGGTATAAATAATACACAACGGGCCAATGGCTAAGGCGATGACAATAGGGTTGATGTTGGACACGGAGGTAATGGCGATGATCGGTAAGTAAATGACAATGGCGATGCGACCAATGTGGTACAGCATAAATAACAAGCTACTGATGGCCCGCATCACCGGACTGAAGCGTTCTTCTAAGTATTCGTAAGCGGTGGTGACATTTAATTTGCGGAAAAAAGGCACGTAAAATTTAACCAATAACGGAATAATCAATAAAATCGAAAAGTTACCAATGGCGTAGGCCCAGTCGTTTAAAAAGGCCTGTTCCGGCGTGGACATAAAGGTAATGGCACTTAAGGTGGTGGCGTAGATACTAAATCCCGCCGCCCAAGCGGGGATCTTCCCCTCCGCTTTGAAAAAGGCATCCGTATTTTTGCTGGCTTTTTTAGTAAAGTAAACCCCTACGCCCAACATGGCCAGTAAGTAAATAATTAAAACAATCCAATTCCACATCCCAAATCCTGCTTTAGTCATTGTTTCACCTCATGCACTTTCAAAATTTTTGTTGGTGTTGCTTGTCGTTGTTCGCGCGTTTTAGCAGTTTGTTGGATAAATAATTTCAAGATCACTGGCGCTAATAAGGTGGTGATCACGGTGACCAGGATCATGGCGGTATAGTGATTTTGATCGATAAGTCTGGCGCCTAGGGCCACGTTGGCTACTACCAATGCCATTTCACCCCGAGAAATCATCCCCGCCCCCACCACATTGGCTTGGGACCAGGTCAGGCCAAATAATTTTGCCCCTAACACGCCGCCGATTTGTTTGCCAATAATGGCGACGATAATCAAAGCAATAATAAAAATAACGTCATTTTGGAGACCTTTGAAGGTAATATTCAACCCAATGCTGACGAAAAATACGGGAATAAATACAGCATAGCCAATGGTTTCAATCTTCGGGGCCAGCTTGGTGGCGTACTGGGTTTCTGAAATCGCCAGCCCGGCAAAGTAAGCCCCCAAGACATCACTCATACCCATGGCCGTGGCTAAGGCGGCAAAGCCAAAACATAGGATCATAGCTGCCGCAGCGCTATTTTCACTGGCCCGCAATTGGCTGAAGTATTTCAAGAACCGAGGGACAGCCCATTTGCCCAGGATAAACATTAGAATGAAAAAACCAATTTTTGGCAGGAGCATCAGCGCCAGGGAACCTTGTTGCACATTGGCACCGCTACCAAAAATACTGACGCAAAGCCCTAATAAAATCACACAGATAATATCGTCGGCCACGGCGGCTCCTAAAATAATGGCGCCTTCACGACTGTTTAAACGGCCCATTTCTTTTAAGACTTGCACGGTGATGCTCACCGACGTGGCACTTAAAATTAAGCCCAAGAAAATAGCGGTGGTCCAAGCTAAATGAAAGACCCCCACACATAACAAGGCTGCGGTGACCGTGGGGAAAATCACCCCTAAAACTGCCACCGTTAAAGCCGGTCGCCAGTACCGCAGTAATAGGTGCAAGTTCCCCTCTAAACCGGCGATAAACATCAACACGATGACCCCGATTTCAGAAAAGTAATGGTTAAAGGTGTTGGGCACTAAGAGATGTAACACCGCTGGCCCCACCAAAACCCCCACTAACAGCTCGCCGATGACACTGGGTAAATGTAGACGGCTAGCCACATGGGCCCCTATTTTGGTACACAACAAAATCAAGACCAGTTGACCTAAATACGTCATTTCCTCACCTACTCAAGGCGGCGTTGACCAGTTTGATTTGATCAGCCAGTTGGCCTTGGTCCACGGCATATTCTAGAAAGACGGGCACGGTCTCTGGCAGTTGGTTGACCAAGTTGCGCCAATCGGTACACCCCTGGTCTAATAAAACCGTATCTTGGTGTTTAATATCCTTTAAGTGGAACACAGTCACTTGATCTTGCAACTGGCCAAAGGACACTTCCGGATGTTCCGCCACCCAATACCAGTTTCCTGCATCAAAGGTATAGCCCAACGGTAACTGGTGCTGGCGGACCCAAGCTAAATCCTGTTGCATCTGGCGTAACGTGCCGTGGGCATTGGGCTGATTTTCAATAGTCACTTGCACCCCACTTTGGGTAAGCAATGCCCTTAAATCAGCAATGGTCGCCGGGGTCAAGTCCGGCAAGTTCCCAAAACTATATTTCAAAGAACGAATCTGATATTTTTGGGCCAGTTGTAAGTTTTCTGATAAGCTGGCGGCCACGCCTTCAGATGTGAACAGCGCTTCAGGAACAGAATAATAAAGCTCCCAATCTGCCTGCTGGCAAAGTTGGGCAATCTGGGCTAGTTCACTGGCTTGTTGCTGGGGGTCAAAAAATTCGCCCCGGACTTCAACGGCGGGGATGGGCAGGGCCAATTGTTGTAATCGGCGCAGACAATCGATTTGTGGGACCCCAGCTTGCAGATCTTTTAGAAAAACCGCCGTATTCACAGCTACATTCATGAAACATCCTCCTTTGAAAGGCAAACAAAAAACCACTCTTAAAAAGATACACTTTACGCCCAAACCATTATTGGTGGGAAACGTGGTATCTATTTTTAATAGCGGTTAAATTTTCAGCGATTATTACGTGGAACAATGTATCATATTATTCCAGTAATGTAAACGCTTTATCGAAAAGATAATTATTATCGTTTTGCCTGAATCCCGGCAAAGGCCCCATACAATTGGGCTTTGTCTGCCAGTTCCGCCACCTTTAGGCGGGTTTGACATAAGCCCTGGGGCACAAAGTCGGTTAAGGCGTTTTGCAATAGGGTCAATAGATAATCTCCTTGTTGGGAGACGGCCCCACCAATCAATAGGATTTCTGGGTCAAACAATAAAATAATTTGGGCTAGGCCCTGGGCCACTGCAACGGCCCAGTGGCTAATGATATCTGCAAAAGGTGCTTTCCCCAAGCGAGCCTGGGCAAAGGCGTCCGGTACACTCACCCCTAATGGTGTTACCAGCGCTTCCAGGGCTAAGGTGGCCGCCCGTTGCTCGTAATTGGTCTGAGTAGCCGGGTCATAAAGCAGATAGCCCACGGAATTGGCGGTGCCATTCGCCCCAGACAATAACTTGCCGTGATCCAAATAAGCACCGCCGATACCCGTACCCAGGGCTACACAGTACACAGAACTGGCATTTTTCGCCCCACCAGCCAACTGTTCCCCCAGTAAAGCCGCTGCCACATCGTTCACCACAAACACGGGTAAGCCCGTGGCCGCCTCAAGCTTAGCTTGAATGGGGGTGCCTTGATAGCCGGGGATAGTGGGCCCTGCATATTGAATGGCCCCATCGACGCCGACGATGCCGGCAGTACTAACGCCAATGCCTTGCAGGGGATAATCGGCTTGAAAAGCTAGGCTGAGGCGCAGCAATTCTTTTAAAATATGGCCAGCTTCATTTGGTAAAGTGGGGCACTGGCCGGTGGCTTGTAGCTGTAAGGTGTCGTCTAATAAACCATATTTAATCGTGGTACCACCCACGTCAAAAACTAAGTATTGTGCTGTTGTCATGATCGTCATCCTCGTTTTAAAAGTTAAGCGGCTGAATTGAGGGTATTTTAAAACGCTTACATCGTATCACAAGACTGCACCAGTCACAAAATAAATATTTTTATAATTGCTCTAATCCCACCACCCCGGGGTCAAGCTGTCGAAACGAAAATAATTATCCAAATTTATGATTGCAATAATTTATTTCATGCGCTATGCTTCTTCATGTAAGCGGTTGAATCAGCATGATTATTACAATATTTGCCCAGCATCTTGCTGGGGTTAACTTAAAATATGTTTTTGAAGGAGCAACTGATGAAAAAATTATATTCGGCCTTAATGACGGCCTTTAATGAAGATAACACGGTCGACTTGCAAGGGGTCCGGGCAATGGTTCGCTACAACATCGACGTGAATCACATCGATGGCCTTTACGTGGGCGGCAGTACCGGGGAAGCCTTTATGTTGAATACAGTGGAAAAGAAAGCTATTTTCAAAACCGTCATTGAAGAAGCCAACGGGGCCATTGACCTCATTGCCCAAGTGGGGTCTTTAAACTTAGAAGAAGCTAAGGAATTAGCCCAATATGTCACCGACTTAGGCTATAAGACTATTTCCGCCGTCACACCCTTTTATTATAATTTCTCCTTTGCCCAAATCAAACATTATTACAATGAAATCGTCAAGGATGTGGACAATCAATTAATTATCTATTCCATTCCTGCTTTAACTGGAGTGTCCTTATCCATTGATCAATTCGCCGAATTATTTGAAAATCCGAAAATTATTGGCATCAAATATACCAATGCGGACTTCTATCTCTTAGAACGGGTCCGCAATCGCTTCCCGGATAAATTGATTTTATCCGGCTTTGACGAGATGCTCCTACCAGCCCTTGCTTTGAATGTGGACGGGGCCATTGGTTCCACTTATAATTTGAATGCCAAACGGGCTAAAGCCGAAATGGTGGCCTTTGATGCCGGGGATATTCAAAAAGCCCGGGATCTGCAACAAGTCAGCAATGATCTCATCACGGACTTGATTCAAAATGACATCTACCCTTCTCTAAAATTAGTTTTACAAGAACTAGGTGTGCCGGCCGGCTTCTGTAAAGAACCTATGAGTCATCCCAACCCCGACATGATTGCCGGGGCCAAGGCAATCTATACGAAATATCTCAAATAAACCCACGAAAAGAGCGGTCTTATGTCAACAAACAATTTTTTAGACCTAGTTAAAGGTCAATTAATCGTCTCGTGCCAAGCTTTAAAGGGGGAACCCTTGTATAGTTCCTTTATCATGGCCCGCATGGCCTTAGCAGCTAAAGAAGCTGGGGCCGTGGCGATTCGGGCGAATTCTGTGGTGGATATCCAGGCCATTCAAGATGAAGTCCATTTGCCCATAATCGGCTTGAACAAAGTGGACTATCCTGATTCGCCGGTTTATATCACCCCCACCCTCAAGGAAATGCGAGCAGTGGCAGCTACCGGTGCTGAAGTGGTGGCCTGTGACGTGACCAATCGCCCTCGCCCCAATGGGGAAAAGTTATCAGACATCGTGGTCCAAATGCGCCAAGAATTCCCCGACACGTTGTTGATGGCCGACACCGCCACTTTGGCCGATGTGCAGACTGCCGATACTTTGGGCTTTGATATCATTGGCACCACCATGCACGGCTATACCCCAGAAACCACCGGGTTAAGTTTGGCAGATGATGATTTTGACTACTTAAGACAGGTCTTAAAGACCGCTAAACATACTGTGATCGCCGAAGGCAAAGTGGATACCCCCGCCAAACTGCGGACTTGCTTAGACCTAGGTGCCCACGCCGTAGTAGTGGGTGGTGCCATCACCCGACCTTTGCAAATCGCCCAGGGTTTTATTGACGCCATCTCAGATTGACGTACGCTTCACAGAATTTGATGAAGAATGGACTGAACAACCATGAACATTGTCCGCAATGTTGAAAATCAATATGCTAACCTTTCCCGCCAAGAGCGCAAAGTGGCCCTAAAAGTCATGCAGACCCCATCGGTCGTCCAGCAAATGACCATTTCCAAGCTGGCCAACGCCGTGGGGGTCAGCAACGCCACCATCACCCGCTTCGTGAAAAAAATGGGCTGTCGGGACTTTTACACCTTCAAACTACAATTAGCCGGCAATCACCCCAGTGCTCAACCCACCCCGGCCCAAGCTGAGATTTCTGATCAAGTTTATAACTTCTATCAAACCATCTTGACTGGGACCCTGGAGCGGCTAAACTTGCAGGATATCAAACAGGCCGTGGCCGATATTACCCAGGCCAAGCGGGTCTATCTCTTTGGCCTAGGCAGTTCCGGCTACACCGTCAACGAAATGACCCAGCGCCTGTTGCGCATGGGCATTGCCGCCTTTGCCATGACCGACAGCCATATCATGTACATCAACAGCAGTATCGTCAGTGCCGACGATGTGGTCTTGGTGATCTCCCTGACTGGCAACACCAATGATGTGAACCGAGCGGTGAAATTAGCCAAGGCTAAGGGCGCCAAGATCCTGGCGGTGACCGCCTTTGAAGACAGCCCGCTAGCCAGCTTGAGTGACTTGACCATCTTAGTAAAAAATAGCAATTTCGTGGCTAACACTCGCTTTGTCAATTCCCAATTTGCCATCATCTACGCCCTAGATATCATCACCACCCTACTTTTAGAAAACGATGCTTATCGGGCCAAGATGAACCAAACGGTGGCCTTGATCACCGATGACAAGTTTCGATCCAATCCTAAAATATGATTCAATATCTCCCCTTTATCAGATATTGCCGCAGCATAGCTAAGCTATGCTGTTTTTTTGATGCCACACAAAAAGGCCGCCGCAGCGACCTTCCAATATTTTTAAACCCCTTCAATAACAAAATCAAACAGGATGTCTTGATCAGCGGGGATGTGATAAGCAGGATCCACATCCGCCCCCCAACTGTCGATACCCCCCACGCTCCGAACGGCGCCGAGAATACTCACCACCGTCCGTCGAGGAACCGGTAGTTCTTCTTGATGGGTGGCGTTTTCTAACTCTTCGGCGGTATAAGGCAACGCACTGAAGGCAAAGGGGGCACCGCCTTGGGAAAACTTCAAACTAAAGGGCACTTGGGAATGATCCGCATTGTTCTTGGTGGTATTGCGAATCACCTTTAGCCACTTGGTCTGCATGTGCATCCCACAGTCCTGGGGCACCAAATACGGGGTCACCGGCAGGCCCGTGACATGGTAAGTCCCCGGCTTGCCACCAATTAAGCGGTCCGGATAAGTTTCCCCGGATAAACCCGCATATTCATACCCCGTGGCTAAGGTGGGAATCACAAAGCGCATCCCAAAGACCGGTAAGTCCGGCAAATCAGCATTGCCCAGATAACTGGCCTGCACGCGCAATTGCCCCGTGGCTGTAACCGTATATTGCACACTGACAGCGGTAGCCGGTACCGTCGCCGTCTTATAAAAGTAAGTGATTTGGACCCGGTCCGCGAATTCTTCAGGCCCATATTGATTGTTGATGGGAGCTACCGGCAAGGTGATGGGCCGCTCATCGATTTGGACTTCAATTTTAGCCACGTCAATGAACATATCAGCGCCCAACCACTGTAATGATTTTCTGGAAAAACCATTGCCCCGGTCATTATCCGTGGTGGCCCGCCAAAAAGTGGGCTTGGGTTCCCGGTACAACCATTCTTTGCCAGAAACCACTAAGGATTCCAAGCCACCGCGACTGTAGCTGAAAATATAATGACAGTCTGGGCCAGTAACTCCTAAGGTGCCGTCCCCATAAACAATTTGTAAGGCTTTAGTATTTCCCATAATAATAGCGCACCTCCTGCATAGCTGGTTTTTCAGTTCGGTCAGCAAACAACAACCCATCCCCAGAAAATTCATAATCCGATGGCCGGTCGTCAAAGTCCCCGCCATACCGCAGGACCGTGCGACCAGTAACTTCGTCTTTCACCGCAATAGCTTGGTCAATGAAGTCCCAAATGAAGCCCCCTTGGAACATTGGATACTTATCCAACAAATCCATATAAGCCTTAATACCACCCACAGAATTGCCCATGCTATGCATATATTCGCATAAAACAAAGGGTTTTTTAGGGTTATCCTTCAAATAAGCTTCAATCTCGGCGGGCGTGGCATACATGCGACTTTCCACATCGGAAATTTTAGCCTTATAATCAGGCCGATGGAAAACACCTTCGTAGTGGACCAGGCGGCTAGCGTCCATCTTTTTGTAATAAGCATTCATGGCGGCAATATCATCGCCGGCGTAAGATTCATTGCCCAAAGACCAGAACAAAATACTGGTGTGATTTTTCAATAGTTCATAATTATTTTGAGCCCGGTCTAACACCGCATCCAACCACTGGGGCAAGGAACCGGGGACGTTATCGGAAGGCTCTACGGCCCCCAGCTTTTGCCAGGTGCCATGACTTTCCAAGTTATTTTCGGCCATGACATAGATACCTTGTTGGTCACACAGGTCGTACCAAGGCAGTTGATCGGGATAATGACAGGTCCGCACAGCGTTGATATTATTGGCCCGCATGGTGGCCACATCCTGGCGCATATCTGCCTTGGTGATGGCCCGCCCAGAAGCGGCGTTCCATTCGTGCCGATTCACACCCTTGATGATCAGACGCTGGTTGTTCAAGATGATGACCTTATCCTGATTGATTTCAATCCTCCGGAAGCCAAAGTCATAAGGAATCACTTCTAACACTTGGCCCCCTTTACCCAGCACTGTAATCTGCAAATGGTATAGATAGGCATTTAAGTTATCCCACAAATGAATCGATTTAAAGGTGGTCTGGGCTAATGTGCCTTGGGCTGGCAAGGTCGTGGTGGTCTCAAAAATCGGTTTCCCGGATACATCCCAAACCTCAATCAACGCCTTAGCCCCAGACAAGGTCCCGCTAGCTTTGGCGTCAACGGTCAGCGTGCCCCCCTTAAAATCAGTTGCCACTTGCGGTTGAATGTGAATATCTTCCAAGTGGGCCGCCGGTTGGGCTAACAAGCTCACATCCCGAAAAATTCCAAAGAAGCGAAACATATCTTGATCCTCTAAGAAACTGGCCGTGCTGGCATTGAACACTTCAACAGCTAACACATTATCCTCAGTCGTGAGATATGGGGTCAAATCAAATTCGTGGGGCGTGAAACTATCTTCAGCATAACCTAAGAAATGGCCATTGAGCCAAACATACATGGCCGTCTGAACCCCTTCAAAGCGCACCCGGACAGTTTGATCTAACAAGCCCGCCGCCAATTTAAAGTGTTTTACATATTGGCCCACAGGATTGTCTGGGGCTTGGCTAAACTGCCCAGCCCCGTTTTGCGTCGGTGCCATGGTATAGGCTGGTCGGCGGAAAATGTGACCTTCCCAAGGGTACAATGTATTAATGTAATGGAATTTGTGGTAACCGGCAAATTCAATCAATCCTGGCACCTGAATATCATCCCAATTACGGGTATCAAAATCAGCTTGGTAAAAATCAGGCACCCTTTGGCTAGGATCTTTAGCATAGGCAAACTGGCAATGCCCATTGAGGCGCTGTACATAACTGCTCTTATTAGCAGCGATTTCATTAGTGGAACGGTACCACGCATGATCGCTATGGGCAGGCAGGGCATTGACCCGGAAAACTTGCGGATCGTCTAGCCAGTTAATATCTGCTTGCGATACGTTATTTTGTACCATATTGAATACTCCTTCGTTTTGATTATCAGAATAATTACTACCTTATTATTATACAATGACAAGGGTTTCACTAATTGGTCAATGTAATCAAGAAGTAGGTAAATTTAACCTTAATTATGGTAAACTGAATATAAGTAGAGGTGATATTTTATGCGCATTGCTTTTAATAAACCAACCCAAGATTTTCCTTTGTATTGTGACAGCATTGGTTACCAATGGCAACAAGACCCCATGACCCGCAAGAACGGCTATTATGCCTTTCACTGGTTGCAATCTGAAATGGGGACGGGCATCGTGGAAGTAGCGGGTCAAAAAATCACCTTGGCACCAAATCAAGGTATTTTTCTAGCCAAGGGTGTGCCCCATCATTATGAATCCAGTGACCCTAATAAAGATTGGCAGACTGCCTTTTTTACCTTTGACGGCACCTTAGCCCAGGATTTGGTGAATTATTTAGGGGTCACGGATTATTTGTATGTGCCGTCCCCCTCCGCCGAACTGCTGACCTTTCCCACCGAAAAGTTTGAACAGTTCAACCAACATAGTATCGCAGCCATCTTGGATCAATCCACGGAGATCTATCGGTTTGTGATGCTCCTGAAACAAAATGATGCTTTAAAGGCCTTCAATCGGCAGAACAAAGAAATCACCATGCCGATCATTGAATACATCACCCAGCACTATATGAAACCCATCACCAACGAAGAACTGGCCGGGGTGACCCAGTATTCCGTGACCTACCAAAATCGCGTCTTTAAAAAGGCCTATAACATCACCCCCCTGCAATACCTCACCGAATACCGCCTGCAAAAGGCCCGGGAGTTATTGTTATCCAAGCCCGAATGGGAAATCAAACGCATCGGGACCATCGTGGGCTTCCAAGATACATCGCAATTTATCCATCAGTTCAAACGCATCCATAAAGTAACCCCGCAGCAGTTTAAAAAATTTATTTAAGTACTGCTAAGCTGTCTAGACGCACTTAGCGGCCTGCCTTTTATCCCCAAGGATAAAAAACACACCACTAAGTCAGCATCTAGATTTTTTTAATTCGCATTCCTTTTAACTAAAAAATGAATCCGGGCCGTTAATAACTCATCCCCAACTTCAGCAGCTTAAGGCATAACTCGCAGTTGTTTAGCTTTAGCTATCAAAGCGATGACACAAAAAAACTGGCAGCCACTGAATTTTTTCAGTGAACTACCAGTTTTGCTAATTAAAGCCAGTAAATGTTTTCTTTCAGAAAATTTCAACCTTAAAGTTGTGGTTGAATTAGTCTAATTTTGTCTTGCTGTTAACAGCTAACTTGTCGTCGAAATCATAAACAACAGGTTCGCCAGTTGCCATTTCAAGATTCATGATGTCTTCGTCAGAAATGTTTTCGATGTATTTCGTCAAAGCCCGTAATGAGTTACCATGTGCGGCGATGATGACGTTCTTGCCAGCTAATAGGTCTGGGGCGATATGATCTTCCCAGAAAGGAATAACCCGTTCCAAAGTAACCTTTAAGTTTTCCCCACCAGGGATGATCCGTGGGTCTAAGTCAGCGTAACGGCGATCTTTAGCAGCAGAACCTTCATCAGTTGCTTTCAATAATGGTGGCAAAACATCGTAAGAACGACGCCAGATATGCACTTGATCAGCACCATATTTGTCCGCAGTTTCTTTTTTGTTTAAACCTTGCAAAGCACCATAGTGACGTTCGTTTAAGCGCCAAGTCTTCATTTCAGGAATCCATAATTGACCAGATTCTTCTAAAGCATAGTGCAAAGTTTTGATGGCCCGTGTCAAAACAGAAGTATAGGCTTGGTCGAATTCCAAACCAGCCGCCTTGATTAAATCGCCGGCGTGCTTAGCTTCTTCAACACCTTTTTCACTTAAGTCCACATCAACCCAACCAGTGAATTGGTTAGACAGGTTCCATTCGCTTTGACCATGACGGATCAATACTAATTTAGCCATAAAGAGCAATACCTCACTTATTTTATTTTATACTTTCATTTTACACTTATTTACAGAAAATATATAGTCCCAACTTGAAAATAACCGGTTAATTTAGCCCCATGAGCTCATCCCCCAAGTCCTGCAAAGCCACATCGGTGGACTGATTGGCCAATAAAATCACGCCGGTTGTGAAATGATGATTATAGGCCACGTAGGCCTGATAAGTCCCGGGATAGTCGTCATACATCCCCATCACCGCCAAATCCCCATTGTCCAGGGCAAACCAACCAGCGGCATAATTGCTATCAGCATTGCGCTTTGTCAAAGTTTGAAACTGGCTGGCCGTTAGAACCTGGCCATTATGCAAACTGGCCATGAAGGTGGTCAAATCCCGAATACTCATGAACAAATTCCCCGCCCCTAACAAAGCCCCGTAGAGCTTGGGGGTAATATGGGCCGGGTGATAATCCCGGCGGCTGGTCTTAGCATAGGGCAAGGCCAGCTTTTGCATGGGGGGAATTTGGTCAAAATTAAAGGTGTGTTGTAGTTTCAAGGGCTGAATGATCCGCTGTTGCAAATTAGCGGCAAAACTTTTTCCGGTAACTTGGCGAATAATCCCAGCTAGCAACACGTAATTGGCATTGTCATATTGAAAAGCTTGACTGGTCTGGTCATTGATTTGACTGATGGCAAAAGCAATGGCCCCCTTTTCCGACTGGGGCTGTTCTGCCAGGGGGATTTCATCGGTGAGATAACCACTTTGGTGATCCAATAATTGGCGCATGGTCACCTGACTAGCCCCGGGAATTTGCGGGTAAAAATGGGCTAACTTAGTGGTGAAACTCAATTTCTTGGCCACAATCAACTGCATGATCATGGCTGCGGTCATGGTCTTTTCCACCGAGGCGATGGCAAAGACTGTATCCGGCGTATTCAGTTCTTGTTTAGCCGCATTGCCATAACCCACACTGTGAAAATCCGGGGCTTGGCCGGGCTTTAAGACCATGGCGGTGCCCTTAAAATTGGTGGCGGTGATAATTTGGTCGATTTTATGGTCCCGGGAGCCACTGAGTTTCACTTGGGGCTTGCGGTCTTCAAAAATCACAAACCCTAGTACCGCTGCCAAAAGCACCACTAAGCCAGTTCCCCATAGATAATGTTTCTTAAGCATTGTCCTCGTCCTCCAAGTCTTGCAGGTAATGAATCAACCGGGCCACGACATGAAAACCTAGGCTTTCATGAAACCGCTGGGATATTTCATTGTCCCAAGCTACATCGCTGGCCACCTGCCCGGCCCCTTGTGCCTTGGCCCAAGTGACCCCGGCGTTAAATAACTGGGTCCCCAAGTGTTGCAGGCGATAGCCGGGCTGGACATAAATGCCATTTAAATAGGCCACCAGGCCGGTTTTTGCCCCCACCACGCCCGTATGACGTAAGGTGAATTGACAAAAACCAACTGCCTGTTGGCCTATTTTAATCATAAAGTAACGTTGTTTGGGATTTTGTAGTTCGATGTTTAAGCGGCCTAAAATATCCAAGACGGCTAATTCTGGCCACAGGGCTACTTGCAACTGGGCCAATTGTCGCTGGTCACTTTTGGTCTTGACTGCTATCACTTTGGTTGCTGTCATCTTTGACCACCGTCCCTTTAGTGCCTCTGCTCCCAACTTTACCATGGTGAAACCGTAAATGTTCGCTAATTTTCTTGGTGCCGCGAATGGCTTTCACGCCCAAAATATCCAACAAGAAGGTGAAGATGGGAATCCCCACGATCAAGCCCCAGGTGCCAAACAAGCGCTCGGCAGCAATCAGCACCACAAAGGTGAAGAATACCGGTAATTGGGTGCGGCTGGACATGAATTTAGGATTTAGCACATAAGCTTCCAAGGCGTGGATAATAATGATCATGATCACAATGTAAACGATGTACCGCCAGCCCCCCACAGTGTAGGCCACAAAAGATAGGGGCACCAAGGACATGATCACCCCGGCCACTGGAATCAGGGACAAGAAGAAGACCATTAGGGCTAACGGTGCGATACTTGGAAATTGCATAAAGCTCAAGGTGATGGTGGTTAACGCAGTGTTGACCACGGCAATCAACAATTGGGCTTCTAAAACCACCCCGAAGGAATGGACAAATTTTTCCCCGAAGAAGTATAAATCTTCAAAGAACCAACCAAAATCACTGTTTAAAAATAACTTACCGAATTTATTGAGTTCATCTACTTCAATGGCATAAAAGAAACTTAAGATAAAGGAGATGAACAAAGTCACCCCGGCGCCACCAACACTGGTGATGTAGCGGAAAATCTCCGCCACACTGTTGCGGATCTGGGCATTTAGATTCAGGCGCTGTACCCATTGGCCAATGAAGCGCAAAATCGCATTGGAATCCACGTCCGGCCGCTGGTAGAAGGAATACAGACTCTGAAACAACTTGAAGAATTGGTGGACCACAATGGGGGCATAGTGGGAAATGGCGAAATATAACGCCCCAATTATGATCAAATACAGTGGGATCACCACGGCCACTGGTCGAATGAAGTGCAGGTGTTTTTGTAACCAGCGGATCAAATGAACCACTAAGTACGTGAAGGTAAAGGTTAAAAGTATGGTACTCATGGCACTGCGGGCAAACCACAAAACGGCCACCAGAATCAATAGTACAGTAAAACGGCGAATGCGTGTGTTACTCACAAAACGCTCATAAAAAGTCATCCCCATAAACCTCCACAGCTACCCTTATTGGGTTTAATCTCATTGCCAAATAGATTGGCAGTTTTTTTCAGTAAATGCCTTGTGTCATTTATTATACCGCTGTCTTGTCCCGGCGCAACTCTGGGGTTTGCTTTAGCGTTAAAATAACGATTTTATCGAATCCAAGACACTGGATTGCTCGGTTTGCTGGAGACTTTGTTTAGCCTGAGTAGGTGTTTGTTCACTGCCCATATTTTGGACTTTTTCCGATAAGGCGGAAATGGCGTCCGCTAATTTAGAATTGCTCTGTTGAGCCTGGGCCGATAGATCCGCCAATTGGCTTTGAATCGAATCGATCTGATTTTGATATTGGGTACTGTTGCCATTTTGTTGATAAGCATTGACGGCTTGGCGCAGTGCCTTCACATTTTTAGTTAGTTGGGCAATCTCACTGGACGTGCCGCTGGCTTGACTACTACTGCTGGCCGTACTGCTGGTGGAATCAGAGCTCACCACTTGGGAGGTGCTTTGGGTGGCGGCGTTGTTATTGGCATTACGGCTGCCACTGCCACTCAAGGCCCAAATCATCAGCCATAATAAGACGATGACTAAAACCAGCACAAAAATCGCCCACATAAAGTGATGGTTGTTGCCCTTCTTGGCTTTTTTCGCCTGTTGCTTGGCCCGTTTTTGAGCTTCTTTGGCACTTAACATGGGCTCTTGGGTCTGGGGCGCCGTGTACTGGGGTTCTGGCTCCCGATATAGCCCCGGTTTAGTAGCGTTATCATTGGTCAAAGGGGCTTGGGGTTGCTGTTGAACTGGTGCCTGTTGGGGCGGTGTGGTATCCGTCGTAGTCGTTGGGTTTTGGGTCACCCCTATGTCAGCCCCACTGGGTGGGATGGCATTGTCTAAGGCAATCAACGTCACCGTGAAACTGGCTCCAGCAATCCGCTGGGTTTGGGGATCACTGACAAACACTTGGGCCTCATATTCCCCAGGTTTTTCGGGGTCAAAGTTTTGCGGGTCAATTTGCACTTGCTTGGAAATATCATCCCCGGACCCACTAAAGGCCCGGATATGGGCAAGTTCCCGCCATTGATCATCGGTGGGGGTCAAGCCCGTCTGTAGTTTTAAATTATTGGTGCCAATCGTTAAAATTGGTTTATCGCTCATTTTAAAATCTCCTCATAAAAAAAGGTGCTACAAATCCCTATTGTCGATTCAAACATCTTCTCTTCTCATTTTCAAGGATTAACCGCCCAATTACATCGGCCCAAAGTCCAAATTTTTCCAAGGGGGTACCCCACAATATGCTATAATATGCCAATATGATAACTTTTTAATTGGAAGAGGTATGACACGCATGTTGGCTACTAAATCAAAACAAGTTTCAAAACTCTGGCTGCCCATTATCTTCATTTTACAATGGCTATTAGTGGCGGGCCTCAACTTCTTAGCCCCCTTATTTGACGATGACCTGTACATGGCCCAGCGCTACAGCTCCTTTGCGCCCATTATTGACGCGGCCAAGTATGAATATTATAACTGGAACGGCCGCTCCATCGGCCAAACGATTTTCCGCTCCCTGTTGAATATTCCCTGGCCCATGTACAAAATTCTCAACGCCCTAGTCTTTTGTATCCTGACCTTTTTAATTCTATTGTATACGTCGAAAAATTGGCGCCAACTGTCCCCTTTGCGCTACATGGGGATTATTGCCGCCAGTTGGTTATTCTTCCCAGCTTTCGGGCAAACGATTTTATGGGCCGCGGGTTCTGGAAATTACCTCTGGACCACCGTTTTAATTCTAGCCATGGGCCTGCCTTACCTAGTGCGGACCTTTGATATCCAGACCTTCACCGATAAGCACCGGGTCAACGGTTGGCTCAAAGCCCTGTTTATCCTACCCTTAGGCTTACTGGCCGGTTGGTCCAATGAAAATACCTCCGGCGGCTTGATCATGGCCATTTTATTAATGCTATTGTACCAATTGATTTTTGCCAAAAACAAACCGGCCATTTGGGAATATACCGGCTTAATGGCCACGGTCTTTGGCTTTTTGATGTTGATCACCGCCCCGGGCAATGCGGTGCGTACCGCCGCCACTTTAGGGGCCAGCTACCAAAAAATCTCCATCGTCACCCGGACACTGACGGGTATCAAGAACGTCACCGTGTCTTTAGGGAAATTGCACTATCCGCTACTCATCACCATCGTGGTGGCCATTATTTTATTACATACCCTGTGGTATAACAAGGACCGCATGTTGAAGACCTACCTGTGGCTGCTTTGCGGCTTTGCCACCCTGTACGTCTTGGCGGTGTCACCTTTAGGCGCTGATGGGGGCCGGTCCTTCTTTGGGGGCATCGTCTTCTTGATCATCGGGATTTTTTCCAGCATCCCCGATCGGGCCGATTTACCCACCAGCGACCAACGCAGCCGCTTGACCGTGCTCATTGTCCAAGACTTATTCATCCTCTTGGCCATCGTGGCCTTTATCCCCGGCTTTAAAGACCTGTACCAATCCAGCTCAGCCTTGCGCACCCGCTACACCTATATTCAAAAAGAAGTCAAAGCCGGCCATACCCACTTAAAAGTCCCACCCCTATATTATTATCCCCACACCAAATACGCGGTGAATTACGATTCCCAGGATTTGACCACCAATCCTAAGGAATTCCCCAATGATGGCTACATTGTTTACTTTAAGGGCTTGAAGTCCATTGTCATCGACCGCGGTAAATAAAGCGAAATAGACCCCGTTACCAACTGCAATCAGCCGGCAACAGGGTCTTATTTTTTACTTAATTTTTGATTTTTTCTATATCTAAGCCTAAAGCCTGGGCGATCCGAGTGCCATATTCCGGATCAGCTTGATAGAATTGCTTGGTTTCTAGAATTTGAATCTCGGGATTAGCCACACTGCCTAAGCCTGCTTTGACGGTGGCCACCAGGCGATCTTGCTCGTCTTTTGGCAGCAGGCGCCATAACGCCCCGGCCTGCTCGCCATCACGGCTGCTGTCATAGGGTTGGGCCGCCACTTGCCCGGTGACATCATAAGGGGCAATTTGAGCACTAGGTACTTCTTTGGGACCATCCTGGCTGTTAGGTTCATAATTCACGGCGCCCCCAGGGTTTTCCGCCTGCATGAAGCCGTCCCGCTGGTAGTTCTGCACCTCATTTAATGGCCGGTTGGCAGGTAATTGTTCAAAGTTAGCCCCCAGGCGATACCGTTCTGCATCCTTATAACCAAAGAGCCGGCCCTGGAGCAATTTATCCGGCGACGCTTCAATACCGGGCACAAAATTAGCCGGAGAAAAGGCCGCTTCTTCGATATCCTGGAAGTAATTTTCTGGATTCTCATTCAAGGTCATCTTCCCCACTTCAATCAGCGGGTAATCTTTTTGGGAAACTACTTTGGTCACATCGAAAATGTCATATTTATAGTTTAAGCCCGCTTCATAAGGGATGACCTGTACATATAAGGTCCAAGATGGGAAATCTTTGTCTTCAATACTGTTAAACAAATCATTTTGTAAAAAGTCCGTATCTTCCCCAGAAATTTTGGCAGCAACTTCATTAGTCATATTGTGCACGCCTTGGTTGGTCCGGAAGTGATATTTCACCCAGAACACCTCTCCGGCCTGATTGACCCACTTAAAGGTATGGGAACCATAACCGTGCATAGTGCGATAAGAGGCCGGCAGCCCCCGGTCACTCATGAGGATAGTGACCTGGTGGACGGATTCCGGGGAATGGGCCCAAAAATCCCACTGCATTTCTTGGGAGCGGGCATGATTTCGCGGATCCCGCTTTTGGGAATGAATAAAATCAGGGAATTTGATGGGGTCGCGAACGAAGAAGATGGGCGTGTTATTGCCCACAATGTCGTAGTTGCCGGCTTGGGTATAAAATTTCACCGCAAAGCCCCGGACATCCCGGTAAGTATCCGGATACCCGGCTTCTCCTGCCACTTGGGAGAAGCGCACCAACAACGGGGTCTTTTTGCCTTTGCCGTTGAATAAGTCGGCTTTGGTGTAAGCACTCATGTCGTGGGTCAGTTCGAAGTAGCCCTTCGCCCCCGCCCCTTTGGCGTGGACCACCCGTTCGGGAATTCGTTCCCGGTTAAAGTGGGCTAATTTTTCCAATAAAGCCACATCTTGGATCAGGACCGGTCCTCTAGCCCCAGCGGTTAAAGAATTTTGATTGTCAGCCCAAGGTTGGCCGGCATTAGTGGTCAGCTGCTTATCAGTCATCATATTGCCTCCTATCGCTTTGATAGTTCAATTATACCGGCAAGTCTGCGATAATTACTAATGATATGATTCGAATCTTATTATACAAGTGCCTGCCAGCAACGCCCGAATTTTTGCCATCGTTATTTTTTAGCCTAATGGCCATTGACAGCGTGGGCTAACCCGGTTAGACTTAAGACCCCTCGTGGGAATCTGTTTTATCAATGGAGGTATCTTATGGCCTATAAAGTGATTTTTGATCCAGACAAGCAGGAGTTCATTGTAATTAATCAGAATTTCATTGGCACCGGCAAGACGGTACAGGAAGCTTATGAGAACATAGGGTACAGATAAAGCTGAAGGTCCTAGGGGCATATCCCTAAGACCTTTTTTCGTGGCTGGTGTTTGTCTTGACATTATCACAACACCTACATATTCTAGTCACATTTTTCGGCTAAAATTAGTCCATTGAGAACAGCTATTATTTAGCTTATAATTAAAACATGTGTAAAGGAGCAACGCCCTATGCTTGGACTAATCCATAAATACAAACAACTCATTGCTTACGGGATTTTTGGGGTCTTGACCACCGTGGTCAATATCGTCGCTTATCAACTATTTGCCAAATATTTGGGGATCAATCCCCTGGTGGCTAACGTCATCGCCTGGTTCCTATCGGTTTTATTTGCTTTCTTCACCAATAAAACCTATGTCTTTGGGTCCAAATACACCACTAAAAATGCCTTCTTCAAGGAACTCTGGGCCTTCTTCGGCGCCCGGGTGGCTAGCTTTGGCATTGATGAGCTGTGTGTGTTGATCGGGATCACTTGGCTGGGCTTACCAGGTCTACCGGTGAAAATCGTCGATAATATCATTGTTATTGTCATCAACTACGTCTTAAGCAAAATCATTTTCAAATCCGACCCGCTGGCGGGCAAAAAGGATGTGCAAGAGGATAAAAATGTCTAGTAATCAATTAATCTCTGTCGTTGTGCCCTGTTACAACGAACAAGAAACCGTGCCAATTTTCTTCAAAACTATGGAAGAAATCAATGCCAAAATGCCGGACCATACCATTAACTATTTCTTCGTGGACGACGGCTCAAAGGACAACACCTTAGCCGAAATGCGCCAATTAAACGCCCAAAATCCCGACCGGGTCCATTACTTGACCTTCTCCCGTAACTTTGGTAAAGAGTCCGCCTTGTTAGCGGGCTTAGAGGCCGCTGATGGGGACTTGGTGGCGGTGATGGATGTGGACCTGCAAGATCCCCCCGAACTGCTGCTGACCATGTTAAAGGGTATAGAAGCCGGGCACGACTGCGTGGCTGCTCGCCGAGTTTCTCGGGATGGCGAGCCGCCAATTCGCTCGTTTTTCTCCCGCTGGTTTTATAAGATCATCAATAAAATCTCCGAAACCCCCATCGTGGATGGGGCCCGGGATTTCCGGTTGATGACCCGCCAAGTAGTGGACGCTATTTTGTCCGTGCAAGAATACAATCGTTTTTCCAAGGGTATCTTTGGTTGGGTGGGCTTTGATACCAAGTACATAGAATATAAGAACGTGGAACGGGTGGCTGGCAATACCAGCTGGTCTTTTTGGGGCCTGTTGCGTTATTCCTTAGATGGGATCGTCAGTTTCTCGGAATTCCCATTATCCATTGCGTCTTGGGTGGGCTTTTTATCCTTCTTTGTCTCCTTGATATTCTTAGTCTTCATCATCATCCGGGCCGCCTTACATGGCGATCCCACTCCCGGCTGGCCGTCCATGGTCTCCATCTTCTTAATGATCGGTGGCCTACAGCTATTTTGCCTGGGTATCGTGGGCAAATACATCGGCAACATCTACTTAGAAGTTAAAAATCGTCCCCGCTACATTATTAAAGAAAAAAAATAACGACTGGAGGAAATTTTCGTGAAATACGCAGTAACCGCAGCATCTGGCAAGTTAGGGTCCATGGCCGTTAAGACCTTGGCCAAGTTGGTTGACCCCAAAGACATTATCGCCTTGGCCCGCAACACCGAAAAAGCAAGTCAGCTGTTGCCCAAGGGTATTGAAGTTCGTCCTGGGGATTACACCATCCCCGGTGACTTGCACAACGCCTTAAAGGGTGTGGATAGATTGTTATTCATCTCCTCGATTCCCGGCGGTGCCCTGCCCCGCATTCAAGAACATTTAAACGTGATCACCGCTGCTAAAAATAACGATGTGCAATATGTGGCCTACACCAGTTTTCCCCATGCCGATGAGGCCCGGGCCCCATTAGCGGAAGACCACCGCAACACGGAACTGGCCTTGAACAACAGTGGGCTGGCCCACAGCTTCTTGCGGAACAACTGGTATTTAGAAGATGAACTCAGCCGCCTCAAAGCCGCCCAAGCCGGTGAACCTTTCGTCTATGCCGGTGGTGAAGGCCGGGTAGGTTGGGCTTTGGAACGCTTTTACGCCGAAGCTGCTGCCAAGGTCTTAGTGTTAGACGACCCTAAAGTCATCTATGAATTCGCTGGTCCCGCCCATACTTATGAAGAGTTGGCCCAAGCCGTGGCTTCAATTGCCGAAAAAGAATTTAAGGTGCAAGCCTTAGAATTAGATACCTTTGAAGAACAGGCAGCCATCAATTTAGGGGCAGATACCGCCAAAGTGGTCACGGCTATTCAAGCCTTGATCCGGGATGGGGAACTCAACGAAAACACCACGGACTTCGAAGACGTGCTGGGGTATAAAATCCCTAGCCTGAACGACCAATTAAAAGAGTTATTCCAATAAGCAAAAAGTGCTGCTTACATAATCGTAGGCAGCACTTTTTATTTAACTCACAATAGTATTGGCCTTGGCGTCATCTGCATCCCCCAGGATAGCTTGGACATAGGCCCTGGCAAAATCTGCCAACTTCACGTGGCCATAGGTGGGGTGATGTTGCTTCAAATCTCTGTAAACTTTTTCAGGGTCCCGTTCAAAACGAACCATTTGGACAAAATTGTCAATCACAGTTTGAGGCAGTTTGTTCGTTGCCAGGGCAGCGGCATATTGGGCATCGGATATCAAATCAATTTTCAAATCCGCCAGAGCCGGTGTCTGCTGCAAGGTGGTCACAAATTCGTTTAATGTGAACATATCGCTGATGGCGTAATGGACCGACACACCTGCAGGGGTTTGGGTCAATAAGGGCAAAATAACCGCGGCGATATCGGCTGGGGCCACATAGGCAGCCAACAGATTAGGATCATTAGGGGTGGCCAAGCGATGATGGGCTTTAATGTTGGACAAATGACTATAGAGATTACTATAAAATCCCACCGGGCGCACAAAGGCCAGGTTCACATCTGTCAGTTGCTTTAATTGATCTTCAATGAAGTGATAGGCATATAGCGCCCCGGCTTCTGGCCCTGCATCGGCGCCAATACTGCTCAAGTCCACTACGTTTTTCACCTGCGCAGTTTGAATCGCTTGGTAAAAAATTTCGCCCTGGGCCTTGGCCCCAGCAATCATATCCGTGGTGTTGAAGGCCGGACCGGATATCATCAGATAAACCACATCTTGATTCTGAAATTGTTGGGTCAAAAATTGCCCATCTGCCATGGTCCCCACGGCGGCGGTGGCACCAAGGGCTTCAATGGCGGCTACGCGCTTGGGACTGCTGGTGATCACCGTCACGGTATGGCCAGCGGCGATTAATTGGGGGATGACGATCTGGTTGATATGACCTAAGGAACCTAACATGGTAATTTTCATAAATAAATGCCCTCTTTTAAAAGATAACTATATCTTTTATTATTTTTGACTAGTATAAAAGATAGGTCTATCTTTGTCAATCTTGAATTTCAATTTTATTTTGCGTACACTGACATTATGAAAAAACGAGACGATGATAAAATCATAAAAATTCAAGACGCCGTGGCCACGTTGATTTTAACCGAGGGCATCACCGCTGTCTCCACCATTCGCGTGGCCAAGAAAGTCGGGATTGCCCAGTCCAATGTTTATTTGTATTTCAAAAATAAGGCGGCCTTAATTGACAGTGTCTTTCAGCGGGAAATGGTCAAAATAAAAAGCGCCGCTAATTTTCAACAAATTAGCGACACCAGTTTACCTTTAACTCAACGGATTCAGATTTATATCCACACGATTTATACTTATGCGGTGGCCGATCCAGACAGTTTGACTTTAATTCAACAAATTAAATTTTTGAAAGGCGAAAATACCGCCAACCTGGTTGGCGACCTTGCCGTGGACAACTTGGTGACCAACTTGCTAAGGGCTGGCATCCAGCAAAAAATCCTAAAGGACCTTCCGGTGAATTTAGTGATGGCCCTGGTTTTTAATGTGGTCTACAACCACAGCTTAAACCTGCGCCGGGGCGTGTATTTGGAAAAAGACTACGGCTTTGCCCAAATCTATCCGCTGATTTGGGATGCCATCCGCGTCACCGCTAAATAGCCCGTTACTTGGTATAGTCCACGTGTTGGGTTTCTTTTAATAAGCATTTTTTCTAATTAAATATTAAAAATTTCATAATGTTATATAACGCAAAAACAAATTATTTTGTAATTTAAGGACTGCCAGCAGACCCTGTTTCAGAAAATCGCGTGTGACCATCACCTTTCGCTGAGTGTATTCCCTTGATTTACAAAACTAATTCTAATTTCGTCCTCATAAACCTTAAACTCTGCTATAATAACGTCAATACTTAATTTTAGATGGGGGTCTTTCTGGTTTGCATTGGGATGCGGAAGAATATGATCATGATCATGGGTTTGTGGCAAAATACGGTGAAAATTTGCTGCAATTTGTCCCTGACTGTAATGCAATTTTAGATATCGGCAGCGGTACCGGGGAATTGACCCGACTGCTGACCCACAAAGCCACCTTTGTCCGGGGCATCGATAGTTCCTGGGAGATGGTGAAACAAGCGAAGCTACAATTTCCACAACTAGACGTGATGCAGGCTAATATTTTAACTTATGAAGATGCCCACCGCTACGACGTGGTCTTTTCAAATGCGGTCTTTCATTGGATCCCGCCTGAGGATCAAAACTTATTGTTGGCGCAGATCACCAAATTGATGCAGCCCAATGGATTATTGATTGCGGAGTTCGGTGGTGCCTATAATATTGAATATATTTGTGACGCCTTTAAACATAGTTTGGCCCACTACGGCCTGCGCAGTAGTTTGAACTTTTTCTTTCCCCATGCTAAACCTTATCAAGAATTACTGGAACAGCATGGGTTTGAAGTCAAGCGCCTGTCCCATTACTATCGCCCCACCCAATTGGCGGATGGGCATCATGGGCTGGCTAATTGGCTGCGGCAATTTTTTGCCAATGATTTGGAACCGTTACCTGAAGCCGTACAAAAAGCCATCATCGACAATACCTACGCCCAATTGACGCCGATACTATGGAAAGATGGCTATTGGCAAGCTGATTATTGGCGCATGCAGGTGGTGGCCCAATTAACAGCGCCGAATGATTTTACCGATTTTTAGTTACCACCCGTTGATTTTAGCAGTGATCCCTTGCTGTACAAGAATTCGTTGAAAGCTTAATAAATCAGCAGTTTGTAACTGTTTTACGTCAGCTAACGCATATTTGCGATGCAAGTCGGCGTATTTTTTTAGGCCAAATTGATGGAATGGCAATAATTCCACGTCATTTATACCCAGTTGGTTAAACAATTGGGCGAAGTGCTGGGCGTCGGTGTCGCTATAATTAAACCCGGGGATCACTGGGATGCGGACACAAAGGTTCTGTTTGGCGGCAACGGCTAGCTTTAAGTTAGCCAGAACTAATTCATTACCCAAACCCGTCCCCACTTTATGTTGGGCGGTGTCCCACTGCTTACAGTCGTAATACATTAAATCCACATATGCCATAAATTCTTCAAAAATTGCCGGTTGGGCGAACCCGGTGGTCTCACAGGCCAGGTGAATACCGTGGGCTTTGATGGCTTTGGCTAAGGCGATGGCAAATTTGGGTTGAAACAACACTTCCCCACCGGATAAGGTCACCCCACCGCCGGATTCTTCGTAAAAGGGTAAATCTTCTAAGATCGTGGCCATGACTTCATCAACGGTTTGATAGGTGCCAACTGTTTTAGGTTGTGACCGGGTTTCGGCTTGCATGGTTTCCGGCAGCCCACTTTGAGACTCCGGATTGGCACACCAAGCACAACGTAAAGGACACCCTTTGAAGAAAACCACGGTGCGAATGCCGGGGCCATCGTTTAAACTAAATTTTTGGATATTAAAAATTAGACCCTTGAGTTGGGTGTCTGCCGGCGTTGGTTTGGTTTGATCCACAGTGATTGGTGGCATCGAAATCCCCTCCTTTGACTGAATGCACCTATAATATAGCACAATCAGTTTCGTTCGTAAATAAATCACTTGTTTTTGAAACTACTGTTTTATAAGCTAACATGCTAAATAAAGTGATTGGAGGATATAGCACAATGCCAAATGATCGTGCCGATAAAATACTACAGCTGGTCAATGACGCCAAGAAAATTGACGTGACCCAGCTTGCCGATAAATTACATGTTTCAAAAGTTACCATTCGCAAGGATTTAACCAAGTTAGAGGATAAAGGCCTCCTGCAGCGCAAGCACGGGTTTGCCTTGATCAACAATCCCAATAACCTGAGCTATCGTCTGGCCCAAAACTACGATACCAAGCTGCGCATCGCCCAACGTGCGGCCCAGATGGTGGAAGTAGACGAGACCATCATGATTGAATCCGGCTCCACCTGTGCCCTTTTAGCGGCGCAATTAGGTAAGCTAGATAAGCATGTCACCATTATTACCATTTCTTATTTCATCGCCAATTTCGTGGAACGTTACCCGAATTTAGATGTGTTTTTATTGGGAGGTAAATATCAATCTGATTCCCAAGTGGTGGTGGGTCCCATGGCTAAAGCCGCCCTGGCCAACTTCCGGGTAGGCCAGTTATTTATTGGGACTGATGGCTTTGATCCTAACACCGGGTTTTATGGCAATGACATCATGCGCACGGATATCGTCCAGGCCATGGCCGAAAATGCCAAGGATCTCAATATTTTAACGGATTCCAGTAAGTTTAATGCCCCTAGTATTATCCGGTCTTTTACCGCGGATAAAGTGCACACAGTGGTCACGGACAGCGGGATTCCCCAAGCCTGCAGCCGGGTTTTAACCCAAAATGGCGTCCAATTGATACAAGTCGATGCTTAGGCTTGTATTTTTTTGGCGAAAAAATTGAACTTTCCAACAAAATTGATTATAATTAGTTACGAAAGAAATATTTATACGCTTCGTTTGAAATTTAATAGGAGGCAATGGTTATGCAAACAATTCAAACTCAAAATAACCCCTTTGGCACCTTGACCCACAAGATGACCCGGCTGCGGGACAGCATTTTAGCGGCCAAACCTTACGTGGATCCCCAGCGGGCGGTGTTGGCCACTGAGGCTTATCAAGCCCACCAGCAGGAACAAGTGGACTTATTGCGGGCCCATATGTTAGAGAACATTTTGTCTAAGATGTCGATTTTCATCGAACCCGATACCCTGATTGCCGGCAACCAGGCCCAACATAACCGTTGGGCCCCGGTTTTTCCGGAATATTCCATGAAGTGGGTCATCGCTGAATTGGATAGTTTCGAAAAACGCCCCGGGGATGTGTTTTACATCACGTCGGAAGCCAAGACACAGTTAAAAGCCATTGCCCCCTTCTGGCAGAACAACACCCTAGAAGATAAAGGCTTGGCTGCCTTTCCGCCTAAGAGCCGCCTGCTTTACGATTTAGGAGTCATTGGGGCCACCGGGAATATTACCTCCGGGGATGGCCATATTGCCGTCAATTATGAAAGCGTTATTACCAAGGGCTTGAAATGGTACGAAGCTCGGGTCAATACTGCTTTAGAAAATTTAGACCTCACGGATATCAACGCCCAAAAACAATGGTATTTCTATCAATCCAGTTTAATTGTCATCAATGCTGTGAAAAACTTTGCCCAGCGCTATGCCAAATTAGCCTTAGAACAGGCCCAAGCCACCACCGATAGTCAGCGCCGCCAAGAATTATTGCAAATGGCCCATACCCTCAATCACGTACCTTACGAACCGGCGCAAACTTTCCAAGAAGCGGTACAAGCTGTGTGGTTGACCCATTTGGTCTTGCAAATCGAGTCCAACGGCCACTCCGTTTCTTACGGCCGCTTAGACCAATATTTGAATCCTTTCTACCAACGGGACTTGCAACAGGGCCACATTACCCCTGATAAAGCCGTGGAACTGTTGACCAATCTATGTTTGAAGACCTTGACCATTAATAAAGTGCGGCCTTGGGGTCATACCCAATTTTCCGCCGGCAGTCCTTTGTACCAAAACATCACCATTGGGGGCCAGACCCCCGAAGGTAAAGATGCGGTCAATGACTTATCTTATTTGATTTTACAGGCCGTCTCGCAAGCCCATTTGCCCCAACCTAATCTGACCGTCCGTTACCACAAAGGGTTGAGTGACAAATTTATGCAGGCTTGTGTGGCGGTGATTAAACAGGGTTTGGGGATGCCGGCTTTTAATAACGACGAAGTCATTATCCCTAGTTTCATCGCTAGAGGTGTGAAAAAAGCCGATGCTTATAATTACAGTGCCATCGGTTGTGTGGAGACCGCCATCCCCGGCAAGTGGGGTTATCGCTGTACTGGCATGAGTTTCATTAATTTTCCCCGGACCTTATTGATCGTCATGAACGGCGGTGTGGATCCTGAATCCGGCCAGCGGCTGTTGCCGGATTACGGCCACTTTAACCAGATGACCAGCTATCAGCAGCTGTTTGACGCCTGGGATAAATCTTTGCGGGAAATGACCCGGCAGAGTGTCATCATTGAAAACACCTGTGATTTAGTACTGGAACAGGGTTATCCGGACATTCTTTGTTCCACCCTCACCGAAGATTGTATCGGCCGGGGCAAGACTATCAAAGAAGGCGGCGCGGTTTACGACTTCATCAGTGGCCTGCAAGTGGGTATCGCCAACTTAGCCGATTCCTTGAGCGCCATTAAACAATTGGTCTTTGAAGAACAACGCTTGACCCCCGCCCAATTGTGGCAAGCTTTGCAAACAAACTTCAAAGGTGCCGAAGGTGAACGGATTCGGCAAATGCTGCTAAATGACGCACCAAAATTCGGCAATGACGACGATGCCGTGGATCAATTATTGGTAGACGCTTATGCGCCTTATATTGATGAAATCGCCAAGTATAAAAACACCCGTTATGGCCGCGGTCCCATTGGTGGCTTGCGTTATGCCGGCACCAGTTCCATTTCGGCCAACGTGGGTCAGGGTCACAGCACCTTGGCTACGCCGGATGGCCGGTTCGCCCGGACACCGATAGCAGAAGGCTGTTCGCCAGCGCATGCCATGGATGTCAACGGCCCCACGACAGTGTTCAAGAGTGTGTCGAAACTCGATACCAAAGCCATTACTGGCGGCGTGTTGCTAAATCAAAAGATGTCCCCACAAATTCTCCGCACCCCGGAGAACTGTCTGAAGCTCATTGCCCTATTGCGGACCTTCTTCAACCGCTTGGAGGGCTACCATGTGCAATATAACATTGTCTCCCGGCAAACCTTGTTAGACGCCCAAGCCCAGCCGGAAAAGCACCGGGACTTGATCGTGCGGGTGGCGGGGTACTCCGCCTTCTTCGTGGGGTTATCCAAGGAAACCCAAGACGATATTATTCAACGAACAGAACAAGAAATTTAGCGAGGTAAACATAAATGGAATTTTTACTAGACACGATTGATATTCCCACCATTACCAAGTACAACCAAATTCTCCCTTTAGCCGGGGTCACTTCTAATCCCACAATTGTAAAAAAGGCTGGTAAGGTGGACTTCTTTCAACAAATGCGTCAAATTCGGCAGATTTTAGATAAAGGTGCGACCCTGCATGCCCAAGTAGTGAGCCAAGATGTGCCTGGCATGTTGGCCGATGCCCATGCTATTTTAGACAACATCGATGATCAGGTTTATATCAAAGTTCCCACCACAGAAAATGGCCTGGCCGTGATGAAGCAACTTAAAGCCGAGGGCCACCACGTCACCGCCACGGCCATATATACCAAGTTTCAAGGACTATTGGCCATCGGCGCCGGCGCAGATTACATTGCGCCCTACTACAACCGCATGGCGAACATGAACATTGATGCCGCTGAGGTGGTTCACTGTTTCGCTCAAACCATTGCCCAAACCCACAGCACCACCAAGATTCTCGCCGCCAGTTTCCACAACGTGGGCCAAGTCACCGCCGCCATTGAAAATGGCGCCCAAGCCGTCACCATGGGGGCTGATATTGTGGCCGCTGGTCTGGGGATGCCGGCCATCGCCAGTGCCGTGCAGGACTTTGGCGCTGATTGGGAAAGCCTCTATGGCCCCGGGGCCACCGTGACCTCTCTAGCTGAGACAATAAATAGTTTATAAATCCTCCTCGATTGATTCTGTTTGTTGATGATTCAAATAAGTTGCCTCATAAAAAGCACATCCCAGAAAATAATGGGATGTGCTTTTAAATTACTAATAATATGGGCCACACAATAGTCTGAGATTTAGCGAGGCTCAAGATGGCGCATATTTTTAAGATAAGTCACCAGTAAAATTACAATAATTAAAAGCAAGAACCCAGTCCCCAGTAAACTCACCACCACTGGATTGGCGGTCACGTGATTTAAACTGGTGAAAAACCAGTGGGCGAGACTGCCATCCTTGGTTTGGGTCATCATGGTCTGCAGGCCGTTTTGAATTTCTGCCAGCGTCGGATTGTTGCTCAAAGTAACTTTAAAACTACCGGCGGCAATATTACCCATGGTATATTGCCCGGCCACAATGTTACCCAAGGCGGCATACCCGTAGCCAATATTACCCAACGTCAAAACACCTAGGGCGATGTTGCCGGCCAACAGACCACCCACCACAATTGTCCCCAAAGCCACTAAGCCGATGCTCAAAATACCGATGGAAAATAGGCCAATACTCAACAAGCCTAGGCTGATGATCCCCCGGGCAAAGAATCCCAAGGCAATGATGCCTTGAGCATTGCGGCCGATGGCAATCACGCCCTTAGCAGTGGGGAGTTTTTCGGGATGTAACAATTTATTCCGTTTGCGATTGGGGATGACCAAATGGATCAAAGGAAAATTACTGGCGGGGTTACTTTTATACTCAAAATATGCGATTTGTTCATCCGTCACATAATGTCTATTAAAATCAGCTGCCAATTTTTCTGGGGTTCCCAAATCTTGCATGACCGTCGCAAAGCTAGTGCCTTCTTCTAAAACCGCATCAATTTCACTACCAATATCCAACACAATTTTAGCCTGCAGTTCTGGGGTTACCCGCAGATTATCGGTTAACGCTTGTAAATATTGGGCTTTATCCATTTTGCTCACTCCCATCTTGCAATACTGCACTCACTTCACTGGCAAACAACTGCCACTCCGCACTCACCTGTTTTAACTCGGTGCGCCCGCTGGCCGTAATGGTATAAAACTTCCGGGGCTTTTTACTATTATCAGACAGCACCCAATCGCTGGTGATCAAGCCCTCATCTTCCAGACGATATAAAATCGGGTAAAGACTGCCCTCTTTGGTCACTAAGGTTTGGTATTGCCGCAGGGCCTTAATGATCTCGTAGCCGTAAGTGGTTTTGCTGGCAATAATTTTCAGAATAACGGTTGCCATAATGCCTTTTTTTAACTGTTGTCGATAATTTTTCATCATCATTAACCACACTTATCTGTTAGTTCTAACCAACTTATTTTTCAATTAAAATATAGCATAAATACTTTTTATTGCAAAGTATTATATACTGACAAGTAACTTTATTTTTCAGTTTGCTAGCCAGCTAAAAAGCCCTTCAGCATAGCCGTTTTAAGGACTTACTGAAGAGCTTTTAATTTTAAATCAAACAGTCACACCTAATGTTGTACCGCCGATTGGGTATACAACTTGTTCCGGTGGGCAAATAGCTTGCGACTCAAGTACTTGCGGTATTCTTCAATTAAGAACAATGGAATTGGAATGCAGATCAGGAACAACCATTCCCGCAACCCGATGCCGGTGGTGTTGAAGACCCCTTGTAAAAATGGGGTGTAGATCAAAACGGCCAACAACACGATCTCAAAGGCAATCCCAAACCACACGTGCTTATTGCTAAAAATACCAATGGAGAAGACGGACAATTGTTGGGTCCGGCAATTCAAGACAGCGGCGATTTGGGAGAAGACGATGGCCGCTAAGGTCATGGTCGTGGCCTCCCGATAGATGGGACCACTGGTGGCCAAAGTTGTCCAGGTCCGCCCCAGTTGGAAATTGGTATAAAAGTAAGCAAAGCTAGAGATGGTGCTGGCCATTAAGCCATACCAACCAAAGGCCTTCCAAACAATATTCTTCCGCAACAAATGGGCTTTTCTCGGCCGTGGCGGTTGTTTCATGACGTCAGGTTCTGCCCGCTCCGACCCTAAACCTAAAGCTGGCAGCATATCTGTCCCTAGATCAACGGTCAAGATTTGCATGACGGTCAAAGGTAGGGGAATCGCGCCTCGGGTGAACAGGAACAAGGCAGAAGGCACGGCTTCGGGCATATTGGAGTTTAAGATATACAACAAGAACTTTTGAATGTTGCTGTAAACGGCTCGGCCTTCTTCGATGGCGGCCACGATGGAAGCAAAGTTATCGTCGGTCAAAATCATATCGGCGGCATCCTTGGCCACATCGGTACCCATCTTGCCCATGGCGATGCCAATGTCGGCTTTCTTCAAGGCAGGGGCATCATTGACCCCATCCCCCGTGGAAGCCACCACTTCACCCCGGGCTTGCAAATTAGAGACGATACGGTACTTTTGTTCCGGGGCCACCCGGGCAAAAATCACAGGACCGCTCAAGGCAATTTTCAACTCATCATCGGTCATTTTATGCAATTCATCCCCGGTGACCACTCGAGCGTTGTCGCCAGTGATGCCGATTTTCACGGCAATGGATTTGGCCGTCAAGGCACTGTCCCCAGTGACCATGATGATGCGAATCCGGGCATCGTGACACTTTTGAACGGCTTGATAAACTTCAGCTCTTGGGGGATCAGACATGACTTCTAGCCCTACGAAAATCAAATGGGACTCGGCCGCAGAAGTACTGACCTTCGCTTGAGGGTCATCAGCCACTTTGTAAGCCAAGGCAAGCGAACGCCAACCCTGGGCGGCAAAGTGTTCATTGGCCCCTTGAATCTGTTTGACATCGGCGTCGGTTATTTCCTGTTGCTTACCATCGGTTTGAATCTGGTCACATAAAGGCAACATGCCATCTAAAGCCCCTTTGACCAAAACCAATTTTTGGCCATTGGTTGCTGGATGAATGGTGGTCATACGCTTTCTTTGGGAATCAAAGGGACATTCCTGCAATCTAGGTTGGGCCTTTAAAGCCGCTTCGATATCAAAGCCCGCCTTTAAGGCCGTGACCATCAATGCCCGTTCCGTAGGAGTCCCGACGATTTTTTGCTGGCCGGGATTTTTAGGATCAGCTTGAATTTTAGCTTCGTTATCTAAGGTTGAAATCAATAACGCTTGTTTTAAATCTGGATAATCTTTGTAAGCCACGTCTTGGTCATTGAGCTGGACCTTGCCGTTAACAGCGTAGCCTTGGCCACTGACCGTATAAGTGTTGGCTTTGGTCCAAATATGATTGACGGTCATTTGGTTTTGGGTCAAGGTCCCGGTTTTATCTGAACAAATCACCGTGGCCTCCCCCAAAGTTTCAATACTATTTAATTCCTTCACCAAGGCATGCTTTTTAGCCATGCGCTTGACCCCTTGGGCTAAGGACAAAGTCACCGTGGGCAGTAATCCTTCTGGAATAAAGGCCACGATCATCCCCAAGGCGAAAATAAAGGCCTTGGCCGGGGCATAATGGACAAATAAAATGGAAGCTAGGAAAAAGGCAGCCCCAATGCCAAAGGCAATAATGGACAACTGGCGGGTTAAGCGATTTAACTCAATTTGTAGCGGACTGGCCACCTTCTTTTGAGCGTGGGTCAACTGGGCAATCTTGCCAAATTCCGTGTTCATCCCCGTGGCAATGGTCAAACAACTACAAGTCCCATTGACCACTGAGGTGCCGGCATAAACCATGTTGGTTTCAGCAAACTGGCCCTCCCCGGGGGCATACTTTTCCTCTTTAGATTCTGGCACTGATTCACCGGTCAAGGCCGACTCATCAACTTGTAAGGACGTGGCCTGCAAAATCCGGGCATCCACTGGAATCGCATCCCCGGCCGTGAGCATGAAAACATCCCCGGGCACAAGATTTTTCGAGTCCAATTGCTGCAACTTATTATCCCGGTAAACCTCGGTATAAGTGGGCAACATGGCCAACATAGAATCCGTGGCCTTTTGGGCCTCGTGCTGCTGGTAGTAACTGAAACAACCATTGATAATGTTCACACACCAAATGGCGATCCCCAATTCCAACGTGCCAGAAACAATGGCGATGACGCCACTGACCCACAACAAAATGGCCATGAGGCTGGTGAAGTTCTTCAAAAAAATCTTCCACTGAGCTTCTTGTTGGGTCTTTTGAATGGTATTGGCCCCAAAATGCTTGAGGCGACTAATCGCCTGTTTGGAACTCAAGCCACTCTGGCCGGAATCAAATTCGTGAAACACTTGGTCTAAATCCTCTTGGGCATAGGTCCGAGCGGCTTTTTCTTTTGCTTGTGCTGGCAAAATCAAAACACTTCCTTATCAACAAACCTACTTTGTAAAAATTCTGTAACATCTATTCGACCCCCATTCTAGCACAAGGTTTTAAAATGGCTACCCTTGCCAAATTGAAAACACCCTGAAAGCCTTGATGCGAAGCTATTTTAAATTAGCAATGAAATTTTCAAGCCAGTAAAAAAGACAAAATCCGCAGATTTTGTCTTTCAAAATACATTGTAAATTTTCACAAAGTTTATGACTAAATTCGTTCACTTTCCACAGGTTGACTGACTTCATCCGGCACACCGGCTTTGCGCTTGCCGTTGCCGGCCGCTTTGATGGCCGCCCGAATGTCAACGGGATTACCTTCTTTGCGACTATCGGCATATTCAGCGGTAGCGGTGAACAGTAAATCAGAGGCGGAGTTAACGGCCGTTTCCACGGAGTCTTGGACCACCCCGATGATAAAACCGATACCCACGACCTGCATGGCAATGTCGTTGGAAATTCCGAATAACGAGGCGGCCATAGGAATCAGTAGCAAGGAGCCCCCGGCAATCCCGGAAACCCCGGTGGAAGCAATGGCTGACATGAAACATAGGAGTAAGGCTAAGAAAATGCTAACTTGCACGCCCATGGTATTGGCGGCAGCTAAGGTCATGATGGACACGGTGATGGCCGCGCCCCCAGAGTTAGCCGAACCGCCTAGGGGAATGGAAATGGCATAGCTTTCTTCATTCAAACCCAGGTCTTTAGCAGCTTTCAAGTTGATGGGAATATTCACGGCGCCACTTCGGGTGAAGAAGGCCGGAATCCCACTGGTTTTCAACGTCCAGAAGGTCAATGGATACGGATTTTGGCGCGTCATCACCCAAACCATCAACGGATACACCACCAGGTAAACAAAAGCCATGGTACCCACTAATAAAAGCAGCACTTGGCCGTAAGCCATGACCCCTTTGATCCCAGTTTTACTCAGAGATTCGTGCAACAGCCCCACGATCCCAAAAGGGGCAAATTGGATGACGTTTTGAGCCACAGAACTGATAGCTTCAGACAGTTCTGACACCACATGCTTGGTGGCTTTACTGGTCATACGCAGGCCGGACCCAATCAACAGGGACCAGAAAAGAATCGCTAAGTAATTCCCCTCAACCAAAGCCGATATGGGATTGGAAACGGCGTTGGTCAGTAAACCCGTGACCACGGTGCCCAAATCTTTGGGGGCACTTTCGGCGATTTTCATAGCGCCAGGCAACACCAATTTGATGGGGAACATATAGGAAGCAGCAACGGCCGCCATGGATGAGAACAGCGTGGCACTAAGGTAAAGAATAATGACAGTGCCAAAATGGTTCTTGGCCCCCGGCCGATACTTGGAAATAGCGGACATAATTAAGAAAAAGACTAACAATGGCGCAATCGCTTTCAAAGCACCGACGAATAGTTTCCCCAGAATATCAATAAACGACCAGGACGGGACGGCGATCCCTAATATTGCCCCCACAATAATCCCGATCACAATTTTTAAAATCAACGACACTTCTTTATAGCGTTTATACATTTTGGTCCCTCTCCTCTAAAAGATTAAGTTTTAATGAGAACACTTCTTAGTTTGCCTGATTTTCCCACCAACTGCAAGTTATTTATACCAAAAAAATTTTTTTGTTCTGCCATAATAAATTGGGCCGTTGCCTCGGTTTGAAATGCAATTCGCTTGCGCAACGACCACTTTTTAAAAAAAGGAAGACAAAATTCACTGATTTTGTCTTCCGAGTTGCCAATTAGCTGGCCGCCACAAAAAGCGTGCCAAACATGTCTTTGATTTTATTAGCCGATTGAACCCACCGTTGTTGTTCCACGGCAGTCAGGGTCAATTCGGTGCTGGCGATAATGCCATCTTTGCCGATGATCGCGGGATGACCTAGGTAACAAGCCACCGCTTCATTATAATGGGTCACTGGCAAAATCAGCTTGCTATTTTTCAAAATAGCTTCCGCCACGATGGCCGCTTGATCGGCTACCCCATAAGAGGTATAACCCTTGGCTTTAATGGTATGCCAAGCATCGGCTTTAGCCGCATCTTCAAAGCCGGCCAAGGTGTTGGCATCACTGAGTTTGGTGATATCTTCACTGCCCACCCGGACCCCAGACCAAGCTACGAATTGAGAATTGCCATGTTCACCTAGTACATAACCGGTGATGGCATTAGGACTAACCCCAAAGTGGTTGCCCACGACTAATTGCATCCGGGCCGTGTCTAAAGTCGTCCCGGTACCCAGGACCCGGTTTTTAGAAAAGCCGGTGAGTTGTTGCATATATTGGGTGATCACATCACACGGATTGGTGATGTTTAAAATCACACCCTTAAAATTAGCCGCTTTAATAATTGGCGCCCATTGTTCCACGGTGGTGCGGGTATAAGTCAATTCCGCAAACCGGTCCGTGTTGTTTTGCAAAATGGTGATATCCCCAGCTGCAAAAATAATCAAATCACAGCTGCCTAATTCTTCCGGTTTGGAGGCGGTAATAGCCACGGCCCCGGTGCGACCCACTTGGCCGGTGAGTAAATCTTGTTTTTCAGCTTCCGCTAAGTCTTTGTCTTGGTCTAATAAGACCAATTCATCACATAACTGGCGGGCTACTAAGGTATAAGCCACGGTACTGCCCACGTGGCCAATACCAATAATTGCAACTTTTGTCATGATTCATTCTGTCCTTTTTTATCAATTTTCAGAAACTTTAAAGCGTATCTAAGGCTTTGGCCGGCTTGGGTTCAGCCGCTTTTTCGGCGACCTTTGCACTAGCCTCATCCAGTTTATCACGGGGGGAGAATTTCGTGAATAAGAAAATGGTGGAAACCACGAATAATACCATGCAATACCAGCTATACGGCACAATAGCCGCCGCAGATACCCCCACAATGGACGCTGCCATCAGCAGCTGGGCCCCGTAAGGAATCATCCCCTGGCCTATACAGGCATAAATATCTAAAATACTGGCGGTATAGGATGGGGAGATCTTGTAAGCTTTGCTCAATTTCTTGGCGATGGGGCCGGCGATCATGATGGACACCGTATTATTAGTGGTGATCACATCTAACAATAAAATTAGCGAGGCAATGGAAATCTTACCGCCGATAGGTCCCCGGACCCGTTTGGTGATTTTGTGCAGCAACCAGGCTACCCCGCCCATATGGGTCATGAGGCTGGCCAAGCCGCCCACGATGATGGAGATAAAACTCACATCAGCCATGGAGAGCATGCCTTTGTGAATGGCGCCCATAGCTTGAATCACCGTAAAGTCACCACCCACTAAGCCAATCACCACGGCGGACACAATGCCTAAAATTAGGACCATCAGCACATTGATATTTAAAAACGAGGCCACGATCACCACCACATAGGGCAAGGCTTTGATCCATTGAATATGCCCCAGGCTGGTCAGGGAAATGACCCCCACGTGGGGAATCATCAACAGCAACACGGTGATAATAAAAGCCGGGGTCACAATGATGGCGTTGGTCTTAAACTTAGCAAAAATGCTCACGTCCTGGGTCTTAGCGGAAATGATGGCTGACGCGGAAATCAAGGATAAGTCATCCCCGAACAAGGCGCCCCCCACCACCACACCGGCTAGCAGAGGCATGCTGATGTCGGCCATTTGTCCAATGTTGGCGGCTACGGGCATCAAAGCGGCCACGGTGCCCATGGAAGTCCCCATGGCAAAACTGATGATACAGCCCAGGATGAAAATCCCGGGAATCAGAAACCGCTTGGGCAAGAAGGTCAGGCCAATGTTGGTCATGGTGTCCACGGCTTGCATGGACTTGGTGACGTAATAAAAGGCCCCCGCCAGCATAAAGATCACGATCATCAAAATCATGGTCTCTTGCCCGGCCCCCTTACAAAATACCTTCAGCTTGTCTTCAAACTTGTCCTGTTTGTTGTCCCCCTTTAAGGCAAAGGCCAACATGCAGGCCATGACCATGGCAACCAGTAACGGCATCGAATCGAAATTTTTGGTGATGATCCCGGAACCAATATAAAGGGCTAAGAAGAAAATCAAGGGCACTAGGCCAATGAAATTCCCCTTATCTGTTGTGACATCATCTTTCATTATTCATCACATCCAACCTAGGATACCGGGATAACCGTATCCAACTTTGCGAAGGCTTGGGCCATATCGTTGATCAGGTCTGCCGCGTCTTCTAAGCCCGCCGAAACCCGGATCAAGCCTTGGGAAATCCCAGCTTGTTTCAAATCAGCTTCGGAATAAGTGGAGTGAGTCATGCTGGCGGGATGTTCGATCAAGGTCTCCGCATCCCCTAAGCTCACCGCCAAGGACATTAATTCAACGGAATTAATGAATTTCTCCCCAGCAGCCCGGCCACCCTTGAGATCAAAAGCAATCATCGCCCCCGGCTGGCTCATTTGTTGTTGGGCCACGGCATAACCCGCAAAGTTAGGATTGCCGGGATAAAAAATCTGTTGCACTTTAGCTTCACTTTCCAGGAATTCAACAATCTTCTGGGCATTTTGCACATGGCGGTCCATGCGTAAGCTCAAGGTCTTCATGCCCCGATTCACTAAGAAGGCATCAAATGGGGAAATCACCGAACCGGTCATATCCTTTAAGCCCACCATGCGAATTTGGTCGATCATATCTTGTTTCCCAGTCCCGGCCCCGGCCACCACATCGCCGTGACCATTGATGTATTTAGTCGCCGAATAAACCGCTAAATCAGCCCCTAATTCAATGGGCCGTTGTAGATATGGGGTACAAAATGTATTGTCCACCACGAATAATAAGTCATGTTCATGGGCAATGGCCGCAATTGCTTGAATGTCCGAGATGTCTAAGGTTGGGTTAGCGGGCGTCTCTATGTAAATCATTTTGGTATTAGGTTTGATATTTTTGACGATGGCGTCTGTTTTAGTGGTATCCACAAAAGCGAAATCAATGCCATATTTCCGCAAACCTTCATCAAACAAGGCATGGGTACAGCCATAAACCACTTCTGAAGAAATCACGTGGTCGCCACTTTGTAAAAAGGTGTGCATGGTGGCACTGATAGCGCCCATCCCCGAGGCTGTAAATAAGGCTGCTTCTGCGCCTTCTAAGGCTGCTAATTTCAATTCGATCTCTTGTTCCGTGGGATTCCCCAGGCGGGTGTAAATGAAGCCGTCTTCTTCGCCCGCAAAACGATTCGCCCCTTGTTGGGCATTATCAAACACAAACGTGGAGGACTGATAAATTGGACTGGTCAAAGCCCCTGCACTATTCTTAAGATGTCCTGCATGAATCTGTTGCGTTGAGAAGCCGTATTCTTTAGTCACTGGAACCATCCTTTCACAAACTATTTATTTCGTAACACCGCCAACTTATCATATCTCAGGATTTATGTAAACGCTTACTTCCTTAAATAACAACTCTGCTGGCTTTGATTAACCGGTTATTAAAACAAGAATGATAGGAAATGTTATCTGAAAGTTCACCGATATCCATTCTACAATATGAATATTTTAAGAATATGAGATTTAATTATTTTAGATTAAAAAACATTCATAATCAGCTTTTGACCGCCCTAAAATGGCCATTAAAAAACAGATGCACCGCCCTTTTGGGTTGTGCATCTGTCTCATTTTACTGATTAAACTGTATTAGTTTAAAGTCACATCGTCGGCATTGATCCAGCGCCAATCGCCATCCGCCCGGGTAAATAGGTAGAAGGTCTTGCCATTGCTAGTTTTAGCCACTTTGGTAATTGGATCACTGGTTTTGCCTTGGATATCGGCTTTGGTCATGATGCCGTTAACGTTGTAATACGTCTGGGTATCACTGCCAATCGAGCCCGTGCCACCAAAGTTGTCAATGGATTGGATGGCATCAGAGACAATGTTGGATAAGCTATTAGATTGGACCCAACGATCCCCATGACTCGTGCTGACCAAATAATACATGGCTCCACTTTGAGTTTGGATACGTTGTTGGAGGGTCACATTTTCGCCACCAAAATCATCGGCAGCATCAAAGCCACTGCCATTAAAGTAATAAGTCTGACCGTTGCTCAGCCAAGCCGTGCCATTATAAGTGTCATGGTTGGTGATTTTATCTTGGGTGATGCCACTTAAGTCATAGTTGCGGACCCAACGTAAATCCCGGTTAGTTTGAACCAGGTAGTAAATTTTGCCGTCAGTGGTAGTGATACGTTGTTGAATCTTCACGTTCTGATTGCCAAAGCGATCCGCACCGGTGAAGCCACCATTTATATAGTAATAAGTTTGCACGTTAGGGTTCATTTTAGCTGTGCCCACAAAGCTGGTTTGGTCTTTAACTTTGTCTGCTGAAGTATATTCCAAGTTCTTGGCATTGATCCAAAGCGCTGGGGTACCACCGCTACCAATCAAAGCCATTTCCACACCATTTTTGGTCTTAGCGATTTGATAGACATCATAAGGCTGGCCATCATAATCCATGCTGGTCCCAAATGGTTGGAATTGATTATTCACCAAATAATACACGCCGTTATTGGCGTTACCATGGACCACGGCTCGTTTGGAAACATCAGAAATAGACGTTGGGGAATCGTAACTTGGGGCAACGGTGCCGCCACCACCGCCATTGCCGGTGAGCTCGCCATATTTTTGTTCAACCATGGCATAGAATTGGTTCATGTCATAACCCCATTGGCTGAAGTAGCCCACGGGATCCGTATGGTTGGTCCCACCCAACCAATAAGAAACGGCGTTATGAGACCAAACCGTGCCACTACCGGTATTGTCAGCTAAAGATGGATAAAGTCCATATTGCTTCAACAAATAAGCCACGTAGTAAGCATCGTTGTTGATGGAGCGGGCAAAGTTATCCGTACTATGTTCCCGAACTAATTCAATTTGAATAAAGCGCTTGTTGGCTTGGGGCCCAGCACCCCAAACGGCATAATCCGTAGGGTGAATATTGATGATGCGACTGTGGTCCACAAAGGCATGGACATAAGCGCCAATGGAATTCCAGTTGTTCATCATGTAGCTGACTTCCCCATCAATGGTGGAATTTGGGTTGGCCGTTTCATGGACCACGATACCTTCAGGACGGCCCACCCCGTTTTCATACCCAAAATAATTGGTGAAGCTGGAGTTATAAGTGGTGATTTGGGGATTCCCAAATTGTTGGCTGTTAATGTAATCATTGATATAACTGGCCGCCTGCACCTTACCGGCTTGGGGGTCATGTTGTTGTTGTACTTCATTGGTCACAAAGCTACCCGCGCCAGCTAATAAAGCCGCACTAAATAGCGAAACCAGGACGCGCTTTGACTTCTTCATCTTCATCTATAAATTCTCCTAAATTCCTATAATAAGCGTAACTGCCAAATCTTTTAGGGACCTGGTGCATGTTTAGAAAATAACATGCTTTTTTAAAAATATCGGCCCAACTCTAGCTACAACAATAACATATTCTCGTCATGGAAAATTCACATTCACGAAACTGTAATATGATTGCAAACAACCTGAAAAATGGGGTCTTTGAAAGCCACTTGCTTGTAATAAAGTCACAACATAACGCTAGCTGTTGCGCAACAAGTCAAACTGGTTGTCAGCTTCAAAATAGCCGTCAAATCCCCGATCATTGCTTAAAATTTCCCGGGAAATATTACCACTCCCCTAGCTTTTTAAAACTAGCTTGGAACTATTACACCACATCCGTGCCGTAAAAGCGGTAAACAAAGGGTCCCACAAAGTAAATGAACAAATCCCGGTATTGTTTGGCGGTGAAATCAGACCCTAATACTAACATTTGATACTTCACCCCATATTCCACCGTGGTGTGGCGGCTATCCCGAAAACCATTTTTAAAGTAGAATTCTTGCCGTTTCAGTCGTTGTTGATAATTAGGGGCACTTGTTACTACTTCTTCCATCAATAAAGTGATGGTATTGCCTCGGTAAATCTTGGCAATGGCTTTTAAAATTTGGCTGCCATAGCCTTTAGAGCGAATTTGATCATTCACCGCCAAAAATAACAGATACGTCATCCCTTGGTAAGTAATAATATAGGTCAAGCCCACAAAAGTTGGGCCATCATACCAAGCTTGAAAGCGAATGCCGGCTTTTTTAGTCTGGCGGATCAAAAAGAACAACGGAAAACGTTCTTCTCGGGGGAAAGCCCGTAAATACAGTTGTTTTAGTGATTCATAATCAGCCATTTTGGTTGACACATCAATTGCTTGTAACATATTTGCCCTCTATTTCTTCATATAATTGTAACCATTAAAAATAAGGCAACCTCTTCGTCACTACCGAAAAGATTGTCTTATCTATCAACTAGATCCTAGTCTTATTCTAGCATATTGTTCAGGCTGGGTAAAAAGCCCCTTTAGTGGCTTGGACCCATTGGTTATTTTCAGCTAATTTCAACACTTGCTGGCCATCAAAATAGCTGACGGCAATAACTTGATAGCTGCCGCTAGTTGCAATGGTGTCTACTTGACTGCCATCATCGGCTAATAATGGCGTACCGGCGTTGACATTAAAGGTCCCAGATAATGCCTTTTGCGCACTCAAGTCCTTGGCTTTTACCCATTGGTTCTTGCCCAAATCATAGGCGACAATGGTCCCAGTCTTGGGGTCAGCAGCGGTACGGTTGACTTGCCATTCCGTCACACCAGTGGCTAAGGTGCCGCTGGCTTTGGTGGTGTCCGGATCACTATAAACCGTCACGGCACTGCCAATGCTATATAGTGGGTCATTGCTGGTATATTTGGCAACCGTTAAATCGGTATCTGGCGTGCCCTTGATCACGGTGACCCCACTGGCAGCAATCCACTGATTATCCCCTAAGTTATAAGATACAGCAACGCCATTGCTATCCCGGGCCACTTGGGTGGGCGTCCAAATTGCTTGGGTCGTACTCAGCTTTTTACCGGTATCCCGGGTCATCTTAGGGTCTTGATAGATCGTTACGGCCTGCTTATGGGTATCCACTGTGGTGCCGTCAGTATAGTCCACCAAGGTATAGCTATCCGTGATTGGTTTGGTGGGCACTTCCGGCCCAGGGGTGGTAATTGGTGGAATCGCCGCCGCGTGCACAGTGGGTGTTCCCAAAACAGCAACCACTGGGCTAACTGCTAATAACGCAGTTGCCGCCAATAAACCAAATTGAACTTTTTTCATCAATTAAAACCTCCTAATTTTAAATGTCTAATTCTATTATAGCTTAATTATCGGACGTGTATGCCATCCCTTGTTTCAGATGACCCAAAAAAACACGCCAGCTTGGACTGACGTGTCACATATTAGGATGGTGTTGCTGAAAAGGTAGTTGCAGATGGTGCAATTTATCGGTGTCAAGATCATACTAGGCTGAATGTGTTGCAAGCAGTAGAACTTAATAACTGATCTAGGAAGTCGGTTCGCTTAAAACCAGTGGCAGGCCAGTTTTAAACCGGTGGTAATTGTGGCTTAAGGATAGTAATCCCCAGCAGAAGCAATGATCCATTGATTATCGTTCCCCAGTTTGACAGCTTGTTTGCCATCAATATAGGTCACGGCGAAGACTTTATACAGCCCATCAGTATTGATGCGGCCAGTCCGCTCACCGTCGCGATTATACAGCGGTGTGCCGGCATTGGCGTCAAAAGTCCCGCCTAAATCTTTCACCAGAGCTAGGTCTGAGGCCTTCACCCACTGATTATTCCCCAGGTCATAAGCATGGGCCACGCCATCAGCGTCTTTAGCCACCTTGAAGGCTGTCCATTCGTCATAGCTGGTATTCAGCTTGCCGTTGGCTTGGGTGGTCTCAGGGTCACTGTAAATCGCTGCAGCTCGGAAGCTGGAATAAAGGGCTGTCCCCTTAGGCATGTCAGACACTTCATATTTCTCAGCTTCATGTTCGGTCACATCCCCAGCTTTTACCCACTGGTTATTGCCCAAATCATAGGCCACAACTTTGCCGTCTTTATCTTTGGCAGTTCTAGTGACGGTCCAAGTATCATGATCAGTGCTCAAAGTGGCCCCAGAATCCTTGGTGGTAGCCGCATCGTCGTAAACTTTAACCGCTTTCTTCCCAGAATCCACGGTCAAGGTCCCGGCTGGTACCACCGTGATGGTCAGATCACTCGTTGGGGCACCGGTGGTCACATCGCTAGCCCGGACATAAACCAAGCCGTCGGTGCCGGGGATATCGTTATTGATACTGGTATCCCGGAAACCATAGGCGTAAATTTCCCCATTGGCGTCTTGGAGCACCGCCACATAGTTCAGGCTTTGTTTGGCGCCAATCCGATTATTCGTCGGGGTCGCATTGCCGTCAGTGTTGTAATTGTAAGTGACCGCTTGATTCTTCGTGGTCACCGTGCCACTTTGGTAGACCTTGGTATAGGTCACCGCATTTGGCGTTACTAGCTCGGCTTTCACATACCGGCCATTAGCCAGTTTGTAGCCCACGATGGCTTTGTTCACATCCCGGACATAAGCGATTACCGGCACCCGGGTACCATAGCTGATGACGTCGTTAGCAATTGGGTTCTTCAAATTCACATCCGAGTAAACTTGGGCACCAGAAACATATTTCGGACTGACACTGGTGTCCTTAGAAGCCACATTGCCATCTTCATAATTGTTCAAAGCGGCTGGATCAGTGGTTAAATCTGCACCGCGGACATACCAAGTTCGGCCATTTTCAGCCACGAGGGCCCGGGTGATGACACCCCCAGAAGTAACTAACGTTGTAGCTTTAACAGTCACACCGGCATCGGTCGTCCTAGTCACTGCTGGATTGCCAGAATCAGTCCAAACAGTATTGGCATTAGCAGTCAACAATGGCAGCGTTTCAGCTTCACCATCATCGCTCGGCTCAGCAATCACAAAGTTTAAAGAAGTCGTCGACATCCGGATATCCGAGAAAGCGACCCAGGTATCGACAGTATTCACCAGTTTAAGCATCGTGATTTTACCATCCACAACATGAATGGCATCAATTTTCACATTCGGGTCAGCCACTGCTTCCCCAGGATTTTGCAAATTCGGCCCGTCATACTGCAAGGCTCCGGTCTCTAGGGTGATGTCCATACCGGCTGGAACATTAAACTTAGAGGTCACATTGGCCGTTGCTGCTTGGACCACACCCATATGGGGGCCCGGTAAGGCAGTGGTGATAGCTGGGGCGGCCATGGGGGCTACTGCCAATAATGCGGCTGCCGTCACACCTAAAAATCTGAGTTTATGCGTCTTTTTCATTGCGTAAAGTCCTCCTTTAATGGATTGAAAAAATTTGGCTATAGATAACATTGATTTATCTATGGCAATTAGTATAGCAAGTCGAAAAAAAATTCTTATAAAAATGCCATTGAGGCTTGATATAACAGTGTTTTCGAAAAATAACAGCAGTGATATTAGCCCTTATTTGGTGTTTATTTTTTCAAAGTTACCGGGGAAATTCCGAACAGAAATCAAACGCCTAAGGCAGTTGAAACCTTGTTATACCAAGGCTCATTTCAATTTGGTACGTTTAATTTGGCTAATTTGCTAGCCAAATATTTTGTTTTCTTAAGTTAATTTTTACCGGCAAAATCTAGTCAAGCAATGACCACATTTTGGGTTATTTTTTTCAAAAGCCCGACGATACCTTATTCTAAGAACGCATCATAAGTATTTTGATATCTGCCGGCTTGGTACCAGGGCTGTACGGTGCGGTGGGAACCTGCAGTCAGACTAGGGATTGGTTCTTGAGGCGTTATGGTAGCTTTGACCCGGGCCGTTTTGATCTTACCTGCCCGCAAAGTGACCGGTTGTGTTTCAGAAACGGCGGTCTTAACGGGGATCAAAGCAGCGGTGCCCACTAGCCCAATGGTCGTTAGACCTAACACGGCTAATTTCACGATATTGTCTCGCTTCATCCAGTTCACGTCCTTTACGAATACACTTATAAACACTATAAGTTAATTGTATCAAACTTAGTCTGCAAAAGAGACTAAACTCACTTATAAGCCTAATATAACGGGATTTCGATCAAACAACGACTGTTATAAAAAAACAAAAAAACACCCGACCGGGTTTGAAAAACCCAATCAGGTGTCCCTGAAACTAATTATTTGAATTTAACAGCTGTGCCGTAGGCCACAACGGATTGCATTTCACCGCCAATGGAACCAGAATCAAAGCGCATCATGACCACGGCGTCGCCGCCACGATCAATCGCCGCTTGACGCAAGCGGGCAACGGCTTCATCCCGGGATTCGTGCAACATGTCAGTGTAGGCTTTGATTTCGCCACCCACAATGTTCTTCAAACCGGCCCCAATGTTACTAAACACGTTTTTAGATTGGGTGGTCAAGCCAAAGACTTCACCAATGACCTCGTAATCTTTACCTGGAATATGTTCGGTGGTTACCACTAAAATTTGATCATCTGCCATAAAAATCCCTCCAATGTTGAGTTTATGTAACACTCAAATTATACCAAATTATTGTGGCTAAAGTTACCAATAAGCTTTGCGGACAAAAAAACGCCAATACAGGCAAATTTCCCGTATCAACGCTTCTACATGCACCGCCAGCCAACTTTAGCACGAACCCGAATCGCTCAATTGCTTACATCTACATTCATCGCTAGTCCTAAAGCTTGCGACTGGGGTGCATGCTGCTCAAAGTTGTAACTTGCAATAATTAATATACTTGCCTGCGTTCTGTCAGTCCCCAGGCAAATTGCTAGTGGCTCAAATGACTAATGGTTCTACTTGTTATTGGTTAATTTCACCACATCGGCCGCATACCGGGTGCCGGCATTATTGGTGCCGATGACCCCGGAAATTTGGGCGCGATTATTTAGCACAAAACTCTTCACTTTTAAAGCTGCCCCGGGATCAGCTTTGATGATAATGCTGATATCCGACACACTGCGCCAGGTGGAATCCGGCTGGGCATACATAATCACCGGTGTACTCAAATCTACTGTGTGGGTGGATTCTGGGCCCAGATAAGCTTTGAAATCAGCAGCGGCTACCCAACCCACTACCTGGCCATCCGGATTAGCCACTTGATAGGCGGTGATATTCCCCGCATCCAAGGCAACGCCAACCATGGTATAAACTGCCGGCCCCTGAATGGTCCGTCCCGTATCTGAATTTAACGCCGAATTAGCAAAAATCTTAGCACCGTCGTTAAAATGGGCACCATTGGCCTTATCTGGGGTGAAGGCAAACTCTCCGGTAACCCCACTGGTGGTAGTTGCGGCTTGCACCGTGCGATTATTTTGCCCGGCAATCGCTGTCAAAGCCGTGGTGGTAATGGGCGCTGTGGCTAATAATGCCGCCATGGTCAAGCCCACATATTTAAATTTGATATTCGCAAATTTCATCACACAAAAGTCCCTTGTTTTACTTAGTAACTAAAGTATAAGGACCAGTTGTGGGAAAATCGCGATAAAATAACGAAGAACCTGCGCCATAGTTATGAAGTTTTTTCGAAAATTCTAACTTAGCCGTAGCTACCCCAAATAACATCCCCATAATTTCCCCATTCTCCTAAAACTGCCAACTGCTGAACGTCTCCACCTGCTGTAGAATAATTGTAGCTTAGAATGTGGCCAAAGAATATCATTAACCAGTAACAATTTTGTGTCATTTCGATAACAGTATTAAAATATTAATGCCTACTGCCATTTAATCATTACCTGCCCCTAAGGCTATTTATATTTCCTGCTAGACCACCAATCACCTTCCTTTTCCTGGTTGGTTGTTTTCTTTGATTTCTTCTGCTTATGGGTGAGTGTGGATCAAAAAAAATCCTTACTCCTCAGATGTTTTTCTGAGGAACAAGGAATCCTATGGTCCTACGGTTACTGCAACCCTTAGATAGCCATGATAGGTTTTTGAAGTTGTCTTAACTAACTAGCCCTCTTTCATTCACTGAGCAAAGTTCGGCGATTTTTTAGAATCGAAATGACCTTTCTCATCAATGGCAACATCTTCGTTTGGAATATTAGCCAAGACTTTTCCCCAATCAGACATCGCTGGTACCTTGGCAAAGACAATATTATCCTGATCATCAGTATATACTGTAAATTTCGTTCCTGGTTCTAACCCTAATTTTCGACGCAGTTCAGCCGGAATTATAACTTGACCCTTTGCCGACATTTTTGCAGACAGATCATCCATATTGAAACCTCCTTCTGGATTTTACGTATTACGTCTTATCTATTTTTAGTACAGCCCAACGTCATCTCTGCAAGAATACCATCACGGCGTCTATCACGCCAGTGTAATGATTTAACATTATCAACCGCTATCAGCGTGTGCACCATTACCTTGTAATGACCCATTTGAACCGACTGAGCATGCCCACCAACCGGACATATGGCACTTTCTGTTCATTCACGGAATCAATTCTGAGCGCTACAATGAATATTGTTAGGAATGCCTAACAAAAGCTACTTGTCCGCGACTAGCCGTCACGCCGAATGCGGCTAGGCCTTGCTGGCAAATCTGGCTAAATTGGGTCACACAACAAATCAACCGCATGTGTTATAAGTCAGCCAAATCCTCATTTATTATTGTGACAAGATCTGGTCTACCACGACCTTAGATTTTAGCATGAGACAACTGTCGCTCTATTGATTCCAATCAATCTGTGCCTTGGGGGGTATGCCATCAGAGTTGCCCCAATTTAGCAGTGAGCTGTTACGCGGTGTGCGCTATTGTTTTGAAACGAAATCGCTTGATGCCGTCCGAACATCATACTAGTCCCTAACACAAATATTGTTATTTTCAAATTAGTCTGTAAGTTATTTCGCCGCAAAACAAGCAACGAACACCGTTGTTCACAGTCCTTCAGCAATTAACAAGTAGCTTAAAGCACTTCAAAAATTTCCTTTCCTGATGAGTTACCACTTCATTAGCCGATAGCCTAACGCCCGCAACGCTAGGCTATTTTGGTGCGCCAAAATCATATCAAATCACTAAAAAAAGTGTTGCCCCACAATTAAAATCATGGGCCAACACTAATTTACTTTTAAAGCTGTTTTTTGCAGTTAATATCTTAACTAACGCAACGATTGCGGACACATTGACCCCTTTGCCGGATTGTCTTAGGCCAACTGCCTGAACTACAATAAAGGCGTTGACGGCCGCCAAATCACTTTCACCATGACAAGGTCGCGCCTATCAAGTCTGAAAACATCATCTAAAAAAAATCCGCATCGTCTCCTAAACGATTGGCTCTGATAAGTGTTGCCTTGGCATGTCACTTATCTAACGCCAGCCGGCCGCCACATTTTTATCTCCTTAGCCCAGCGTACTTCTGCACTGGGCTATTTTTGCGTCTTAAGCGGGGTAATAATCCCCAGTAGCCGCGATGATCCACTGGCTGTCATTGCCCAGTTTCAACGCTTGATGGCCGTTAATATACCGCACGGCAAAGACCCGGTAGGCATTGCTAGCACCTAGGACACCCGCTAATGTGCCATCAGCTTGATACAAAGCGGTCCCTTGTTTAGCCACAAAAGTCCCAGCCAAATTCTTTTGCAACTGTAAATCACTGGCCTTGACCCATTGGTTATTCCCCAAGTCGTAAGCCACGATGTTGCCGTTGGCGGTTTTGGACACTTTGTAAGCTGACCACTCGTCATACTGGGTGTTCAACCGGCCGATGGCTTTGGTGGCAGCGGCATCACTGTAAATCTTGGCATTCTTGAAATTAGAATAAATCGCCGTCCCCTTAGGCATAGCGTCCACCTGGGTCTGGTCAGCCCCTGGATTTGGCACCGCAAACAACTTCACCTCGCTGGCCTTGACCCATTGGTTGTTCCCCAGGTCGTAAGCCACCACGTTGCCGCCAGCGTCTTTAGCCACGTGGGTCACTGTCCAAAGATCATAATCCGTGGCCAGCTTCGCCCCGGAATCCTTAGTCGTCGCCCCATCCGTGTACACGTGTAACGCCTTGTTGCCAGTGCTCACTGTGACTTGACCCTTAGGTATCCGGACAATGGTTAAATTCTGATTGGCATCGTTACTGTCATCCGTATCATCTTCGCCAGTATTGCCGGTGTTATCCTCATTGTCATCACTGCCTGTATTGCCATTATTGTTGTTATCACCAGAACCGGTATTACCGCCATTGTTGCCGGAATCATCGCTATTAACTTTCACATCGCTAGCTTTCAAGTAAGTGGTCAGCGCCCCATTCTTGAAACCATAAGCCACGATCTTGCCATTGGCATCTTTGACCACGGAACTATAAGTGAAGGTCAAGCCCTTGGCTACAGGTGCGCCTAAGACGATGGTCAAATCTTTGTCCCGGTAGGGGATGGCTGCCTTAGTGGTGGTGACGGAACCGGTGGCGTTGGTTTCGGTATTAGTGTTAGGTGTCGTAGAGCCATCATCTCCAGAGACTAGTACGTATTCAGCTTTAACATACTGATTTTTTCCAATCTTATAGCCAACAAGCACGCCATTTTCATCTTTGACATAGGCTAAAATTGGATATTTCGTTTTATTATTTATTAAGTTACCACTTGAATCCTTTAAAGTATTATCTCGATAAATCAACGTACCTTGTGTATTTCTGGCAGTTAGTTGGGACTTTGCCTTGTCAATATTGGTGTCTTCAGTAAATTCAGGTTTCGTTGTTGGAATTTCACTTGCGTATACATCATCAGTTTTAACATATTGATTCTCCGCAATCTTATACGCTACTGTTTCTCCTTCTGGAGACAATACATAAGCCATTATTTTTTTACCACTAATAAACTCATCTGTGGTCTTTTTAGTCGTTGCCATATCTGAATAAATTGGTGCGGACTGTCCTAATCTAGGTTGTACATAAGCAAAATCAGCTTTAATATCTGTTGATTCTGTGAGAGGCATTGGTATTTCAATCGCATCAGCGACTTTAACGTAGCCAGCGTAGCCTAATTTATAAGCCACAATATTACCATCAGCGTCCCTAATATAGGCTTGGATTCTGGTTTCTACAATAAGTTTTTGATTTCCATTTGGCACAGTTGTCTCAGGATCTTCATAAACTTGTGCACTAATTCCAGGCTTAGACTTCAAATATGGCTTTGTAGCGTCAACATTAGCATCTACTGTTAATGGTGCACCGCCTACATATACATCAGAAGCAGCAAGATAGCGATTTTCCGCAATTTTATAGGCCACTACTTTTCCATCTGGATTTTTAACATAAGCTAGCACTTTGTGAGTTTTATCTGTCACTAACCCATATATTGCATCAGTAGTCGCTGCATCAGAGTAAATTTGAATATTAGCACCATTATTGGTTCTGACATATGATTTATCAGCAACAATATTGATATCTTCCGTTAATGGCACAGATTCATCTTGCGCTTCACTAGCTTTAACGTACTGTCCTTTATCAATCTTGTAAGCCACAATCTTGCCATCAGGATCTTTTACATAGGCAGCAATTTTTACATCAGTTTTTAACGTTTGGTCTTTAATTGGCGTAGTGGTTGCCATATCTTCATAAATTTGAGCTGGGTCCTTAACTGGTTTGAGGTAAGGTTTAGCCATAGAAACCTCTGTATCTTCATGTAGCGGTGTCGCTTCAGGGGTCACATCCCCAGCTTTAACATAACGCTCGTCACCAATCTTATAAGCTAAAATTTTGCCATCTAAATTTTTAACATAAGCCACAATCTTGGTATCTGTGTTAATTCTTTGACCTTCAGTTGCTTGAGAAGTAGCCATGTCACCATAAATTTGAGCAGTTTGGGCATTAACTTTTAAATATGGATTCGCAGGATCAATTTGTGCATCTTCAGACAGTGGATTTTCAGAGGTTAACGTACTTGGTGCTACTGTAGTCTTACCATCATCGGCTGTGACTGATTTTAATACGCCATTTTTATCAAATGTTAATTTAGCAGCTTTAAATGTCGTGCCATCCTCTAGATTATACAGATTTGTTGGCACCGTTAGTTGATAAGTCTGATCATTCTTGTCTGGATTCAAATGCCAACTCTGATAGAATCCGTAAAACCCATCTGGCTGTGTTGGAATCCAACCATAAGGCGTTTTGTAATTCGAATCAGAAATCTCATAAGCATGAACTGCACCATTTTGAATTTCAACGCCTATTAGTTTATATGTGTCAAGCAATCCCATTTTACTGCGCTCACTACTAATCTTCTTTGGATCTAGCGTTGTGTCCGCATAGATAGGTTTACCATCTGTACCTTTAACATTAATATCATTCTTTTCTAACGCAAATTCCCCATTAATCCCCGCAGTTGTCGCTGCTTGCACCTGCGTTAAACCATCACTGCCAAAAACTGGTGTCACACTAGTTGTTACCACCGGCGCAACAACCAACAAAGCTGCCGCAACGGTCCCCAAATATTTTACTTTTTTACTAGACTTGCCCATTTTTTCTCCTCCTATGTGTTCGTGCAAAGGTGCACTATCCTATGTACAAATCAAGGGGCAAAGTTTGGTTTGCCCCTTGATTATAAAATCTATCGAAAATCATTTCAGCCAATCCCTGGCTTTGAAAACATCACTTTAAGCTGGATAGTAATCCCCAGTTGCTGCGATAATCCATTGACTATCGTTGCCCAGCTTAACAGCTTGATGGCCGTTGATATAAGTAACGGCAAAGACCTTGTACAAACCGCTGGTAGAAATGGTGCCAGTTAAAGTCCCATCAGCACTATACAAAGCAGTCCCGGCATTAGCAGCAAAGGTCCCGTTCAAATTCTTTTGCAATTGCAAGTCCATGGCTTTAACCCATTGGTTGCTGCCTAATTCGTAAGCAACCGGATTGCCATTGCTATCCTTGGCAACTTTGAAAGCAGACCATTCATCGTAGCTGGTGTTCAAAGAACCATTGGACTTCGTGGTATCAGGATCGCTGTAAATCGTGGCACCAATGAAGTTAGAGTACAAAGCTGTGCCCGTTGGCAAATCAGAAACCGTAGCCTTGCTAGCAGTAGAACCTTCAGTCACATCAGCGGCCTTGACCCATTGGTTATTACCTAAGTCATAAGCCACAACCTTGCCGTCGGCATTCTTAGCCGTGCGAGTAACGGTCCAAGTGTTGTAGCTGGTATCCAAAGTCGCACCGGAATCCTTGCTAGTAGCGGCATCGTCATAGACTTTGACAGCCTTGTTAGCTGAATCTACGGTCAAGGTACCAGCAGGGACGACGGTGATGGTTAAGTTAGTATCAACCGTATCGCCCGTATCCGCAACTTTGATATAAGAAGTATGATCGCCATTCTTGAAGCCATAGCCTAAAATCTTGCCAGTGTCGTTGGCTTTCAAGACAGAGGTGTAATTAATAGTTTGACCCTTAGTGATCTTCGTATCTTCAGCAGTGGCGAAATTGTTGTCACTGTATACTGTGGCGTCTTTCTTAACGTTCACCGAACCATTTTCCAAGAATTCAGTGTAGTTACCAGTGGTAGAACCATCACCAGAAACGTTCACGTCGCCAGCTTTAACGTATTGACCCGGTGCCAACATGTAAGAAACCACGTTGCCATCAGCGTCACTGACAATCCCGATAACCTTGTAAGGATTACCTGGTGTAATCATATTGCCGTCCATAGCTTGGGTTGCGGCAGGGTCAGAATAGACTTGAACCTTGTCCGTACCCTTGGTCTTAGCAACAGACTTGCTAGCAGGAACATCAGTGTCTGTGGTTAAGCCTGAAGAAGCGTCAGTGTAATACTTGATATCGGAAACTTTAACGTACTGTTTGTCACCAATCTTGATAGCTACAGCTTTTGCGCCTTCAGTTGGCCGAACATAAGCTAAGACCTTTTGAGGTGTCTTATTATCAATTGTTTTGCCGTCTACTTTATTTTGTGTTGTATTATCAGAATAAACTTGGGCTGTAGAGCCCTTAGCGACAACTTGTGATTTGCCATCTAAAATATTAGGGTCTTCAACGAAACTCCCCACTGGTACTGGTCCTGGTGTAACCTCACTAGCTTTAACATACTGACCATCAGCTAACTTGTAAGCGACAATATTCCCATTACCATCCTTGACAGTACCAATGGCTACTTGCCCTGCACTAGCTAAGGTTTCACCGGTATCTTGTGACGTATGCATGTCTTTATAAATCTTTGGTGTAGTACTAGCATTAGGCTTTACAAAAGAATTCTTGGAGTCAATTCCAGCCTCAACCAATGGATCTTTAGCAACCAAATCTGTAGGTGCAGCAGTGGCACCTGTATTAGAAGTAAATGTAGTTATTGCACCACTTCCGTTCAGTGTCAGAGATGCAACAGTAAACGTTGAACCATCAGATGTTTTATAAAGCGTTGGGTTTGTACTTAAGTTAAATACTTGATCTTTAGTATTTTGATCACCTGGAATTGGTACAAATCCCCACTTCTTGTCAAAGAATCCAGCGAAATCGGAAGCCTGTATCCATCCATAAACTGAAGAACCACCTGAATCAGATAACTGATAAGCTGAAACAACGCCATTTTTTAAATTAACGCCTGTTATTGTAAAGAATTGGCCATCGGTAACTTTTTTCGTTGCTGTCCCACTGAGAGACGCATCAGCATATACTGAACCCGTCTTTGCCTGTTCATTATAAGACTTAGCCTTAACATAAATCAGATTTTCTTTAGTGGAATCAAATTCTCCACTAACCCCACTAGTCGTATCTGCGGCTTGTGCTATTGAAATATTATTCCCTGTAAATGCAGGTGATACTGCAGTTGTAACGGCGGGTGCCACGGCTAATAAAGCCGCTGCGGCCACACCTAAATATTTAACACGTGATTTCTTAATCATTGTGAATCCCCCTTAGATCTCTGTATTAAAAAGCAATGCTTTCACTTACAGTTCTATTGTATCCTGAATTATTCATTCATGATTTGAGTTGCACTTATTGAACCGGTTTAACGTGTAT
>NZ_AZGA01000056.1 GCF_001436375.1 Agrilactobacillus composti DSM 18527 = JCM 14202 | reverse complement strand
TCTGGGTATTTCCTGTAAATTTTGAGTTCCTTGAATTTAAGTGTCGCCTTGATCCTGTCTGTAAAACCCCTTTGGTAAAGGTGTTCAGAGAACAGCAGCAGACCGGTGTTGGAAGATACTTCACTGCCTGCGTTATCAATAGTGATATCAGTGTTGCTTTTAAGCGTATTATGCCGTAAATTGTACATATGGTTTCTCCTATTATTTTCTTTTAGTCGATTAAATAATACCATAGAGAAACCATTTCCGTCGCACCCATAAGGTGCGGCGGTGTACATAGATAATGCGGCGTAACTCAAGGAGTTACGTCTTTTATTTTATTATGAGTGAATAATTCAGG
>NZ_AZGA01000055.1 GCF_001436375.1 Agrilactobacillus composti DSM 18527 = JCM 14202 | reverse complement strand
CCAGTGGGTTGGAGTTGAGTCGCCTTAGTCGGCGTTACGCCCTTACCAGCAGTGACAAAACTGCTGTCTTCCACAGGAATGGCCACCATTGTTTCTGCTTTAACATTTTGAGGTTGCTGCAAGATAAAGCTTAAACTCACGAGTAAGGTACCTAAACCCAATAACCATACTAACTTTTTCATTAAAATTCGCTCCTCGTATAGCTGTAACTGAGGCTTTTATTAGTCCAGTGAATCAGATGTAGCCTGCAGCCAAACATTGGTCCCTACCTGATACCAAACACCGCCACCTAAGTAAACATTGGTACACAACCACTGTGAATTTGGTTCCAGGTCAATACTTGTGGAAAGCGCATAGGGCAGTAGTCTTGTGGGTACTT
>NZ_AZGA01000054.1:91023-109154 GCF_001436375.1 Agrilactobacillus composti DSM 18527 = JCM 14202 | reverse complement strand
GAACCGTACGTACGGTGGTGTGAGAGGTCGGCCTGTCAGGGCCTCCTACTCGATTTGAGTATGAGCGTTCATTGACGAAACGAAATGGGGACAAGTAAGCTTTTTATAACGGCTCTGTTTGAAGGAACTGGCGATCTACTTGAACTAAAAAAATTGCACTCAATAAGAGCATCGGGACAAATACTGTAAACATGATGAGCCAGCCACTTCCAGGACTAGTCGTGTAGAATTCAAGTGGGGCCCAGTCTATCAAGAAATGTAATAATATCGGCCAAAGGAGATTATTTGTGGCAATTCGCAGGGCCGCTAAAAATACACCGGCGGCAAACGTATAGAAAATTTGTTGGAAAACACTTTGCGCGTTGCCACCAAATAGATTGACGATATGCAAGATACCGAACAACAAAGCTGAGAACAATGCCGCTTTGAGCATTTTGTGATTGTGTTTTCTTCGAACTTCGAGATAGGTTTCAAGTCCAAGGAAAGCTGATAAGAAAAGCCCACGACAAATTGATTCTTCAAAAATGGCCGTGGATAAAGCAGCAGTTGTTGCCAGCAAAGCGTTTTTAGATTGCAATGCCAGCACTATATTCTGGGGCGTCTTGTTGAAGCCCAGCATGATCAGCATTGAAATAGCAGCAAGTGTTCCCCAGAGCACAAGGGGATGTGTCAGTTTGATACGCTGCTTCAAAACTTTAAGCGACCCCAATGCTATTATGGTGGTCACCAATGCGAGTAATGCCAAAATCAAATTAGCCATTATTTTAAAGCTGGTCGTTTCATCGTATGAGACAACGTTTAGGAAGAGAAATATTAAAAATAATAGGATGCCCCCAAATAACTGGCCACCCCAAGACCACCGATTTTCTACCATATCAAACACTCTCCGTGGGTTAAATATTAGGATTAAAAATAGTAGTTTCGTCAACTGACATACTTAATCAAACTTCGACTAAAGCCTTACCCATGCACTAGATACGCTCAATTCAGGCACGCACTTAATTTTAGGCTTATTATACTAGAAACTGTTCCAAAATGAGAGCATCAGGTATTGCCCATAGAAAATACGCCAACTTAAGTAAATAGCGTTTAGTTACAGCTTATCTACTTAAGTTGGCGTAGCACGTTACATGTTGCAAACCTACTTGCTATTTTAATTTGTGAGGGTTCAGGTATAACAACAGGACGGGCTTAATTGACGATACCATCTTTAAATTTGGCCCACTGATTGTCATCCCCAAGATTGACGTAAGTTTCCCCATTAATTGTCTTAGCGCCGAATACCTTATAGTAACTAGCGGCATCACTAAGACTACCAGTTTGAACACCATTGCTATTATACAGTGGTTCATTGGGCTTAAAGATAAAGGGATTTCTAATAGCTTGGACATCTTTACTAGAATCTACCCATTGATTATTTCCTAAGTCTAGACGTGAAATATAGTTGGGATCAGGACTGAAGGTAGCGTACTTTGTCACCGCCCAATCGCGGATGCTTGGGTCAAGGTAGCCAGTGATATGCCACAATTGTGGTGAATCATAGACGGGGACTTTCTTGCCGGCAGAGTAAGCTTCTAGAATACCCATTCGATTCATAGGCGTGGTTTGACCTATATGGCCATAGAAGACATCAGTTCCCTTGACCCACTGACTATTCCCTAAGTTATAGGCATCAACGCCATGGCTAGAGTAGCTGGCTGATTGAATCACTAACCATTGCGAAATCCCCGTATTTAACGTTTTTCCGGTACTTTGGGTACATTCAGGATTGCTATAAATCGGCACGGGCATATTATAGGAATCCACGGTTAACGGCGGTGTACTCTCGTTTCCCTGAATCGTCATGGCTTTGACTTGGCCCTGACTGAGTAAAACGGTGCCTAAGATAACGAAGATACCTAATAACCATTTTCTAAAGTGCATATTAATCTTCCCCCCTAATAAATGATACATACCTACTTTATTAAGATAGGCTCAATTTATTTTAAAACAAACAGTTAGCTAGATTAATTGGTCGTGCCATCCTTGAAATTCGCCCATTGGTCGTCAGTTCCCAGGTTGACGTAAGTTTGGCCGTTAATGGTTTTCACGCCAAACACTTTGTAGTAAGTCGCTTGGTTAATGGTCCCGGTTTGGACACCATTGCCATTATATAAGGGTGTCCCAGTGGTGAAAATGAAGGCTGTCCGAATAGCTTGGACGTCTTTGGTGGCATCGACCCATTGATCATTACCCAAATCCAGCCGTTCCAAGTTATTGGAAGTATGACCTAGGCTGGCAGACCGGGTTACCGCCCACTCACTGATAGCAGGGTCTAGGTAGCCGATGATATGCCACAGTTGTGGTGAATCATAGACGGGTACTTTCTTACCAGCGGAATAGGCTTCTTTGATACTTGTATCGTTGGCGCTGATACCTGTAAAGACATCGTTTTTCTTGACCCATTGACCGCCACCTAAGTCATAAGAAACGGCGGTATTGTTTGGATTAGGGTCAGTTCGCGCCCACTGGAAAACCCGCCAAGTACTAACGGCCGTACTCAAGGGCCGGCCAGAATTTTGCGTGCATTCTGGATCATTGTAAATTGGTACGGCCATGTTGTAAGAATTCATTGTCATTTGGTCAATTGGATTTGCTGGTTCGATCACCAGCGCTGCTGAAGCTTGGCCTATGCTGGCTAAAATCGTACCCAAAACAACCAACACACCAAGCAACCATTTTCTAAGTTTCATATAGATTTCCCCCCATAACTTATTAAATAAGTACACCTTCAGTCTAGCACGATTACAGCCGGGTGCACTGGCAATTCAAAAAAATGCCCACTGATCAAAGCCAATAATGGCAAGTAATCAGCGGGCGTTTTCTCGGTTAGTTCGCTTTCAAAGCTCATTTTTTATAAAAATCTCGAATAATACTTTGAACGGCCTGATTTTGGGCGGTAGTGCCAAAGGTGACCCGCAACCAGTCGGGCTGTAAGCCACCCCGGACAAGGTAGCCCTGTTGTAGCAAGGCTTCTTTTAAAGCATCTGCGTTAGGGGCTTCAAAGAAGACAAAGTTAGTTTGGGATTGATAATATTTCAACCCTTGGGTTTCAAGGAAGTCAGCCCATTGTTGGCGGGCTTGGGCAACTCTTTGGCGGGTTTGGGTGATGAAATCCTGGTCGCCTAAAGCCGCTAAGGCTGCCACTTGAGAGATATCGTTTAAGTTGTAAGGCAAGCGAACGGCTTGCAGTTTGGGGATCAAGGCCTTGGGGAAGACCGCATAGCCCACCCGGAAGTTGGCCAAGCCGTAGATTTTAGAGAAGGTGCGCATCACCACTAAGTGATCGCATTCTGGCAATAAAGTCACGGCACTGGTAGGGGCGGCGCTGTCGGCAAATTCCACATAAGCTTCGTCCACCATGATCAACACGTGTTCGGGCACTTGGGCCACGAAGTCTCGTAGTTCATCCACCGGAATGAAGGTACCAGTGGGATTATTGGGGTTGCATAACCATAACAGCTTGGTTTTCGGGGTGATTTTGGCCAATAACCCGGACAAATCAAACTGACCGTCATCGGGATTCACCGGCACATCCACCACTTGGGCCGCTTCGATCTGGGCGTGGAGTTTGTATTCAGAGAAGGTGGGCCAAGGTTCCAACACCTCATCCCCCGGTTCCAACAACGTCCGGGCCACCAGTTCGATGACCTCATCTAAGCCACAGCCAAACAACAATTGGTCCCCGGCTACGCCCAAATAATCAGCCACAGCTTGGCGCAATTGATTGGCATTGCTATCCGGATAATCCCGGGCTTCTTGAAAGTCCCAGGCCATAATAGCTTCTTTGACTTTAGGGGATGTGCCAAAGGGGTTCTCATTGGCCGACATGCGCACCATCTGGTCTAAGCCAAGTTGGGCTTTGAGTTTAGCCAAGGGTACTTCTGGGGTATAAGGTTGAATCTTTTCAACGGCTTTTTTTAGCATGGGCAAACCTCCTATGTAGATTGAGTGATTTAGAATTTTTTGATTTCGTCCCGTTCTTTGGTTTTACTCATCAGGCCTTCACGCTTGGCCAGTTCGGTTTTGATCTGGTCCACCGAAATGCCCCGGTCCACCATGAGGACCAACACGTGGTAAGCCAAATCGCTGACTTCATAAATGAACTCGTCATCACTGGGGTTCTTGGCGGCCACGATCACTTCCGTAGACTCTTCACCGATTTTCTTCAAAATTTTATCCAAGCCCTTGGTGAATAAATAATCCGTATAAGAACCAGCCACCGGATTATTTTTCCGGTCTAAAATTAATTGATACAATGCCTCTAAATCTTGTTTGTCTGCCATAAATAATCTATTCCTTCCTATCAAAATCTGTAATATCGCGATAAAAACAACTGGTATGACCTGTATGACACGCTGGACCGGCGGGGTCGACTTTTAACAAGACCGTATCTGCGTCGCAGTCCACCTGGATGGCCACCACTTTTTGCGTATTGCCGCTGGTAGCCCCTTTGTGCCATAACTCTTGGCGGCTGCGGGACCAAAACCAAGTCTCCCCAGTGGCCAAAGTCTTGGCCCAACTGGCCGCATTCACATAAGCCACCATCAACACCTGCTGGGTCTTGGCATCTTGCACCACGGCGGTGGCCAAGCCCCCAGGGATCTTGGTGAAATCTAAAGGTAACGCACTGGCTTTCATCGAACCGTCACACCCTTTGCTTTCAACGTTGCTTTGACTTGGGGGATGGTTAATTCCCCGAAGTGAAAGACGGAAGCGGCTAAGCCGGCATCGACTTGCGTCTCTTCAAATAAATTGGTGAAATCAGCAATGGCGCCACACCCGCCGGAGGCCACGATGGGCACGTCTACCACTTGGGTCAGCGCTTGATACAAGGGTAGGTCAAACCCGGATTTGGTGCCGTCTTTATCCATTGAGGTCACCAACAATTCCCCAGCCCCGGCGGCCACCGCGGTTTGGGCCCATTCAAGGGCGTCTAAATCTACAGGTTTGCGGCCACCATTGACCACCACTTGGTAACGGTCTTGGCTAGCTTGGTAGCGCACATCAATGGCCACCACGATACATTGGGCTCCGAACTTTTCGGCCCCTTGGCGGATCAAGTCCGGATTGGCCACGGCGGCGGAATTCAAGGCTACTTTATCCGCCCCGGCTTTCAACAAGGCCTGCATATCAGCCACGGTATTGACGCCACCACCCACGGTCAGGGGCATGAAGACTTGGCTGGCCACTGAAGCGATGGTATCCACGATGGCTTTGCGTTTTTCATTGGTGGCAGTGATATCTAAAAAGACCAATTCATCGGCACCTTGGGCCTCATAAGCCCGGGCGATTTCAGTGGGGTCTCCCACATCGGTCAGGTTCACAAAGTTCACGCCTTTTTTCACCCGGCCGTGATCCACATCTAAACAAGGAATGATTCGTTTGGTTAACATAATGCCACCTCCGCTTGGGCGAGTTCTGCTAAAGTAATGGTGCCCTTAACGAGGGCTTTGCCAACAATCACATCGTTTAATCCGGCGGCCTTTAGGGCTTCCAGGTCTTGATAATCCCGCATGCCTCCAGAAGCCACCACGGTGGCCTGGGGGTATTTGGCCTGTAGGTCAGCCAGTAAAGTTACGTTGGGGCCTTGCAGGGTGCCGTCTTTGGTCACATCGGTGACGATGAATTGACGCACCCCTTTAGCCGTCATGGCGCCCATTAAGTCGGCCATGGTGACGTTACTTTGGGCCAGCCAACCTTCTGTGGCCACTTGCTGGGGGGTGCCGTCAATGCCCACCACGATTCTAGCGGGGCCAAATTCAGCCAGGGCGGCCACCACTAACTCCGGCTGCTTCAAGGCACTGGAGCCTAGGATCACCCGATCTACCCCTAGGGTAAGGTAGCGCTGGATGGTGGCCATATCGCGAATACCGCCCCCCACTTCCACGAACAAATCGGTTTGTTGGCGAATTTTTTGAATCACGTCAAAGTTTTCCGGTTGGCCGGCTTTGGCCCCGTCTAAATCCACGAGATGGATGCGGCTTAAACCTGCGGCAACGAAGCTTTTGGCCTGGGCCAGAGGGTCACTGGAAACGGGGGTGACTTGTTGGTAGTCACCTTGGTACAGGCGCACACTGTGGCCGTTTAATAAATCAATTGCGGGGAACACGCGCATCATTGACCATCTCCTTAAAGGCTGTTAGCCCGGCTAGGCCCACTTGGCCGCTTTTCTCCGGGTGAAATTGCATCCCCACCACGTTATTGCGCTGGACGATGCTGGGAATGGCCACGCTGTAATCGGTGGTGGCCACGATGTTTTTGGCGGCAGTTTGGACATAATAGGAATGCACGAAGTAGGTATTTTCCTGGTCAAAAACTGCGGCAAAGGGGTTTTGCTGCTGGGCTTGATTTTGATTCCAGCCCATGTGGGGGACTTTGAAGCCGGGCTTGCTGGGGATGGGGACCACCACCCCGGGCAATAGGCCTAAGCCGGGGGTGATGCCGAATTCATAACCAGTTTCAAATAACAATTGCATTCCTAAGCAAATCCCCAACATCGGTTTGCCACTGGCGGCGGCTTGTTGTAACACGGGGACCAATTGGCGTTCTTCTAAAGCCACCATGGCTTTTTGAAAGGCGCCGACGCCGGGGAGGATCAAGCCATCAGCGGCTAAGATTTCAGCGGGGTCTGCTGAGAGTTGGTTGTCAATATTTAAATAATCCAGGGCCTTTTTCACATTCAACGTGTTGCCCGTATCGTAGTCGATGATGACGATCATTTAGATCACGCCTTTCGTAGAGGGGATGCCTTTGATTTCCGGATTGATGGTGACCGCAGCCCGCATGGCCCGGCCGAGTGCTTTAAACAAGGTTTCAACTTTATGGTGGGTATTGCGGCCGTACAAGACAGCCGCGTGACAGTTCAATTCAGCGTTAAAGGCAAAGGCTTGGAAGAAGTCCTCGGTGACTTCAGTATCATAGCCCCCCAGTTTGGGATTTTCCAAGGTGGCTTCAAAAACCAGATAAGACCGGCCGGATAAGTCGATGACCACCCGGGATAGGGTTTCGTCTAAAGGCACAAAAGCAGTGCCGAAGCGCTCGATACCCGCTTTATCCCCTAGGGCTGCTTTGAAACATTGGCCCAGGACAATGCCGATGTCTTCGGTGGTATGGTGGGGATCCACTTCTAAGTCGCCTTTGGCTTTGACGGTGAGCCCGAAGCGGCCGTGCTTGGCAAAAGCTGTGAGCATGTGGTCCAAAAAGCCGATGCCCGAGTTGATCTCAATCGGTTGGCTGGCGTCTAGGTTTAAACTGACTTCAATTTGAGTTTCGCCGGTTTGCCGGCTGATGGTTGCTGTACGCATAGGTTATTCCTTTCTATTGGCGGGCTTCAATGGCGCGGGCGTGACCTTCTAGGCCTTCAACCCGAGCTAAGCGGGTGATAGCTTTACTTTCCTTGGCCAAAGCAGCGGGGGTGTATTGAATGAATTGGGTCCGTTTGACGAAATCTAACACGCCTAACGGGGAGAAGAAACGGGCACTGCCCGCGGTGGGGAGGATATGGTTGGGGCCGGCCACATAATCTCCCAAGGGTTCAGAGGCACTTTCCCCGAAGAAGACGGAGCCGGCGTTTTTAATTTGATCTAAGTAGGTGATGGCTTCAGGGACTTGGACTTCCAAGTGTTCTGGGGCGATTTGATTCATCAAGTCAAAGGCTTGGTCTAAATTAGCCACCACGGCGATAAAGCCTTCGTTTTCCACAGAAGCCCGGGCGATTTCAGCCCGGGGCAAAGTCGTTAACTGCGCGTCCACCTGGGCACTGACAGCTTGGGCCAGTTCAAGGCTTGGGGTCACCAACATGGGCCGGGCTAATTTATCATGTTCGGCTTGGGATAAGAGGTCCGCGGCCAGTTTCTTAGGGTCGGCACTTTTATCGGCGATGATGCCAATTTCTGAGGGGCCGGCGATCATATCGATGTCCACTTGGCCGAAGACTTGTTTCTTGGCAGTGGCCACAAAGATATTGCCGGGCCCCATGATTTTATCCACTTGGGGGATGGTTTTTGTACCATAGGCCAGGGCGGCTACCGCTTGGGCGCCCCCAACTTGATAGATGGCACTGACGCCGGCGAGTTTAGCAGCGGTCAAGACGGTGGGGTTGATGCCATCTTTTTGCGGTGGTGTGACCATGACGATTTTTTCAACCCCGGCTAATTTGGCGGGGATCGCACTCATCAAAATCGTTGAAGGATAAGCGGCTGTGCCACCAGGGACATACAACCCGACAGCTGCCAGGGGCATGACCTTTTGGCCCCGAATGACCCCGGGTTGTTCCGCATCCATGAAGCCATAAGTAATCTCTTTTTTATGGTAGGAAGTGATATTGCGCTTGGCCAGTTTTAAAGCGGCTAATAAGTCGGCTGGGCAGGCATCATATGCCGCGTCAATGGTGGCTTGGGGCACTTTAAAATCACTTAAACTAACTTTGTCAAAGTCTTGGGCGTATTGGGTCAAAGCAGCATCCCCGTTTTGCCGGACATTGGCGATGATCTTGGCCACAGCCGCTTCGATTTCCGGTTTGTTAGCAGTTTGATTTTGACGTTGGGTGACTTGGGCACTGAGTTGTTCATAGGTGGCTTGAATAATTTGCATGGTTAAACCTCCGATTTTTGAGCTTTTTGTAATTGGGCGATCAATTGATAAATAGCGGCGCGCTTTTGTTTCAAGGCTAAGCGGTTCACCACCAAGTGGGTGGAGACAGCTTGTAATTCCGCATAGACTTTTAAGTTATTTTCCCTTAAGGTGGTGCCGGTTTCCACGATATCTACGATGGCATCGGCCAAGCCCACTAAGGGGGCGAGTTCCACGGAACCTTCAATTTTAATGATCTCCACGTCTTCTCCGATTTGTTCAAAGTAGGTCTGGGTGATCAAGGGATATTTGGTGGCGATGATTTTGCGTTTGGTTTGGCTGGGGTCGAAATCTGGGGTGGAGGCCAATACAAAGCGGCAGCGGCCGGTGTTAAGGTCTAGCATGTCATATTGGGGATTTTGCTGCTCCACTAAGATGTCCGAGCCCACAATGCCAATGTCCATGGCCCCCCGATTCAGGTAGGTCAACACATCTGGTCCCTTGGCTAAAATGAAGTGGTAATCGGGATCATCGTTGAAAATCAATTGCCGCCCTTTATTAACGATGGGGTCACAATTGATGCCAGCGGCTTGTAGTAAGGGTAAGACTTGTTTTTCGGTGCGGCCTTTGGTCAGTGCAATTTTAAGTGTCATGTGTCTGCTACCTTTCTGCCAAGTTGATGAGTTGGGCATTTTGTTGTTGGGCGATTTGCTGGGCCTGCTTGAAGGAATCGGCCAGGCATAGATTGCTGTTGGGGGTGCGGGCTTGCAGGGCTTCGGCGTGGGCCCATTGATCGGCTTCGAAGTAGATCAAAGTTTCCTGGGGGGCTTTTGGCAAGTGGCGTTGGGCCACAATGGCGTCAATGTCAAAGGCCAAGCCTACAGCGGGCTGGGCGGTTTGTTGGAAGTTGGTCAAGAGTTTGTCATAACGGCCCCCGGAGAAGAGATAACTGGTGGCGTCTTGACTGTAAGCGTGGAAGACCATCCCCGTGTAATAGGTTTGGGGGGGTTGGACGCACAGGTCTAAGGTGACGGTGACATTGGGGAAACGTTGGCTGATAAAGGCTTTGGTGGCCCTTAAGTCGGCGATGATGCTTTCTAACGTAGCGATTTTTGGCAATTGGGTCAATTGGTCTAACACCGCATCGAAATCCCCGAATAACCAAGGCCAATCCTTTAAGAAGGGGTAAAACGGATCATTGGCCAGGGGTTCTAACAAGGTTTGGTATTGGGTCAAATCCTTGTCATACAGGGCTTGAACCAAGTTGTCCGCCATGGGTTCGCTGATGGGCAGGGCCGCCAAGACATTGGGCACGAACTTGGCATGGCTTAATTCCAGCGTCATATCTGCGATGCCTAATTTTTGACTGATCTCACTGGCCGCCACTAAACATTCCCATTCCGCTTTCAACGACCGATAACCAATGATTTCCATCCCCGCTTGGGTGATCTGATTGTAACTGCCAGACATGCGTTTTTTCACCCGGAACACATCGCCGCTGTAGTACCACTTAATAGGCGTGTCAATGCCGGTGGCACTCATCATCCGAGCCACGGGCAACGTCATATCTGGCCGTAATACCAAAGTGTCCCCGTGTTCGTCAATGAACTGGTAAGGCTGATAAGCTTGCGGGGCTAAGGATTGGAATACGTCTCGGTATTCTAAGAGGGGGGTGATGATTTTTTTAAAGCCGCGATGTTTGAAATTTTGTTGAATGGTTTGAATGACTTGGTCCTTCACCATGGCGATGGTGCCGAACTCATCCCGCGTTCCCGTGGGTAGTGTTTTATTAGACATGTCTGTGAACCTCCCGAATTTAAAGATAAAAAAAATACCCTCAAAAGCATAATTATGCTTTTGAGGGCGATTATATTTTAAGTATTGATAATCACGGTACCACCTCAATTTGTTTACATCTCACGACATAAACCTCAACCGCTGAAAACTCGTCGTCTAGGTAAGTCCTAGAGAACAGCCAACAGTGGCTATGATAACGCAATTGCTGCGTGGCAACCTACTGATTTCAATCACCAAGTTCATAGATGTGTGTTCGACTATCGGGAAGATTCCTTCACAGCAACGGAACTCTCTAAGCATCCCAAGTAATCTACTTGTTCTAATCACTACTTCACTTTATTCACATTTAATAGGATTGAAACTTAGTATAATCTAATTTAAATGAAAGTCAAGGATAATTTGAAGTTTATGGGTTATTTTTTGAAAATCAGGTTGCACTCAGGCTTCAAATTGCCGCAGCAACTGGCGAATATAGCGCCAGACTGCTGGATCATGGGTGCTGATGGTTGCTGGCAGATATTGTTGCAAGTCAGCTTGGATATAGGCTTCGTTGAGTTGGAACCATTCAGCCTCATCGGCAGCGTTTTGAAAAGTGTTGAGATAGAGTAGGGATCATCAAGACCAAGTAGGATTTCATGGATGGTTTCTTTTTGAGTAGTTGTCAGTGCCAAAATAAATAGCCTCCTTTGTTGTAGAGACTTAATACCATAAAATGAGGCTATTTGTCTAGTTTTTTTAGAAAAGTTGCGTTGCTTTTTATCTTTTAATCATTGCCCTTGTCAGATTCATTCGTGTTAAGGGGCTTCCTGTTGAACGGGGGGATAACCGTGGCAATGACCCGAATGCGGTCTGCTGAAAATATCATATCATCGTACTTTGGGTTAATGGAAGCAAGGCGTACTTGATCACCATCACGGAAAAATTTTTTACAGGTGACGCCGTCATCTTGAAAGTCATCTTGGATGCTGACGATAACAACTTGGCCATTATAGTCTGGGACAGGTTGATAATGGATAAATTGCTGTGAGCCTTCTTTTAAATCCGGTTCCATGGAATCTCCGGCAATCGTGACGACTTCATCTGCACCTGATGGGACTTCGCTGCGAGGCATAACCATACTGGTGCGATTACTATCTTGATAATCACCATCGATAGGCGCCCCAGCGGCAGTAGATCGGCCACTAGATAATGTGATTTCAGCGTCATCACTGTCATCACTTTTAGCTGGGAAGTTGATAACATTATTTATATTAGTTTGTTCTTCAAACTGATTTCTAACATAAGCGTACACATTTTTTTGCCGGGCAGGATGAAGTTTCGTCATCTTTTGAACCGTTGCATCAATGATGGCAGAGGTTTCAGGTGTACGTTTATCTGAGAATAAATCGTATAATTTTTGTGGTGTGGTGCCTAGAGCCTGGGCATATTTGGCAATGGCTTTTTCATCCAATGTGCGTCTGCCGTTTTCGTGCTGGGAAACGGTGTTCTGAGTAAAGCCCGTTAAGCGGCTTAATTCTGCTTGGGTCATTTTTTTACTTTGCCGTAATTTTCTTATGGCAGGCCCAAGAATACTCGTTTGCATGTCTATCACCTCATGATAAGAGCGTAGCACAAAACACGAAAAATCTCAATTAGAGATATTTATACTTGACGTGGGAGACTTATATGAGATAATGATGCTGTAAACAAAATTAATTTTATATCAAACAAGGTTGGTATGGGTATAACTATATTTTTTTAATTTCTAATATCTCTTTAAGAGATATTAAGTTGCAAAAAGGCCTTTAACAGGCTAATCAGCCTTATTTGTCAGAAAAATGTAGCAAAATAAGTGAAAGGTGGGTATTACTATGACATTAATGCAGGATTTAGACGCCAAACAAACACAACGAAAGGTTGATCAATTTCTTAGAGGACATTGGCAGCGAACCTTAAGAGCCGGTCTGGGACAGCAACTGCCTGGCAGTAAGCCAACTGGGGATGCACGCAGTATTGCTAGGCGGCTAGGGGCCCAGCAACAAGTTAAGGAAACTTTGCGGGTTATTGATAGTCTGGCACCAATCTATCAAGTGATTCTAAAGGGCTTATATTTGCAGAGGGAACCCTTACCACGCTGGCAACTCTTGGAACAGACAGGCTATGGCAGAACGCAATATTCGAAGCTGAAACAAAAGGCATTGTTATATTTCGCCGACGGCTATATGTTAGAAGATTTGCACGTTTACAACGCTAAAACGGACAAATAGTGGACAAACACCGGACCTTTTAAGTTAGAAAAATTATTATACTGGTAGTGAAAGCAAGTCGATCGCTAGTCACACTGGATAATTTTGCTGGCAAGCGTGCTTTATTGGATGCAAGTTCCGACAGCAAAATAATTAGATTCAATTTAGACGCTTCGGCGTCTTTTTTTGATAAAAGAACTTTTAGAGCACGTAACAAACAGCAAAACAGGGCTGGCCCACGGCATGTTTACAAAAAAAGATTTCTGGAGGTGCATAATGCATACCATATTAGGTTTTACAATTTCTGAATGGGGTGGCATTACGACAATGGGCACTGTTGTTTTAGGCGCCATTTATAAAGTTGTCGTCAAGCCTTTAAGTGACCGGTTAAGTGATTTGCGGGATGCCTTAGATAAACTTAATACTGAGACACAAATTGAACGGCAAAAAATTAAGGTCCAGCTCAACCACCATGACATTCAGCTTGCGCGTCAAGACGCAGAATTACAGTTCTTGTATGATCACAATCACATTATCAGAAAGGAGGATATTGAGAATGAAAAATAAGTTAACATTAGACGTCCATTCAAAGGTGTGGTGGCTATCCGTTACCAGTCTTTTCTTAGTTCTGCTCCAGCAAATTCTAAAGCTGTTTGGTATTGGTTTATCCGAAGTATTGACGCATCAGATTACGGATATCATTAACACCTTATTGGCGTTGGCTGGTTCGCTGGGGTTGATATACGACACCTCGATTACTGACCGGCGGCAAACCAAGTAGCGTTCAATCTAAGTAGCCACATTTCTGTGGCTATTTTTGTGTGCTGGCATAAAAGAAAAGTGGACAAAAAGTGGACTTTTTGTGGACAAACACCGGACCATTTCACAGCAAATACCAGTTAAGCTATAAGTATCCCAAAGAAAGATATTCGGATTACTGAAACACGTGTAAAGCTGCTATATACGGGTTGATGAGAATTAGTATTGAAATTAAATTTGTACAGATGATTATACAGAACTAATTTTGCATCAACTTTTATTATTTAGCGACTATAGAATGTATCAGTAACGAATTATTTTCCAAAGGATAGTCTAGGCAATAGTTTTGAATCTTGCGCAAGATTCTATGGCAAATATTGAAAATTTAATTTGGAGGTAATTTCTATGCAAGACAATGAGGTAAGAATCACTGAAGTTAGTAAAGACTCAGGATATACAGGTGCTGAAATTTATGGTCGGCCATATAGTAATCCGGCTGATGCTGTGTGGGTCAAGACAGTCCCATTTAATTTTGTCTATAAGTATTTCTCAACCCAAGAAGTGGGTCAGTATACCTGGTACAATGTTGGCAAAGATGAATGGATTCGCGAAGATTGGGTTTCGAAACGAGTATCAGATGTAACACGCAAAAAAGGTGTTGTCAGAGTAGCCAGTTGGATTAATCCCAATAATATTGAGGTAAGGTTCTCGCCAAATGGTAAAATCAATTTCAATCAAAATAAGACGAACTTCCAACCAGGTAGTGAATGGGCTTATAACGAAACGGTAGTTGATGACTGGGGTTTGCGTTGGTACGATTTAGGAACAGCCCAATGGGTTAGTGCACAACAGGTCAAAGACACTGCTGAGGGTGGTTGGCAATTTCCTTTCAATAATAAGTATTTAGGGTATAATCCTCAAACGGAAGATGGAACTCAGTTTGGTATTACCGGTTTTAACCGTGGAAACTACAAACCTAATCCGTATTTCCACGATGGTTTTGATTTCGGGAATGTAAGATACGGATCTGGATCAACTTTCAATGCAGTTCATGAGGGGGATATTATCTTTGCCGGTCCAAGATACGACCAAGGTTTAAAGATGGTAATATTGGAAGACATCGGTGATGCACTAGTAATCTATCAGGAATTTAGTGACTCACTGAACGATATTCTAGTTTCTGCGGGTACACATGTGACAGCAGGACAGCCTATTGGAAGATTGGGTTCGTACCACATGCATTTAGGTATTTCAAAAGAAAAACAGTTTAATCAAGCACTTGCGTATTCATTTGATCCAAATGCAGGTATTTGGTACAGTCCAATCGCTACAATTCAAAATCAAAAATTGACATTTTAAAGTGTGATAGGATAATTAGTAATCTCCTATAATACAATCTCTTGCAGAGAAAAAGATATTTCTTTGCAAGAGATTTTTTTATTATGAAGAAATAGAGCCTTATGAAGCTATTAATATATACTTCATAAGACTCTATTTGTAGAGAATATTCATATTAGTATTTTTGATGTACAGTTTAACCCTTCGACAATACGTTTCTTATTCTAGCTTAATAGGGAGATCCAGAATCATCGAATTTGACCCATTGATTATCCGTGCCTAATTTAACGAACAATGTCTCAGCAACAACTTGCGAGTCAAAGATACGATAATCCATGGTTTCAGCTAATTTTCCCACAGCAGTTGCGGTATGGGTAATATTGAATAAATTGGTATCTGCTGAAAAGGTTCGTGTATTTGGAATTGCATAGCCATCTTGGATGTAAACCCATTGCGCATTACCCAAGTCTAGTGCATAAAGGGCATCGCTTTGATTGACTAAGGCATATCTAGTGATTTGCCATTTATTAATATCAGTAGCTAATGTGGCAATTTGATTAGCCCGATAAGGGTCACTGTAGACTGGTATGTTGGTGTAGTTGGAATTGAATTCTAAGAATCTATTTGCATTATTCTCAATGGAAACGGTTTGAGGTCGTAGATCTGTTTGTTTGACCCATTGTCCACCGCCTAAATCAAAAGAAACCGGTATTTGAGAGTCATTCGTTGTTGTATAAGCAGTTCGGTAGATTTTCCAAGCGTCATAAGCTGTATCTAAATTTTTACCGGATAAAACCGTTGTTTCAGGATTTGAATAGATTGGAATCGATAAGTTATGGGATACGAAAATACCATCTTTAGCTACCACACTTATTGAACTTGCTGAAACTATGTGGAGATTTGTCATGAAAGGGCCCAGACTAAGCAAGAATGTGAAAAATGCGAGTAAATATTTAAAGCGCTTTTTTTTCATTGTAATACCTCCATTCTATAGTGCCATGTTTATTTAGAATCCAAACGCATACCACTGATTGTTATTTCCAAGTTTTAGGTGAAAAACATCGTTAATCTTCTGGGCGGCAAACACTTTATAATCTCCGGTCATTTGAATAGTTGATGTTGGTGCGCCTTGTGAGTTGACTAACTGTGTACCAGCATTGACAGAAATGGTGCCGGGAATCATGCGGATATCGGTATATCTAACCCATTGATTATGGCCTAAATCAATGGCTGCATAACCGTCAAAATAGGTAGTATATCTTGTGATTTTCCAAGAAGATATCTCAGGATTAAGTGTACTCACCTGGTATTTGAATCGGGGATCACTATACACGGGAACCGCCTTATAATCCGAATAGGCTGCTAAAAATTCATTGGTATTATCGCCAATGCTATCAACATCCGCTGAGCTGATCCATTGGTTAGCCCCTAAATCAAAAGATTTTGGATTGATGTAAGGGTCACCTGTGTAATACATTTGGAAAGTTTTCCAGACCTCCACGTTTTTGCTCAGAGTCTTGCCGGTAAATTGAGTACATTCTGGGTCAGAATATATTTTTAGTGGTGCATAGCCTGAGTAAACGTTGGCCTTTGAGGGCTCAATTCTGCTGGGGCCTGTTGCATTTACTGGATTTGCGCTCATGGGCAGAAAACTAAATACAGCGATGAAGGCGATGAATATTTTTTTTAATCTCATTTGCTATGCTGCCTCTCAAAAATTATTTTTGCTGAGCAAAATGCGTGGCAATCTACTTTTAGAATTTTTGAAATCTAGATCCAGATGCGTATAGAACCCATTGGTTGTCTGCACCCAAGTTGACATATAGCTGGTCGGCTATCTTTTTAGCACCGAAAACACGGTATTGCAATGTTTGTTGAATTGTACCAGCGGGTTGACCAGTGCTGGTATATAACGGCTCACCTGCGTAAAACCAAAAGTATTTCTCAATAAAAGTACCATCTTTGACCCATTGGTTATTCCCTAAATCAAAACCAACAAGTGCATCACTTTGATCCACGAAAGCTGTTTTAGTGATTTGCCAAACATCAATGCCGGTATCTAAAGTACCAATTTGCTTATCAAATAAGGCACTTGCATAAATCGGAAGTGCTTGATTATCTGAATAAATTAAATAATAGGGTGAATTACTATCAGGAGTGACTGCATTAACGACGCGCAGGTCACCGCTTTTAACCCACTGATCATTACCCAGGTCATAGGCTGACTTCGCTGTGCGAACAACACGCCATGAGTTGATATTGGTGTCTAAATTTTTGCCAGAGTATTGGGTCGTATTGGCATCTTTATACACCGGAATCGGTTGGTAGCCTGAAGAAACAGTTATGATTTGATCATCCACATTATCAGCCGCTTGAGCTTGTTGGGCACCAGAAAATACCAAACCTACAAGTAGAGCAACACCGCAAATTAATTTTTTTACTGCCATATTTATCACCACTTCCTAAGTTATGCTAGGTAAGTTAAAGAAACCGTTTTCCGATTATAACTTCATTGTATCATAGCCGGATTCATCACAGATACTATCCACGTCTGAGCAGCTTGATTATTTTCTAGCATTTTTAATGGACAGTCGCCATTTTGAGATGGGGACTATTTTTTTGGCTTCAGGCTAATTAGACATAAGTAAATCTAGGGAAAATTTGTATCGAAAGCGGACAAAAAGTGGACTTTTTCCGGACAAACACCGGACCATTTCACGGCCAATGCCAGCTAAACTAAAAGTATCCTAAAGGAAAGGGCATGATAAAAATGGTGTATTTATAAGATTTAAACGCAGGAATAGATGGAAATAACAATCAAACAAATTAAGAAAGAGGTTTTTATTTATGGCATATTTTACAATTCAAAACAACGTGGCAACAATTACAGACAAGACATTACTATGGCGGTTACTGCCAGACTATGGTAATCCCACTAACAATCACCCATATGGCTTTAACCAGTACCCATTTACGCCTTATTTTGAAGGGGATACCATTCGCTTCCTGGTGCCTGGGGAAGCTTACCAAACATTTTCAAGTGGTGTTACTATCCTGATCGATGGCATCGGTAAGTATACTTGTAACGCTGTTAGAGTCGGCGGGGACATGTGGATTTTTGACAGCCCAGTCTACAATGATCCGACCCGTAGCTTCTTAGGCCGCACCATTAACTGTACCAACGGCGAGACCCTTTATGACACCTACAAATTTGGGCGCCATGAAGTCGCACCACTTTCAAACGGTACGGGGGCTTATAAAATCATCAATAAAGGTGATGATGAGATGACCAATGGTATCCAACAAATCGACAATGTTTATTTTGTCCGGGTGGGAGATAAACAATGGGTCAAGCGGTTTGATACTTCTAATGGTCAAGGCAAGTGGGCAGCTAACGCT
>NZ_AZGA01000054.1:88821-91013 GCF_001436375.1 Agrilactobacillus composti DSM 18527 = JCM 14202 | reverse complement strand
CAAGATGCCAACAACCCACTGGCAAATGTGACTGGTGCCAGTCTGTTGAGCAGTCCTTTTGCAGATGAGCAAGTGGTCTTGAACCAACAAGCTGATTTAAGCGGTTTGCAAAATGGTTATATCGTCGTTAACAATCGGCAATACGCTAAAGTTACTGGGGGTTATGTCTGCAACGATGATGTGATGAAGAACTTGACCCCATTACCGACAGGCTCTGGTAGTAATAAGATTCCGGTTTTGGCTTATCATGCCATTCAAGATGAAGATGGTGATGATTACCATTTGAGCTTTGATAAGTTCCGTGACGATATGCAGTGGTTAGCTGACAATAATTGGTATACACTGACTGAAAGCGAAGTTATCGATGCTTTGACTAAAGGTACCGCGATCCCTGCCAATTCAGTGCTGGTCACGTTAGATGACTTTTATGCAGGTTGGTACACCGGTTATAATGGCCGAGGGGCTATTGGGATTATGGAAGACATTGGTATTAACGCTATTTTGTTTTTAACTGTTAGAAATATGGAGGATAATCCAGGATCTTGGGACTTTGTAAGGGTATTGGATCACAATCAGTTTGCCTTAGGATCTCATAACAATCTTCACGTAGGTGATGGCAACCTGACAAGTACCCAACTGCACGATCAAATTGTTAATTCGAAATCGGCTATTGAAGCAGGAGGACTCACAACTGTACGTTCATACGCTTATCCAACTGGTTCTAGAAACGATGAGGCCAGATTTGAGCTTCGCAAAGCTGGTTATGATATTGCCTTTAATTTTGGGGTAGATGAATCCGCAGGTTCAACGGAATCTATCTTAGATGGTACACGGCTTACAGTGGCTTCAACGGATGGTACTTTGACCCGTTATAACTTCAACCGTAAAGCTGTCAATCCAAGCAATGCCTATAGCTTGCCAAGTCTGCTAGAAAATGACTAATTTATAACACAAAAAGTGGTAATCAGATCGAACTGTCTGACTGCCACTTTTGCGTTGTATTATTAATCTAATGAATCATAAGAGGCTGCTAGCCAAACCTCGGGGCCCAACTTGTACCAATTAGTTTGTGTGAAAATTGCGTCAGTATAACTGACTTCATAACATAACCATTGGGAGCCAGAGTCTAAATAGATACCTGGAAACATATCCTCCATATCAGGATATTTAAATGTTTGTTTTGCGCTATCCCCATGAATGGTAACAACAAATGGATGTTGCATTGTAGTAATGACTCTTTGCTGCGTAGTATAATCACGGCTCAAATCTGGTCGATTGTAAGCTGTATTAAAATTGTAGAATAAGTTGTTGTTGAAGTAAAAACTTGGAATCCACTGATCATTACCTAAATCAAACCAGACACTTCCATCGGCCCCACTATAATACCGAGTAATTTTCCAGATACTCCCAGGTTTCACGGTACCAACTTGGTGAGTGTAATCAGTGCTCCCCCAAAGTGCAACAGGCTCATTGTTGTCCACGATACCGGCAACGTAGTTATAACCATATGATTTGGCTTGAAAATTAATTGGCGTAGTAACGACTTTCCCTTGTGGAATAACCAGCACCTGACCATCTACTAACCAAGTATCTGATCCTATTGAATAGGCAGCACTCGCTCTTTCCCAAGGTTCTGGACCAGCATTTGAAATTAGCGGAACTGTTGTTTGAATCTTCCACGCTGACAAACCATAAACCGGGCCAGTGGGTTGGAGTTGAGTCGCCTTAGTCGGCGTTACGCCCTTACCAGCAGTGACAAAACTGCTGTCTTCCACAGGAATGGCCACCATTGTTTCTGCTTTAACATTTTGAGGTTGCTGCAAGATAAAGCTTAAACTCACGAGTAAGGTACCTAAACCCAATAACCATACTAACTTTTTCATTAAAATTCGCTCCTCGTATAGCTGTAACTGAGGCTTTTATTAGTCCAGTGAATCAGATGTAGCCTGCAGCCAAACATTGGTCCCTACCTGATACCAAACACCGCCACCTAAGTAAACATTGGTACACAACCACTGTGAATTTGGTTCCAGGTCAATACTTGTGGAAAGCGCATAGGGCAGTAGTCTTGTGGGTACTTTTTTATCACCGTGAACTGTAACGACAATTGGATGTTGTAGCTCGACACGACTTCTAAACTGCTGCAGATAGTCACTATTTATGCCTGGGTAATTATAAGCGGAATTAAATTC
>NZ_AZGA01000054.1:584-88811 GCF_001436375.1 Agrilactobacillus composti DSM 18527 = JCM 14202 | reverse complement strand
AGTTGTTATTAAAATAAAAACTTGGAATCCACTGATTATTCCCCAAATCAAACCAAGTACTACCATCAGATCCAGTATAGTAACGTGTAATTGTCCAGATACTTCCGGGTTTTACAGTACCCACTTGTTGGGTATAGTCCGTGCTACTCCAAAGTGCGACCGGGCCATCATTATCGACAATACCTGCAGTGAAACTTGTGTCATACGGAAGAATTTTGAAATTAACTGGTGTCTTTACGATCTTGTCCTGTGGAATCACTAAAACTTGGGCATCTGCTAACCAAGTATCTTGCCCAACTTTATAAGCTTGAGTGGATATGTTCCATGGCCTTGAACCTCTATCAGATAGTAGTGGTACTGTTGCTTGAATCTTCCAGGCCGACAAACCATAGACCGGACCAGTGGGTTGGAGTTGAGTCGCCTTAGTCGGCGTTACGCCCTTACCAGCAGTGACAAAACTGCTGTCTTCTACGGGAATGGCCACCATTGTTTCTGCTTTAACATTTTGGGGTTGTTGCAAGATAAGGCTTAAGCCCACTAGTAAGGCACTTAAGCCCAATAAATGTGCTAACTTCTTCATTGAACTTCTCCTTTTTTACATAGTTGATGGTTGTACTTCTCTATCGTTTAATCTAATGAGTCATAAGAAGCTCGGAGCCAAACCTCAGGACCTAATTGATACCAAGGTCCAGTCAACTCATTATAATAATTTACGTCATAGCATAACCATTGTGAATTCGGATCAAGATAAATTCCGGGGAACATATCTCCTGAATTTGGAAATTTTATTGTTTGTTTAGGAGCATCCCCATGAATGGTAACGACAAATGGATGTCGCAGTTTTACAACAGTTCTACGCTGTGAGGTGTAATTGTTATCGCTATTTGGATAATTATATGAAGTGTTAAAATTGTGAAACAAGTCATTATTAAAATAAAAACTTGGGATCCACTGATTATTCCCCAAATCAAACCAAACACTACCATCAGTTCCTGCATAATAATGAGTAATTGTCCAGACACTTCCAGGTTTTACAGTCCCCACTTGTCGAGTATAGTCCGTACTACCCCAAAGTGCGACCGGGCCATCATTATCGACGATACCTGCCGTAAAGCTTGTGTCATATGAAAGAATTTTGAAGTTGGCAGGTGTCTTTACAATCTTACCTTGTGGAACCACTAAAACTTGCCCATCGGTTAACCAAGTATCTTGGCCTATCTTGTAAGCCTGACTGGCTCTGATCCAAGGTTCGGGACCTCTGTCTGAGATTAATGGTACGGTTGCTTGAATCTTCCAGGCCGACAAACCATAGACCGGGCCAGTAGGTTGGAGTTGAGTCGCCTTAGTAGGGGTTACACCCTTACCAGCAGTGACAAAGCTGCTGTCTTCCACAGGAATGGCCACCATTGTTTCTGCTTTAACATTTTGAGGTTGCTGCAAGATAAAGCTTAAACTCACGAGTAAGGTACCTAAACCCAATAACCATACTAACTTTTTCATTAAAATTCGCTCCTCGTATAGCTGTAACTGAGGCTTTTATTAGTCCAGTGAATCAGATGTAGCCTGCAGCCAAACATTGGTCCCTACCTGATACCAAACACCGCCACCTAAGTAAACATTGGTACACAACCACTGTGAATTTGGTTCCAGGTCAATACTTGTGGAAAGCGCATAGGGCAGTAGTCTTGTGGGTACTTGTTTATCACCATGGACTGTAGCAACAAACGGATGTTGTACTTCTGTTTTGCTATTGTACTGTATATCATAATCATCAATAACATTATTATTATCGCTTTGCTGATTATACAATGTAATAAACTTATAGAACAAGTTATTATTAAAATAAAAACTTGGAATCCATTGGTTATTGCCTAAATCAAACCACACATTACCATCAGATCCGGCGTAATAGCGAGTGATCATCCAGACGCTTCCAGGTTTTACAGTACCCACTTGTTGGGTATAATCCGTACTACCCCAAAGTGCGACTGGGCCATCATTATCAACAATACCTGCAACATAACTATCGTCGTATACTCTCGGTTTAAAGTTAACTGGGGTATTTACAACCTTGTTCTGGGGAATAATTAATGTTTGAGTGTTTGTCAACCAAGTATCTTGTCCTATTTTGTAAGCAAGACCAGCTCTAAACCAGGGTTCTGGGCCAGTACCGGAAATTAGCGATGCAGATGTTTCAACTTTCCATGCTGACAAGCCATAGACCGGATTAGTAGGTTGGAGTTGGGTTGCCTTGGTTGGCGTTACACCTTTACCAGCGGTGACAAAGCTGCTGTCTTCTACGGGAATGGCCACCATCGTTTCAGCTTTGACAGTTTGGGGTTGCTGCAAGATAAGGCTTAAGCCCACTAGTAGAGCACTTATGCTAAGGAAACGTAATAATTTTTTCACTAAAATCCTTCCTTTCTGCACATAGTTGATGATTGAATTTTTCTATCGTCTAATCTAATGAGTCATAAGAAGCTCGGAGCCAAACTTCAGGTCCTAATTGATACCAGGGGCCAATCAACTCACCACGATAATATACGTTATAACATAGCCATTGTGAATTCGGATCAAGATAAATCCCAGGGAACATATCTCCAGTATTTGGTAATTTTAATGTTTGCTTAGGCACATCCCCATGAACAGTAACAGTAAATGGATGTTGCAGCTCTACACTATTTCGGACCTGCTGCATATAGTCACTATTTATGCCTGGGTAATTATAAGCGTAATTAAATTGATAAACCTGGATTATTCACCTCGGTATTGGGGACATGAAATCGCATCTGGCCGGTCTGAAAGCAACGTTTGGATCGTTGCGAATACTGACTGAGCGGAGAAGTTGGTGATCGATGCACCACGAACAGACCGACCCAGTTTTCGGCTCGACGCACGACCTATTCAGTTATTCAGTTCAGGTCGCCAACTGATGGACTTCGTCCATGAGCCGACTAAACCAGTTCTTGTAAACATAGTTAGAAGCAAGATGAATCACCACACGACGGGCGTGCCAAGTAATCCTACCGGCGATGTGAAAGAGACTGAACCGTAGCGAGGAGATGGTTGAACGACGGTCTTCCGAGACAAAGAGCTGTTTAAAGAGCTGAACCAGGTTATAGGCAATACCGGTGATCAAGGCTCGTGCAGTGTTCCGTGCAAAAGTTGAGCTGTCTGTTTTGTCAAAGCCAAACCCGCATTTCAGCTCCTTAATTTGGTTCTCAGCATTGCCCCGCTGTCTATAGGTCTTGAACAAAGTCTCTGGAGCCTCGGAGGCCAGGCTGTTCACTACGAATGCGTGGTTCCAGGGAACTAGCTCATCTGCCGTATGAGTAGAACATACGATAACACGGCGAGCTTTACCCCATGACGCGGCCTGATACTTGAATTCGTGGTAGACGCATTTGCTCTCTTCATATTTTGGAGGGCAATCCACTAAGGCCGTTTCTGCCAGCTTCCCAAGCTTTGAATTTGCCTTGAGTCGAACCAAAAAGTCGACGCCATGTGTGTCGCACATCTCGTAAAATTTTGGCGCAGCAAACCCCGAATCGCCTCGAATGATGACGCTGGTGCTTTGAGGGAGCGCCGATAGGCGCGAAAAAGTTGTCTCGACGAACTTATCGGCTTCCTTGCCGGTGTACTCATTGCCAGGGCGCATCAAGGCGTCTAAGAGCAACCCGGACTCTTGATCAAATACAACCTGAGGGTGATATCCATAGGCCATATAGTGAGCGTTGAAGGCGGACCGTTCTTGATTACCGAAAGTATCACAATGCGTTGAGTCTATATCCAGCACGAAGCGGGATTGACCACTAAGACGGAAAGCCAAGGCGGCTACTTGCCAGATAAGCTTCCGAAAGTCATCTAGGTCGGCGTCTTCAAGGCGCTTGAAAAACCGTGAAAGTGAGGGCTGTGAGACTAGCCGAGAGCTACCCAAGGTGGCCGCCAGTACGGGATCACGTTGCCAGTCATTGGCACTACTGTCATGTAAATACCCGGCAACGTCGAGCAACAATTTTTCCAAGAAGATGTCGATCATCGAGGCCTTCCAGAATCGTCGTTGGTCTGGTAACTTGAGGCACTGATTGGCAAGTTGCCTAAAGTTGATACGATGAAGAAACTCTTGGAACAAAACGAGCCCGGCGTCATTTGAAAGTTGACCGCCGTCGGCGGTCAGAGTCACATTGGTATTGCATTGCAGGGATAAGCTGGTTAAAGTTGAGATGGTGTGAAGCCTCGCTTTCGTGATGGTTTTCGTTGACTCAACCTTAGCATATAGGCGCACCCAATGGGTGAAACACCAAAGCAGCGCAGTCCCGTGTGAATCGTGGGATTGCGCTGCTTTTTTGAAATTCTATGAATAATCCAGGATAAAATAAGTTGTTATTAAAATAAAAACTTGGGATCCACTGATTATTTCCCAAATCAAACCAAACACTACCATCTGATCCAGCATAGTAATGGGTAATTGTCCAGATACTTCCAGGTTTTACGGTACCCACTTGCCGAGTATAATCTGTACTACCCCAAAGTGCCACCGGGCCATCGTTATCAACGATACCTGCAGTGTAGCTTGTGTCGTATGGAAGAATTTTGAAATTAACCGGTGTTTCTACAATCTTGCCTTGTGGAATCACTAAAACTTGGGAATCCGCTAACCAAGTATCTGGTCCCACTTTATAAGCTTGCGTGGCGCCGTTCCAAAGGTCTGAACCTCTATTAGACAGTAGCGGGGCCGTCGCTTGAATCTTCCAGGCCGACAAACCATAAACTGGACCGGTAGGTTGGAGTTGATCTGCCTTGGTCGGTGTTACACCCTTACCAGCAGTGACAAAGCTGCTGTCTTCTACGGGAATGGCCACCATTGTTTCTGCATTAACAGTTTGGGGTTGCTGCAAGATAAGGCTTAAACCCACGAGTAAGGCACCTAAACCCAATAACCATACTAACTTCTTCATTAAAGTTCGCTCCCTCCAAAAAGGTTGAATCTACTATAAATTATAGCATGCAGCTAGCTTGAACTTTGCTTTGAGACAAAACTGTAATCTCAGACAGGCGCTCCGTTGTTTAGGCTAATGATAATTTTGGCGGTAAGTGATGTGAGGACATTACGGGATTAGCGAGGGCACGACTTGATCGGCGGCTATCCATTGATCATCAGTGCCTAGGTTGATGAAGACTTTATCATTAATATACTTTACGCCGAAGGTTAAATAGTTGATATCGGTGTTTGTCACTTTTCCAGTGGGTTGTCCGGCTAGGTTGACCAGGGTATTATCCGCGTCCACCATGACAGCCTTTGGCAACATATAAGGAAACGCTTCAATGGAAGCCCACTGATTATTCCCTAAATCGACAGAATAAATTAATTCTGACTCGTTGATGTAATCTACCGCCGTGATTTTCCAATCGGAAATGGTTGGATCCAGTTTGCCAATCGGCTGTTTTAGTTCTGGGTCACTGTACAACTGAATACTTTTACCGCCAGAAAAAGCTTCCAGATAGATAGCTGAATTATGGGCCACATTATGGTAAACAGCTTTGATGGCCGTATTCACCCACTGATTGCCACCTAGATCTACGGAAACAACTTGACCAGCTTCGTTGATATTCTCATAAAATGCCTGCCAAGAATCAATGGCAGGGTCAAGAGTCTTCCCCGATGGTCTAGTGAGTTCCGGGTCATGATAGAGGGGAATGGCTTGGTTGCGGGAATAGTAAATACCATGGCTTTTTTCGATCGTGGTGGCAGCGCTTACCAGAGCGGTGCTAAGGGTCAGGGCCCCTAATGTGACAGCTAAACCTGCGATTACCATTTTGAATCTCATAATGTATCCCTCCAGATTGGGCCGTATTGCAGCCATTGATTATCATTACCAAGTCTAAGGTACAGAGTGTTGTTTATGCGGCGTGCTTCAAAAACGCGGTATTCACCGGACATAGTGATGGGACTGGTATATACACCGTTTGCATTGAACAAAGCAGACCCAGTCGCCAGATTGATCTTTGCAGAGATGGGGATGATGTCCGCATATTTAATCCATTGATTATGGCCTAAATCCAGGGCAGTATAGCCATCAAAGTAGGTGGTGTATCTGGTTATTTTCCAGTCGGTCACCGATTCAGCCAGCGTGGCAATTTGTTTCATGAAACTAGGCGTGCTATACACGGAAATAGCTTTATAATCTGAATACGCTTCCAAAAATGTATCTTTATTATCCCAAATTGCTGATACTTCAGAAGCTTTGACCCATTGGCCACCTCCCAAATCATAGGATGCTGGGCTCAGATAGGGTTCTTGGGCATAATACATCTTAAAAGTTTGCCAAACTTCCAGCTGGGTATCAAGGGTCTTGCCAGTGAGCGTTGTACATTCTGGATCTCCATAAATTTTGAGCGCTTGGTAGCCTGAATAAACAGTAACACGAGCTGGGTCGACCTTTCCAGCGGCAGCCGCAGGGGTGGCACTAACAGCCAATAGCCCCAATAAGCCCAAGGTAGCGGCTAGGCCAAGCAGTAATTTTCGCAGCTTCATTTTGATCAACCTCCCGAAAATTGGTATAACTGTTGTTACTTGAATTGTATCATGTTGGGTTTTAATTCAGGTAAATATACTTCTAGGGCAAAAATGGCATCTCATTGATTTAACAGTGTTGCACTGGTCTAGAAGACAGGTGTCAGTTATCAGTTATCAATGTAGATGCCGGGATAAATTATTTAGGTCACGTAAGTCACTAAATTATAGTCGGTTTACAATAAACGGATTTATTGCCAACCTCTCAAAATAGCTCGGATGCCCATTAAAAATTGCTGATCACTAGTGAATTTGTTGTCTTGTAATGGTTTCATCAATTCATTTAACAAAGGGGTCTGGTTTTGCAAAGCCTGCATTACGTTGGAATCAGTTTCACCACCGTGTTTTGGCTCAATGGCTTCTGCCCAAACAAAGCCCAAGGTATAAGCAGTTAATGAGTTAATCAAGAAAACCGTTGTTGGCTGGATTGCCAGACCACTGGATTTTAAATAAGTTAAAAACTTTTCTACTAATATAAACTCAGATTGCGTCACAATTGGATGTGTTGAAATTAGCGGTAATATGTTTGGATGACTTAGTAGGGTTTGTCTGAATTGAGACATCAACGCAATGGTTTGAGCTTGCCAATCATCGTGAATTTTATTTGGTTTTGGGGCCAAGGACTTTTGCCAAATTAATTCGACTAGACCATCGAAAAGTGCACCCTGATTTGGGAAGTAACGGTAGATAGCCATTGGTGAGACTTGCATTTGTTTACCTAGTTGGCGCATGGTAAATTTTTGTAGACCGACATGATCCAATAAAGCTAGCGCAGTTTGTAAAATATAAGTGTGACTTAAAGTTTCTTTAGTTGGTTTTTGAGACGACATCTTAGTTATCTCCTTCTTTTAATGGCCGATGATAAAAGCCAAGTAATGATACTAGACAGAAAATAATGGCCGTGATCCACAAGATGATTAGATTATGATTAATTGAATCAAAGCTGCCCCGGTCAAGACATATTTTTTTAATCGCTGATAAGGCCCAATAGGCTGGGTCAATTTTGGCTAACATTTTAGCCCAATGGGGGAATGTACTGGTGGGTGAGAGACTGCCACCCAAGCCGGCCATAAGAATACCCAGCAAGTTTGATAATGCTAGCGCAACATTTGCGGATTTTGCCCAACTCACTAATAATATACCAAAGAAAGTCAAAGCTACTGCAAAAGACATGATGACGGTAATAAGTGCCCACCAATTGCCATTGGGTTGGAATTTGAATAAGAAACCACTGATCAGCAGCACTGCTGTTAATTGGAACAGCTGAATTAAATAAGCTACCAATGCTTTTCCGGTAATTATTTCAGTAAGTGAAGTGGCAGAAACTTGCTGGCGGTTCCAAGTATTCCAAGCCGTTTCATCAAAGAACATCTGAATGATTAGTTGAACGGAAAAGAATGAGAATAAAATTGCCAAACCGGGTATAACCTGTTCAGCGCCAGTGGCATGACTATAGCCTTGAACGATTAATTGGGTTTTAGCTGCTGGCAACATAAAAGGGGCCATAATCAGAGGGACTAGAATCATAATAAATTGTACCGTAGGGTCGGCTAATTGCAAGCGACTGTTTAATTTAACAACGGCTAATATTTGTTTCATTTTCATCAGTAAATACCTCTCACACATTTAGATTTAGTAAGGTATGATAGGCCGATTCCAGGTCGGCTTTTAGAATTTTAATATTGGTTAATTGTTGTTTATGAACTTCTGGATTAGCCAGCGCTTGTTGCAAAAGGTCTATGTAATTAGCACTGGTGTTGTTTATTGGTTGTAGATGATCATTTACTTTTTTCCAGCCTTTTAAATTAGGTAGTTGTTTGTGAAAATAGAGTTCTAATGAGGGGTGGGCGTATTGTTGTAATATCTTTTGTAAACTGCCAGTTGTTTGAATCGTACCATGATTTAAGAAAACAATTTTTGCATTTAAGGCGGCCATTTCTTGAAGGTAGTGGGTTGTATAAATGATCGTAATACCCTGTTTGCTTAATGATTTAACAGCCTGAATAATCTGATTACGAGAATCAACATCAGCACCTACGGTTGGTTCATCGAGGAAGATAATTCTAGCATGACTCATTAAAGCAATGGCCGAATGCAGCCGCCGCTTTTGCCCGCCACTTAAATTAACAGCTCTTTGATTTTCAAGCTTCTTTAGGTCAAAGATAGTGATGACTTGTGAATACTTTGGTTTAATCTGTGCCATGGATAAACCATTAAGTGCACCAAAGTTTTGTAAATTTTGTTTAACGGTTAATTGTGGATAAATACCAATTTCTTGTGGTGCAATGCCTAAACAACCTCTTAATTGACGTTTGTCTCTGGTTAATGAGTGCCCTAATATTTGAACTTCACCAGCATCAATTTTTAACAATCCGGTCATGATTTTAATTAATGTAGACTTTCCAGCACCATTGGCCCCTAATAACCCAATAATCTCGCCTTGTTTAATTTCTAAATTTATGCCTTTTAATACTAGATGTTGATTGAAACGCTTATGAACATTAGTTAATTTGATGGCTAGAGTCATTTTTATATCTCCTTTGTTTACATTGTAAACTATGTATACATTGTAAACTAACGAGATCAAAAATACTAGTGCTATTAAAAAAACCTCTGAAATTAAGGTTATGCCTTAGTTTCAGAGGTTGTATTCAATAATTATGCAGCGTCTTCTTCGTCAGTACCGGCATGGCGCATGTTCAAGGTCCGCAAGGCGGGGATGGAGAGCATGACGATGAAGCTGAGGACGTAGAGGACGGCTAGGAAACTCATGGTTGTGATGAGGTTGTAGTGGTCCATCAAAAAGCCAATGACCACTGAAGAAAAGCCGCCGATGGCCCGGCCAACGTTGACGATAAGGTTGTTAGCTGTGGCCCGAATGTGGGTGGGATATAGGCGAGAAATAATGGCCCCATAACCGCCGAACATCCCGTTGGAGAAGAAGCCTAAGATGGCTCCGGCAATGATCAAGGTGAGTTCGTTAAAGGTCAAGGTGATCAAGAAGACAGAAATGGCTGATCCTAACAAGAAGATAGTGTAAGCCATCCGTGGGCCTAAGTAATCCAGGATACTGCCGAAGGTCATCATGCCAATGGACATCCCCACGATAGTGGCAATCATCCAGATAGAAGACCCAGATACGGTGATGCCTAATTGTTTTTGCATGATGGTTGGCAACCAGTTCATCAAGCCGAAGTAACCGGCAATTTGGACCACGACCATGAACATCAAGGCAATGGTTTGATAAGTTTGTTTTTTGCTGGTGAATAATTGGCCTAAGCTGATTTTCTGTTTAGCTTCTGGTGTTTGCCGGCTTGCCAAGAAGACGGGACTTTCTTGAAGGTGGCGTCGAACGATGAAGGCTAGGATAACGGGCACTAAACCGACTAAAAAGAGGAAATTCCAACCGAAGCTAGGAATAATCAGGGAAGCTAAGACGGCTGCAAAAATAGCCCCTACTTGGCCGCCGATGGCTGCTACGCTGGTCATACGCCCCACATGTTGTTTTTTAAAATTCTCAGCGATCAAGGTGATGCCAACGCCGTACTCCCCACCGGCACCGATACCGGCGATGAAGCGCAGGATATAAATGGTCCAGATGTTTTGGGCGAAGAACATGGCGGCAGTGGCGAAGGCAAAAATAAAGATCGTATGGGAGAAGGTCTTGACCCGTCCGATACGATCACCGAGTAATCCAAAAATAACCCCACCAACTAACATGCCTAAGTTGGTGATGGAAGAGATTAAACCTGCCTGGGCGCCACTGATATGTAAAGTGGCGATAATTGGGGCTAGGGCAAAAGATAAGAAGATGACGTCCATGTTTTCCAAAGCAAAACCCGCACTAGTCGAAACAATGGTCCGTTTCTGATTGCGGGTTAGATTGGTACTTTTAGTGTTGTATGATTCCATAATATTGGCCTCCAAATGCATGCTCACGGACATGCGTTATTTTTTGGCGCACTGCTTCCACAGATTGCTTGATACTGATTGTGCCACAGATTGGCTTGGGATGCAAGGTGGGGAATTAATCTAGGGGCAGTAAATTATCAAAAAAAATCTGAGCCATTTCTTCAGGAGAATCGTTGATACTGGCCTGCATATAAGCTTTGTAGGCAGTTGTGCCCTTGGCAATACCTAAATAGTAATGTTTTTGAAATGCAAGTAGTGTTGCTAACAGGCGCTGCGTACGGCCATTACCTTCGCGAAAGGGATGCCACCAGTTAAACTCACTAATAATTTCTCCCATATTTTGTGCGACCGTATATTGATCCTCATCCAGCGCAGCGAAATGCGTTAGCTTTTCTTGCATATCTTGATCCGCCATAGGAAAACGTTCCACTGGGAAAAATGTATCTGTATTGCCTTTCCCCATATTTACCGTGCGATACTGTCCAGCCCAAGCATATATACCCTCGAATAGATATTTATGAAGCAGGCGAATATCAGCAGTAGTTTGTCCTTTGATTGGACCATGGTTGGGTAAGACGAAATGAGCGGCTTCTAACGTTTCCTGCCGTGTCGTTGTTGTAATGTATTCTACTTGTTGTAGTGCAGAAGCGCGGGTTAGCCCAAGTAAATTTTTCAGAGTGCCATTGGGTTGTAAATAGTCCTGCCAGCGTTCCTCATTTGTTGCCATCGAATAATTCCCCATGATTGGTCTTTACCCAGCTTAAAACCTCTTTAGGATTAATTGGTTGACCGATATGGGCAGCGAAATAAGCAATATCAGCTTTAGTTGGCTGGAAACCCTCGTACATATTACTAACAATGGCATTTAGAGCAGCACGATATTCGGTTTTATTAGCAAAAGTAACACCCTCAATAGTCAGGTTGGATTCATCGGTTGCTAGGTCTAAAGCGAGATTAGGCGCGTCAATATTCTCTAAAGTTTTAATAACAGCACTGTCTGTATTTAATAGTTGCAGGAGTCGTGCAGCTGCACCGTGGGGTTCGCGTAATCCTTGTTCCCATGATTCGACAGAACGTGTAGACACATTCATGATAGTGGCTAGCTTATGTTGACTCAGACCATAGCGGGCACGTAATTCACGAACAACTTCAGGCGTTTTCATTAGCAATCACCTCTAGCATAATTATACCACTGAGTAACATGTGATACTACTCAGTGGCATATCTGTAACTACTTCAAATATTGATATTTCTGATATATTATAAAGCCACCATATCCGCCACTTGATGATAGCCTTGACCGATGGCAGCGATGCTATGGGCGTCGGAGCCATAGACGAGGGGGATGCCCATGCTTTTAGCCAGTTGGCTGATTTCGGGATATGGATAGGTTTCATTGCAGTAGGCTTTGTAAAGGCCAGCTGTATTCATATCCAATTCAAAGTGATTGGCTTTGACTAGGGTGAGGAGTTCTTTGACCTTTGTCAAATTAGCGGCATCAAATTTCGCCGGGAGTTGGAAGTAATCTTGGAACTTCTTGATCAAGGTGATATGACCCAAGCGCTTGGGGGCGTTGGGACCCAGATCGGTGGTCACGGCAACTTTTAAAGCGTCGATGTATTCACCGTAGAGCCGCTGGGCATTACCCGCTGCTTCTGGCAACAGGCCCTGGGCCATTTCCGTGGGCGTATTGTCTACGCACCAATACTTATGGTCGAGGCCCTTTAAAAAGTGGATGGACAACACATTATCAGAAGTTTGGGGCCCATATTCTTGCCAAAAATCCCGAGTCCAGGCTAACTGGGAAGGTAAGAAGTCCAATTCAAAGCCAATATTGATTTTAAGTTGGCTGGCATACTTGGCTTGCAGAGCCCGGCAGGTCTTGAAATAAGCTGGTAAATCTGACAGGGCCATTGAGGCTTCGTCAAAGCCGCTGGCGTAGCCTTGATAGTCCTGGCGAAATTCTGGGGGTAAGGGAGCGTGTTCAGTGATGCTATATTCTTTAAAGCCCAGCTTGATAGCTTTTTGAATCATCAGTTCCACCGAGTCTCCAGAACCGTGGGGACAAAATTCTGTATGGGAATGTCCATCTTTTTTGACCATGAATTAAAACCTCCAATTGGTGTGATACCGCCATTATAGCACGCGACGAATTACGATTGACTTGGTAACTAGGCTCGCTACATTGTCACGAATTTGGTGAATGCTGCTAATTTTTCCGTCAGCAGTGTGTTGTAGGCCGCATTATCAGCAGTGTTATCCTGCCAAAGTAGTTGTCTTGTCGTCAATTTGTTTAGCGCTTTGTCAAATTTTAAATCGATTGTACCAACGATGTTATTGCCAACAAGAATTAATAGGGCATAATAACCAAAGACTCTTTTTTCAGGTGGGACGTAACTTTCTAGTTTATAATCTATGCCAAATAATTTTAGAGTGCGCTTTCTATCACGAATTAAATTATCAAATGGTGACAGTAAACTGATACTGTCAGGTTGAGGTAGCATATCCTGGTCTAATTCGGGGATATCACTGGTTAAGATGTAATAGGTAGCTGTATCTTGTACCGCAATAGTACTAATACGGGCCGCAGCTTGTAGTTGGGCAAATATTCTTTCAAAGCGTCGCTTCTTCAAGTGGAAATAATCCGCACTTTCTTTTTTTGTAGCAATACCTAGATTGTTAAATGTCAATGTGATCAAGTTGGCATATAGTTCATCAAGTGCTGCTTCTTTATCGGTGGACTGCATGGGTATTGGAGTAGTGGTGGGCTCAATTATTTTACTGAAACGGCTATCTCTTTTAATCGTGATCAAACCGGCGCGCCATAGTCTATTAATGGCTTTATCTTTTTTAGATAAGTGCCACTGGGCTAATTTTTTATTTTGAACGAACTGTCTTTTGTAGATGGGGCCAGTGGCTAGGAGTTTGTCGTAAACTTCAAAATAATATTTATTATCAGGATCTTGCCAGAGATTGGCCAAATTGGCTCGATGCCAAGCCGCGATGATGGGTGAGTTTGTGGGTAGCAGTGAAAGGGCATGCAAATAAACCTCAGCCACGGCATTCGTTTCGTAATATTTGGTGTAACCATTGCGAGGGTAGTGGTTTAAACGAGACCATAAGACAATGTCCTGACTTCTAGCCGCAGTCACGTTGATGCTATCCAGTTGAATGTACCCCAGTAATTGAAGTAGTTCAAAGAAGTGCGTCTCGGAGAATGGGGTGTCTGATGGGTTAATGAGTTTTTGTTTGAATAATTGAAAGTTCTTGACCTGATTGAGGGTGTACATTTGATCACATCCTTTATGACCAATGTTACCATAACTGGTAAAATAGCTCTGCTATAAGGGAAGCTATGATGTGGGCCAATGATTCAACTCACGATAAATTCGGATTGGCTGCTTTGTTTGAACCAAGCAGCTTATTTCAACTAACAAAAAACCATGAATCCCCCAATGGATTCATGGCTAAAATAACGCTTATCATTTAGATCAGACGCAAGGCATTAAGCTGGGAAGTAGTCACCGGAAGCGGCGATGACCCATTGTGAGTCGTTGCCTAATTTGACGGCTTGTTTACCATTGATGTAGGTTACCCCAAAGACTTGGAATAAGCCTTCGCTGTCAATGGTCCCAGTCATTTTACCAGATTGGTCGTACATTGGTGTGCCGGCATTGGCGTCAAAAGTCCCAGAAAGTGGGGCCGTTTTTTCCAAGTCAGAGGCCTTGACCCATTGGTTTGATCCTAAGTCATAGGCCACGGCATTGCCATTGGCATCCTTAGCAACTTGGTTGACGGTCCATTCGTTGTAGCTTGTGTTCAATGTGCCGTTAGCTTTGGTGGTGTCAGGATCACTGTAAATTTGAGCGGCTTTATAAGCAGAATATAGTGCAGTGCCATCCGTGACCGGCGTTGTGGTCAATTTGCCAGTGCTGGCATCAGTTGTGACGTCACCAGCTTTGACCCATTGGCTATTGCCCAAGTCGTATGCGACGACTTTGCCACTCTTATCCTTAGCAGTACGGGTCACATCCCAGATATCATATTGCGTATCCAGTTTGGTCCCAGAAGCCTTGGTGGTCGCAGCATCGGTATAAACCGTTACAGCCTTGTTGCTGGAATTAACCGTTGTGCCACTAGGTAAGACAGAAATTGTTAAATCGCCAGTATCTCCGGTGCTAGCTGTGGTGACATCGCTGGCCTTGATGTAACCCTTGTCTGAGCCATAAGCGTAAACTTTGCCATCGGCAGTTTTGACGATGGAACTATAATCCACTTCTTGACCCTTGGCGATTTTAGTATCCTTGGCTTCTGTAATGGAACTGTCCTTATAGACCGTCGCATCTTTAGTGGTGGTCACTTTACCACTGGCAATGACCTCGCTCAAGTCTAAGCCAGCCGCAGTCACGTCGCCAGCTTTAACATATTGGCCGTCGCCGATCTTGTAAGCGACGATGGTGTCCTTGTTGGTTGTATCCCGGACATAGGCTTGGATGGTTGTGGCCTTGTTGTAAGAAATAGTCTTGCCATCAAGGGCCTTAGTTGTCCCCTTGTCCCCATAAATCTGCGCGCCTTCATAAGAATTAGCTTTGATGGAAGTCTGGTCACTAACAATGTTGGTGTCTTCTGTCAAAGTTTCGGCAGCGGGTTCTACGGATAGATCACTAGCGGCAACGCTATAATTACCCTGGTCGTTATCTTGGGTCCCAGTCACTGTGTTGACCGTACCGTCAGAAGCCACCGTGGCAGTTTTAGCGATTAACTTAGCGCCAGCGCCGGGTTTGAAAGTAGAGCTGTCAGATGTATCCGTCCAAACCGCATCGTCACTGGCGGTGTTTAGGGTAACTTTGTCGGTAAAGGTAAGGGTGCCATTTTGGGAAGAGGCAATGTCATAAACACTGACCCAACCAGTCTTATCGCCATAAGCGCTGACTTGGCCGTTCTCAATATGTACCTTGGTGGCGGTTAAACTGGTGCCAGAGACATTTTTACCAACTGTTTCAGAAGTAGCACTATCTTTGTAATAAGGTGCGTTACTTTTTACTGAAAGCTTGTCGGCTTTAATGTTAAAGTCGCCAGTGATACCGGTGGTAGCGGCTTGAACCGTAGTGAGGTTACTAGTTGCGACAGATGAAACTGCGGGTGCAACAACGGGTGCAACGGCTAATAATGCGGCAGCTGCAAGGCCCAAGTACTTCACTTTTGAAGCTTTTTTCATAAATTTTATCCCCTTTCGGATTGACAGTTTGATGGCAAATGCCTTTTTTAGGGTAACACTATCTTAGTTTTACTAAAAGAACAGAAAGGGGCTATTTGGAAAAATTAAGAAAAACTTTAAAAATTAATTCAATTTACAAATAAATTATACATAAATTTAAAAATATACTAGTATATAATGTATAAATTATGAATATTATAAACTGAAATCTATAGATTTTTAGTTATAATAATATATTTTATTTTAAGTATTATGACATTCCGCCATTTGCAATGACTGTGAGCATAAATGATATCGGTTGAGTGGTTTAGTAAATATCGACGCTGATCAAGACGGTTTTAAAAAAGAGAACGAAATAAAGATTTCGTTCTCTTTCCAAAGCGGATGGGGCTATTCATCGTTATCTTTTGACTCTTTGGCGGTTGCTTTCCTGAGTTTATCAGTGAAGCTGGTAAATCCCCGGAACGTTGTTTTCTTGTACGGGGCTCGGGGTATTAATTCACCTTGGATAGCCTTACCAAGTAAAAGTTGATATTCTTTTAAACACTGGTCGTCAGACGCAAGGACAATCTTGGTATAACCTAAGGCCTCGCAACGATAGGTAATAACATTTTTTGAGCAACCATCGGGTAGTTCGGTTTTTAAAATATGGTGCTTTTTCCAAGCATCTTCATGGTTATCAATTGTTTCACGCATTAGCAGCAAGTCACTGACCGGTGCTTTGCGCAAGTAAGTGCGTGCAGCAGAAGCCATTGCTCTAATTCGTGCTTCATAGCCTAATTTGTTGCGATATACTTGCAAATAAGTGAGCTCGGTATTTTGATTTCCTTGTGAATTATCCTCTTTCATTGCTATCCTTTAACCTCCGTGGTTGTTAATTTATAATTAAGCAGTAAATAAGCCGGTATAATCATCAGACATGTCCAGAGACAAGCCGTTATACGCATTTGTAAATTGCCAAGCGGTAGCACCATCGACACCAGGGCCATCTGTGGTATAATTTGCAACCCAAATTGCATCTGTTGTTGGTAGTTTCTGTTGCCAAAACCAACTTGCCATACTATAAACAGCAAGTTTGTCCCAACCAAGATTTCGTAAACGATCTAAAAATGCTACGGTGTTGTTGTAAGTGTCAGTACTTTCGATGCTACTGTCCTCAACATCAATGACCATGACACAGTCATTGTTAAATCCTAATTCCTTAGCATAATCATTAAAAAAATCTGCTTCGTTTTGTGCATCTTGCGCACTGGTGTAAAGAGCATAGTGATAAAGATGAGCCTTCATGCCAGCTTCTAGGGCACTTTGGGTCTGATTGAGGGCCTTAGGATTTTTGTAGGCCGTGCCATCTGCGCTTCCTTCAGTAATTTTTACAACAACGGCTTGAGCGCCAAGGTCCTTGATGTAAGAGACGTCATCAGTTTGGTACGAGCTGACGTCTGCGAATAAATTTGCCATTTCTACAACCATCCTGTTCTTATTTGATTGTGGTACTGGTGCTAGTCCTGTAATTGCTGTGCAGTTCTTGCTTCTTGGCAGAAAAAGCGGATTCAACAATTGCCGAAATATCAATGCCAGACGTATTGATCCCTAAACTTCTTGCTTGAGCATTGGTAGCTTTTGTTGCAGTGCGTTTTTTGTCAAGACCTACTACATTTGTGCTTTTGTTAGCTTCAATTTGGGCAACTTGGGTACTCGCAATTTTATCCAATGCATCCAGAATATCAGCTAGAGAGTTTAGGCTCTGCTTTTTGACAACATTCTTTTGATTTTTAGCTAAACTACGAATTAAAGGGATTAAATAACCGCTAACTATCAAAATCACAATTGGAAGAATAATTTGATAGAGAATGATATTCCAATTTTGATTCATGAGATGACCTCCTTTCAGTACAATGGTTTTTAAAAGATTGACATAATTTCTTGCAAAACAATTGGAACTATTTTGGAACTAGCGTTCAAGAAAAGCTTGTATCTATATATTTAGTAAAAATATATTGCAATCTTTTCTATTGGGATAAGCATTTTCGTGTTTTGATCAGAAACACTGGTGGCATATGACAAGACCTATAATACTATAGGTTTGGCATATTTCAAGAAAGTTGACAAAACTTTATGATAATTTTTTTAACTTTATGAAATTATTTCTGGCAAAAACCGTTCAGCTATATGGTTATGAATTCGATTTCAAATTGTTAAGATTTTAGTAAATTCAATATTTTTTTATATATTATCTTTAAATTAGGATGATTTTTATATTAATATGAGTGTACTTTAAAAATATTGAGCTTTTTCCATAAGGAGGATACATATGAAGTTACGTAAAATGGTTCTAATCACTTTAAGTTTTTTAAGTCTCGGGGTATTTCTAGTACATAATCAAGGACGAGTGATTGCTGCGACTGAAGATGACTACCACGACTATTCAACAATTGCAACAATACGTCCTGAAGGTGGACCAGAAATTGGCAATGGCCTTACTGAAGGGCCAAGTCTGTATTATGCTAATTTTAAACAGTATTTGGCACCAGGTTCGCAATGGCAAGTGTTGGGATATTACAGTTCACCATCTATTGTGCCATACGGAACTGGCAGTTTTGCGGGTCGCGTTAAGTTGTTGATTGGGGATGGACAATGGGTTTACTTGGATGATGTTCAAATTCCTGTGGATAATGCATCTGATGCCAAATTAGTTGTTGCCAATAAAGCACGAATGGCTGAAGGTGGTAATACCTATGATCAAGTTCATATTGAAGGCGCTAAGAACGATGGTGATGCACCATGGCAAAGTGGGACGTATGGTGATAAATACATGGTTGGTACCATGGTATATGGACAAAAACAAATCGGTAAATATATAGTTTATGCTAATGGTAATGTGACTCAAATTGAGGGTAGCAAAGGAAATAAGGCGTTAGATGCCAATTTCTACAAGGCTAACGGTGATGCGAGTATCTGGCATGACTATCAAACGACGGCTACTATTAAATCTGATGGTGCTTTAGTAGGGCTTGCACCTGCTGATAAGCCAACTTTAGAAATGGATTTTGGCAAGACATTACCAGCGGGCTCTCAGTGGCAAATATATGGATATCAATATGGCAGTGATGGCGTTTATTTAAATCTTGGTGGTGACCAGTGGATCAGACTTTCCGATGCGCAAATCCCGATAAATTCAACATCTGATTTAAAACTGTACAATGATAGTGAAAACGATGGGGATTGGCAACAAATCACTAATGGTTATTGGGGAAATAGTTATTTTAGCAATAGTTCTGATTCGATAATTGCTTATCCAGATGGCTTTGTAGCACGTGTGAAATAGCAAACAGAAAAGACCGTATGAGAGCCTCATTTTTGGGGATCATACGGTCTTATTTTTACTGTGGACGAGTAAATATTTAGAATCTACTTGTCGGACGATTAGTCGTTAAAGCTTCGATAAATTGGTCCTTATTACCCTTGTCTAATAGCGTGTTACCTGAAGTGTTGAAGAAAGAAGACTCCATGCGAACACGGCTTACTTCGTATTTCTCTTGATCATTGCTGAAGGCGGTGGCAATACGATTATTGTATAAGAAGGCCATTTTATAGCCTGCATTCTTAGCAGCTAACCAAGACAAATAGTTATGGCCACCTTCAGGGTAGGCTAAAAAGTCAAAACCAGTTACGTTTCCGCCCATACCTTCTGAAATTTCAGTAATTGTCTTTGCATATTGCGTTTCTTGATTCCAGTAAGGCAATGTGGACTGGTCGAGATGCGTAGATGTATGGCCACCAATAGCAAAACCTTGTTCTGATAGGTCTTTTGCAGCTGTGTAGTCATAACCTGTACCTTTAGAGATTTTAAAGAAAATTGCAGTTTGATTGTTGCTCTTCAAAATAGACGCTACATTTTCATTCCAACCGGCGTAGCCATCATCAAAGGTAATTGTGACACATTTATCATAGGGTAAAGTATTATCACGCAAAGCTGCATAAGTTTCGTCAATAGTTAATGTGTGATAGCCCATTTCGTTAAGCCAATCCATTTCCTCTTTGAACTGAGCTACAGGCATAGCCCAGATACTTCTACTTTCAGGATTGTCAGAGATATCGTGATAAGCTAAAACTGGCAGAGTGATTGGGTTATCTTTTCGGTCATATGTTTCCATTTCCGAGCCAGATTGATAATATTCATGGTTTGTAAACCATTCGCCGTCTTCGGTTTGACCCCAAAGTTGGCCATCAACGGAGACGATGCCGCCATTGCCAGTGTTAATAGAAGTTGTACCAGCAGCCACATTATGGCCTAATTGGCGTTGGTCCAAAATATAAGGTGTGTCATAGGCAGGTGTATCTTGTGCTGCAGAGATAGTAGCACTGTCATTGACAATTTGATCTGCATCATGATATATAACATCATCAGTTTTAGCAAGGCCTTGTTGATTGAAGTCAGCATGGGGTGTGATCCAACGATCCTTGTCTAGTTGGAACCAAATAGCGCCATTAACGTTGATAACATTACTATTGCGATTTTCAGTATCATTAGCGACAGGCGTTGAAGTGGAGACACTGATGCGATCAATCAGATTACGATTACGTTTAAAAGTATTGTAGACATTAACATCACCGGAAAATGGTACCCAGCAAATAACAGTTGGGGACATGGGATTATTGAAGAACCAGCTGTCCTTTGTACCATTACTAGCATCGGCTTCTGCAGCAATATAAGACCCATCACCTATACCAAAGAAGTCAATGGTACCAGTTTCTTCAGCATCATTGTTTGAAGCCGGAACTGTAGAAGATGCTGTTGTTAAATCGGCATAAGTGTACGAGCCGGGTGTGACCCAATTAAACCATCCTTGGGGCTGAGCATCCACCCATTCAGCGAGTTTGCCATCTGAGAAGGGAACCTTGCTTTGAGCTGCGGGAGCTTGAATAAATCGTAATGCTTGACTGCTTAATGTAAAGATATTTTGCATAATAGTTACTTCCTTAGTTTAATAATATCGTTTGGCCAAACGATTGTAACAATAAGCATTGCTTACAAGGTGATGATATTTTAATATATTTTGGAAATCAACCAGTTAGTTTAAATTTAATGATAAATGCCAAATATTTATGAAATATTTGGCTAAATTTATTTATTTTTATCATAAAGTTTCCTTATTTATCATAAAATATATTAATTTGCATTGACTATGTCTGCCGCGTCTAATAATCTAATACGTGGGCATATGTTCACCGCGTCTTTGATCAGGACACCGAACCTAAATATGTTATTTTTGAAAGGAAGTTTCTATTATGAGTTTAATCGTCACAGTTACATCTGGTAATGGGGCATCTTGTTATGACAGCATCAACGGCAACGTTACCAGCACTTTACCATTTGAAGAACAATACACCACCTATTCAATCGATGGTGCCGACAAACAAGCAGACAGCAATGGGACTATTTGGTACAACGTTGGGGCTGACCAATTTGTCAATGACACAGAAGTGTCTGAATCTGTTAAAAGCGTGACCCCTAAGGAAGGGACTGTCACTATTACCACAGCTGACAAGGCTGTCCTGCAACATTCCGTTAATGGTCGGACCATTGACGGCCGTGACCCCCTTGAAGTTGGATCTCAATGGCATTACACCGAAGTCGCTGTAGATGCTTGGAATCAAAACAACTATGACCTTGGTGATAACCAATGGGTCCAAGGAGCCTATACTGATGACCCAGAAGGTTCTAGTGGTAAGCGTGCTGCTTTTCTTCAAAAGGCAATTGATTTAGGTACAGGAAGAGGCTATTCTGAAAGCTCCAATTTACGTAACGGCCCCGATTACTATGATTGCTCAGGCCTCGTATGGGCCAGCTTACAACAATTCGGAATTGACATTGGAGATGTTTCTTGGGATCAGTTCAGTGCTACAACGGCTATTGATGCCAGTGAGGCCGTTCCTGGGGACTTAGTATTCTATGGACCAACTGGTCATGACCATGTAGGTATTTTTTCTGGTAATGGTCAAATGTGGAATGCTGAGAATACACAAGACGGAATTGGTTATTCACCAACAGATGGCCAATATTGGACTAGTGAGCCACAATTTCATCGTGTAACGCAATTAGGCTAAAATTTTTATTTAAATAGTAAAAGCTTATCCTTAAATGAATAATAAAGAGGGATTTCCAAGAAAAATATTTTCTTGGGAACCCCTCTATTTAATATTTTTTAGAAGTATAGATTAGTTGAAAGCGAACCATTGCTGGTCATTACCTAATTTAACATAACGTACGAAGAAACCATTGCCAGCACCAGAAAGACCACCGGTTACATCCCAAACTTTGTAGTAACCTGGTTGAGCAATGGACTCGTTGGATGATTGGGCACTAATTCTACTATCAGTTCTACTAATACTCTCTAGTTGACCTGCAGGTACATAAACAATAGCAGGACTTGACGTATAGAAATCACCTTGATAAGCCCATTGATTATTGCCTAAGTCATAGGCGAAAGGATGACCTTTGACATCATAAGCGGTTCTGAAAATTTGCCAAGCGTTGACACCTGTAGATAACGTGCTTGTAGGTTGGGTCAATTGGGCATCGCTATAAATTTGAACTGGCTTTTTATCAGAAGCCACCAAGCCGTCTGTGTCAGTGCTGGGGACGTTATCTTTAATCGTCACAGAGCCTGGGCGACTCAGGTCAACGGCCTTAACCCATTGACCTCCCCCTAAATCATAAGACACACTGCCATTTTGCGCTTCGCTACGATTGAAGCTTTGCCATTCTGAAATACTAGGATCTAATAATTTACCGGTGTTTTGTGTAGTTGCAGCATCCGCATAGATAGGAATAGTTCCGCCATTAGATGATGCGGTCTGTACAGCGGCTAAAACCTGATTGTCAGATTGACTACTGACCGCTAGGCCTGCCCCAGTTAAAGCTAATAATGTTGCACTTGCCAAGCAAACTTTTTTGATTTTTGAGACTGTCATATCTACATAACCTCCGAGTTTTTTTGATTGAATCATGATAAATATCGCTTTTTTTTAGCGATTGCATCTTTCATTTGGATGGGTTGATCAAGCGTATCAATAGTTTTATTAACAACAAATTCTCCTGAAGCTGGATCAGTTATCAAGTCAGGGTCAATAGCTGCTGTGGGTTCGGAAACATAGCCAATACCTCTAGCTAATGGAGTTGCAAATGGTGATTTGCTGATGGGGCAATCTGCAAGCGCAGGATCATCTTCATATCGTGCAACGTATTCTCTAAATAATTGTTTTTCGTTTTCCGCCTGCTGTTTATCTGGAACTTCAGTAATGTCGAGGTAGTTTTTCCTACATATAATGTGAAATAGTTTACTTTTCAGAAATGCTTTGATTTCATAGCCATAGAAAATTGTTTTAATTCCTACTATATCTATAATGGGGTTTGTAATATCACTGTATTTAAGCAAATTATCAAAAATTATATCTCTATCTAGCGTAACCATTTGGTCAGAAGAATCTGGATATTTAATTTGAAATTGCTTAGTATTTTTAAGATTGATCAATATCTCGTTTTTATTTAAAATCATTAGATACTTTCTGTTCCTCCAATACTGCATTTATTCATGCTGCATAGCATATTTTTTCGACACAATTATCATTGCTATTTTTTAAGCATGTATGTATCATTCAATTATTTTTAAAGTTGCCATTAAAGCTAACTCTGGAAATCAACCCATTGATTATCATTGCCTAATTTTAAGAAAATACGATTATGAATGTTTTTAGCATCAAAGACCTGATAGGTATCATCATGTGATAACGTTCCTGTCGCTTTACCGTTTGTGTTGTAAGTTACAGTGCCGTTTTGGAATGTTTTTGATGAAGGAATTTCGGTAACGTCCTTAGCGTAGATCCATTGTTGATTACCTAGCGCATATGAATGTGCACTGCCCCAAGTATTTACCCAGGAGCTTTGAACTTGCCACAAAGATCCATTCGTATTTAATTGGCCCGATGGTGTTGTTAAACCGGCATCTTTATAAAGTGGTAAGCTCTCATTATTGGAGAATACGCCAAGGATATAACCGGGTTTTGCTACGGCGGTTTGATAACCGGCATTGACATTTTGACGATCACTGACCCATTGGTTATCACCTAGATCATAGGTGACGACATTACCCATGTTATTAACGCCAGTAGTTGTAACAGACCAGTCACTATTATTTGTTGCTAGCGTTTGCCCAGTGTCTTGTGTTGCGGCAGCATCAGAATAAATCTTTAACGGCCATGCAAAAGAATCATAAGAACCATCAGATAATTTCTCTGTTTTGATGGCCTGCCTACCAAGATCAATATCTGCACCATAGGTCACTGGCGTTGAAAACTTGTCACCTGGTTTTACCCATTGACTACTACCCAAGTTAATTGCATAGATGGTTTCATCTTTGTCCTTAGCATAGCCAAATGATTGATACTGGGAAAAGTCAACATTTAGTGTTTTACCCGATTTTACTAGTTTGGAATTATTTTCCAATGTATATAGGGGCAAGGCTTGTTTACCACTCGCAAATGTTCCTTGGGTATCAGTGATGGCATAACCATCTGCTGTTGCCGAATCAGCCTTTACAACGTTACTGAGATAGCCCGAAAATGCCAGTATGCAAGTGGTGATTAATAAGCTGAACGTTATGCCGACATACCTAAACTTAGTCTTTAACATAAATTTCCTCCTTAAATTAGAACCATTTCTAATATTCTTTTAGCATATCACATTCTTATAAATCTGCTCATAATTTTAGTAAATTTTTAAAAATAGACGTATTGTAAATTTTAAATTCACGTTTGATGAAAAGAAAAAACAGAAAAATATAATATATAATATAATTATCATTCCATCTATGGAAATACTTGCTCTAAATATAGTAAAATCAATTAAAACAGCCCTACTCAGCAAAAGAGTAGGGCCAATTTTTTATAAATTAACAAGGAGGGGGAATTTTAGTAGTTTCATCAAAGTTTATTTTAGGAGGATTACCTGACGATTACTCTACATAAACAGTTGCGTTTGTGATGCCATATGATGGGATATCCGCTTCTGGTAAAGCGATATCGATTTGATTGGGATTTGTTTGAACGAATGTACCCGTATCATTAACCGTACGTTCCAAAGTTGTTGTACCGTCATTTAAAGCATCGTCAAGGACGATTTTTAATTTAGTACCTTTAGGGAATACAGCATTGTTGGTTGCTACGCCTGAATAACCCATGTCTGAACCAAGAACGGCTGGATCATAGAAAGACACTTTTACTCGTGTTCCGGTATTATTTTCTGGATCATCAGTATAAGCACCTTGGACCCATTGGTTATCACCAAGGTCATAGTTGTTTTGATCCCAAGCATCTACAGCGACTTCGGTGTAATGCCATTGAGACCCAACTTCAAGAGGGTCACGGCCGTCAATGGTCCGACCATTAACGGAATGTTGCAGGACGGCCTTGTCGGCTGTAGTAATAGTGACAGTCCCTTCCTTAGGGGTCACGCTTTTAACAGATTCAGATACTTCTGTGTCATTGACAAATTGGTCAGTCCCAACGTTATACCAAATAGTCCCGTTGCTGTCTGCTTGTTTGTCGGCACCATCGATTGAATAGGTGGTGTATTGTTCTTCAAATGGTAAAGTGCTGGTAACGTTGCCGTTGATGCTGTCATAACAAGATGCCCCATTACCAGATGTAACTGTGACGATTAAACTCATAATAGAAACTTCCTTTCAAAAATAACATATTTAGGTTCGATGTCCTGATCAAAGACGTGGTGAACATATGCCATGTATTATATTATGCGATGGCGCAGTAATATTCAATACGTAAAGTTGCTATTTATGATAAAAAGACAAACTTTATGATAATATTAAATACCGAATATGCAATAGTTCATGATATTTAATTATTATATAATTATATTTTTACATAAAGTAAAAAGTCGCCGCAATTCTGAAATACCAGAACTGCGGCGGCTTTTATTAACTAGATCAATTGCATTAAAATTGGAATGACAATGACGAACAAGACGGTACTGGTGGTGACCACGTTGGTGGCATATTCCACATCCCCGTGGGCTTGGCCCACCAAGATTGGCAAGACGGCTAACCCTGGGGTGGCCGCTTGAATGATCAAAGTGCTGGATTCTACCTGGGGCATGACCTGCCCGCTACTTTTAGCAACGGCCACAATGGCCATCATGATGGCCGGGGCAATGACGAACCGCCCTAGCAAAGCGAAGATGGTATCCCGGTCAAAGTGAATGGACTTCAAGCCGGCATCAGCTAACACGATCCCAATGTAGATCAAAGACATTGGCGTGACAATGCCACCCACCATGGAGAAGGTGCTGTTGATGATTTTTGGCAGCGGCAGGCCTAACAACAGCCAAACCAAAGCCACGATGAAGCCAATCAAGGGGGCGGGCAATAATTTACGCCAGTTAAAGTTGCCTTTATTGGCGCCCTTTTCTTTGGTGGGGTCATCATTTGAGATGAAGAAGACCCCAATGGCCCAAGTGGAGACGGTATTGGCTACGTAGTAAATCAAAAAGTAAGGCAGGCTGACCTGACCGAATAGGGCCATGTTTAGGGGCAGGCCAATAAAAATAGTATTGGCATTAACGAACATGTTGATAAAAGTGCCCCGGCGACCCTTGCGGACCCGGAGGATCTTCATCAACAGATAGGCCACCACATAGCCGGTGGCAAAACTGATCAAGACATAGATCAAACCGCCCGACAAACTGGCTAACTTATCCCGGGTCAAGTTGGTCAAGACCTGGACAAAGATGGATAGTGGTAAGGCCACATTCATGATCAAAAATGAAATGCTGCCCTTGAATTTATCGTCAAAGCGCTTGGTACGTCTGAGATAATAGCCTAAAGCAATTACCAAAACGATTTCCACAACGCTGGAAACACTGGTTAAAAATGCACTCATGGTGTGTGCTAACTCCCTCCTGAAACCCCAAATAACGCGCGTAGCTTAAGCTTAGTATTTAGGCGTCCATTTCATATCATCCACCGCTTGAGCCACGTCTTGAATTGGTTCTTGATTCAAGTTGGCCGCCACGGCAGCTTTGGCAGTGGCTACGGCAACGGTTCTGGAGAACACGTCTAATTTGCTGACGGGTGGTAAGACGGCGGCACCGGGTTTAGTGGTATCCACAATGCCCCCTAAAGAATGGGCGGCGGCACTGATCATATCGTCGGTCAATAACTTAGCGGATACGGCAATGGTCCCAAAGGCTAAACCGGGATAAACCAAGGCGTTATTAGCCTGGCCGATTTCGTAAGTGGTCCCTTTGTAAACCACTGGGGCACTGGGAATCCCTGTAGCTACCAAGGCATGACCGTCCGTCCACTGAATCAAATCAGCCGCACTGGCTTCAATCAACTTGGTGGGATTAGAGATTGGGAAGATGATCGGCCGTTTGGTGGCGCTAGCCATTGCCTTGATGGCCGCTTCCGTGAAGGCACCATGCTGCGTGGAAGTCCCCACTAGAATGGTGGGGTGCACGGCTTTGATGACGGTTTCCAGATTGGTCAAGGTGTTTGCATTGGCAAACTCACTGCGCTTTCTGGCAAAGGGTTTTTGTTCTGGCGTGAGATCTGGGGTATCTTCAAATAATAGGCCTTGCTTGTCCACCAGATAAAAATGCTGTTTGGCTTCTTCAGGTGTCAGGCCTTCGACGATCATTTCGTCATAGATGCGTTTGACGATCCCGGCCCCGGCAGTGCCAGCCCCAAAGGAGAGGTATTTTTGGTCGGTGAGTTTTTCACCGGAAATCTTCAAGGCCCCTAAAATACCCGCCAAAACGATGATGCCGGTGCCTTGGATGTCGTCGTTGAAGGTGGTGATCTTGTCTTTATATTTGTCTAGGATTTTAGCGGCATTGCTGCGGCCAAAGTCTTCCCAATGCAAGTAGACTTTAGGGAACAGGTCTTCAACGACTTCAACGAATTGGTCGATGAAATCGTCGTATTGAGCCCCCCGGGTCCGTTGATGCCGATTGCCCAGATACATGGGATCATCTAATAGGCTTTGGCGGTTAGTGCCGGCATCAATGACCACAGGTAGGACTTGGCGGGGGTCCAGGCCAGCGGCGGCGGTATAAACCATCAGCTTACCCACAGAGATATCCACACCTTGAACACCCCAGTCGCCGATACCTAAGATACCTTCCGCATCGCTGACCACGATCAGGCGAATATCCCGACCGTCAGCACCGTTTTGTAGGGCGGATTTCATGTTTTTAGGATCATCTACGGATAAATACACGGCATCTTGGGTTTGCACGAACAGATGGCTGTAGTTTTCAATGGTCTCAGCGATGGTTGGGTCATAAACGATGGGCATGAATTCAGCCACATGTTGGGCGAATAAATAGAAGAATAGGGTACGATTTTCATTGAAGATTTGCATTAAGAACAGGCGCTTTTCTAAGTCATTGACCTTGGTTTGGTATTGGGCATAGACTTGTTGGGCCTGTTCAGCAATGGTTTGCACACGGGGTGGAATCAGGCCATTAAGCCCCAGATCGTCTCGTTCCGCTTGGGTGAAACCAGTGCCTTTATTTAAAAATGGGTTATTTAATATTTCTCTTGCTTGCATAATATGTGCTCCCTTCGAAGACTAACTTTTTTGTTGATGGTGTCAGTATAGAACCTTATAAAAAATATAGTCAAACAGGGTAGTCATTATAAATATTCATTATAAGAGGCCGCCTCAGCTAACAGATTTGTCATATAAGACCATTTTGAGGCCTTTTAATGGTATAACCATGAAGTAGTTGCAACCAGTTAAGGATTATTGCTATGATGAGTTGTGGTAAAATAAATTGTAACGATTATTTATAGAAGAAGGAATTTGTTTGATAACGGTCAAAGCACCAGGGAAGCTGTACATTGCCGGGGAGTATGCGGTCGTAGAACCGGGGATGCCCGCAATTATCGTGGCCCTTGATCAGTTCGTGACAGTTTCCATCACCCAAAGTGATGAAATTGGCAGTATTGAATCAAAACAGTATCAGGAAAACTCACTGTATTGGCGCCGCAACGGGGACAAGATGGTATTTGATAATCGGGATAATCCCTTCCATTACATTCTCTCGGCCATCCGTTTCACGGAACAATACGCGTTAGAACAAGGTAAAAAATTAAAATTATTCAAACTAAATATCAATTCCCAACTAGATTCCGAAGATGGCCGCAAGTACGGCCTGGGCAGTTCCGCCGCCGTCACGGTGGGGACCGTCAAGGCTTTGTGTCAATTCTATGGTTTAGTTCTATCTAAGGATGAGATTTATAAGCTTTCCGCCATTGCCCATCTGGATGTCCAAGGTAACGGTTCTTTAGGGGACATTGCCGCCAGTGTCTATGGGGGGTGGATCGCTTATCGCTCCTTCAACCATGGCTGGCTGCGGGCCCAACGCCATGTGGCGACCCTCAGCCAACTTTTAGACATGAAGTGGCCGGATTTAGATGTTCAGATGCTCCAGCCTCCCCGGGATTTGGAGTTGATGATCGGCTGGACCGGCTCACCGGCCTCCACCTCCCAATTGGTGGATAAAATCACCATTGCCACCGCCACGCGCCATGAGGCTTATTTGCAATTTCTTAAAGCTTCTAAAGCCTGCGTCACCGCCATGATCCAGGGCTTTGAAACAGGGGATTTGGCCGAAATCCAACACCAAATCACCATCAATCGCCGCTTGCTTCAGGAACTCAGTACTTTAAGTGAAGTTTCCATTGAAACCACGTTATTGAAGCAAATGTGTGACTTAGCCGAAGCCGGCGGCGGGGCCGCCAAGACCTCCGGGGCCGGTGGGGGCGATTGTGGCATCACCATCATTTCTCAGCAAGTCAACACCCAAGCCATCCGCGACCAATGGCAATTAGTGGGGGTAGAACCCTTAGATTTAAAAGTCCATGAAGTGGCGGATATGACCATTGATTAAACGTTAGTATAAAAATAGCGCTCTAGAACAGCTAAACGGCTGCACTAGGGCGCTTTTTGGTATAATAAGGCTATCTGACAACAAAGGGGGAATCGGGGATGGCTGTTACAATTAAACGTTATGTGGATACCTCGGAAAATCAAACCCAAGTGGCCGCCTACCAACTGCAAGATCAGCGTTATACCGGCGGGCCCACGTCGGTTATCACCCGCTCAGCGGGCAAGTCCAATCGCTTTCCCATGATGATTTACCGGGCCAATTTGCTGGTGGGCTTTTTTTGTCTCCATGTCAAGGACGGCCCGCAACTATATGGCGGCCGCTTTGAAACAGATATTTTGTTACGGGCATTGTCGGTGGATGACCGCTACCGGGGCCAGCATATTGCCTTACAAGCTATGTTAGCCCTACCCCAATATGTGGCCCAACACTTTCCGGGGATTCAGCGCATTATATTGGCAGTCAATGCCAACAATACCGCGGCCCAGGCTTTGTATTTTAAAGCCGGCTTTCGGGATGATGGCCAGCGCCGGGATAGCGAAATTGGGACTTTATGGATTTTAAAAAAAGATGTTTGAGCCTAGTTGGTATTTGATAAGGGGGCATGATTAAATGGGACAATTAATTTTTTATGGCGCTATCAGCTTAGATGGTTATTTGGCGGGGGTCGATGATGATTTGAGCTGGTTGTTGACCACGCCAGAAGGGGATGGCAGTACTTACCCCGCTTTTTACAAAACCATTGGTATCACGGCCATGGGGCGTCGGACCTATGAAGCCAGCAAGTATTATCTCAAAGATGACCTGCTCTATCCCGATAAGGAAAACTATGTCTTTTCCCGGCAACCGAAGCTGCAATTGCCCGATGCTAAAGTCATTCATGACGATCCGGCGGTATTTCTCACCCAGCTAAAAGCCACTCGATCTGAGGCGATTTGGTTGGTGGGCGGCGGACAATTGCTTAAAGTCGCCACCCAAGCCAATTTGGTGGACCAGTGGATCATTCAAATCGCCCCAGTCCTGTTGGGCCAAGGTATCCCGTTGTTCCAGGATACCAGCTACCAACAGCGGCTAAAACTAACGGCGGTGAGCCGTTTTGGGGAATTCGCTGAATTGCGTTATACAGTGCCCAAATAAAGAAGCCCCTTGCCAACAGCATGGATAGGTTGCTGGCAAGGGGCTTTTTGGATGGGTAATTTATTGAGATGATACAGATGAATTCGTAATGCAATCAAAAAGCCTGTAAACCATTGATACTCTAGGCTCACAGGTTCTTATATGGTATAATTTCAGCAGCAAAGAAGTTAGAGACGGTTGGCAAATCTAATTAAGAGGGTGGTTCTTATGGGTATATAGCTCATAGTACCCAGCATTCCGATGAAAGGAGGCGCCATTTTGTTCACATTTGGGCTATTAACCATTGCCTTGATTGGTGCATTTACGGCATTCAATTTAGCAGTTGCAAAGCTGCTGAATTCAGTGACGCAGCTGATCAAAGCATGGCGAAGACTCAAAAAAAGGATAAAATAAAAGACCGCCTTCATAACTTTTGCAGAGTTAAAGCGGTCTTTTAACGCAAAATCTGTCACCGTCTTAAACGGCTTTGTGATTGGCGCTGGGTTGTTGATGCAACCTGGCGCTTTTTGTATAGCCATATTATAGCATACTATGGCTAAGATTTGTTTCTAGCAATCAAAAATCAATTCGCTTTTGGGAATTTTCTGAATGACGTTATATCGTGCCCAAATAAAGAAGCCCGACATCAGGACCCGCTGGGCTGGGTGATGTAGAGCTTTGGTTAAGTACAATTATTGAAATGATGGCGTCGGCCGGGTGGAGATCAAGGCATTTAGGCCAAAGGCGACGATAAAACCGATGGTCGTCAATAAGATGCCGAAAGTTACAAAAGTGGCGCCACGAAGGAAAAGATACGCTGCAAAGGTACTCAAAGCACCAAAGCCCAGCAGGATGTTAATGATGATGCCCGCAATTTTAGCGGCTTTGTTGGAGAATCTCAGCAATAGTAAGTTGATGAGTTGCAGACCAAGCATAAAGCTTAAGGTAACGAAGAAATTTTCGTTAAACAACTGACTAGCGCTACTGCCAATTGGGTCTAGGGATGGTAGAAAAATGAATAGGATAGCGGCTAAAGACGAGATACCAATGGCTATTTTTAAAAACCGAGTGGTACGGGACACTTTTCTCACCTCTTTCTTAATAATAATTATATCATGAGAAAATGATTAAAACTACCGTTATTTATGCTGATATAACAGTTAGAAAATGCGTTGACCTGTACTAGTACAGGGTGCGAAAATTCAGCCAAACTAAAAAATCGCCCTGCTAGTTTAGGCGAGTTAGGGACGATTTTGTGGTATTAACCAATGCCACCGTTAAATGAATGGCGTTGAGCTTAGCGCGGGGTTGTTGACGCAACCGGGCGCTTTTTATATAGCCAGATGATAGCATAACAGAGCTGAAATCTGTTGTTAGAAATCAAACATCAATCTCCATGGCGATACAGGTGAATGTTATCTAATCCAAAGATCCGGTCACTGAAGCTATCGGGTTGTTGGTCATCATAGACTTCCCGCATCATTTCCAGGCGGGAATCCATCAGGTCTAATTGGTGGAGCAAGATAGCTTCGGGAATGGCGGGTTTAATGGCCGCGCCCCATTCTAGGCGGCCGTGGTGGGACAAGACCATGTGGCGTAACAATAAGAACTTCTCATTGGCCAGCAATTGGCCATAGCTTAAGTTGAAGACTTTGACGCCCTCAGCCACCAATAAGCCGTCGACGATGGCCACGTGTTCTAAGAGCTGGCCGGCTTTACTTTCGGCGTGGTCATGGCTATTGGTGTAGGCATAGGCTTTGCCCAGGTCGTGGAGCAAGACGCCGGCATACAGAAGGCTGGGGTTGATCTGGTCTTGATAAATGGTGTTTTTCAAAATACCCTCGGCTTCAAAACACATGGATAGGGTATGGGTGTATAAACCGCCGATGAAGGCATGATGCATGCGGATGGCCGCAGGCATGTCAAACAACGGATCCACAATATCTTGAGCCACTTGTTTGTACAGGTCACTGACGATTTTTTGATAGTCCGGGTCGGTGATCTTTTTAATGAAGTAACGCATGTCTTCTTTTAAAGTATTTTTATCCCAATAGGAACTGGGCAGGTAGTTGGCCAGGGTTTGGTCGGCGGCTAACTTTAAATTTTTTTCATCTAAGACAAATTGCAGATTGTCCTGATAATCATTACGTTTGCCGCTGAAAGTCACGATTTTGTTATTGAAATGGCGCATATTTTCCGACGCATCCCAAACTTTAAAGGGGATGCGTTTTGCTTTGGTGGTCAAAAAGCCGCTGGCATAGGGCTTGCCACTACTGCCGGCCCGCAAGTCAACTTCTTGAAACAACGCCGTGCCCTGGGTCGTTTGACCATTATCGATATCATAAAAAGCCATCTTATCACCTCATTGCAACCGATTGAAGTACTTTCTTCAAAGTTACCAGTCTTTGGGGCGAGATGCAATGTGTGTTGGGTCACAGCTCAAAACTGCGGACCAATTTCGGGCTGAGTTTGGTGATGGCCACGTAGGTCCCATACCCTAAAAGCACCCCGAGACAGTTGGTGATCACGTCGTTGATATCCACCCAGCGCTTAATGTCAAAAAGGGCACCGAAGAGCAGTTGGCTGCTTTCAATGGTCACACCGCAGATTAGGCCGGCTTTGAGGCTGAGGGCTAAACTAGGTTGTTTAACCAGCAGGCTTAAATAAATCCCCAGGGGAATCGTCATCAAGATGTTTAGGAAAAAGCCCAGGTCGATTTTGTAAAAGGGGATGAAGTTGGCGGGGACCCGGCCCAGCAACCAGGTGGGCTGCAGGTCATTTAAGGCTGCCCAGCTGATTTGACTGGGGGTAAAACATAACAGGTCTAAGGCCGCCAAGTAGACCACCACCGTTGTCAAAACAAAGCGCTGAGTCCCAGTGAAGTGGGCAGTCTTCAAGCGAGTGATGGCCAAGGAGATCAATGCAAAAATCAAAATAACGGGAAAATATTGCCAAGCACTTGTCATGAAAACACAGCCTTTCCATTAGAAAATTACTAAAATATTCGGGAACTAAGTCTAATAATTAGTATATTAGGCTTTTTTAGCATTTCTGTTATGTTTTTACCGATTCAATGTGATTTTTGCGTGAATATTTATTAAGAATATGACCAAATTAGGTAAAACACGAACATTAAAATTAGAAAACGGGTAATTATATGGATTTATCATTGACATATCAGTTTGACACCGTTAAACTAAAAATACCAAATATTCAAAAGGGGAGTCGTCTACAGTGGAAAAAGTTGCCCTAGTGATGGGCTCAAAATCTGATTGGGAAACCATGAAAAATGCGGCGGACCAGTTAACCGATTTCGGAATAGCCTTTAACAAACAAGTGATTTCAGCCCATCGTATGCCAGATGAGATGTTTGATTTTGCCAAGAATGCCCGGGGAAAAGGGATTCAAGTGATTATTGCCGGTGCCGGTGGGGCTGCCCACTTGCCGGGGATGATCGCCGCCAAAACCACCCTACCTGTAATTGGGGTTCCGGTTAAAACACGAACATTAAATGGCGTCGATTCGTTACTTTCAATTGTCCAAATGCCCGGGGGGGTGCCCGTGGCCACCGTGGCCATCGGCGCTGCCGGTGCCAAGAACGCCGCCATCCTAGCCGCAGAAATATTGAGCCTCCAAGATGAGCACTTGCAACAGGTCCTAGTTGATTTCAGAGAAAAACAGGCCCAAGCCAGCCGAGAAAGTAGTGACCAACTTGTTTAAACAGCAGGCAATTTTACCACCGGCCACCATCGGGATCATCGGTGGAGGCCAATTAGGCCAAATGATGGCGCTCAGTGCCAAGAGCATGGGCTACAAGGTGGGGGTTTTAGACCCCACGCCAGATTGTCCCACCGCCCAAGTTTGCGACTTTCAAATCGTCGCCGACTACGATGACCAAGGGGCCATCAATGACCTAATCGCTAAAAGTGACGTGTTAACTTATGAATTCGAGAATGTCTCCACTGAAACGTTAAGCCAACTTTCTAAGCAACAATTACCCCAAGGCGTGGAACTCTTAGCCATCACCGGGGATCGTTGGCAGGAAAAGAACTTCTTGCACCAACAGGGCATTCCCACCGTCCCCTTTGCCAAAGTCACCGATGCCGCCAGCTTCCAAGACGCTGTGGCCACCATCGGCCTGCCGGCCATTTTAAAAACCAGTGAAGGGGGCTATGACGGCCACGGCCAACAAGACATCAACAGTGCCGCCGACTATGACGCTGCCGCCAAGCTCTACCAACAAGTTCCTTGCATCCTGGAGGGCCGCATCAGCTTTGACAAAGAAGTCTCCGTCATGGTGACCCAAACCAATGCCGGCGTGATCCGCACCTTCCCCGTGGCTGAAAATCAGCACCGCGACCACATTCTCCACACTAGCATCATCCCCGCCCGAATCCCCGACAGCGTGGTGGCCCAAATAAAAACCTACGCCACCAAGGTGGCCCAAGGCTTAGAGCTGGCCGGGGTTTTAGGCATCGAGTGCTTTGTGACCAAGGACCAACAAGTGGTGGTCAATGAATTGGCCCCTCGGCCCCATAATTCCGGGCACTACAGCATTGAAGCCTGCAATGTTTCCCAATTTGAAGCCCATATCCGCAGTATTTGTGGCTTACCGATCCCCGAGATCCACCAACTCAAACCCGCGGTGATGTTCAACTTATTAGGGGACGAATTGATTCGCGCCCGTCAGGCGTTGGTAACCCGGCCGGATTGGCATTTCCATGATTATGGGAAAGCTGAGATTCGCCCTAAACGAAAATTGGGGCATGTGACCTTAGTGGGTAATAACTTAGAGACGTTAATTCAAGAAGCACAGGATTTCGAAAATCAGGAGGGTAATTTTGAAAAAAGCAGCATTACTTTATGAAGGCAAAGCTAAGAAAATGTACGCCACCGACGATGAACAAGTTGTTTGGGCCGAATATATCGACCAGGCCACTGCCTTGAACGGGGCTAAAAAAGTCGCCATCGCCCACAAAGGTACGTTAAACAACCAAATCTCCGGTCATATCTTCAACTACTTAAAGACCCAGGGCATTGAATCAGCCTTTATCCAACAAATGTCTGAAACCGAACAGATCATGAAAAAAGTCCAAATCATTCCCCTGGAAACTGTCGTCCGCAACTTAGCATCTGGTCATTTTGAAACCAAGTTTAACGTGGCCCACCTCATGAAATTCAAACAACCCATCGTGGAATTCTATTATAAGAGTGACGCCTTAGACGACCCCTTCATCAACGATGCCCAGATCGTGGCTCTAGACATCGCCACCCCGGCCCAAATCGCGGAATTGAAACAAAAGGCTTTGACCGTCAATACCGCCTTAAAGCAATTCTTTGCTGATATTGATATCACCTTAGTGGACTTCAAGTTGGAATTTGGCCTGGACTTTGAAGGCAACATTTTACTGGCTGACGAAATTTCCCCAGACACCGCCCGACTCATTGACCAGAAGACGGGCAAGTCCTTAGACAAAGATGTTTTCCGCAAGGGCTTAGGGGACTTACGCCCAGGTTATGAAGAAGTTTTGAAACGCATTGAAGATAAGGAGCGTGCGATCAATGTACTTGGCTAAAATCTATGTGACTTATAAACCCTCGATCCTGGATCCTAAAGGCGAATCCATCAAATCCGCTTTACATCGCCTAGCTTATGAAAATGTGGCCGACGTCACCATGGGGAAATATTTCGAATTGAAATTGACCGGTGTGGACCAAGACGACGTGGCGGCCCAAGTCAAAGATATCTGTGACAAGTTATTGGTGAACGTCAACATGGAAACTTATCGCTTTGAAATTGAAGCATTGGAGGCGGTCTAATGCGCTTTGCCGTGATCGTATTCCCAGGTTCTAACTGTGACGAAGATATGTATCATGCCGTGGTGGACCAATTGGGTGAAAGTGCCCAATTATTGCCCCACACCGCCACTAGCCTTGCTGGTTTTGACGGGGTCTTGATCCCCGGGGGCTTTTCCTACGGGGATTACCTGCGCTGTGGCGCCATTGCCCGTTTCTCTCCCATCATGCCTGCCATCATCGACTTTGCCAACCAAGGCGGCCTGGTCTTAGGCGTCTGCAATGGCTTTCAAGTCCTCACCGAAGCTGGCCTCTTACCTGGGGCTTTACATGAAAACACCAGCTTAGAATTCATTTGTAAAGATACCGAATTAAAGATCACCAATCCTAACACCCGCTTTACCAGTGCCTATACCACGGACACCATTACCCTGCCCATCGCCCATGGGGAAGGCAATTACTATTGTGACCCCGACACCTTAGCCCAAATGCAGGCCAATGGCCAAATCGTGTTCACTTATACGGATAATCCCAATGGCAGTGTGGCCGACATCGCCGGTATCACCAACGCTCAGGGCAATGTGTTAGGCATGATGCCCCATCCTGAACGGGCCGTGGAAGCTTTGTTAGGCTTAACGGATGGTTTAGGACTGTTTGAAAGTATGGCCCAAGCAACTAAAACCGCTTTGTAATTTATATAAGGAGACCAATAAAACAATGATTAATCCCACAAAACTGGAACTGACACCTGAAGAAATCAAGGCTCAAAAACCTTATTTAGCTTGGAGCATGACCGATAGTGAATATGAGTTGGCTTGTACCATGTTAGGGCGCCTGCCCAACTACACAGAAACGGGTTTGTTCGCCGTGATGTGGAGTGAACATTGTTCTTATAAAAATTCCAAACCGGTTTTAAAACAATTCCATACCACCGGCAAACAAGTCCTCCAAGGGCCTGGGGAAGGGGCTGGGATCGTGGAAATTGGCGATGGCCAAGCCGTGGTCTTTAAAGCCGAAAGCCACAACCACCCGTCTGCTGTGGAACCCTATGAAGGGGCCGCCACTGGTGTGGGGGGAATCATCCGGGATATCTTCTCCATGGGGGCCCAACCCATTGCCGTGTTAGACAGCCTGCGCTTTGGGGAATTAGACAATCCCCGGACCAAGTATTTGATGTCCCAAGTGGTCAAAGGCATTGCCGATTATGGCAACTGCATCGGCCTGCCCACTGTAGGCGGGGAAACCAGTTTTGATGCCACCTACGAAGGCAATCCCTTGGTCAACGCTATGTGTGTGGGTATCCTAGACCAAAAAGACATGCAAGTGGGTCAGGCTAAAGGCAGTGACAACAGCATCATTTATGTGGGGGCTAAAACTGGCCGGGATGGCATTCACGGGGCTACTTTTGCCAGTGAAGAATTCAGTGACGACACGGAAAGTGACCGCTCTGCTGTCCAAGTGGGGGATCCCTTCATGGAAAAACTCTTGATGGATGCTTGCGTAGAAGTGGTGCGCCACCACAAGGAAGCTTTAGTGGGGATCCAAGACATGGGCGCTGCTGGGTTAGTGTCATCTTCGGCGGAAATGGCTTCTAAAGCCGGCACCGGCATGGTCTTGAACTTAGACCTGGTCCCCGTGCGGGAAAGCGGCATGACCCCTTATGAAATGATGTTATCCGAATCCCAAGAACGCATGCTGTTGTGTGTGAATCAAGGGTATGAACAAGAAATTTTAGACGTGTTCGACCGGTTTGGCCTGGATGCGGTGAAGATTGGCCATGTGACCACGGATAAAGCTTACCGCCTGTATCATCAAGGGGCGTTGGTTTGTGATGTCCCAGTGGATGACTTAGTGTCTAACGCGCCGGTTTACCATCGGCCTAAGCAAGTCCCTGCCCGCTTGGTGGCCCCAGAACCTACCCAATTCCAACCGGACGTAACTGATTTAGCGAAGACCTTCTACCAATTACTCGCTCAACCCACCATTGCCTCTAAGGCCTCGATTTATGGGACTTATGATACCCAAGTCCGGACCAATACCGTAGTGAAACCTGGTAGTGATGCGGCAGTTTTGCGGATCCGGGGCACGAAAAAAGCCCTGGCCATGGATATGGACGGTAACGCCCGTTATATCTACTTGGACCCTAAAGTCGGCGGCGCCATCGCCGTGGCGGAAGCGGCCCGCAACTTAGTGGCTGCAGGGGCTAAACCCCTAGCCATGACCGATTGCTTGAACTATGGCAATCCGGAAAAACCAGAACACTTTTATGAATTAGCAACCAGTGCCCAGGGGATGACTGAGGCTTGCAAAATGCTGGACACCCCGGTGATTTCTGGGAACGTTTCTTTATATAACGAAACCAACGGCCAAGCCATTTACCCAACACCGGTGGTGGGCATGGTGGGCTTGATCAAAGATACTAAAGATATTCAAACCTTAGCTTTCAAGGCTGCTGGAGATCTGGTTTACCTGGTGGGCCAAACCACCGCCGGCTTTAACGGCTCTGAAATCCAGAAACTACAAACTGGCAAAATTAGTGGGGCACTCTTTGACTTCGACCTCCAGGCTGAAGCCGACAACCAAGCCGTGATGTTACAGGCGATTCAAGCTGGTTTAACCCAAGGGGTCCATGATATTTCTAAGGGGGGCTTATTGACAGCCTTAGCTGAAAGCAGCTTCCAAAGTCAAGGTCATTTAGGGGCGACCATCGATTGGGATCTTGATCCCGCTTGGTTGTTTTCTGAAAGCCAATCCCGCTTCTTAGTCACCGTTAAACCCGCCCAAGCTGCTGCATTTGAAGCTTTATTGGGGGCTAAAGCCCAATTATTGGGTGAAGTAACCGCTGCGCCAACCTTAACCATTCACACCGGCAACGCAACCGAAATTATTGATTTGAACCAGGCCAAAGCCATTTGGGAGGATGCTATTCCATGCCTTATGAAGTAAAGAGTTTAAATGAAGAATGTGGTGTTTTCGGTATCTGGGGGCAACCCCAAGCCAGTGATGTGACCTATTATGGCCTCCACGCCCTGCAACATCGGGGCCAAGAAGGTGCGGGGATCACGTCTAAGGATGGGCATGAATTAAAGAACGTCCGAGGACTTGGGTTACTCAGCGAAGTCTTCAGAGACCCGGAACGCTTAGCCAGTCTCACTGGGGATGCGGCCATTGGCCACGTGCGTTACACCACTTCTGGCAGTAAGAGTTTGGATAACATTCAACCGTTGATGTTTCATTTTACCGATGGGGATATGTCCTTGGCCCACAATGGCAATCTCACCAATGCCTTTAGTTTGAAAAAACGCCTGGAAAATGAGGGGGCTATTTTCCATACCACCTCGGACACAGAAATTTTGATCCACTTATTGCGCCGCTCTTCCCATACCAATTTTTTAGATAAGCTCAAGGAATCTTTGCGCACCGTGCGGGGGGGCTTTGCCTTCTTATTGATGACCGAGACCCATTTATACGCAGCGGTGGATCCCAACGGTTTGCGGCCATTGGTGTTAGGCCAGATGAAAACCGGCGCCTTTGTGGTGGCCAGTGAGACCTGTGCCTTGGATTCAGTGGGGGCCACGTTCATCCGGGATATCCAACCCGGTGAATTGATCATCATTGATGACGGGGGCTACAAGGTGGATTACTACACCAAAGACACCCAGTTGGCGATTTGTTCCATGGAATATGTGTATTTCGCCCGGCCGGATTCCGATATTCACGGGGTCAATGTCCATACCGCCCGCAAGGAAATGGGGCGCCTGTTGGCCCAAGAACAACCTGTGGATGCCGACATTGTGGTGGGGGTCCCTAATTCCTCCTTATCCGCAGCTTCTGGGTATGCGGAAGCCAGTGGCATCCCCTATGAAATGGGTTTGGTGAAAAACCAATATATCGCCCGGACCTTTATTCAACCCAATCAAGACATGCGGGAACGCAGCGTGCGCATGAAGCTATCCCCCGTCAAAGGGGTGGTGGCTGGTAAAAAGGTGGCCTTGATCGATGATTCCATCGTCCGGGGCACCACCAGTAAATATATCGTGCGCCTGTTGTTAGAAGCTGGGGCCAAGGAAGTCCATTTGCGCATTGCCTCCCCCGCTTTGAAATTCCCTTGTTACTATGGCATCGATATTCAAAGCACCGATGAATTGATCGCCGCCCATAAGAATGTGGCTGAAATGAATGCCTTCTTTGGCTCAGACTCTTTAGGTTTCTTGAGCGTGGAAAGCTTGATCAAGGCCATTGGCTTGAAGACTGATGCGCCTAACGGTGGGCTATGCGTGGCTTATTTCAACGGGGATTATCCCACGCCACTTTACGATTTTGAAGATGAATTACAAACGGAATTAAAACGCTTGAACTTAGAAAATCACGTGACCATTAAGGAGGGCTAATTTAAATGAGCCAAGATGCTTATAAGGCTGCTGGGGTAGATATTGCCGCCGGGGATGCGGCGGTGGCTAAGATCGCCGCCTTGACCAAGGATCAAAAGGACCCCCATGTATTAGGGGGCATCGGCGGTTTTGGAGCGCTGTACGAATTGCCCACTGATGTAAAACAGCCCGTCTTAGTTTCTGGCAGTGATGGGGTGGGCACCAAGCTTTTGGTGGCCATTGCCGCCCACAAGCACGATACCATCGGCGAAGACCTGGTGGCCATGTGTGTCAACGACATTTTGGCCCAGGGGGCAAAACCTTTATACTTCCTAGATTATTTAGGGATCCACGGGGTAGACCCGGCGGCGGTGGCCGAAATCGTGGCCGGAGTACAAGCCGGCTGTGCCAAGGGGCAACTGGCCTTAATTGGCGGTGAAACCGCAGAAATGCCCGACATGTACGCCCCAGATCATTACGATTTGGCGGGCTTTGCCGTGGGGTTGGTGGCCAAGGCCAAAATGCTGACACCGGACAAGGTGGCGGCCGGCGACGTCCTCCTTGGTCTGCCAAGTTCTGGCTTACATTCCAATGGCTTCTCCTTGATCCGCCAATTGTTGTTTAAAGACCATGATTTTAAATTAGATGCCCTTATCCCAGCATTAGGCCAAGATTTAGCCAGTGTTTTATTGACCCCAACTCGGATTTACACGCCGGACTTATTGCCCTTATTGCAACAGGACCTGATTGCGGCGGCTGCCCATATCACCGGCGGTGGCTTGGTGGAAAACCTGCCCCGGGCGATCCCGGCTGACTTAGCCGTGACCATTGACTGGGATGCTTGGCAAGTGCCAGCGGTCTTTACTTGGTTACAAGCTTTAGGTCAACTGACGGCCCAAGATATGTTGCAGACCTTTAATTTAGGGATCGGCATGACCTTAATGGTCCATCCTAAAAATTTAGCAGCGGTGACCCAATGCTTCAAACAGGCCGGTACCACTTACTTTGAACTAGGTCAGGTGACGGCTCGAAATAAGTCAGCGGTTGAATTCACAGGAAAGGCTCAGGTATAATGAGAAAAATTGCCATTTTTGCTTCCGGTACCGGGACTAACTTTGTAGCCCTGGTCCAGGCAATCAAAGCCCGCCAATTACCCGCACAGGTGGTATTATTGGTATGTGACCACCAAGATGCCCCGGTGTTACAGCGGGCCCAAGCATTTAATATTCCCAGTTTTGTCATTAATTTCAAAGATTACGCTAATAAAGCCGCCGCCGAAACGGCTATTTTGGCCGCCCTGCAAGCCCGGGACGTCCAGGCCATCTTATTGGCAGGCTACATGCGCATCATTGGCCCCACTTTATTAGCTGCTTATCCCAACAAAATCATCAATATCCACCCGGCCCTGCTGCCCAAGTTTCCTGGGGCCCACGGCATTGAAGATGCTTTTCAGGCCGGGGTCAAGGAAACTGGGGTGACCATTCATTTCATCGATGCGGGGGTAGATTCTGGCCCCATCATCGCCCAAAAAGCTGTCCCCGTGTTACCCACGGATGACTTAGACAGCTTAGAAACCCGGATCCATGCCACCGAACACGTTTTATATCCTGATGTCCTGGCAGATTTACTTAAAAAAGGAGCGCTATAACGATAATGAGAAGAGCTTTGCTGAGTGTTTCAGACAAAAGTAATTTGGTTGATTTCGCCAAACAATTAGTTGCCTTGGATTTTGAATTGATTTCCACTGGGGGCACCATGAAGGCCTTGGAGGCCGCGGGGGTGCCAGTTCAAAGTGTCGAAACCATCACCCATTTTCCGGAAATGCTGGACGGCCGGGTCAAGACCTTACATCCAGCGGTCCACGGTGGCTTGTTGGCCAAAAGAGATGATCCGGAACACATGGCCATGCTAGAAAAAGAAGACATTAAGCCTATTGATTTGGTCTGCGTGAACCTATATCCCTTCAAAGCAACCATTGAAAAACCAGACGTGACTCAAGCCCAAGCCATTGAAAATATTGACATTGGCGGCCCTTCGATGTTGCGCTCCGCGGCTAAAAACTACATATCTGTTTTACCCGTGGTGGATCCAAAAGACTATCCTGGTGTGATTAAAGCGTTACAACAGCAAACGGACACGCCAGAATATCGCCTAGGTTTAGCAGCCAAGGTCTTCCGGCATACCGCCGCTTATGACGCCTTGATCGCCCAATACTTCACCACGGAACCAGAACCGGAAAAATTGACCCTGACTTATGAAAAACGACAAAGCTTGCGTTATGGGGAAAATTCCCATCAAAAAGCCGCGTTTTACGTGGAACCTTTGGCTCAAAAGTATTCCTTAGCCAATGCCACTCAAGTCCACGGCAAAGAACTGTCTTATAACAACCTGCGGGATGCCAATGCGGCCTTGCAAATCATATCTGACTTCAATGATCAACCCGCTGTGGTGGCTTTAAAACATATGAATCCTTGCGGCATTGGTGTGGCAACGCAGTTAGTAGATGCTTGGCAAAAAGCCTATGAGTCTGATCCCATCTCGATTTTTGGGGGCATCATTGCCTTGAACCGGGAAGTGGACGCGGCTACGGCCACCGAAATGCATAAATTATTCTTAGAAATCATCATCGCCCCAAGTTTTTCCAGCGAAGCCTTAACCATTTTGGAAAAGAAGAAGAACTTACGGCTGTTGACCTTAGACTTTGAAGGGGCCAAATCTGCCGCCGACCGGGAAATCACCGGGATCATGGGGGGGATTTTGATCCAATCTGGGGACCAAGTGACTGAAAGTGCCAACGACTTTGAAGTGGTCAGCCAAAAACAGCCCACACCTGAACAACTGAAGGCCCTAGCCTTTGGGCAAACCACCGTTAAACACGTGAAGAGTAACGCCATTGTAGTGACCACCGCCGACCGGACATTAGGGATCGGGGCCGGTCAACAAAATCGGATCGATTCCGTGAAGATCGCGGTGGATAAGGCCAAAACGAAACCCCAATTTAAAGATGCAATTTTAGCCTCAGACGCCTTCTTCCCCATGGACGATAGCGTGGAATATGCGGCCAAACATGGCATTAGTGCCATCGTAGAACCTGGGGGCAGTATCAAAGATAAAGATTCCATCAAAAAAGCCGACGAACTGGGCGTGGCCCTAGTGTTCACCGGCGTACGTCATTTCAAACATTAGTTTGGGGAGGCTATTATGGCAACAGTTTTAGTGATTGGTTCTGGCGGCCGGGAACACGCCATCAGCCAACAATTTCAAAAGAGTCCACAAGTGGACACGGTTTATTGTGCCCCAGGCAATCCCGGGATGTCTTTGGATGATATTCAAATTGTGGGGATCGATGAAAACGACTTTGACAGCTTGATTCAGTTTGCCCAAGACAAACAAGTGGACCTGACTTTTGTGGGCCCTGAAGTGCCTTTGAGTAAGGGAATCGTGGATGCCTTTACCCAAGCCAATTTGGCGGTATTTGGTCCCAAACAAGCCAGCGCCCGACTGGAAGGTTCCAAGTCCTTTGCCAAAGATTTCATGAAACGCCATCACATTCCTACGGCCCAATCGGAAACTTTTACCCAATTACAACCGGCTCTGGCCTATGTGGCCCAACAAGAAGCCCCCATCGTCATCAAGGTGGACGGCTTGGCGGCGGGCAAGGGCGTGACCATTGCCCAAACGATAGCTGAAGCCCAATCCGTGTTGCGGGCGCTGTACGCCCACGATGCCCAACAGGCGGTGGTGATTGAGGATTATTTGGTGGGCCAGGAATTTTCCTGCATGAGCTTCATCAATGGGGATTTGATTGTGCCACTGCCCTTGTCCCAAGACCACAAGCGCCTGTTAGATGGGGATAAGGGGCCTAACACTGGCGGCATGGGGGCGTATAGTCCGCTGCCCCAGATGCCGGCGGATTTGAGCCAGCAGGCCTATGACCAAATCGTCATTCCCACGATTCAAGGGATGGTGGCCGATGGCTTGGCTTTTTCGGGCATTTTATATGCCGGTTTGATTTTGACCGACACAGGGATCAAAGTGATCGAATACAACATGCGCTTGGGGGATCCGGAGACCCAGGTGTTGTTGCCCCGCCTGCAAAGTGATTTTTACACATTGATCACGGACCTGTTGGCTAAACGTCAGCCTGAAGTGACTTGGCGCCAAGGGGATTACACCTTGGGCGTGGTCGTTGGGGCTTCCGGGTATCCTAAACAGCCAATCAAAGGCATTGTCTTGCCAGACCTACAAAACCTCCCCGCAGCGATTCAGGTGACCTATGCGGGGGTAGAAGAAGTCGGCGGCCACTTGGTCAGCGCCGGGGGTCGGGTCTTTATGTTGACCACCACCCAGGCCAGCATCCAAGCTTGCCAAACAGTGTTATATCCTGCTTTGACGGAAAATGTCGCTGAACCCTTTATTTATCGTCATGATATTGGCAGTAAAGCCTTATAAACACAACAAGAGACAGCCCTATTTTGGGGTTGTCTCTTTTTTTGCAGATATTATGGCCGGTTTGCTGGTAATCAATGGGCCTAACAAAAGCCATAAGGGTTATTTGTACAACGGCTGTTCATCAACCTTTGGCGCCACCAAAAAGACAGCCAGGGCATCTAAAGTGATGATCAAAGCCAAGATACAGCCCATGATCAAGACCGCTGCTTGGTTGTTAGTGGTCGCTAGTCGATGCACCGTGGTCAAGGGTGCCAGAAAATGACCTTGTAACGCTAGGGCGGTGATGCCCAGGGTCAACAACATGAGAAACTGGGCGAGAATGCTGCCCAAGTAAACGTTGCGATACTTGACCATCAGCCGGTTTTGCTGGGCCCCGATGGGGAGTTGAAAGGCTGCGTGATTTAGCAAAATACTATTGGCAGTCCCCACAAAGCCAATGATGAATAGGCCTAGGGGCAACGTGAAGTGGCTCACCAACAGCCAGCTACCCAGTGTAAAACCCAAAAGCTGCAGGGTCAAGTCGGACAGGGGTTTTAACCACTTTTGCAGAGGCTTGCGCAGGACTTGCCCGGCTAAAAATCCCAGGGCGTAATAAAGATAGCCTAGGGGGATGGCCCATTTATTATCAGGGTCAGCCACGAATAAGATGTACAACATGGCAAAGGTTTCCGTGGCGCCATTTAGAAACGAGGCTAAAATATGCCACCAAGGAAAGTGGATTTTAACCTGATTTTTGAAAAGAATTCGGGCTAAAAAGGCGAAGAAGCCCAGTAAGACGATGCCCAGAAATAACAGGGCCAGCTGATTGGCAAATTGGCGTACATCCCGCAGCCCCAAGACTAACAGGGTCAGCCAAACGAAGAGTTCAATGTCGTTATTAGAGCGACTGCCAGCCCGGGTCAGGGGATGTTGGTCTTGGCGGATAAAATTGGGAAATTGCCGTAACAGCCACAGAGCTAAACCCTGAAACAGGGCCAAGCCTAAAAAGGTCCAGCGCACTTGCCAGCGGCTGATTAACACCATCAACCCCGCGGCTAACGCCACATAAAGCACTCCACTGATCAGTTCCACGGCCCCGATATTCCAATGCCACGTTGTGCGCTCCACATAATACACGGTCTGAAAGGCCACCAAGACCACACTGGCGCTCAAGCCCAGTAGTAAAGCTGTGAGGTCGTCTACAATAGGAATGTTGGTCAATCCCAGCACAAAGGCCGCCAACAGCCCCACCCCTAAAGAAAGTTGGGTCAAATGATAGGCCGCGGTGACTTTGCCCAGGCCATTGATCAATAACAACCCGGTTTTATTGCCCGCGTAAAATAACAGTAGGGGAAATGCCAACTGTAATGAATTGGTGGGGGTCACATAAGCAAACAACGCCAGAGGCAATAATTGCATCGAATTAGCCACGATAAAAACGATGCCTTGTCTGATTTTCATTTTAAAATCTAAAGGATCATTGGTCATGAACAAGCCTCCAAAGTGATAACTTTAGCTGCAGTATAAACCCCACTGCTAAAAGTGACCAGCTAGGACTGTCACTTTTTGACGTACAAGGGCTGTTCGTTGACCTTGTCAGCCAGCACCATGACAGCAATGGCCCCTAGGGTAATGAATGAAGCCATGAGCCAGCCCATGGTCAAGACCACCCCATGGGTCAATCCGGCAGTTTGCCCCTGATTGACCCTGGCCAACAATGCCAGGAAATGCCCTTGGCGTTTTAGCGACACGATACCGATTAGCAGTAACATGAGAAACTGCGCCAAAATACTGCCCAAATTGACATTGCGGTATTTGACCATTAGGCGATTTTGCAGGTCGCCAGCGGGGGCAATAAAGGCGGCATGGCTCAGCAAAATACTATTGGCAGTGCCCATGAAGCCAATGATGAATAACCCTAAAGGCAAAGTCAGTGGGAAAACCAACAGCCAACTGCCTAGGACGAACCCCAGCAGTTGAATGGTCAAATCAGATAAAGGTTTTAATAACTTTTGCAACGGTCGCCGGAAAAATTGACCCCCTAAAAAGCCTAAACCATAGGCAGTGTAGCTGACGGGGATGAACCAACTAACCTTAGGATCCGTGGCAAACAGCAGGTATAACATGGCAAAAGTGCCCACGATACCATTTAGAAAAGACGCCACGATATGCCACCAAGGCAACCGGATAGTGATACGCTGGCGTAAAATAATGCGGGCTAAAAAAGTGAAGAAGCCCAAAAGGACGATGTCTAACAATAACAAGGCACCCTGAGTCGCAAACTGCCGCACATAGCGCAGGCTAAAGACCAATAAAGTCAGCCACATAAACAGTTCCAGGTCATTTAAGGATTGACTACCGGCTCGGGTCAGGGGTTGTTTGCCTTGGTGAATGAAGTTGGGGAATTGGTGCAGGAGCCATAAAGCCAGCCCTAAAAACAAAGCCAAGACTAAAAACGACCAACGGCTATTGAAGCGGGCCACCAACCACATCAAACCGGCCATGACGGCCACATAAAGGGCGCCTCCCAGCAATTCCACGTTGCCAATAAACCAATGCCAAACAGTACGCTCCAGATAATACACCGTTTGAAAAGCCACTAACACCACACTGGCGCTTAAGCCTAAAATCAAGGCGGCAATTTCATCAATAATTGGGATTGCCGTCAAACCCAACCCCAAAGCAGCCCCAGTCCCCACCAGCAAGGCCAGTTGGGTCAAACGGTAGGCGTTGGTGACCTTGCCCAGGCCATTGATCAACAATAACCCCGTTTTGCTGCCGGCATAAAATAATAGCAGTGGTAAAGCCAGCATGAGGGAATCAGCCGGTTCGACGGCCGAAAACAAGGCCAAAGGAAGCAACTGAATCGCATGGGCCACGAAAAAAACGATGCCCTGCCGAATTTTCATATGAAAATCTAACGGATCAATTGCCATGGGACAGTCCTCCAGAAGTGCAAACTTTATTATTAGCATAGCACTTTTAGGTATCTGGTTTAGCCTTATTTTTATGAAACACAATAAGAACAATTAAGATAACCATAACGTTATTCAGAATATAGGTGCTATCTGGTCCCATTTTTTGGGAAAGTTGCCCAGTATACGCCATCCCCAAAGGCACCGCGAGTTTGGCGGTGAAAACAAAAAAGGCAAAAAAGCGGCCTTGATAGCCAAGAGGGACGTGGGCTTGAAAATAGGCAGTTAATGGGATGTTGATCAAGATGGTGCAAAAGCCTAAGAGTGCTTCTAATCCTAAGAAGACACCATAAAACAACTGCCAAGGCTGATGGATCAATAATAGCGAACTTAAACCAATGAGGATCATAATTAGGCTGTTAATGACAAACAGTTGGGCTAATTTGGCATGTAAATCAATTTTGGGCCGGCGGCTAATCAACCAACTGGCTAAAATAACGCCAGTGATAAAAGCGGTGGCAGAGAAGCCAAAGAGTTGTTTGGAAATCCCATATTTGGCCACAATGATGCCAGGATTGATGATTTCATCGGTGGCCGCCACAAAGAAATTCAAAACCATGGCTAATAAGAATAGCCGTAAAATAGTCTTTTGCGTTTTGATATAGGTGATACCAGCCTTTAGATTGGCGCCAAAACTGGTTTCTGTGCGCTGGGTTGGGGTTATTTTGCGGGTATAGGCCATTTGCGTCACAAACCAGAGGGCTAGGAGTAGTAATATCGAAATCAAGCCAACGACATATTGGCTGCCCCATAAACCGTATATGAAAGTCCCCAGCATCGGTGCAGCAAAGGTACAAATATTATCGATGAGGCTTTTTAGGCCGTTGTACCGTTCTAACTCAGTAGCTGGGACCAATTCAGAAAAAATTACCCGGGTGGCGATATCTGACACCGCACTGATCAAAGTGATGACCATGGCAATCAGGGTCAAAAGTACCAGCTGCATTAGGTTAAAGTGGTACAAGATGAGTTGGCCGCCAAAAAGGGTAAACAAAAGCAGTAAACAAATTTGAATCATTTGTTGGCGGCTGACCCGTTCAACCAGTGGACCCACAAAGGGCATCCCCAATAAACTGGGCAGGGTAATTAGGGCAAAAAAATACCCACTTTTCGCTAGAGAACCGGTCAGTTGTAAAATGATCAGGGGTAGTGTGATGGTATACATGGCCAGGGCAAATTCTGAAAAACCCCGGGCAATAAGTAAATAATTGACGCCTCTTTTCATAGGAACTCCTAACCAAGATGCGAGTTACAAATTAACCCAGTAAGTTTTGCCATCGTTGGTGCGCTTTAAAAAGCCGTATTCAATCAAATAGCGGCGCACCGTGACGTAATCGGCCACATGTTGTTTTAAAATATCGTTGACGGCGGGTTCAGCATAGTTTTTATGGGGGTCAAAATCTTTGATCAAGACACTTAGCAAGGCGATTTTACGTTTTTCTTTTCGGGGCCAGGTTTCAATCCAGCCATTTTGGTCCATGGTGGTTTGAATAATTTGGGCCCGTTCAGCGGCGGTTATTTGATAACGTTCGTCGATCATCGTGGCACCAACATGGGGGACCAACGTTGGGTCTGGTTTATCTAACAAGGCCATGGCGGCCAATAGATAACGAGCCTGGCGCGCTTTTTCCCGTAACTTAAAGCGGTGATTGCGCACGGTTGATGGGGATACTGCCAGGCGTTGGGCGATGACTTTGTCGGGTAAATCTTGGACAAAGAGCTGCAATGCCGCTAACTGAGCAGTTGAGATGCCAAATTGTTCATGGGATTCTGATAACAGGGCTAACAACGGCCCTTGATGCACAGACGTTAGATGATTTTCTATCATCCCTTTGGCCGTATAAAATTGGCCATCTAAGGGATAAACTTGATTTTCCGCAAAACTGGCGGTGCAGTAAAGGCAATGATACTTCCCGTCAGCTAGGTAATAACCCTGTTGCAAGTCAGCTATTTCGTAGACATTATCATTGTTAATCATTATATATCACAACATTTCATTTATTTGTTTACATTATAATAAACAAAACTTAATTTTGCAATCAAAAAAGCAACCATCCCGAAGATGATTGCTTAATTTAGGATTACATATCTTCCAACAATTCCTGCAGCTGGCGGACTTGGCGTTTGAGCTTAGTGCCAATGTCGGTTTCAGCCACTGTTTTGCGGGCGAGTTCTTGTTCTACCACGTGTTTGGTGGAGACGATGTCGCTGAGTTGGGCGATGGCGTTGGCCCGGGTGGTGAAGGGCTGCAGGGTGACTAATTGCAGCCCATAGGAATTATATAACAAGGTGTAACCGCCAATACCCGTGGTCTTTTGATAGGCCCGGGCAAATCCGCCGTCGATCACCAGCATCTTCCCATCGGCTAAAATCGGGGATTGGCCCTTTTTCACCGGGGTGTGGCCATTGATCACATGGCCGGTGTCCGCGTCTACGCCGAATTCCTTGAGGATATTTTCGATAAACCAAGCCTCATGGCGTAATTTATAGTAACTATTGGTGACTTCCACGTGGGTGGCTTTGTCTTCAATAAAGTAACGTTCAAAGGTGGTCATGGCCCGTTTGCCAAATAATGGCGATTCCGGTCCAGTCCAGAGATACCATAATAAGTCCGTGGACAAATCATCCCCGTTTTTAGACTTGAAATAACTGGTCCGGAGATTTTGTTCCAGGAGATCAAACAAAGCCTTACCCTTATAAAGCTTGCCATTTAACCGCAAGCCCTCCATCTCGCCCTTGGGATTCACCGGCACACAGCCGTGGATCAGGAGATTGCCGTTATAGGTTAAGTACATGCTGCCCTTTTTCATGAAGAAATCCATATGTTTGTGGAGCTTTTCAGAATTGACGAAGGCTTGGGTCAACTGGTCGATGACGTCTTGTTCCTCCGGTAGCAGGGTGTAAGGGTCTTTGGGATCAACGGTTTGGAAACAGCCGTTAATGATGGGGTAAGTTTTCCCATCTAAGGTGATGGACTGGCGGTCATCACTGAGTTTATCCAGCAATTTACGTTTAGTCATCTTGAATTCTGGGCGGCGGTCAATGGCTTGACCCTCCAGTTTGAACTGAATGATGGCAATGGCCTGGTGAATTTTAGTGAGTTGGGTGAGTTCGGCACCCACGGGCCGGCGATCTTCGTGCATGATCTTCGGGGCAAACCCCGGGTTATCTTGGTAATACTTCTCGGCCAATAAGGACAAATGGCGCAGGTTGATGCCATAAGCGTCTTCGACGATAGATAGATTATTATACCGGGCACAGATCCGCAATAAGTTGGCCACGCATAAACTAGAACCAGCGGCGCCCCCCAGCCAAAGAATGTCGTGGTTGCCCCATTGCAGATCCACAGAATGGTGGCGCATCAGGCGATCCATGATTTTATCCGGCGCCGGGCCCCGGTCGTAAATGTCCCCCACCACATGCAAATGGTCCACCACCAAGCGTTGAATGGTGTGGCACAAGGCGATGATGAATTGGTCGGCGGTTTTCAGGCCAATGATGTCATCGGTGATTTGGGCGTAATATTTATGTTTATCCTCGGTGCTAAAGTCCCCGTAGAGCAACTCCTCGGTGATGTAAACGAACTCAGGGGCCATGGCTTTACGGACTTTAGAACGGGTATATTTGGTGGCGCAATATTTCAACATGTCCAGCAAATTTTCGAAAGTATCCAGATACCATTGTTTCAAATCATCTGGATCATCGAAGCTGTTTTTAATGATGCGGACCCGTTCGGTGGGGTAGTAAATCAAAAAAGCAAATTGCTTTTGGGTTTTGGGGGTCATTTTCCCATTAAACAGGTCTTGAATCTTGATGGTGATGTTCCCAGAGGCATTTCTGAGAATATGATCAAAGGCGGCGAATTCGCCGTGAATGTCGCTCATGAAAGCTTCCGTACTTTTTGGAAGATTCAAAATAGCTTCTAGGTTGATAATTTCCGTGGTGACAGCTTCTCTGGTGGGGTACTTCTCCTGAAGTAACTCTCTTTCAAGTTCTTGCGTGATGAACACATCCTTTTCCAGTGATGGCTACATTATAACAATAAATTTGTGAAATGATAAGGCTTACATCTGCTTTTAAAGCATACTCTAATAACTGCTATGCCAACCATGACCAGATTAGACCAATTACGTGAATTTTTAGGTTATTCTCATAAAGGTCTCATTCATGGTACAATGAATCCAATCTGTATTGCAAATTGAATTGCAAAAATTTGATCTCAGGAGTGACTACTATGGAGTATGTAACTGCCGGGGAATCCCACGGACCCATGTTAACGGCCGTGATCTCAGGGATGCCCGCCAACTTAAAGCTTGATATTGACCAAATCAATCAAGATATGCTACGGCGCAAACAGGGTTACGGCCGCGGTGCCCGTCAAAAAATTGAAACTGACCAGGTGGAAATCACCGCTGGAGTGCGCCATCAACTGACCTTGGGTTCGCCCATCACCATTCAACTGCCCAATAAGGATTATGCCCACTGGCAGGGGATCATGTCTCCCACCGAAGCTGCCACGGCGGCCAATTCCGTGCGCCAAGTCACCAAACCCAGACCCGGCCATGCGGATTTAGTGGGGGGGATGAAATATCAGCACCAAGACCTGCGTAATGTCTTAGAGCGCTCCAGTGCCCGGGAAACCGCCATGCGGGTGGCCGTGGGCAGTGTGGCCAAGCAATTCTTAAAGGAATTGGGCATTGATGTTTTAGGTTTTGTGAAACAATTAGGGCCCATTGCGGCGGATACCAACAAGTTAAATGACTTTGAAGATTTAGCAGCTTTGCGGGCGGTGACGGAAAAAAGTGAGGTCCGGACCTTTGATCTCGCTGCGGAGACCCAAATCAAAACGGCCATTGATGCCGCCAAAAAAGCTGGGGATACCCTGGGGGGCATTGTGGAAGTCATCGCCACGGGCCTGCCGGCAGGACTGGGCAGTTATGTCAGTGCGGACCGGAAATTAGATGGCCGCTTGGCCCAAGCTATCGTAGCCATCAACGCCTTTAAAGGGGTGGCTTTTGGGGATGGCTTTGAACTAGCCGCCCATCCCGGTAGTGAAGACATGGACGAAATTTTTTATGATAAGAACAAGGGCTTTTACCGGCAAACCGACCACTTGGGTGGGTTTGAAGGGGGCATGACCAACGGCCAACCCGTTGTGATCTCTGCGGTGATGAAACCCATCCCCACCCTTTATAAACCCCTACAAAGTGTGGACATCCACAGTAAAGCCCCTTACAAGGCCAATGTGGAACGCTCCGATACCACGGCTGTGCCCGCTGCGGCGGTGGTGGCTGAAGCTATGGTGGCCATCACCTTGGCCCAAGCGGTTTTAGAGACCTTTGATGCCAGTGCCATGGGTCGTTTAAAGACTCAATTGGCCGATTACCGTGACGAATTAAAACATTACTAGGAGCACATTAAACTATGGATAAAACATTACAAACCGGTCCGGTTCAGCTGCAAGGCACGTGTTTGGTGCCGGGGGACAAGAGTATTTCCCACCGGGCCATCATGTTCGGGGCCATGGCTAAGGGTCAAACCACCGCCAAGCACTTCCTTTTTTCAGAAGATTGTCTGCACACCATTGGGGCTTTTAAAGCCTTAGGGGTCAACATTCAGACCACCACCGATAGCGTCACCATTGACGGGGTGGGGCTGGATGGGTTAAAACCGCCTAAGGGGCCTTTGGATATGGGTAACTCAGGGACCTCCACTCGCTTATTGTTGGGGTTGTTGAGTCGCCAGGCCTTTGATATGGACTTTATCGGGGATGCGTCCTTGAGCAAGCGCCCCATGGGCCGGGTGTTAGATCCCTTGGCCAGCATGGGGGCCAAGTTTACGGCCACAGCCGGCCATTTGCCGGTGCAAGTCGCTGCCAATGCCCATTTAAAGCCCTTAGACTACCACATCCCCGTGGCCAGTGCCCAGGTGAAAAGCGCCTTGATTTTTGCGGCCCTGCAAGCTGACGGCGTTAGTCATTTAACGGAGAAATTAGCCACTAGAGACCATACCGAGCGCATGTTGCGCTATTTTGGCGGGGATTTGACCACTGCGGGCTTGACCTTGACGGTGACGCCTAAGCAACACCTGACGGGCCAAGACTTGACGGTACCCGGGGATCCATCTTCGGCGGCTTTCTTCATTACGGCGGCCACGCTTTTGGCCGGCAGTGACGTGTTATTGCCCAATGTGGGCTTAAACACCACCCGGATTGGCTTTTTAAATATCATCGGCCAAATGAACGGGGCTATCAGTGTGGAAAAGATGACTGAAGGCTTTGAACCCACCGGCGACTTGCGGGTGAAGCACGCCCAATTAACGGGCGTCACCATCACCAAAGAAGCCATCCCCGCAGTGATTGACGAACTACCTTTAGTGGCCTTGTGTGCCACCCAAGCCCAGGGTGTCACTACGATTTCTGGGGCTGAGGAGCTGCGGGTCAAGGAAACCGACCGCATCAGCACCATCACCCAAGAATTGCGGAAAATGGGGGCCAACATTGAAGAAAAGCCCGATGGCATGATCATCACCGGCCCCACGCCGCTACATGCCGTGGACACCAACTTAGACAGCCATGGCGACCATCGGATCGCCATGATGTTGATGGTGGCAGCGTTGTTGAGCCAAGATCACTTTAAGTTACAAAACGCCGACGCGGTGAACGTATCTTATCCGAAGTTTTATGAGGATTTGTTGGCGTTAATATATTAGAACAGATATTTAACAAGCGTTCTTTCAGATTATTGCAACGACCGAGTAAGTGTAGTTTAGCTACCAACAAACAAAGTTAGAGCATAAACAATAATTTTAGAATGAGGTGAAGAGGTGGAAAATCTTTTAGAAGTTCGAAATCTAAAAAAAGAATTTAAAAATGAGCAGGTCTTAAAAAATATTAATCTGACGATTGCACCGAACGATATTGTGGCATTTATAGGGGCAAATGGTGCGGGCAAATCCACGACGCTTAAAACAATACTCGATATTACCCATAAAGATGGGGGAATGGTTGCGTTTTTCGACGACAAGGACTTACCTGCAGATGTGAAGCTAAAAGAAGATGTCGGCGTTGTTTTTGATGCTTGTAAGCTGCCGGGATCTTTAAATATCAACGAAGTGAATTTGGTTTTAAAGCAATTCTTTGCGACTTGGAACGAAGCGCAATTCTTTGAATTGATCAAAGAATTTTCGTTAGAGACAAACAAGAAACTCAAAACTTTCTCAAAGGGTATGTTGATGAAGCTGTCCATTATAATTTCTTTGTCTCATGATGCCAAGTTATTAATTTTAGATGAAGTGACTAGCGGCTTAGATGCCTACGCTAGACAAGAAATATTGTTGAAACTACGGACTTATGTGGCGGAAAGAAATGGCGGTATTTTACTTTCATCACATATTGTGGCTGATATTGAAGAAATTGCTTCGCGAATTGTCATCCTCAAAGATGGTGAAATTATTTTAAACGAAGCTAAAGATGATCTTTTGGCTAATTTTGTTATGGTCGAAGTCCAACAAGACCAACTTGACGCCATCGACCAAAGCCAAATAATCATCAAGCAGCGTTATGGCGAAATGGTTAAATTACTTATGCCAAGCAAGCATGAACTACCGGCAAGTGCACAGGTGACCGATTTATCGTTAGCAGAGCTAGGTATCATGGTATCAAGGGAGGGTGCACAATGAGAGGACTACTTTTAACAAAAACTTTATTAACCTATAAGAGTTTCGTGGGCTATTTGGCCATTTCTTTATTGATTTCGTTGGTGTTGTTTTTTATCAAAGTGGATAATGCATCCCGATTTTCTATCATGGTCATCATCTTCATGTCATCTCTACCGGCCCTTGAAGTGATCAAACAAGAAGGCACATCGAATTTTGATATCTATACGTTTACCTTGCCAGTGAAAAGAAGCACAATGGTCAAAAGTAATTATGTCCATTACCTCACTTTTGTATTGATGGGGATGCTTATTTCTTTTGTTGTGTACATAATTTCTTCAACAATTGAAACGGGACTGCAGCTTGCGAATATTTCAAGCATTTATGCGAGTACTCTTTTCATGGTGATTGTTGCTGGCGCTTTCGTCTATCCGCTGTTATATCTGTTGGGCCATGAGAAGTCTGACGGTATTATCATAGGAAGTGCTTTTGTGGGTATAGCCACATTAATAGGTGTCCAGGGTGTCATCAATTATTTCAGTAACGCTGTTGCTAAAGCAAATTTCAATATATCACTTTTTGTGGCCAGCGCATTTGTCATAGCCGCATTTTTGATCTATAGCTGTTCTTATTGTCTGTCCAGGTTCATTTTCACTAAAAAGGATTATTAAATCCTGGCTACTCGGGCGGCTGAACCCGGCAGTTAGCAGCCAAATTTAAAAGTGAGCACAATTAGGAAAGACTACTTAGATCAGATTACAGATAAAAACCAATTTCGCTGATGAAACTTTCGAAATTGGTTTTTTTATTTGACCTGAGTATAGAATATTGAACGTGTTCCAAGTCAAAAATAAAAATGTGGAAAATACCTTGACCCTAAAAGATAACAGTGTTATCTTAACCTCATAGATAACACTGTTATCCAAATGGAGGCGATTAAGATCAACGTGAATCAAACGAAAGCAAAGATTATCGCAGCAACGATTACGGCAATTGACAACCAAGGGTATCAGGACATTTCCTTACGCCAATTAGCGCAAAAGTTAGGCTTAACCACGGGGGCAGTATACAAGCATTTTGCCAACAAGGATGACTTGTTTTTTACTGTGGCCCAACAATTATCAAATGACCTCTATCAAACAATTGCCCCTCAGGTTCAGGCTGACATGAAGGCGCCTAAACAAGCGCTGGTGACGCTGGGGGTGGCCTTAATTCAGGCCTTTGAAACAGCTGGTAATAAGATGGATTTTTTGTTCTTCAATCCCAGTATTACCGCCGTTTACCAACCCGGGGCATCCCCCAAAGACTTTCCCTTGTTAGCCTTGACCAAGGATGTCATTGCCAAAATCGCCCAGGCTTATCCAACTGTTGATCCAGAGACATTATTTATCAAAGTTTGGGCCTTTCTGCAAGGCTATGCCATGCTAGTCCGGCACAATGTGGTCGCCATCGATGAAAATTTAATGATTCAGACGATTAATGACATGATTGGAGTGAATTAAAATGTCAACAACTACGAAACCAATTTTAATTATATATGCCCATCCCTATAGCGGCAGTTTCAACCATGCCGTTTTAGAAACCATTAAGCAGAATTTAACCCGGCAAAAGCAAGCTTACACGGTCATCGACTTGTATCAAGACCAATTTAACCCGGTTTACGATACCGAAGAATTACGGCTATTCCACACCGGTCAAACCCACGATCCACTAGTAACCAAGTACTTAGCCCTGCTAAAAAGTGCCGGTGAGATTATTTTTGTGACGCCAATTTGGTGGAATGCCCTGCCCGCTATGTTAAAGGGCTTTATTGATAAAGTCATGAAGGAAGGCGAAGACCTGACCCATACCGTGACCAAGACTGGGGTCAAAGGCTGTCTGACCAATTTGAAGCAGGCCTATGTCTTTACGACTTCCACTTCGCCAACACTTTATTTCAAGCTAATGTCTGGCAACAGTATTCAAAAGATTTTTATCAATAAGACGCTAAAACAACTGGGCATTAAAAAGGCCAAATGGATCAATTTCGGTGGCATCACCAATTCTACAGTCCAACAGCGGCAGAAATTTTTGAGCCGGTGTAATCAATTGCAATTTACCCACTAAAATAACGCACTCTCCCAAACTTGGGACAAGTGCGTTATTTTATTTAAATCAATGGGTTGAATTTTCCTGGCGCCCATAACCTTTGTAAGTGGCGCGGATAGCGAAGCCTAAGATAATGGCGTCAAGGGCGTATAAAATGATGGCGCCCCAAAATTTGCCAACGATTGGGACCCAGAGCAAAGGCCAAAAGACTTGATAGACCCAAAGACCAACGGCTAAGACGCCCCATAAAATATTGAGCCAAACATGTTTGGACATAGTCAAGACCCCCTTAGTACGTCATGGGTGATGCAGGTGTGTTATAGAATTTATTGATCAAGTGATAAGAGTAAGCTTGGACGATGATCATGATCGGCATGGCAAAGCCCATTAGCCAAGCAGCCCATAATAAGGATTCTCGACCACTGGCCGCCATAGGTGCGGTTAGATTAGGGCCGGTGGTGCTGATGATGAGATTTGGGAAGAGCCCCACGAAGATGGTCAACGCAAAGGCCCCCATGACCACAGCAGCCAGCCAGAAGTTGGCTTTGGGATGTTTGGTCAAAAGCCAGGTTTGTGCTACCAAAGCGACCACCATAACGATCAATAAGACGGTGACACCAGCGGGCCGATTGCTAAAGAAGTTGGTCTTAAATGGCAGCAGGATAATAAACAGCACCGCCAGTGGGTAAATAATAATGTTCACGATTCTTAAAATTGGCTGTAATTTTGCCACTAATGGGTCACTGACTTTTTTAATGACCCGACTTAAGCCGATATTGATACTTAAGACCACGGCTAAGATACCGCCTAATAAGGAGAACAAGGTGACCACATCCCCAAACCCGGCGTAGACAAAGCCGTCTTTCATGGGCACGCCGCTGACCATGGAGCTTAGGATGATGCCAAACAAGAAGGGCGGCAACAAGCTGCCTAAGAATAATCCCCAATCCCAAAAACGATTGTAGAAAGTCTTTTGCCAGGAATTGCGGTAGTCAAAGGCTACGCCTCTTAGGATGAAGAAGAACAAGATGCCAATGAAGAACAGGTAGTAGCCGGATTCTAAGGCGGCATACCAGCCTGGAAAAGTCCCAAACATGAGGGCTAAGCCCGCCACGATCCAGGTTTCATTGCCACCCCACACGGGTTCAGATGTTTTAACGATTTCATTGCGGTCTTGTTGGTCTTTCACAAAGGCTGTGGCGATACCAGCCCCAAAGTCAGTACCGTTCATGACGAAGAACAACATGATTTCCACGGCAATGACTGCCATGAAGATGACTTGTAAATGGGTAACGTTAGTCATGGTTGAAGGCCTCCTTTGCAAATGGATCGCTATTAACACGCACTTTATCCTCTGGGTATTCGTCTGCTAGATCTGGCAGGCCCCGTTTCAAAACCTTGTGGCTAGCCACGATCATGGTGGTGATCAACACGATGTCCGCGATGGCAAACAAGGTGAAGGACGTGACGACTTCTGGTAGCGTGACACTTGGGGAAACGCTATCATATTGGGTCAAAACGCCGTAAACCACGAAAGGATAACGGCCGACTTCCGCCACGATCCAACCTGCCGTGGTGGTGACATAAGGCAGCCACATGACCACGCCTAAAGTCTTTAAAGTCTTGCGATGGGCTTCAATACCCTTGTTCTTGCGATGCAGCATGATCGTCGCTAGGGCGGCGAAAATGGTAAAGAAGTAACCGGCATAAACCATCCAACGTAAGGACCAAAATAAGAGGTTAACCGGTGGATAATACTGCATATGGCCGTCATAGGACTTGGCGACAGTTTTATCGAATTTCAAATGATAAGCTTTGGCGATTTGATTCATCCCCGGCATGGCACCCGTGAACTTACCAGTACCAAAATAAGAACCCATGGCAGGAATATCCAGTGCCTTGGCAGTATGGTTGGAGTCACTGATCCAAGCTGCCGCCGCCCAAGGTGCCCCTTGTTGGGCATTGCCGGCTAAATCATAACGGGCTTCAATGGCGGCAAATTTCATCGGTTGAACCGGTGCGGAAGCCGCGCCTTGGTCATCACCTTGTAAAGGTTGAATGAAGACTGCGGGCAAAGCAATTAGCAGGCCAATTTGAATGGCGACTTTAAAGGCTTTGACATCCCGTTTGTGAAGAATCTGCCAAGCAGAAATCCCTGCGATCAAGAAGCCGCCCACGATCATGGTGGCTAAGAAGACATGCAAAGCTTCTGGCAAGTATTGCGGATTTTGTAATAAGCTAATCAGACTGTTCAAACGGGCCCGGTTGCCTTCCATGTGGAAGCCATAAGGCAATTGCATGAAGGCGTTGATGGAAATGATCCACACAATGGAGAATAAGGAAGCAAATAAAATGGCGGCCCCAAACCAGGCGTGGACTTTCTTATTGAGTTTGCCCCAAGTGAAGCGCCACATCCCAATCAAGGTGGATTCAATGAAGAAGGCCATCATGCTTTCAATGACCAGCGGCACCCCGGCAATATCCCCCATTAACCGGGAGAAAGCCGACCAGTTTAACCCAAATTGCATTTCCATAATGATCCCAGTGACCACACCAGTGGCGAAACTTAAGAAATAAATTTTACTGAAAAATAGCGTTAAGCGGCCATACTTTTCCGTATCCCCATGCCCGTAAGCATAGAGGAATTCAAAAATTAAGGTGGCTGTTAAAATCCCAATAGACGTCGGAACAAACAGAAAATGGACGATGGCGGTCAGGGCGAATTGAAAGCGCGACATGGTCGTCACCGCAAATGGCGTTACTGCGGCTCCCAACAACAGACTCATTTCTCTCACACCTTTCCAAAGCGAACTAATCCAACTATTAGATTATCCTTTGCACCGTCATTATAGAACCATTCATTGGTATACACTAGAAAAACGTCTTATTCGTTGGGTATCAATTAATTTGATAGTCTGGTAATTTGAAATTGGTCTAAGCCGTTATGTCAATGACGACCGTTAGTTTATTTATTACCACAAATGAGCCAATGAGCGGTGAAAAAGGGGTTGGCAAAGTAAGATTATTTCTAATGATACATTAATTTTACAATTGACATGAGCAGACAGCTCGGAAAATAAATAACAGCATTTTAGGATATTTATGCTTCATTTGGACTTAATATACAGTAATGATACGTATTTATGCATAAATTGGTAACATATGATGTGAGCTTGGTTTAAATGAATTCTCATAAAACTACTTGACAAACTAGCTGTCGGAGTGAGAATATCTATAGATATAATCAAATTGTAATCATATTTTAATTATGATGGTGAAAGTAACCGTATGCCACCAACTTGATTCATTTGATTTTCCAGGGCTGCCTTTTCCAAAAGGACCAAGGGTAGCCAGTCACGATACTCGAAAAGTTTGATAACGTCATCACAGGCCTAAGTTGCGCAATCCCTTACGTTGCCCGGTTTGTGAGTAGATTCCAGCACTGAAAGGAAGTGAAAGAAGCAAGCTTTGCTTTGGCTTAGGCCAAGGTGGCTTGCTTCCTCTAAATGAAACCTATCAAAGTAGCGAACGGTCTGGCCAACGTCATTTGTGCGGAAACAAAAATTAGTTCGACTAAAAATGAAATGCTGTCCTATGCGGGGTATGGCATTGATGAATTGATCGAAAATAACGTGTCTTATGAAGAAGTGCTGTTTTTATTGTGGCATCAACGCTTACCCACACCCCAAGAGTTAAAGGTGCAAAACGAAAAAATCATGGCCAATACCTTATTGGATGAGCAGTATTTAAATCGCCTGCGGACTATCAGCAATACCCACCAGCATCCCATGAGTATTTTGCGGACGGCGATTTCCATGTTAGGGACCCAAACGGATGCCACCGGGACTTCTGAACAGGTCCAAGGGCGCATGTTGACCGTCACCACGGCCATCATCAACGATTTGCGCCACCGGCCGGTTTCAACCCCACTTCTAAATCTCAGCTATGCTGAAAACTTTTATTATTTATTGACGGGCCAACTGCCCAACGCGGCCCAAACCAAGTTGGCTAACCGGGTCTTGATCCTCCACGCCGATCATGAATTGAATGCCTCCACTTTTACTGCCCGGGTGGTGGCCAGTACGGGGGCAGATCTGTACTCTTGTTTAACGGCAGCCGTCTGCGCTTTGAAGGGGCCACTGCATGGTGGCGCCAACGAAGCCGTGTTTAACATGCTGCAGGATATGGATAAACAAGACCTATCCGTACCCGACTACTTGAACCGCAAGTTGGCTAAGGGTGAGAAGATTCCCGGCTTTGGTCATCGGATTTACAAACATGGCGATCCCCGGGCCAAATACTTAAAGGTCTGTGCTGAAGAGATCACCACGGCCACGGACCAGACCAAGTGGTATACTCTGTCGGAAGAAGTCCGGGCATTCATGGCGGAAAATAAGCATTTACAACCTAATGTGGACTTTTATACCGCCACGATCTATCACTGCATGGGCTTGCCGGCCAATGTATTCACCCTGTTATTTGCCATCAGCCGGACCGGGGGCTGGTTGGCCCATATCCACGAACAACGGGATCTGCACACCTTGATTCGACCAAGCTCTGAATACACCGGCCCCATCAACCGCACCATTAGTGTGAGTGAGGCCAAGACTGACCAGGGCGCTTAATTGACATCTATTTGGGTCGCTTTAACTTTGAAAAGTTGAGGCGATTTTTTTGTTTTTTTATGGAAATAGGGTTTATTTTTCGCGGGATAACCATAGCAATTTTCAGAAATGACCCTTATCATAGACATGAGGTGATTTAATTTTATGGATATTCAAAATGTGACATTAGACCCAACCAAGGAGACATCTTTAGACATCTATCAAAGCAATACCGACGAAAAACTGCCGGGTATCGTGATTATCGGTGGCGGTAGTTACAAGAAATTAAAGGAGCGGGATACGGAAAGAGTCGCCCTGACCTTTGCCACCCACGCTTTTCAAACCTTTGTGGTGAACTATCCAGTTTTAGAAAAGAAAAACTATGACGATGCTAAAACGGCCATTGCCCAAGCTTTTTACTATGTGGTGCAACATTCACGAGAATTGGGCGTAGACATTGATAAATTAGGGATCATCGGTTTTTCCGCTGGGGGTCAATTGGCAGCGGACTATGGCAATGAAGCTGGCACCCATGCCAAGTTTGTGATGTTGGGCTACCCAGCCATCAAGCCAACTTTGGATAAAAAAATGGGTATTCAAAGCCGGGACGTATCCCAACTGGTTTCACCCCAGACCCCACCAACCTTCATTTGGGGGTCCATCAATGATGAACTGACCCCGTTCTTGGATCACATTCACGTCTACACTGCTGCTTTAGCTAAGCACAACGTTCCCTTTGAAGCCCACGAATTTGGCACCGGCAATCATGGCATTGCCCTGGCCAACAAATGGACCGCAGTGGTCAACGGGGATCGGGCCGATCGCCATATGGGCCGTTGGTTTAACTTAGGCTTAGAATGGCTCCATGAGGTCCTGGGGATTAATTAAAAGGCCTGTTTTTTAAAGCCGAAGTATACCTAAAATATTAAATTATGTTATAATGAGCATACAAAAAGACCAAACCCTCGGATAGAGTTTGGCCTTGTAAAGATGCAAAGCCGTCAAGACGGTGGCATTGTTAGTTAAAAAACCGCTTTAACTTGGCCAAAAGTTAGATGAGCGGTTTTTTATTTTGCGTGTTTGTTGAGTTTTCGCCAACCGTCTCTAACTTCTTTGCTTGGATATTATAACATATGAGAGCTTGTAAGCCTATTAATACCATGGCTTACAAGCTTTTTTAAGAACAAAGGAAATTAAGCCTACCCGCCTTGACAAACTGATATATTAATGATAACTTAATAAACAACTTATGAAGCTCTAATTTGAAAGGAGACGTCCATTTTGTTAAAGGCTCAATCATCTATGTGCAATATGTGCCAAATGCCGATGTGTATGCAAATGCCAATCGGCTTAGTTTGGTGCCCGCAAATAGATGGAGAGCCTGGACGTCACCTGGTAATTTAGTACAAGGTTTCAATAGGTGGCTACATACTCAGTCTATGCTGGATAAGGACCCCAACTAAGTCTTCGGATTTGGTTGGGGCCCTTTTTAGTTTCTTTTAGGAGGGAAGCTTTTATGACAATTTCTTTATACGCTTTTGGTGGGGGCCAAATGGTGGAAGCCATCATTCGGGCCGGTTTGAAAAACAAGGCCCTCAGTGCCGACAGTGTCTTCGTCACCGATATTGCCCAAAGTCGCATCGATTACTTACAGCAAACCTACGGTATCAAAGGGGCCACGGTGTTGGATCAACCCCAGCTTACCGCCGCTCAAATCGTGTTACTGGGGGTGCGGCCCCAAGATGATTGGGCCGGCCTAACCCAGACCATCAGCCAAAGCCAAACCCAAGCCCAAGTGGTGTCCATCATTGCCGGGGTGACCATTGCCCAACTGACCGCCACTAACGCCAATCTGCCCGTGACCCGTATCATCCCCAACACCCTGACCGATACGGGCTTTGGCTACAGCGGCGCGGCTTTGAATGACCATGCCGACCAGGCCCTGGTGGATCCTTTCTTGAAGAGTTTTGGCAAGGTGGATTACATCCCCGAAAACCAAATCGACATCTACACCGGGTACGGCGTGGCCGGCCCCAATTATATTTACAACTTCTACATCGCTCTCACCAACGCCGGCGTCTTGGCGGGCTTGTCCCGGCAACAGGCTAACGCCGTGGCTTTGGAGAATCTCCAAGGGGCAGCCAAAATGTTAGAACTTACGGGTAAAAATCCCAATGAACTCTTAGATATTAATAACTCCGCTGGTGGGGTGGGGATTTATGCCCAACATGAACTGGACGCCAGTGACTTCGCGGCGGGGATCCAAAATGCCGTGTTAGCCGCTGTTAGACGGACCACTGAGTTAGGAGCTGAAAAATAATGCCAGACTTAAACTGGGACCATTCCATGATCAATGTCCAGGACTTAGACCAAGCCATTGCCTTATTTCAAGACCATGGCGTTATTTTCAAGCGAGGGGGTCAACATGAAGCTTGGGGGACGGCTAATGCCTTAGGTTATTTTGGCATCAATTATATCGAATTGATCAGCGTCTTTGACTTAGCCAAGGCCGCCGCCGTGACCCGCAATCAAGCCGCGTCTTTATATGACGCCACCCAAGACTATGAAGCTAAGCGCCAACGCTTCAACACCGTGGCTATCCGCAGTTCAGATTTACAGGCCACTTGGGCCAGCTTAAAGGCCAGTGGTGTGCCGGTTGGCCCCATCTCCGAAGGCCAGCGGACCGATGCGCAGGACCATTTGATCACCTGGCAAATCTTTTTCATTGACGCCGACTTTGAAGGCCTGCCTTATCCGTTTTTTATCAATTGGCAAAGTACCGATGCAGACCGAATAGCTCAATTGACCCAACAAGGCTTGATCGAACCCCATCCTGCTGGGGACTTGAAGGTGATCCAAGGGACCTTTGAAGTGGTCCATCCGAAAGCCGCCGCTGAATTTTGGGCGAAGTTGGTGGGCAGTACCGCCACCGCCCAAGGGGTTGATTATGTGGTGCCCATCCATGAGCGGCAATTCAAGTTCACCCAGGGGGTTGCTAATCACTTGACCACCTTACAGTTTGCCGGGGCCACGGGAGAGTTGGCTGGGCAAACCATTCAATTGGGAGACGCTAAATTAACGTTTTAAACTAACTTTTAAATTCGAGGGAGCTTACTAAATATGACACAGACAAAATGGTTCAAACGCATCGCCCTGTTATTAGGGGGGACTGCCGCCATCGCCGCGGCCTTGACCCTGCAAAAACCCACCACGGCCCAAGCCGTCACCACCGTTAAAGTGGCCTACGCCACCACCAACTACCCCATTACTTATCAAAATAGCAAGAAACAAGGGGATGGCTACGATGTGGCCATGATGAAAGCCATCGACAAGCAATTACCCCAATATAAATTTACTTACACCGGCACCAGTGATGACGATGTGTTGATCGGGGTCAAGAGTGGCAAATACGATGTGGGGGTGAAGAACATTTTCTACACCGCTGATCGGGCCAAGACTTACCTATTCCCGAAAAATTACTTTGGGGTCAGTGACTCCGGCTTTGTGGTCCGCACCAAGGACAAAGCCAAATTTGGCGGCTTAGGGAAATTGGCTAAAAATAACGGGAAATTAGTACCCATTGCCCCACAAAATGGCCAATACGCCGTCATCGCCGACTACAATAAGAAACACACCCCTAAAATTAAGCTAGGCAGTGCGGACACCTTCGTGGTTTCCGATGCCTTGAAGTGGGTCAACGAAGGCCGCTACGATGCTTTCTTCGCCATTCGCCCCATGTTTGAAGCCAACGTTGAAAAGTCCAACGGGGCCAACGCCGATTTGAAGGGCAAGCTCACCTACGTCACCTTAGGGGGTATTAAGACTTACCCATTGTTCAACAAGAAAGAGACCAAGTTAGCCGCCGCTTATGATAAGGCCGTTAAGAAGGTCATTGCTTCTGGTGAAGCGGCCAAGTTGTCTGAAAAGTACTTCGGTCAAGACAACTTCAAATTGGTGAACAAGGCCTTTAAGTAATTGTTCCAGCACGCTGAATAGGAGGGTCAGTTATGACCACATTAGCTTTAATTTACAAATTTCTGATCCAGATTTTACCAGCCATTCAAATCACCTTGATCATTTCCGTGGCGTCGATTATCCTAGGGGGCCTGTTGGGCGCCGCCTTGACCCGGGCCAAACTCAGTAGCCATTGGTGGTGGCGGGCCATCGCCAACGTCTACATCAGCGTGATCCGGGCCACCCCGGCCATCATCATGATTTTCGTGGTGTATTATGGCCTGCCCTTTCTCATCAAGGGTTGGTTCCACGTGTCCATTGAAGGTTGGAACCGGATGTACTTTGTGGTCATCGCCTTGACCCTGCTGTTTTCAGCCCCCGTGGCGGAAATTTTCCGCTCGGCTTACTTAGCCGTTCCCGCGGGGCAAAAGGAAGCGGCGCTGATGGTGGGGATGAGTCCCTGGCAAGCCTTTATCCGCATCACCTTGCCCCAAACCTTCGTCATCGCCCTGCCCAACTTGGCCAACGCCATCATCAACCTGCTGAAAGAAGGGGCTTTGACCTTTACCATCGGGGTCGTGGACATGGTGGCCAAAGCCCAAATGATTGTGGCCAACAACTCCGGGGGCTTTGCCTTTGAAACCTACGGCGCCCTAGCGCTGATCTACTGGGTGATTTCTTTAGCCATCGACAAGCTGGTGAGCCTGGTGGAAAGCTCTTTTCAAAAGAAACGCCAAGCCATTCAGCCCTAATTCAAGGAGGTCCTCAAATTGTCCCTAGATACCAATTTCATGGCCCAAGTTTTCAAGACCGCCATCGCCGGTGTGCCGGTAACCTTGCAGATCGTGCTGGTGGCGTTGATCGTATCCTTACCTATTGGCTTCATATTTGCTTTAGTGCGGATTTATCGGGTCAAAATTTTAAGTCCCCTCGTCCGGCTATACGTGTCCTTTGTGCGGGGGACACCGTTGATTGCCCAAATCCTGATCATTTATAGCGCCTTTCCCAGCTTCTTGGCCACCATCATCGGGAAGAGTGCCTTTAGCATCGATCCCATCAATTATGCCTATATCGTGTTCACTTTAAATAGCATTGCCACGTTAACGGAGGTGTTTCGCTCCGCGCTGCAAACCGTGGATAAGGGGCAATTAGAGGCGGGGTTGATGGTGGGGATGGCCCCGCGACAGACTTTTGTCCGGGTGATTTTACCCCAGGCGTTGGTCTCGGCCCTGCCCAACATCACCAACGCCACCCTGTATTTGATCAAGAATTCCAGTTTAGCTTTTATCATGTCCGTGAAGGATATCACCGCCATTGCCAAGACCCAGGCGGCCTTTTCCTACAACTTCTTGGAAGCTTACCTGGTGGTGTGGGTTTATTATCTGATCATCGCCTACGCCGCAGAATTGCTATTCTGGTTCTTGGAACGCTACTTCAGCCGCTTTCAACGGACCACCACGGCCAAGTCGTTCAACTGGCATTTATTTAGTTTCAAACAACCTACCACCACGGTGGCAGCTGTTCAATACGACCCTAAAAAGGAGCTGGTGAATCATGCTCACAATTAAAAATTTAACGAAAAGTTACGGCCCCCAACAAATCTTAAAGGGTATCGATTTTCAAGTGAACCAAGGGGATGTGATCACCTTGATCGGCCCCAGTGGTTCCGGGAAAACCACCTTGTTGCGTACCATCACCACTTTGGAAAAGGGCGATGGGGGGACCATCGATTTCGCCGGGGTTCAAGGGGAGTTAGCCCACTTGTCGAAAAATGACATCCGCACCATCCGCCAAAATGTGGGCTTCGTGTTCCAAAATTATAATCTTTTTAATAACAAAACTACCCTGCAAAACGTCACTGAAGGCCTCGTGGTGGCCCATAAAATTCCCAAGGCCCAAGCCAAGACCATTGCCCTGGCGGCTTTGAAAAAGGTGGGGATGGCCGATTATGTGGCCCACTATCCCTCCCAACTTTCCGGAGGCCAAGCCCAGCGGGTGGGCATCGCCCGGGCCATTGCCTTAAAGCCCCAGGTGATTTTCTTTGATGAACCCACCAGCGCCTTGGACCCAGAATTAGTCGGAGAAGTCTTGAAGGTCATGCGTCAGTTGGCCGAAGAAGGGGCCACCATGGTGGTGATCACCCATCAGATGAACTTTGCCCGCAATGTGGCCAACAAAGTCGTCTTCATGGCCGATGGACAAGTGGTGGAAGCCGGTTCCCCAGCTGATATTTTTGACCATCCCCAAGTCCCCCGGACCCAACAGTTTCTAGCTGAAATTTTAAGTAATGTCTAAATTTGTGAGGTGTATTAAATGACAACAAAAAATCCTCAAGTGATCGTCACCGGGGCCAGCAGCGGTATTGGCCGAGCCACGGCCATTGCCTTAGCCCAAGCCGGTTATGATGTCCATTTGATTGGGCGTAATGCGACCCGTTTGGCCAAGGTGCAACAAGCCACAACGTTTGCGGGCGTTACGAGTCACCGTTATCAATTGGAATTGACTGATAAGGCCGCCGTGAAGACCACCTTTGATCAAATCGTGGCCGACTTCGGCCCCATCGCCGGGTTGGTGAACAGTGCCGGTATCTTTTTAACCACAGATGTCACGGATTATAACGACCCCAGCTGGGCCCAAATTATGGCGGTGAATTTCAATGGGACCTTGTATCCCACTTTAGCCCTATTGCCCCATTTGTACGCTCAGGGCAAGGGTAGTATCGTCAACGTGACCTCGGTGGATGCCTTTGATGGCATCTTAGATTATGACGCTTATGCTGCTTCTAAAGGGGCCGTCACCAGTCTCACCAAGACCTTGGCCATCGAAGGGGCGGCCCATAATGTGCGCCTCAACGCCGTGGTGCCCGGGGTCACCGATACGGAAATGACCCACGAGCGTATTCAAGCCAATTTGGCCAAATACCAAGCCAAAGTACCGTTAGGTCGGGCAGCCCAGGCCCAAGAAATCGCCCAGCCCATTGTCTTTTTGATCTCAGAGGCCGCCAGTTACATCACTGGCCAAAGTCTCCACGTCAACGGCGGTTGGCGCTTAGCCTAGGGGAAGGAAGAACCCATGACAAATAAACGTGATATTTTATTGCAAACTTTAGATAATCAACCGGCAGATACCAGTTTAGCCGGTTTTTGGCACCACTATTTAGCCGACGAACGCCAACAAGTCTTCGGCTTTCGCCAAAAGCAAAGCGTGGCCGCCGTGGTGGCCGCCCAGCAGCGGTTTTATGACGACATTCACCCGGATTTTACCAAAATCATGAGTGATAATTTTTTCCTATTACCCAGTTTGTTAGATGTGACCTTCAACAGCCCGGCCGACTTGCGCCAAATCAAGCCAGTGGCCGCCAACCACCCTTGGTATCAAGACCAAGTGGCGGCCATCAAAGCCATCGTGGACCACTATCAAGGCGACATTGGCAGCTTCTATAATATCTTTTCACCCTGGTACCAATTGCGCCTGCGTTTTGAAATTTTAGACCAGGACCCTGTGAAAATTTATGACTTCTTCGCCGCCGAACCAGCTTTATTTGGGGAAGTTTTAAACCAGTTGGCCCAAGATTTAAGTGAGCTGGTGACCCGCTTGATTCGAGAAGCGGGTATCGTGGGGATCTACTTATGTGTGCAACAACCCCAAGATTCTAGGATCACGAAAGCCCTGTGGCAACAGTACGTGGTCCCCAGCGAAAAGTTATTATTAAACGCCGCCCAAGCGGCCAATGACGGCAATATGCTACATATTTGCGGTTTTGCCGGGGCTCGGAATAACTTAGCTGATTACCAGGACTATCCGGCCAAGGCCATCAATTTTGCCAGCTATGTGGAAGGTGTCTCCTTGGCCCAGGGTAAAAAGCTCTTTGGCAATCGGGCCATTTTAGGTGGGTTTGACAACACTGAAGCCGGTTTGTATTATCGGGGAACTGAAGCCCAAATCAAGGCTGAAACCAAGCGGCTGTTGCAAGTTAACGGCCGCCAGGGGATTTTACTGGGAGCAGATTGCAGTATTCCCTTTGATACCCCCGACGCCCGGGCCAACTGGGTCAGCGCCGCGGCGAATAGCAAACAGTAAAAAACCTGCTTGATTGTTAGCAGGCAGATCTTAGACGTATAATAATGTAGCGATGACGACAGGCATTAGGTTAGATCATGACCAGATGCCTGTTTTTGGCGTTCTAACTTCTGGGCCCAGAGGTTGATACCAAGGGCCAGTAACATTAAACCTAAGGATAAAATCATAATATTATGGAGACCGGTGAATAAAATCCGGCGCATTTGCGGGATTAAATGCCGGGGGAGGGCACTTACATTTTTGGCGTCACTTAATTGGTTCATCATGGCCATGGTGATTTGGCCGGATGAGTGCTGGATCCCATTTTTTAACGCCTGATTTAAAATCAATCCGAAAATTGAAGCCGTGAAAGTCTGACTGAGCATTCGAATTAAAAAGCTAAAGGAGGTTGCGATGGGAATATCTTGGCGGTCGGCATCTTGCTGCACTTTAATTTGTAGCTCGTTAAAACAAACGCCGTTGCCAAAGCCCACAAAGGCGCCGGCCACCAGTAATAGCCAGTAGGGGGCGTTGATAGCGGCAAAAGCCATCAAGGCAAAGGCGATGGTCAATGTGATGATACCAATGGCGATGACCCGTTGTGGGGATAAAATCCGGCGCATGGGTTCAACGCTACCGGATCCTAGAAAATCGGTGACGGATCCAGGAATCTGAGTTGCCCCACCGATTAAAGCGCTGGTTCCCAGCAGGGCTTGCGCCCACATGGGGCCGTAAATTAGGAAGCCCACAAAGCTCCCCCAGATTAGGGTGAACAGTACAAAGTCGATGACTAGGGCTTTATTTTGGAACAGGCGGTGGGGGATGATGGGGTCCACGGCCTTGGTTTCTAGCCGGAACATGATGACTAAGACAAGGATGGCCCCGGCAATCAAGGCGGTGCTGGCAGGCCAAGGTGCGCTGCCGATGAATTCAATGCCCGTCAATAATGCCACTAAACCAATGGTCAATAACACGGCTCCGGTGTAATCAAAGGGTCGAACTGGCCGCTTTCGTGGGGCCAATTGATAGTAGATTTGAATCAAAACAATCGAGATCAGGCCAATGGGAACGTTTAGATAAAACACCCAATGCCAGGTAAAGGTATCCACGATATAACCCCCTACCAGTGGACCGATGATGGTGGCCATGCTGTAGCTGGCGGAAACAAAGCCTAGGACTTGCATGCGTTTGCGGGGATTGGTATACATCTGGGCATAAATGATGTAGGGCAGCGAAATCATGCCCCCATTACCCAAACCCATCAGTGCTCTGGCGGCGATCAAGAAGATGATATTAGGAGCTAGGCCTTGTAAAAAAGAACCCAGGACAAAGCAGCAGGCGGCTAATTGGTAACTCTTTTTATTACCGATATGTTCTCCCAACTTACTCCACAGCGGCGTGCTCACCGCGGTCCCCAAAAGAAATACCGCCACGATCCACCCAATCAGTTCCAGACCATGTAAATCAGCGGTAATGGCCGGCAGCGCCGTATTAATGATTGTATTATCCAGCCCGCTCATTGCGTTGGATAGCAATAAGGCACAGGTCACAATCAAAATGTTACGTTTTGACAAAAAATTTCCTTCTTCCTAAAAAAGCTATGATTCTATACTACCGCAAACGAGGGAGCTTGTGGGGGCGTCTTAAAAGGACAAAGCAAAAGACCAGCCCGCCAAATTATGGGTAGCCTGGTCTTTTGTGATGCTTATTTTGCCCGGGTTAAATGGGTCAGCGCCGCTGAGTTTGACCTTTTAAATGGTCAGAAAGAAAACGTTTACATTAATTAGCTTTGATGGTATATTAATGTTGTATAAGTGACTATTATTGTTGGAAACGCTGCCATTTTTTCTAAAAAGTTCTTGATAGATGTCGCTTTTTCTGCAACAGATGTGCAGAGGTGAGAACAATGAAAATGATTATTGTAACTATCATTCTTGGTATCTTTGCGCTTGCCAGTCTCTGGGCCAACATCGTTTATCGGCACAGTGCCAGTTTTCAACGGGCTAGATGGTACAGTGGCGTACTCGCCCTAATTTTTCTAGTAGCAGTCTTGGGTTATCAAGTGATCGTTTCCGGCGTTACACCATTGGTTATGCCAATGGCGGTAATGTTACTAGTGGTCATTGGCTTTATGATTCATATCTACCGACAAAAGAATAAGGACAAGCATGACTTGAATAATTTCTGAAACCAGTCTGTTCACCAACGTCTAAATTATCGGACGTTGGTCTTTTTGCTTTTATGAGCGTTCCTGTAATCAAGTGAAGTGAGATGACCTAAATGGCAAAGCGTGTCAAAGCTTACTTGCAGCTGTTGTTCCCGGCACTTTTGATTTTCTTGTTTGGCCACGTGCAAGCCCGAGGCGGGTTGCGATGGCAATTGTCCTGGGCAGACGGCTACTTTTTGATTAGCTTTTGGTTCACCACTATTCCCTTGAAACAGCGGCTACAACGCTATACCCAGCGCTTTTTAGACGCCAAAAGTAACGAGCAAAAAGCTTACCAACAAATTGCCCAAAATCCCAAAAGTCATTTGGAACTGCTAAATTTTGTACCCACCAGTTACCTGATGCACGTGGAAAATGGCACCGGGGAAAGCCTGCAAAAATTTGCCGTGACCGCATTTATAGATGTGATTTTGTTGGTGGTTTCGCCAGTGATTTTCCTAGGTCAGCAGGGGTTGGCTTTTTGGCACCAAAAGCACCAGCAGACCCACGATAACACGTAAAAAACCAGACATCCTTTGCAGATACCTGGTTTCTTTAGGCTATTTAGCCCGAGTTAAGCTAACGGTCAAGACGTTTTCTGTCGTTGTATTATAGCTGGCCAAAATACCATTGACCACGTCTTTGGCCGGGCCATGGGTAGAAGTGGACCGATGGTAGGTGTTGATCCAAGTACCCAGGGCATCTAGCCCAAACTCGAAACCCTCAAAGACTTGCATATAGGTGGAAGATTGCGGTGCTGGGGTGACAATGGTGATTTTTTCGACCCGTTGGTCATTGATCACCATGGTGAGCTTGATTTCGTCGGTATCAAAGAAAGTCACCTGGCCGTTGTCAGCGGTGCTGGGCAATTTGTAGTGCTTGAGCCGCATGCTGCCATTGTAAGCCTTAGATACGTAACTATATGTCCCTAAATCATTTGTGCCTAATTCTTGAGCCATGGAAAATCACTCCTTTGACCCTATTATAAGGGATACGGCACCAATCAAGACATAAATTGACTCATTTGTAATCTGAGGTCGTTTAGAAGCTATTGGATGATGGCGATCATTAAATGGCGGTTGGATTTTTAACCGACACTGCTAATTATTTGTGGTGTGCAAGACTGATTATGAATAATCCAAAAAGTAGACATGGAGATGCTGTGGTATGACCGACTAATGGTTGTGCCGCTTTTTAATTTCCGGTTGATTTATTGGCGTGCATTCCGAAATAATAGATAAATTTTGGGATGCGCTTTCGTGTTAATCGAGTTATCAATAATTTAAGTTGCTATTCTGAAACGCTGTCATCAAAACGAATAAGCATTATTAACTGATAACGAAACACTGATGTGTGAAATTAAATCAGATAGTATCCTATTGCGGTGTTACTAATGAGTTTTTGGATAGTGAGATAAATGCTGATTTTCAGCTGACTAAAGCCAGTCCTATAGTTGTATAACTAATTCAGAAGAAACTTTATATTATATGATTTAACGAAAATGTGTAAGACGACAGATGTGACTGTTAGATCGAATCAAGGAAATCTAAACGATGATATTTATTGCAAAATATTAGGTTCGGAAATACCTTTTTTTATAGCAAAAATATTTGTTTTAGTTTCCTGCCATGATAGAATTAAACTATGGTATCAGTGTAATTGTGTTGTTGTGAGCATTTTTTGGAAACGCTTTTATAATGTAGGTGAGATAAATGGCGAATATTTTATTTCTAACCGGGGCTTCTAACGTGGGGAAATCCACCTTGATCTATGAGGTCGCCCGAGCAGCCAAACTGAATATGAAGGGTTTCTTTGCCCGGGAAATCCAGCAAGCTGGGACTAATCTCGGGTTTGAATTGTGTGCAGCTAGTCAATTACAAGTGCCTCAGCCGGTGGATCCGGCTCATATTTTTATCGACCGCCGGGTACATCCCGCCCACATCAACCCCCAGGTGTTTGCCGAATTTGGGGTGGCTTTGCTGCAGGATTGTCAGCCCAAGGACGTGGTCTTGTTGGATGAGATTGGCGGTATCGAGTTGTTGGTCCCAGAATTTATGCAGGCCCTGCAGGCTTTATTTTTAAAGGATTTGACCATCATTGGCGTTTTTAAAGCCGAGGGGAACTACCAGCGGCAACAACGCCAACAACACTTTGACGTGACCGCCCAACGGCAGCAGCTGTTACAGGCCATTGCCGCACAACAAGGGCGGGTATTGCCCGTGGCGGTGAATCAAGAACAGATCCGGCAAACGATCCAAGTATTTTTAGACGTATGAAAGGACACCGACTATGGGCAATACACGCAAACGGCGCTGGGTATTATTGGGCCTCACCCTGGCTTTAGGGCTTGGGGTGTTGATTTCTGGCTACTTGGGGAAATATCCCATTGCCTTTCACCAATATCTAGAGGCCATTTCTGGCTTTTTCAAGGGCACCACCACGCCAGCGACCATGCGCATTCAAACTATTTTAATGAACGTGCGCTGGCCGCGAATTATCCTGGCTGTTTTGATTGGGGCCGGGACCTCAGTGGCCGGGGCCACTTATCAGGCGTTATTTCAAAACCCCATGGTGTCCCAGGATATTTTGGGGGCCTCCCAAGGGGCCGCGTTTGGGGCCGCATTAGGGTTGTTTTTACAACAATCCTACGAAATTGTGGTGAGTTGGTCCTTTGTTTTCGGCTTACTGGCGGTGAGCGTGGTGCTGTTTTTGAACCGGATCATCCCCGGCAACCGCTCCCGGCTCAACATGATCCTCATTGGTATGATCGTCAGCGCCCTGTTTTCCTCGGCGGTGTCGTTTTTAAAGCTCATCGGTGACCCCACCAACACCCTGCCGGCTATCACCTATTGGCTCATGGGCAGCCTGTCCGGCATAAAAATGCAAGATGTGTACTACGCCACCCCCCTGTTGATCGGGGGGATGTTGCCGATTATGCTGCTGCGCTGGCGCTTAAATGTGGTTGCCCTGGGCAACGAAGAAGCCCTGAGTTTAGGCATCAACGTGACCGTCCTGCGCTCGATCCTCATCGTGTGCGCCACGTTAGTCACGGCCACGGCGGTATCGGTCAGCGGCATGATTGGCTGGGTGGGCCTGGTAGTGCCCCACTTCGCCCGGTTATTGTTAGGCAATAACTACCGTTATACCATGTGGGCCACGGCCTTGGGAGGCGGGTTGTTCTTATTGATCGTGGATGACTTTGCCCGCTTATTGACCACCAGCGAAATTCCCATTGGGATATTAACGTCAGTGGTGGGGGCCCCGGTCTTTTTGATCTTGATCGCCCAAAATAATCGACCCACGGGAGGTTATTAGATGCTAACGTTAAAAGATGTTTCGGTGCATTTCGGTAAAAAACAAGTTTTAAAAAATATCAGTTTCAACTTGGATTTTGGCCAGTCCGTGTGTCTATTGGGGCAAAACGGGGCGGGGAAAACCACCTTGTTCCGGACGATTTTGAACACGATTGCCTATAGCGGCCAAGTCTTGATCAATGATCAGCCCACCAAGGCGCTGTCTCGGATCCAATTGGCCCAAAAAATTGCTTATATCCCCCAAAATCATGAGGTGCCGGTGGACTTCACGGTGTTTGAAATGGTGTTGTTGGGGACGACAGCCAAATTGAAAACTTTCCAACAGCCTGGCCCCAAAGAAGTCGCCCAAGCTAAAGCGGCTTTAAACCGCCTGGGCATCGCCCATTTGCAGGATATGCCCTTTTCCCAAATCAGTGGTGGGGAGCAGCAATTGGTGACCATTGCCCGGTCCCTGGCCCAAAATAGCCGGGTGATCATCATGGATGAACCCTGTGCCAACTTAGATTTTGGCAACCAGACCTTGGTCCTGGAGATGATCCGCCAGTTGACTCAACAGGGCTTGTTGATCCTCCAGTCCACTCATGATCCCAATCAGGCCCTGCGCTATGCGGACCAAATCCTATTGTTAGAGTCTGGCCATTTAAGCAGTGGGGCGCCTAAGGAAATTCTCACCAGTGCCCGTTTATCGGCACTCTATGGCATGCCCGTCCAGGTTTTTCAAGTAACAGTAGATGGGGAGGAAATTCAATTTTGTTTGGCGAAGAAGGGAGGACTACCCCATGTGGCAAATTTATGATGAACTCATTGCACAAATTCCCACGGGCTTGCGGGTGCAGCAAATCGGCCATCGTCAGCGCCGGCTATATCTGAAAAGTGATACCGGGGTGGGCACGGCCATGTTGTTTCAACCCTGGGACACCGATTTGACCCCTTGGGTGGGGCAGGATTTAAAAACCGTGGCTGCAGAAATCAAAAGTTGGGATTTTCAACGGGCCAGTATCGGCTTGGCAGCCATCAACAGCTATTTAAATCAAGCCGACCTGCGTCAAGATGCTAGGTTGAACGTGTTAGGCCAGCACGATGTGTTTGCGGATTACCAGGACCAACCGGCAAAGGTGGCCACCATTGGCCATTTTTATTATGTGGATAAGTATCCCAAGTTGGCCCAGCGCTTAACCGTTTTTGAACTGAACCCGCGGCCGGGGGATTATCCCGCCAGTGCCACGGAATTCTTATTGCCGGAAATGAACGCGGTGTTGATCACCGGGTCCACCTTGGTGAATAAGACTCTGCCCCGTTTGCTGGAACTGGCCCAACAGGCAGAAGTGGTGTTGGTGGGGGGCAGCACGCCGCTAGCGGCAAGTTTGTTAGATCATGGGATTTCAAAATTAGCGGGGGTTGTGTATCAAGACCTTCCTAAGGAGGTGGACCAACCCCGAGACCACGGCACGCCGTTGGTGGTGGGCTTGGCCGCAGATAGAACTTAATTTTTGAGGAGGATAAGCATGAAAAAGAAAAGTTTTGCCCTATTGATTTTAGGGAGTTTAATGTTGTTGTTAGCCGGTTGTGGGGGCCAGAAGAGCAATTCCCAAAGTACGTCTTCTAAGGCCAGCACCACCGCCACTACCCAGCGGACCTTCACCGATTCCGTGGGCCGCAAGGTGAAACTGCCCCAAAAAATCACTAAGATCGCTCCATCTGGTCCTTTATAGTAGCACCCCGGATAAATTGGTGGGGATCGCCGGGGACTTCCCCAGTGAAGCGGCTAATATGATCCCGAAAAAATACCAAGATTTACCGAAGTTTGGCCAATTTTATGGCAAGAGCTCTAATTTGAACATGGAAGCCTTGAGCGCCGCTGATCCCCAGGTTATCGTGGATATCGGCGAAAAGAAGGGCTCTGAAAAAGAAGATATGGATAAGTTGCAACAACAATTAAAGATACCGACCGTTTTTATCGAAGCTAACTTAGACCATCTACCCGCTACATACCAAAAACTTGGAGAACTCACCGGCAACAAAAAGGCCAATCAAGCCCTGGCGGATTATTGTACCAAGGTGTTGGCCCAGGCCAAAGCTGCCCGGCAAAAGATTGGTGACAAAAAAGCCACGGTGTATTACGCCAGTGGCAAGGCCGGTTTGAATACCAATGCCCAAGGGTCTTTTCATTCCCAAATCTTTGACACCATTGGGGTGACCAACGTGGTCAAAGACGTGCAGATTGCTTCCCAAGGCAATGGCACCACAGTTTCCATCGAACAGTTAATGCAGTGGCAACCAGAATACATCATCGCTGAAAGTGATGCGGTTTATCAAACCATCAAAACCGATCCTAGCTGGCAGCAATTGACCGCGGTGCAAAAGAACCGGGTTTATAAAGTGCCCACGGTGCCCTATAATTTCTTAGGCTTCCCGCCAAGTGTGAACCGCATCATGGGGATTCAGTGGTTGGGGAATTTGATTTATCCCGACGTCTACAAATTAGACATCCAAAAAAATGTCAAAGCTTATTACAAACTGTTCTGGCATATTGATTTGACCAAGGCCCGGTTGCAACAAGTTTTAGATCACAGCACCCGCTGAAGAGTGCCTGATTTGGGCTGAATTTGAGGCAATTGGCGCTTCATAATCAAAAATTAACGTTGACAAAGGTCATTCATCATGATATTCTCATTCTAATCTAATGATTTAGTAGTCCTCAACGTGTGAGTTCAGAGAATTGGTGGTGGGTGCAAACCAAGCAGCGTTGGGCGATGAATTACGCCGTTTCAATTTTAAAATGACAAAGTGCAGTGGTTTAAAGCCACTGAATATTGGGTGGTACCGCGTTAAAGACGTCCCGATTGCTGATGGCAATCGGGCTTTTTGTTTCTAAAAAATAATCAAGAGAGGGTGTTCAAGGATGCGTGTTTTAATTAATGGCTTAGGTTTAATTGGAGGTTCCATCGCCTATGCACTGGCCAAGTTTCAGCCCGGTGTGACCGTTATCGGCCTGGACCAAAATCCAGTGAATTTAAGACAAGCCAAACAACGGGGCATTATCGATGAAATCGGTCTTAGTCTCACCACCGACGCCCCCCGTGCCGATGTGATTATTTTGGCCACGCCGGTGACCGCCGTTGAAGCCAGTATTGACCTATTGGCCACCTTGCCTTTAAAATCAGAGGTGATCATCACCGATACCGGCAGTACGAAAACGGCTATCTGCCAAGCGGCCCAACAGCTCACGGACAAAGGCATCACCTTTATCGGCGGGCATCCCATGGCCGGTTCCCACAAATCCGGGGTGCAAGCGGCCAACTGGGACTTGTTTAGAAGCGCCTTTTACCTACTGGTCCCCGGGGCCAATACCCCAGAAACCGCATTGACCACCTTAAAAGAACTGTTACAAGTCACTAACGCCAAATTCTTGGTCCTGGCGCCCCAGCAACACGACCACATCGTGGCTTTGTTGAGCCATGTGCCCCATATTCTAGCGGCTAGTTTGGTGAATACCACCCATGAAGATTTCAAGGATTGTCCGGACATGGTGCGCCTGGCCGCCGGGGGTTTCCGGGATATGACCCGGATCGCCTCCAGTGACCCCACCATGTGGGCGGATATTTTGACCACCAACAAGACGGAAATCTTAGCGGTGTTGGCCAGCTACGAAGCCCAACTAAAGGCCTTAGAAGCCCATATCGCCGCTGGGGACACCCCGGCGTTCTTCGACTTTTTCGCCCAGGCCAAAGTCACCCGAGAACACATTGAGGCCACCAAGCGCACCGGCACCTTGCCGGGGTTCTTCGACCTCCATGTGAATATTCCGGATAAAACAGGTTCCATTGCGGCCATTACCACGAAGTTGGCCCAAGCAGAGATTAATATTATTAACATTCAAATTTTGGAGACCCGGGATGACATCAATGGCGTGCTCCAATTGACCTTTAGCAATCAACATGATTTACAACAGGCAACAGAACTCTTAGGACAAAAGGCGGTGGCTTCATGATGGCACGGTTAGTTTTAGTAGGTTTCATGGGTGCAGGCAAAACCACAGTAGGGCAGTTATTGGCTCAAAATACCGGATTCAGGTTTACGGATTTAGACCAGGCCATTGTAGAAATCGCCGGTCGGCCCATTCCTGATATTTTCGCGGCGGAGGGCGAAGCCGGTTTTCGTCGCCGGGAGACTGAAGCCTTAGCCCAAGCTTTGGACCAAGACGTGATCGTCTCCACGGGCGGTGGCATCGTGACCCAAGCCCAAAATCGGGCCCTGTTAAAAGCCGCCGGGGCCCCGGTGGTGTACTTAAAAGCTGACCCGGAAGTATTATATCAGCGGGTCTATCAAGATGAGAATCGCCCCATCGCCAATAGCTTGGACCTCTCCGGGTTCACCGCTTTAGCGGCAGAACGGGAACTGTTCTATCACGAAGTCAGTGATTTGGTCTTAACCACCGCTAACCTATCTCCCCTAGAAGTCATGGGCGGCATTTTAGATGAAATCCAAGTTAAATAACTACAAATAAAACCTCAGCTGATCCAAAGCAGCACGCACTGTTTTGGGGTAGCTGAGGTTTTTGGTTGGGTTAAATTTGCCGATCAGCACTGATCCGGCCCACCCGAAATTGGGTGAAGCCGGCTTGGGTGCGGTCATAGGTCAAGGTGAAAGTTTTAGGATGTTGGTTGGTGCCGGACACTAAAAAGAAGCGGGTGAGTCGCGGTTGGTCCGTTAATTCGTAGCCTGTGATCACGGTGTTCTTAAAATCCGTATCGCTGGCCTTTAAATAAGCCGCTAGAGCCGCCCCGCTCTTCGTATCCAAATTCAATTCCGTGGCCAGCCCCCGAAATTGGGCACTACTGGCATTCCCCCCGTTAAAGGTACTGCTTTTCCCCAAACTGTTTTTAAGCCGTTCCAAATAGTTCATGGCCGTGGACACCCCATCTTGACCCACGGGGACGTTTTCAAAGACAAATTTGGGGGGCGCCGTGTGGCTGGTGGTGGCCACATATTGGGTCTTCTCCCGGATAGGGGCTAAATTTTTGTCATAAAAAACCCGATAACGGTAGGACTTGATGCGCTTGCTGTCTTCATAGCGGTTGGCGCTGAGCAGCACGTAATCCCCCTGGGCATTTTTCCCAAAGGCCACGGGGGTGAAGTTGGCGATATACTGGTGGGGTTTATCGTGGACCCATTGCTTTAATTGTTGGGTTTGCTTGGCCGTTAAGAAGTCAAAGTTTTGTTGGCTGGTGGCAAAGTCTTGGTTTAATTTAGTCACCACCCCTAGGGCATTTTTTTGCACATCATCCATTTGGGACACGCTCAAATCCACGGCGGGGATGGTGAGGCGGTGTTGTTCTTGCTTAGGATCTACTACCAAATGGAAGGGGATCGTTTGCTGGGTTAGGAAATGCTGGGTATTTTCGGCCAGGGGTTGGCGAAAAAAGTAGCCGAAAAGCCCGCATAACGCTACAATAATAAAGACAGTACTTAATATGATGAGACGTTTATGTTTTTTCTTCAAAATAAACCTCGAAGTCACGTAATATAGTTGTATGCTTCTTAGTATAGCAAAAAACACTGGAAAGTGAGCTCATTTCAATATGTCTTCTAATTCCCACAATTCCAGACAGCAACAAACGGCCCAGCGCAAACTGGTGATCCGCCGGCGTAAACGGCGGATCGGCCTCACCCTTAGCATTTTATTGGTGGTGGTGGCCCTGGGCCTAAGCGGCTGGTGGCTGTTTAATCACAATACCGCCCAAAAAGTCCAGGCCCAATATGAAACGGCGGATGCCCAACGTTTTCTCAAGACCAATGCCTCTAAGGGCACCCTGCGCCAATTACAACAAGCCCAGGGGTTATTTGGCTGGCTGTGGCGACCGGCTGTGGCCCAACAAGTCCAGCAATTTCAAAAAGATTTCAATCAGCGCCGCCAACATGACCAGCGCTTGGCCCAGTTATTAGACGGCAAAGCCTATTACCGCAATACCGTGTCGGCCCAGGTTTTAAGTCGACTAGATCAAGCATTGTTGCAGGAAAAAAATCAAACCGTTTACCAGCGCCAGAAGAACCGTTTGGATACGGTTCAAGTTTGGTTTGCCCAAACCCAAGATGGTAATCAATTTATTGACCAGGCTTACCAGACCTTTCAAAAAGATCAAAGTCAACTGACCCAAGAACAAGTGGCCGAAGCCAATGTGTACTATAAATTATTGAAGAATCGCCAGATCAAAGCTCGCTGGCAGACCCCAATTCAGACCATGACGGCGGCTTTTTCCCAGTTACAAAAAGAAAAGAGCGCCCAGCAACAAGCTGCTGACGCCCAAGCCCTGGCAGATTTGAAGAATGCCCCCTTGACCCAAAGTTACACCCCGGCCAAGGTCACCATCAGTGACGGCACCACCAAGGATAGTACCAGCAGTGCCAGTCCAACCTCAGATGCGGATCTAACCAAAGCCCTAAAGGCAGCCGGGGTTGATGCCAGTCGGCTCTTGGTGTTAGATACCCAGGCCAATCAGGTGTTCTTAGCCCAACGCAGCGGGGATAGCTATACCGCCAGCGGCAGCCGTTACAGTTTATTGAGCAATGGCTTAAGCACGGGGACTTACACGGTGAAGGCCTTGATTCAAAGTGCCAGCGGTTATGTGGTCACCGACCCCAACAGCAGCGATTTTGGCAGCTATCACAGCGACAACACCGCCACGGATCAGCGGCCCAATAATACCACCAGTGATTTCAACGCCGCCACCCCGGTATTTTGGTTGAAGAACCAACCGGCCTTGAGTAGCGCCTTATTAGTGGCCAATGCCACCAACATCGGTTTCTTGACCCCCGGCAGTGTCACCAGTGATCACGTGAGCCGCATCAGTGCCAGCACCATGAGTGCTTTATTCAGCACCGTCAGTGCCGGGACCGTTGTCTGTGTTATCTAAGTAGGAGGATTTAATCTTGTTCAAGCGCAAAAAACAACCGCCCAAAACACCCCAACTGCCCAAAATGCGCCGGGGTTGGCGTAATTTTTGGCTCGTCTTAGCCACCTTGTATACGGTGGTGATCTTGGTGGTGGGCTGGTTTTGGCATACCCGGGGCCCGGCTTTTCAGCAAGCCATCGGGGATGGCTTTGCCCTCAGTCGCACGGTGACCAAGCAAACCTTTTATCCCAAACAACCAACAACGGTCCTGGACCGCAACAACCAGGTGATGAAAACCCTGACCCGCACCCAGTCCACTTATATTCCCTTTGCCAAAATTAATCCCCTGTTGACCCGGGGGTTAGTAGCCGTGGAGGATAAGCGGTTTTACGAACATCATGGGGTGGACCTTTACGGCATGCTGCGGGGGGCTTTGTCTTACGTGAGCACTCGCCAAGTCCAGGGGGGGTCTACGTTGACTCAGCAGTTGGTGAAAAATATCGTCTTAAAAGACCAAACCCAATCCCCCACTAGAAAGCTCAAGGAGATGGTGGTGGCCCAACAACTGGAAAAAAAGTTCAGCAAACATCAACTCCTGGAATTCTATTTAAATGATGTATATTTGGGCCATGGCTGTTATGGCATTGGCAGTGCCGCGCAGTATTATTTTTCCAAGAACCAGGACCAATTGAGCCTGCCGGAATTAGCCCTTTTAATTGGCATGCCTAATAACCAGGTCCTCTATGATCCCCTGGTGCACCCGGATGCGGCTAAACAGCGCCGGGACACGGTTTTGATGGTGCTGCACCAACAAAAGCTCATCACCAAGGCCCAATATCAGCAGGCTTTGGCCACACCTTTGGGGTTAAAGATTCATAATTTCACGTATAATAACGACATCAGTGGTAATTATGCCTTGAATTCTGCCATTAATAACGCCACGGAAGAAGTCATGCGGGCCCATGGTTTTGTACTGCGTTACAGTTTCAAAAATGACCAGGACCAGGCGGCCTACGCCCAGGCTTATACCCAGGCTTATAATACCTATCAGGGTCAGATTTTAAATGGGGGCTATACCATTCACACCACCATTGACCAGGCCCTGCAAGACCAGGTCCAAGCCCAAGTGACCAAGGCCTTTGCCGGCTATACCGCAAAAGACGCCAACGGCAAGCTCCAGCCCCAAGTGTCCACCACCGTGGTGGACAATAAGACCGGGGATATTTTAGCTGTGGTGGGGGGCCGCAGCACTGAAGGAGATTATTTGAATCGGACCTGGGCCTCTAACCGCCAACCGGGATCAGCTGCTAAACCCATCACTGCCTATGCCCCGGCTTTTCAACGGGGGTATACGCCCCAGAGTCAAATGTTAGATGGCCCGGTGAGCGGCGCCAACGTGCACAACTGGTACAACGGTTATCGGGGCAATGTGACTTTGCGCAACGCCCTGGCGGATTCCATCAATACCGTGGCCTTCAAACTGGCCGCCAGTGATCCTAATCATGACTATTTTAAAAATTTGGAAAAAATGGAATTTACCGGTCTGACCCCTAAAGATGATAACCCGATTATTGCCATCGGGGGCTTCACCAAAGGGGTGACCACCGTGGAAATGGCTTCGGCTTATAGTAGCTTTAGTCGCGGTGGTGATTTTATTCACCCCACCAATGTTTCTGAAATCTACGATGCTAACCAACACCAGGTGGTTTACCAAAATGCCCATTCCAAGGTGCCGGTGTATTCGGCCAATGCCAGTTATATGATGCTCAACACCATGCAGTCCGTGGTCAAAGACGGAACCGGCAAGGACGCGGCTTTAGATAATTACAGCTATACCGCCGGCAAGACCGGGACCACGGATAATAGCAAAGATGCTTATTTCGTGGGGATGACCCCCGACTTCACCGTGGCCACTTGGGTGGGCCATGATGTGTCCGAATATTTAAGTGACGCTGAAGTGCAGTTACCTATGACCGTCTTCAAGAACGTGGGGACTTATTTGGTACAACAATTAAAAGAGCCCAATCAAGATTTCACCCAGCCCAAAACCATTGTGAAGGCTGGCGACCGTTTAACAGCTACCCAGGAATCTAAGAAATTAACCCCGTTAGATTTAATTAAGCGGGATAATAGCAATTTTATCCAACAGCAAGTGGCTAAAAACAAGCAGCGCTTGGCGGATTTGGATTATCGCCTGGTGTATCATTTGACCAAGGGGGAAGAAGCTAAGCGCGAAGCCGCTGTCCGGGGAGCGATTACGGCGTTTGATGCCAGCAAGATGACCGGCGTGGGCCAATATACCCAGTTTATGGATCAGCTTCAAGAGATTCGCTATAAGAATCAAAAGGTCCGGCGGATGCGGGTGAAACAGGAATTTGACCGGGAAATTTTGCAGCTGCAAAAGCAGCTTACCATGCAAAAGGCCACGTTGGATCTCACCCAAGAAAACCAGCGTCAAGCGGCTTTGAACCGGCAAAAGGCCCAGATCCAGGCCCAGCGGGATGCCCAAAAGGCCCAGATTTTAGCGGGATTGAAGACCCAATATAATAGTCAACTACAAAAGACCAAGGCTGCTTATGCCAATAACAGCAGCGATAAAGCCCAACAGCGGGAAAAATTATTAGATATCATGAATCAAATTCGCAGTTATGGGGGCAGTGCCCCGGATGTGACCATTACGGAAAATGGCGCGGAAGCTAGTAGCAGTAGTGCAAATGCCAGCAGCAGTAGTGCGTCAAGTTCAAGTACAGATACTGCAACTAATGATCAATAAGCGTAACAGTACTATTAAGGAGGTTTAGTTATCATGAAATCCATTGAAATCATTCAAGGCGACATTACCAAAAGTCAGGTAGATGCCATCGTAAACGCCGCCAATACCAGTTTAATGGGCGGTGGTGGCGTGGATGGCGCTATTCATCGCGCCGCCGGACTTGAATTAGACGAGGCTTGTCGCAAGCTCAACGGCTGTCCCACCGGCGAAGCTAAAACCACCCTGGGCTTTAACTTGCCGGCTAAATACATCATCCATACCCCCGGCCCCATTTGGCGGGGTGGGCAACAGCATGAAGCCCAGCTGTTGCATAACAGCTATTGGCACAGCCTGGCAGAAGCCGAAGCCCACGAATGTGCCACCGTGGATTTCCCCTCCATCAGCACCGGCGTCTACCGCTTTCCCTTAGACCAAGCAGCCACCATTGCTTTGGAAGCCATGGTGGATTTCTTAAAAACCAGCCAGTTTGTCCAACAGATCCGCCTAGTGGCCTTTGATCCAGTGACCAAAAAGGCCTTTGAAACAGCTTATCGTAAGCTAAATTTGGCTTGAGTATAGCTTGCCGCCAAAAGCCAGCTGCCAGTTTGGGCTTTCAAATAGCTGGCGGCTAGGATAGGTGATTTTTTGCAAGTTGAATTGCTTTAGTAAAGCATCCCCTTTGGCAATAATTTGCTGGGCCCTGGCGGCGGTGATACGGCCCTGTTGTAATTGAATGCCTAATAAACCTTGATGGATATATAGATGACAGTCGTGACAAATGGCAACATAGCCAGTTAAGCTTTGAATCAAATTTTTAAAGTCATAAGCATATTGTTCGTGCAATTCTAGCCAATCACCAGGTCTGTGGGGCACATAGCGACCACAAATCATACAGTGGTGCTGGGCTTTTTGACGATAGGTCGTTTTTAACTTTTGCCAAGCAGCTGGCCCCATGATCGTCCTGGGGTTCAGGTAATGCAAGGCTAATGGGACAACCGGTTGGGTCAAGATCTGGACCCGTTGCCGGGATAATTGAGCAGTCATTGTTGTCGTCACCTCTTTAGCCTTTATTGTAGCAATATTTGCCTTTGGTATAAAAGCCCTTGCTAGGTATGGATTCGAATTGTAATTTGGCTTCAATCAGGCTAAAATTTGGTTTAAAGCATCCCCAACGAGCTAGAAAAGAGGGTTCTAAATTGATACATCCCAATGTGCCTTTGATTTTCCAACCGGAAATTGCCAAACATAAACCCGAAAATATCCGCCATCCCCATAATTACTGTCCTTTCTGTGACACGGCCCACTTGACCAATATTTTAGCCCAAAAAGGGGATAAAATTTGGCTGGTGAATAAGTATCGCACCCTAAAAGACACCTACCAAACGGTTTTGATCGAGTCAGCGAATCACAATGGGGATGCCTCCAATTACAGCGTGGCGGAAAACCGCAGTATCTTTGCCTTCGCCAATCAATGTTGGCACAACCTGATTGAAACGGGTGCTTACCGTAGTGTGCTGTTGTATAAGAATTTCGGCCCCATGTCTGGGGGCAGTTTGAAACATCCCCATTTTCAAATCGTGGGGCTAACCCATAAAGATGGTTACCAAGACATCACCCCCGATAATTTCCAAGGTTTAACGGTTTTTCAGGAACCGGGATTTACCTTGAATTTGTCCACCTATCCCATTGTGGGTTTCTTGGAATTTAACCTAATTATCGCCGACCCGGCGCAAACCACCAAGTTAGCCGACACCGCCCAAGTGGTGATCAAATACATCTTAAATGATTATTTCCACGGCATTTGTGACTCCTATAATCTGTTTTTCTACGATTTCAATGGCAAAATTATTTGTAAAATCATTCCCCGCTTTGTGATGTCGCCTTATTTTGTGGGCTATAAAATTCCTCAGTTAAATGATGAACAACGCTTGTTAGCAATAAAAAAGGAGTTATTGGCGAAATTAACCCAATGATACTATCCCTTTAGAGAGCACCAGAGAAAAACAAAAACTTCTCTGGTGTGATCTGGAGGGATTTTTAATGCCTAGGAAAAGGAAATACGATCTGGAGACTATGTTGTGGGCAATAGCTGAAATTGACAAAGGTCGAACCATTCTATCAGTCTCTCAAGAGCTTGGTATATCAAAAAAAACAGTTCGTGTTTGGCGAAACACTTGTTTAGCAGGTGGTGAGGAAGCCTTACGGCCCAATCATAAGAACAAGCATTACTCTGCAGAATTTAAGATTGAAGTCGTTACGTATTACCTTGAACATGACATCAGTGTTAGTGCTTGTGCCTTAAAGTATGGCATAAAGAGCCCACAGACCCTGTCCGAT
>NZ_AZGA01000054.1:0-574 GCF_001436375.1 Agrilactobacillus composti DSM 18527 = JCM 14202 | reverse complement strand
GCAACAGGTCAGAGAGGTGCCCAAATGACTGGAAAGAAATCTCAAAAAGCAAAATCTTTTAAGTATGAGGAAAAGATTAACATCGTTGAATGGTTATTGAAACACAATTCAGACTATCTAGGTGCAGTCCGTGAATTTAAGGCCTCCTACCAACAAGTATATAGTTGGCTGAAAAAGTATCGAGAAAGTGGTCCTGACAGTCTAAAAGACAGACGGGGCCGCAAGGTTCCTGAAGAAGAATTAACAGAAGTTCAACGTCTCAAAATCGAAAACAGACTGCTTAAAGCAAGGCTTGAAGATAATGAGATCCGGGAAGCTTTGGCAAAAAAAGTTCGAGAAATCGAAAGGAGAGATCGCCATTAGCAAAAGCCAGACAGGAAGATATTTATCAGGCAATCCAAGAACTCAGTGACGAATTGGCGACAGATTCAAGTATTGCGTTTGAAAAAATTGAGGACGCTCAACAAATTTCACTTAATCGAATCATTCAAGCAGCCGGTGTCAGCAGACGTGCCTATTTTTACTGGTGTAGTGGCGGTCGTGCCACAAATCCAGCTCCTGCAGAATTCAATGA
>NZ_AZGA01000053.1 GCF_001436375.1 Agrilactobacillus composti DSM 18527 = JCM 14202 | reverse complement strand
TCAGATTGAAGACAAACTATACTTTTTCGTTAAAGTTGTAGTTTGTCTTTTTATTTAACCCAAATTTAGATAAAAAAAGAGGCCTTTCGGCCATATTATCCCTTCAATTTTGCTAGCTTTTTCATATTCAGGCAGGCAAAGGTAAGGCCAATCTTCATGGCCATCTTCTCCCGACCACACATATTTGTGTAGCGGAGGCCATGGTCTTCCTTGGCCGTCCCAAATATTCGTTCAATTGTTTCTTTTCGCAGATCATACCATGCCCGCCACTTATAAGTATGGCGAATATCCTCACACTCATCGAGTGCATCTTGCCAGATATGACGAGTAATGACCTTTTGATGATTCTTGGATAGTGTGCACAGTTTGATCATCGAACAAGCCTGACAGTCGCTTGGCTTACTTTTGTATTCACGATAACCAATCCGATTAGTGGTTGAGTAATCTAATATTTTATTGCTTGGACAGAGATAACAGTCATAGTATTCATCATAGACGTATTCCTTTTTCTTAAAGAATCCTTTCTTTGTCATAGGACGCTTATATGGAAATATTGGTTTAACGCCGTCGCTAAGTAATTGATGGGCAATTGCAGGTGTTTTATACCCGGAATCCATCGCAATGGCAATGGGTTTTAGTATCTTTGCTTTATCGTAGATATCCTTGAACGCTTGACTGTCATGCTTGTTTCCTGGGTTGATTGTATAGTCGAGTATCCAGCCATGTTTTTCACAAACTGTCTGAAC
>NZ_AZGA01000004.1 GCF_001436375.1 Agrilactobacillus composti DSM 18527 = JCM 14202 | reverse complement strand
GTCCTCAGTTTTTTCAAACACAATACTTGAATCTGTCGCCAATTCGTCATTAAGTTCTTTGATTGCCTGATAAATATCTTCCTGTCTGGCTTTTGCTAATGGCGATCTCTCCTTTCGATTTCTCGAACTTTTTTTGCCAAAGCTTCCCGGATCTCATTATCTTCAAGCCTTGCTTTAAGCAGTCTGTTTTCGATTTTGAGACGTTGAACTTCTGTTAATTCTTCTTCAGGAACCTTGCGGCCCCGTCTGTCTTTTAGACTGTCAGGACCACTTTCTCGATACTTTTTCAGCCAACTATATACTTGTTGGTA
>NZ_AZGA01000052.1:769-63265 GCF_001436375.1 Agrilactobacillus composti DSM 18527 = JCM 14202 | reverse complement strand
AGGATTTTGCTTTTTGAGATTTCTTTCCAGTCATTTGGGCACCTCTCTGACCTGTTGCTTTGAGTTTGTTACCCTCATTATACTGGAAAATCCACTTGGACAGGGTCGGTGGGCTCTTTATGTCATACTTTAAGGCACAAGCCCTAACACTGATATCATGTTCAAGATAATACGTAACGACTTCAATCTTAAATTCTGCAGAATAATGATTGTTCTTATGACTGGGCTGTAAGGCTTCCTCACCGCCTGCTAAATAAGTGCTCCGCCAAAAACCTACTGTACCTTTAGCTATATCAAGGTCTTGAGAGACTGATAGAATAGTCCGACCTTTTCCAATTTCAGCTATTGCCCACAACATTATCTCCAGATCGTATTTCCTTTTTCTAGGCATTAAAAATCCCTCCAGATCACACCTGAGAAATTTTTGTTTTTCTCTGGTACTCTCTAAAGGGATAGTATCAATCATGCCTGAACTGATTTTTTAGGTTTACTTATTGAAAATATTGATTTAAACCCTTATAAACTGCCTCAGCAACAGCTTCTTGATATTGCTCTGAAGATATTGCCTTGAAATCTTTAGCAGTATTGATGTAACCCAATTCCATCAATATTGCTGGGCGATCATTGTCACGCAATACTTGGAAATTGCCATACATTGTGCCTTTATTGGGTAACGGTAGCCGGCTTAAGTTTTGAGACATCGTTTTCGCCAGGGCGCTATCTTTTTTCGTGTTGTAGTAATAAGTGGTAATGCCAGAAGCATCGTTGTTGGTTTGTGTGGAATCGAAATGAAAACTTACAAAGGCATCTGCATTAATGCTATTGGCAATTTTTGGCCGTTTGGCTAAATCAACCGTGGTATCAGTACTACGGGTCAAGACTACATTAGCGCCAGCTTCCCGTAACTTAGCGGCAACCATTTCGACGACTTTTAACGTATAGGTTTTTTCAAATTTACCACTGGCTGACACTGCCCCAGAATCCGAGCCGCCATGCCCAGGATCCAGGACAATCGTTGCTTTAGAAAGGCTCGTGGGTTTAACGATGGGTGCAGTGTTGACGTCACGCTTAGTCACCACCCAATTGGCCACGTAACCGGTTTGACCAGTGGATGTTTTAGCCTGATACCACTGCCCAGAGGTTTTAATGTACGTTAAGGGTGTGTCATTTGAAAGCACGGTAACAATGGTGCCATTGGCATTTGGTGTGCTGCGTAATTTGGTGTCATCCTGATTAGTGGTCAACATTGTAACCGTTTGACCGCTATCACTCGTACTGGCAGCACTTTGGGCCTGGGTTGTACTCGCACTGCTGACATTAAGCTGGGTACTTCTTACCCAACCTACACTCTGGTTGTATTTGATTTGGGTCCAGCCATTGGTTGTATACAATACCGTAACCGAGGCATTAACGCTGCCAGTTCCTAGAACCGTTGAATTCGCATCAGCCTGTTGATAAATTGGTACGTTAGAGGTATTTAATTTAGCAACTTGATGACTTGTATTGAGGCCGATTTCTGTATTATCCACTAACCAGCTGGCGACCCAGCCAATCTTGTCCATATTTAAGCGGACCTGATACCAGCCATTTTTTTCACCCATGATGTCTAATTGGGTGCCAGATTTAACTTTATCTAAGACGTCATAAGCTAAGCCAGGACCAGTACGGACGTTGACGATACTAGCTTTGACTTCAATCTTATTTTGGTCCGCCAAAACAACAGCTGCACTACTTGCGAAAATCAAGGCCACAGCGATCAACAACATATTAAAATATTTTTTGAAAAAGTGGCGATTAACATTCACAGTCATCATTCCCGAAGTTTTAATTATAGTTAATTCTAGGATAGCAAAAAAAGTCAATAAAAGGGAATTTTTTAGCGAAACGCATAAAAATCTTAAAAGTTTTTCAGTAGTTATTGACTTCAAGCCGCAAACTGTTGTAATCTCATAGAGATATAAATATTAATTTAAGCTATTGACGAAGCCTTATGATAACTAAGAAAAAGAGAGGTTACCACCTGCTGAAAGGTAACATAGTTATTGCTGACACTTCTGAAGCTTGGCTTGTCCCGTTGCCCAGGCAACGTTATCAATGTTAGTGATCAACTAGGTGGTACCGTGCGTAAGCGCCCTTGTTAAAAACAGGGGCGCTTTTTATATATTTTTAGGCGTCATTCATTAGTTGTTCGTTAATATCGCGTCAATTGCTTAAATTCTGGAAAGAAGGCAGTTCATTTGAAGTATCAACGTCCAAAGGGTACTGCAGATATTTTACCCGGTGAATCCGTTAAATGGCAGTATGTGGAAGCCACTGCCCGTCAAATTTTTGAAGCTTATCGCTTTGCTGAAATTCGCACGCCAATGTTTGAATCTTATGAAGTGTTTTCCCGTAGTTCTGGTGAAACCTCTGATATCGTTACCAAAGAAATGTATGATTTCGAAGACAAAGGTGGGCGTCACTTAGCCTTACGTCCGGAAGGAACCGCTGGGGTAGTTCGTGCTTTCGTGGAGAACAAATTATATGGTCCCGAATTTAATAAGCCTTATAAGGTTTATTATATGGGACCGATGTTTCGTTATGAACGGCCACAATCTGGGCGGCAACGGGAATTTCATCAAATCGGGGTTGAAGCATTCGGCTCTGAAAGTCCAGCGCTAGACGTGGAAGTTATTGCCATGGCGTTAAATTTGTTACAAGCATTTAAGATCGGCCATTTAAAGTTGGCTTTAAACACATTAGGGGATCCTGAAAGTCGACAAGCCTATCATGAAGCATTAGTCAATTATTTAAAACCGCATTTTGATGAGTTGAGTGAAGATTCTAAAGTTCGTTTAGAAAAAAATCCATTACGGGTCCTGGATAGCAAAGATAAAAAAGATCAAGCCATCGTTAAGGGCGCCCCATCAATTCTGGACTTCTTAACAGATAGTGCTAAAGCCCATTTTGATGAAGTAAAACAGTTATTAGGCGCTTTGAATATTGATTACGTGATTGATCCAACTATGGTTCGCGGCCTGGACTATTATAATCATACTATTTTTGAAATCATGACAACCTCACCTGCTTTTGGTGATAAAGAAATGACTGTGATTGCTGGCGGTCGTTATGATGGTTTAGTTCATGAACTAGGTGGTCCTGAAGTTTCTGGTTTTGGTTTTGGCTGTGGGCTTGAACGCCTATTGCTACTGCTTAATGAGCAGGTCACTAAACAATTAGCCAAGCAATTGGCAGTTTATGTGGTGGGTATTGGTACTGGTGCTTCAGAGGCAACTTTGAAGATGGTCCAGGCTATTCGGCAACAAGGCTTTTCAGCGGACCGGGATTATCTTGATCGTAAACCAAAGGCTCAATTTAAGTCTGCTGATCGCAATCAAGCTGCTGTGGTGATCACAATTGGCGAAGATGAAATCAAAAACAAGACAGCGCAGGTCAAAGACATGGCAACCGGAATTCAAAAGACTTTGCCGGTAGCTACATTGCAACAAGATTTTCAAAAAGTATACACAGACTTTAGAAATAGTGAGGGGAAATAATTTTGGAAAAACGCACAAACTACGCAGGTCTAATCGATGAAACGTACGTTGGTCAAGAGGTCAACTTAGCTGGTTGGGTTCAAAAACGCCGAGATTTGGGGAACTTAATTTTCATTGATTTACGAGATAGAGAAGGTATTTTGCAATTAGTCTTTAGTCAAGAATTTTCACCAGAGGCTTTGAAAGTTGCGGAAACGCTCCGGGCAGAATACGTTATCAGTATTCACGGAAAAGTTGTAGCTCGCGCTGATGATGCGATTAACCCTAAAATGAAGACGGGGAAAGTTGAAGTTGAGATCAGCAGTATTGAATTATTAAACAAGGCTAAGACGCCACCATTTTATATTGAAGACGGTGTATCTGCTGCTGAAGATTTGAAATTGAAGTATCGTTATTTAGATTTGCGTCGGCCAGAAATGATGAAGGCTATTCGTACTCGGGCACAAATCATGCAATCGGTTCATCATTTTTTTGATCGGGAAGGGTTTATTGAAATTGAAACACCGGATTTAGGTAAGTCTACACCAGAAGGGGCTCGAGATTATTTGGTACCTTCTCGAGTTTATCCAGGTAGTTTCTTTGCCTTACCACAGTCACCGCAATTATTTAAACAGTTATTGATGGGGGCTGGTTTTGACCGTTACTATCAATTAGCACGCTGTTTCCGCGATGAGGATCTGCGGGGGGATCGGCAACCTGAATTTACACAAATCGATATGGAAACTAGTTTTCTCACTGCCGAAGAGATTCAAGATCTAACTGAAGGTTTAATCAAGGAAATCATGAAAGATGAAAAGGGCATTGACGTTCAATTGCCTTTCCCACGGATTACTTGGAACGATGCCATGGCGCGCTTTGGTTCTGACAAACCGGATACGCGTTTTGGCATGGAATTACAAGACCTATCTGATTTCTTCAAAGACAGTGACTTTAAAGTCTTTCACGAAGCTATCGCGAATGGTGGTCAAGTTAAGGCGATTGTGGTCAGCAATGCAGCGGATAACTATTCTCGTAAAGCCATTGAAGCGCAACAAGAACACATCAAACGTTTCGGGGCTAAGGGTTTAGCCTTTATTAAAGTTACTGATGACGATATCACTGGCCCAGTGGGTAAATTCTTGAAACCGCAAAAAGATGAATTGTTAGCAACTTTAAGTGCTAAACCTGGTGACTTGATTTTATTTGTAGCCGATACGAAAAAAGTCGTGGCCGACAGTTTAGGCTACTTAAGAACTTTCTTTGCCCATGATTTGAACTTAATAGATACTAACAAGTTCAATTTTCTTTGGGTCGTTGATTGGCCATTGTTTGAATATGATGAAGGTATTCATCGTTGGAAGGCAGCCCACCATCCATTTACCATGCCTAATGAAACAGATGTGCATTACTTAAATGAGGGGGAAGATCCGCATAAAGCGCATGCCCAAAGCTATGATATCGTTTTAAATGGTTATGAACTAGGCGGCGGTTCTATTCGTATCCATACCCGGGAACTCCAAGAGAAGATGCTCAAGGCCTTAGGGTTCACCTTAGAAAAAGCCCAAGATCAATTCGGCTTCTTGTTAGATGCTTTAGATTTTGGTTTTCCACCTCATGGCGGTTTGGCAATCGGTCTTGATCGTTTTGCCATGTTACTATCTGGTCGAGATAATATTCGGGATGTCATTGCCTTTCCAAAGAATTCTAAAGCAACTGAGCCAATGACAAATGCGCCAATGCCTGTGGCAGCAACACAGTTAGATGAATTAGGGATTGAAGTTGAAAAACCACTCAATTAATAAGTAATAATTGTGTCCAATTAGATTGAGCAAAACGCTTCTTTTTATGTGAACAACCAAGTATAATCATATTTGGAGGTGGGTAGATGGCCGACAAAGATATTGAACTAAAAAATAAGTTAACACCTGAACAATATGCTGTGACCCAACAGGCCGCAACGGAACATCCCTTTACAGGAGAATATGATAATTTCTTTGAACCAGGGATTTATGTTGATGTGGTCAGTGGTGAGCCTTTATTTTCATCCAAAGATAAATTTGATGCTGGTTGTGGGTGGCCGGCGTTTAGCAAACCTATTGTTAAATTACAAGAAAAAAGAGATCGTTCTTTATTTGTGGAACGAACTGAAGTGAAAAGCCCTCAAGCCCAGTCTCATTTGGGTCATGTATTTTCCGATGGGCCAATCGATCGGGGTGGCTTGCGTTATTGTATTAATTCCGCCGCGCTAAAGTTTATTCCAAAAAATCAGTTAAAAACCGCTGGTTATGGTGATTACGTCCAACTTTTTGATTAGGGAGATGACAATATGGCAGTAGAAACAGCAATTTTTGCTGGTGGTTGTTTTTGGTGTATGGTCCAACCTTTTGATACCCATCCAGGTGTAATTTCAGTTGTATCTGGTTATACGGGTGGTCATGTGGCTAATCCCACCTATGAACAAGTGACTAGCCACACGACTGGTCATACAGAAGCGGTTAAGATTACATTTGACAATGCCATCATGAGTTATCAAGAACTGGTCGCTATTTATTGGCAAGTGACTGATCCCACTGATGCTTCAGGTCAATTTCAAGATCGCGGCGATAATTATCGCCCGGTAATTTATGTCAATTCTAAAACCCAACGTCAAATCGCCACTGATTCTAAAGCAGCACTTGCTGCCAGCCAACGTTTTACAAAACCAATTGTGACGACGATTGAAGCCGCTCAACCATTTTATCCAGCGGAGACTTATCATCAGGATTTTTATAAAAAAGACCCTATGCGTTACGCGATGGAAGAGTCTGGTGGGCGGCAAGCTTTTATTAACGAACATTGGTCTGACCAAACTTCAAAATAAACGCGCATACTGAATTAAATGCTGAATCATCTGAGTCGTATTAGGTGATTCAGTTTTTTGTGTGGCTGTTAGTTTAGTTAGGGCCAGGAAAAAATGCATCTCACCTAGTTCATGTGATAGAATCAAAGCAAGTTAAAGTTTCACAAACAATATCTTGATAACATAGAATTGAGGCCCTGTATTTTATGGAAGAGCTAGATAGAATTATTCGCAGGCATCAAAATCTCTCAAAAGCCACTAGTGCTTTCTTTTATGCATTATCGGTTGCCTTTGCATTAAATTTCTTTTGGGAACCCGGCGGTATATATGCCTCTGGTATTACTGGGGCAGCGCAATTGGTCTCCACGGTAACTAGTCATAGCCCTATTCACTTATCAACGCCACTGATGATCACAGTTTTAAATGCTCCCTTATTTATTTTAGCCTGGCGGAAAATTGGCCATCATTTTACATTGTTTACAATTTTGTCAGTTGTTTTATCTAGTTTATTTTTAAAAATGATTGCCGTTAACAAATTGACGCCAGATCCGATAATCTGTGCGATTTTCGGGGCTATTTTTAATGGTATCGGGACGGGGTTGGCCCTACGCAATGGCATTTCAACTGGGGGCTTGGATATCATCGGCATTACCCTACGGAAAAAAACCGGCAAAAGTGTCGGCACCATTAATATTGCTTTTAACGTATTGATTTTAATTGCGGCGGGATTTATTTACAGTTGGCCCCATGCGCTTTATAGTGCCTTGGGTATTTTTATCAATGGTCGGGTTATTGATATGATTTATACGAAGGATCGCCGGCTGCAAGTTATGATCGTCACAGGTAAACCTAAAGCTGTGATCACCCAAATTCAAAATGAAATGCCTCGGGGCATCACCATTGTGCACGATGCTGAAGGGGCCTATAAACGCCAAGAAAAAACGATTCTGTTTACCGTTATTTCGCAGTTTGAAATTTATGATTTGGAAAATGCCATGAAGCTGGCAGATGCGAATGCCTTTGTCAGTATTACCAGCGCCGTTAAAATAATTGGACGCTTTATTGAACCCAAGCAGTAATGGGATGAGGAAAGGATAAAAACTAATGATTATAGGCTCACACGTTTCAATGAAAGGCAAAACCATGTTACTAGGGTCTGCCCAAGAAGCTGCCAGTTACCAAGCAGATACGATGATGGTCTACACTGGTGCCCCCCAAAACACCCGGCGTAAAGCAATTGCTGACATGAATATTCCTGCCGGTCAGGCGTATATGGCTAGCCATCATATTCAATCAGTCGTTGTCCATGCCCCTTATATTATTAACCTTGGCAATACAAAAAAACCGCAAAACTATGCTTTTGCGGTTGAATTTATGAAAGCTGAGATCAAGCGAGCAGATGCCCTGGGTGCTAAACAAATGGCCTTTCATCCCGGGGCCCATGTTGGGGCTGGGGCAGCAGCAGCGATTGCCCAAATCTCTAAGGGGTTAAATGAAATTATTACCCCTGAACAAAATGTGCACATCGCTATTGAAACTATGGCGGGGAAGGGGACAGAGGTAGGCCGCACTTTTGAAGAGATTGCTCAAATTATCGATGGTGTTACCTTGAAAGATAAAGTGAGTGTAACCTTTGATACGTGTCATACAAGTGATGCGGGATATGACATTAAAAACGATTTCGATGGGGTCCTGGCTGAATTCGACCGAGTGATTGGCCTAGATAAATTACAACTGGTCCATTTAAACGATTCTAAAAATCCCCAAGGCGCGCATAAAGATCGACATGCCAACATTGGGTTTGGTACCATTGGGTTTGAAGCCCTGAATCACGTGGCCCATCATGATGCCTTAAAGGCGACGCCAATTATTTTAGAGACACCTTATGTGGGTGAAAAACGTGAATTTGCACCCTATGGCTTTGAAATTGCCATGTTGCGTGCCGGTCAATTTGATCCGGACTTATTGCAAAAGATTGCAGATCAAGGTTAATTATTTTCATAGGTATCTAAGTTTAAAGACTCCATGATAATGGTGGCGGTTTCTTCAATGGATCGATGGGCCACGTTAATAACCAAACAACCTAATTTTTTGTATAGCTCATTGGCATATTTTAGTTCCTCTTTAATTCGATCCATATCCGAATACGTTGTGTCAGGATTTAAGCCATAAGCAATCATCCGCTCGCGACGAATGTTATTTAACACTGAAGGATCATTGGTTAAGCCAATGATTTTTTTTGGATCAACTTTCCAAAGTTCATCTGGAATATGAGCCTGGGGTACCAAAGGTAAGTTAGCCACTTTGATATTTTTATTGGCCAAGAATAAAGACAGCGGTGTTTTTGATGTTCTAGAAACACCTAAAAGAACCACATCCGCTTCCAAAAAGCCCTTAGGATCCTTCCCATCGTCATAAAGGACTGCAAATTCCATTGCGGAAATACGGTCAAAATAGCGGGCGTTAAGATGATGAACAGCACCAGCTTCATAAGTTTGGGTCAAACCCGTCCGTTTAGAGACCTCTGTTAATAAAGGGGTAATATAATCAAAAGACACAAGGCCGTTTTGTTCACAAAAGTTGGTGATTTTAGCTGCTAAACCCTTAGTCGCTAATGTGTGTACGACGATGGCATGGTCTGCTTTAGCTTGGTCCAATATTTTGTCTAGTTTTGAATCGGTATTTACAAAAGGAAAGCGACAATAAATGGGCTTAATCTGGGGAAATTGGGCCAGTGCAGCTTGTGCTAAATTAAACCCGGTTTCGCCTACAGAATCAGAGATAATGTAGAGCATGATTCTATTTGGATCAGTTTTGGCATCAGACATTTTTTAGCCTCCAATAGTTATTCTTAATGAAATTTTACCATAGTTTAAAAGAAAGCGTTCACCTCCAGTTATTTTTTAATTATTTCAACGAACGTTTGTTGTTATATCAATCCTTTCATGTAACCGTTAAAACTTTCTGCCAATTATCCCATAAATCTCATTGACCGATAAAGCCTCTTTCGATATAATATACAAGAACGGTTTGCAGGACACTCTTTTGCATAGCGTTACATTCAATTGGAGGGAGGGATTTTCAAATGTCAAAGACAGTGGTTCATAAAAACGAATCTTTAGATGATGCTCTTCGTCGCTTTAAGCGTTCTGTGTCCAAAAGCGGCACACTCCAAGAATACCGCAAAAGGGAGTTTTACGAAAAGCCAAGTGTAAAACGTAAGCTCAAGTCAGAAGCGGCTCGTAAGCGGAAAAAATTTTAAGGATTGAGGAAATGATCCTGTGAGTTTATTAGCTACGTTAAATGAAGATATGAAAACTGCCATGAAGGCCCGGGATAAGGATCGGTTGGCTGTAATTCGAATGTTGAAGACGGCTGTAACCAATGATCAAATCAAATTAGGGCATGATTTAACTTCTGAAGAAGAACTTGTTGTCTTATCGCGTGAATTAAAGCAACGTAAGGAATCTTTAGCTGACTTTCAAAAAGCCAATCGTCAGGATTTAATCGACCATGTAAATCATGAAATTGAGATCGTGGCTGCTTATATGCCTAAACAATTAGCTGATCAGGAAGTTAAAGATTTGGTTTTAGCAACGATTGATAAAGTTGGTGCTAAATCTACGAAGGACTTCGGTAAAGTTATGGGTGCACTAATGCCGCAAGTTAAGGGCAAAGCCGATGGTGGCAAAGTGAATGCTTTTGTGAAAGAAGCATTGACAAATCTATAATTGATTCGTGAATCGATTTGATAGAGACTAACGTAAAAGAGATTTTATGTTAGTCTCTTTTTTTGAACCAATTAAGCCGCAAATTTCTAACATACAATCTGGTATATCTTATGGTATGATACTCGTATAAACTATTGAAGGAGCTTGATGTATTGACAGAAACGTTGAATGCAGAACGGACATTTGAAGTGCCCGATGCGACCAAAACAGCCAGCCTTTTAGGCGTCAATGATCAATATTTAACGCTTATTGAAGAAGGTTTAAATGTAGTATTGCATCCTTTTGGTCCCGCCATTAAGATTTCTGGAAAATCTGATCAGGTGGATCAAGGCTATGCAGTCTTAGACAACTTATATAAAGTTTTAGAAAAGGGCATCAGCATTAGCAGTGCAGATGTAGTTAGTGCGCTGAAAATGGCCACTAAAGGCACCTTAGAGTATTTCCAGGATTTTTATAATCAAGAAATTATTACCGATGCTCGACACCGGGCAATTCGCGTTAAAAATTTGGGCCAGCGGCGCTACGTTGACTCTATTGACCATAATGATATTACCTTTGGTATCGGTCCCGCCGGTACTGGTAAAACATATATTGCAGTGGCTAAAGCCGTCTTAGCACTGAAAAAAGGCCAAGTTCAACGTTTGATTTTGACGCGGCCAGCGGTGGAAGCCGGGGAGAATTTAGGCTTTTTACCGGGGGATCTGAAAGAAAAAGTAGATCCTTATCTCCGCCCAGTCTATGACGCACTTTATGCAATTATGGGTCAAGATCAAACCAATCGCCTGGTAGATCGGGGCACAATCGAAATTGCACCGCTAGCTTATATGCGGGGTCGGACTTTAGAAGAGGCCTTTGTGATTTTGGATGAAGCGCAAAATACCACACCAGCACAAATGAAGATGTTCTTAACACGGCTGGGATTTGATTCTAAGATGGTTATCAATGGTGATATTACGCAAATTGACTTACCTCACAATCAAAAGAGTGGCTTAGTTGAAGCTCAGCAAATTTTAACTGGCGTGAGTCATATTGGGTTTGTTGAGTTTACTGCCAATGATGTGGTCCGTCATCCAGTTGTTGCCAGTATTATTGCGGCTTATGCCGACCAAGATTTAAAACGTCAACATTGAACCGGAGGAAAAGATGAATCTAACAACCTATGATGAAGATCAGTTATTAACAGCAGCCGAAATGAAAATGGTCGTTGAACTGGTGGATTTTGCAGCCACAAAAATTGATTTACCGGCAGATACAGAAATGTCCATCACTTTTGTTTCCCCTGAAGAGATTCAAAAGGTCAATCAAGATTATCGCCAGGTTGATCGACCAACAGATGTGATTAGCTTTGCCATTGAAGATGAAGATGATGGCATTGAAAGTTTAGAAGCACAATTAGGTATTCCTAGAAATATTGGCGATTTAATTATTGCGCCCGCAATTGCCAAAGAGCACGCGACTAATTATGGCCACTCTTATCATCGGGAACTGGGCTATACGGTTGTTCATGGCTTCTTACACCTTAATGGCTATGATCACATCAAGCCTGAAGATGAAAAGAAGATGATCGCCCTGCAAGAGGAGATTCTAGAAAGCTATGGCCTTAAAAGATAAACCCCAAACTAAGAAGAATCATCATTTTTTTCAGTCCTTGAAACACGCTGGTTCGGGTGTTTTATTTGCCATTCGACACGAACGAAATTTACGACGAGACTTAATTGTGGCCGCAGTGGTTTTTATTGCGGCCTATTTGTTAAGATTGCCCGGCACTTCATTTTTATGGCTGGGGTTAGTTATATTTTTAGTTTTTCAGGCTGAACTTTGGAATAGTGTCGCGGAATATTTGGTTGATTTATCAACCAAACGCAAATTCAATCCCTTGGCCAAGGTGATCAAAGATTTATCGGCGGGTATCGTTTTATTAACAGCACTTTTTTCAGTTGTCGTTGGTCTAATTATTTTTTTACCAGCATTACTACAGGTGCTGCGTACACAGTTGGGGTGGTAATTTTTGGAAATAGCAACTTTAATTGCCCAAGCCAAAGCCGTGCGGACAAAGGCATATGTACCATACTCACACTTTGCTGTGGGTGCGGTGGTTTGGACGGATACAGGTCAGGTTTTTGCCGGGTGTAATGTGGAAAATGCGTCATATGGATTAACTATATGTGCTGAACGTAACGCTATTTTTCAAGCTGTGAGTCAGGGACATCAACGGTTGGCGGGTTTACTTTTGATTGGCCCCACAAGTCAATTATTGATGCCTTGTGGGGCCTGTCGGCAAGTAATGTCTGAATTTATGCAGCCTACCGCTAAGATTCACTGTGTTTATGGTACAGATTTGATAAAGACGTATACCATGGCAGAAATATTACCAAACTCATTTAATAAGGAGAACTTAAATTTTGACTGAACAAACAACAGAATTTCACTCTGGTTTTGTGGCTATTTTAGGCCGTCCCAATGTGGGCAAATCCACATTGATGAATCGCATGATTGGTGAAAAAGTTGCCATTATGTCGGACAAAGCGCAAACGACCCGTAATAAAATCAATGGTATTTATACAGACAAGGATGCCCAGATTGTCTTCGTGGACACGCCAGGTATTCATAAACCGAAAAATGACTTAGATGAATACATGGATGATGCCGCTGTTTCCACGTTAAAAGAAGTTGATGGGATTCTTTTCATGGTGGCTGCTGATGATAAAATCGGCCCTGGCGATCGCTTTATTATGAATTTATTGCAGGATGTTAAAACACCGGTTTTTCTATTGATCAATAAAATTGATTTAATCCATCCTGACAATTTACCTGAGATCATCCAAGGCTATACTGATGTTTTAAACTTCAAGAACATTTTTCCAGTTTCAGCCACCATGGGCAATAATGTTCCAGAATTATTACAAGAGGTTAAAGCCTTGTTACCCGTTGGCCCCAAGTATTATCCGGATGATCAATTAACTGATCATCCGGAATATTTCGTCGTTTCCGAATTAATTCGTGAGCAAGTTCTCCATTTGACCCGCGATGAGATCCCCCATGCGGTGGCTGTCGTTTTAGAATCCATGAATCAACGCGTTAATGGTAAATTACAAGTTGAGGCGACTATTTTTGTGGAACGAGACAGTCAAAAGGGGATCGTCATCGGCAAGGGCGGCTCAATGCTGAAAAAAATTGGGATCAATGCCCGCCGTGAAGTCGAAAATTTAGTTGGTGAAAAAATCAATTTAAAACTTTGGGTCAAGGTTCAAAAAAATTGGCGGGATGATCCCTTGTTCTTGCAGAGATCAGGCTATAATCTAAAAGAGTTCAAGTGATGTTATGGCAACACAATCTATTGAAGAATTTAACGGTCTAATTTTATTTCGCCGGGATTATCGGGAAAAAGATTTATTGGTCAAAATTATTACGGACCGTTTTGGAAAAAAGATGTTTTTGATTCGGGGCGGTAAAAAACCAAAGAATCGATTGGCACCAGCAATTTTACCATTCACCTATGGCACTTATATTGGGGATATTCGTGATGGCTTATCTTTTATTCGGACCGCAAAAGATACACAACATTTTTGGAACATCAGTCAAGATATCGGGCTGAATGCATATGCCAGTTATATTTTAGGCTTAGTGGATAAGGCTTTTAGTGATGGTGAGTTATTGGGGGAATGGTATCCCAAAGTGACCAAGGCTTTGCAGTTGATCGATGAAGGCTTTGATGCGCAAATCATCACTCAGATTATGCAAGTTCAATTATTGCGGGTCTTTGGGGTTCAACCAGGGCTTGAAAGCTGTGTGGTCTGTCAAAGGACGGATCGGCCCTTTGATTATTCAGAAGCCTATGGTGGTTTGTTATGTGATATCCATTGGCATTTAGATCCCAACCGGTTTCACGCCAGTCAACGGGCCATTTATTTCTTACGCCTATTTTCGGCTGTTGATTTGTATAAAATTAATTCAATTAAAATGAAAACAACGACTAAAAATGAATTAAAACAGATGATTGATACAATTTATGATGACACAGTGGGTATCTATCTTAAAAGCAAGAAGTTTTTAGATGATATGGCCAATTGGCCGACCAATATTTTGAAGACACCCCCTGAGGATTCATCCAAAACCTAAAGTTTGGTTTGACTTTTAGTAAGAATCTTTGTAACATTACTAAGTAAATATTGACATCGAAGAAAAGGGTAATCATTAGCACAAAAGTTTAGCGATTACGGACTAGTGTAAGCCGTATCTTTTGAATGATTATTGGCATTTTGGAGTCAATTTAATGAAGTGTAGACATTTCTTGTCTGAATTAGGGTGGAACCGCGATAATTCGTCCCTATACTGGTGGACCAGTATAGGGTTTTTTTGTGTCTACAGTTTAAGTCAATATAAAAGGAGAAATTTGAATGACTGACAAATTGACAGTACAAGAGATTGTTCTGAAGTTACAGCAATTTTGGGGCAGCAAAGGTTGTATGTTAATGCAAGCCTATGATACCGAAAAAGGGGCTGGTACCATGAGTCCATATACTTTTTTGCGAGCAATTGGACCGGAACCTTGGAACGCAGCTTATGTTGAGCCTTCAAGACGACCGGCAGATGGGCGTTATGGTGAAAACCCTAATCGTTTATACCAACATCATCAGTTTCAAGTTGTCATGAAACCCTCTCCTGAAAATATCCAGGAATATTATTTGGATAGTTTAAAGGAATTAGGGATCGATCCACTGGAACATGATATTCGCTTCGTAGAAGATAACTGGGAGAACCCTTCAATGGGCTGTGCCGGTGTGGGTTGGGAAGTTTGGCTAGATGGCATGGAAGTGTCTCAGTTTACGTATTTCCAAGTTGTGGGTGGTTTGAGCGTAAAACCAGTGACTTCTGAAATCACTTACGGTTTAGAACGGCTTGCGTCTTATATTCAAAACGTGAATTCAGTTTTTGATTTAGAGTGGGGCGATGGTGTTTTATATGGCGATATCTTCAAAGAACCTGAATATGAACATTCTAAGTATTCCTTTGAAGAAAGTAATCAAGAAATGTTATTGCAGTTTTTTGATGCCTATGAAAAAGAAGCTAAACGCCTAATCAAACTTGGCTTAGTCCATCCAGCCTATGATTACGTTTTGAAATGCAGTCATACTTTTAATTTATTAGATGCTAGAGGTGCCGTCTCAGTCACAGAACGGGCTGGCTACTTATCTAGAATTCGGAATATGGCCCATGCCATTGCTAAAGCCTTTGTGGAAGAACGTGAAAAACGTGGCTTCCCATTACTGAAATATGCACAAGCACAAAAGGGGGAGTCAAAGTGAGTCACGACTTTTTATTAGAAATTGGATTAGAAGAGATGCCCGCCCATGTGGTCTCACCAAGTATTGACCAATTGGCCCAACGGACGCAAGATTTTTTGAATGATCAAAAATTGGAATTTCAAAGTATTCAACCTTATTCAACACCCAGACGCTTGGCGTTACTCATTTCTGGATTGGCTGACAAACAAGCTGATGTTCACGAATCCTTACGGGGGCCGGCCAAACAAATTGCCCAAGATGATACCGGCAATTGGACCAAGGCTGCCCAAGGCTTTGCGCGGGGCCAAGGGGCAACACCAGATGACTTGACCTTTAAAGAAATTAAAGGCAAAGAATATGTCTTTTTAGAAAAAAATGTGCCTGGAAAAGCTGCAGCTACGATTTTACCAGGCCTAAAAGAAATCATTATGGCCATGACTTTCCCAACGCGGATGCATTGGGCTAATTATGATTTTGAATATATTCGGCCGATTCACTGGTTAGTGGCTTTATTAGATGATCAAGTGATTCCTTTTGAGATATTAGATATTCAAACTGGCCGAACAACACAAGGTCACCGTTTCTTAGGCGAAGCGGTCACCTTAAAAACTGCCGATGACTATGAGCAAGCTTTAAAGGATCAGTTTGTGATTGCCAATGCTGATGACCGAAAAGAATTGATCGTTGATCAAATCCAAGAGTTAGCAAGTGATCATAATTGGCAGGTGGATTTGGATGAAGATTTATTAGAAGAAGTTAACAATTTGGTAGAATATCCCACAACTTTTTCGGGTAATTTTGATAAGAAGTATTTACAAATGCCTGATGAAGTTTTGATTACTTCTATGAAAGATAACCAGCGTTATTTTTATGCCCGAAGCCAGTCTGGTGAACTGTTACCAATCTTTATTGGTGTACGTAATGGCAATCGCGTTCATTTGGATAATATCATTGCTGGGAATGAAAAAGTATTGGTCGCCCGCCTAGAGGATGCCCAATTCTTCTATGAAGAAGATCAAAAGAAATCTATTGCCGATTACGTTGGCCAACTTAAAAATGTTTCCTTCCATGATAAGATTGGTTCCATGTATGATAAAATGCAACGCACAAGTCATATCGCCCAATTTCTTGGCGTTGAATTTGGTTTATCCACTGATGAATTGGCTGATTTAAAGCGGGCTGCAGCTATTTATAAATTTGATTTAGTGACTCAGATGGTGGGGGAATTTCCGGAATTACAAGGTATTATGGGTGAAAAATATGCCTTACTTAAAGGTGAAAAGCCAAGTGTTGCCACTGCGATTCGCGAACATTATATGCCGACTAGTGCCACTGGGAAACTACCTACAACTAATGTGGGGGCGGTGTTATCAATTGCTGATAAATTAGATAGTATTTTGAGCTTCTTTGCCGTGGCACTGATTCCAAGTGGTTCTAACGATCCTTATGCTTTGAGACGGCAAGCCTTTGGAATTGTCCGTATTTTAGAAGCCAAAAAATGGCATTTTCCTTTGGCTAAATTTCAATCAGAAATTAAACGTGGCTTAGTCAAGGCTGGCATGCTGGCCAATTTGGATTTAGATGCACATCGTTCTGAAGTGACGCATTTTATGTTGGATCGGGTGAAACAATGGTTTAGCAATCAAAATATTGATCATGACCTTATTGATACTGTGGTGGCTAATCGTCAACAAGACATCGCAGATATGTTCAATGCTGCTCAAGTTTTAAGCAATCATCGCGATGATGCGGACTTTAAAAATACCGTAGAAGCTTTGACACGGGTCATGCGCTTAGCTGAAAAAGCTGATTTTGATATCAGCGCCTTGGATGTGGATCCAAAGCTATTCCAAAATGATACTGAAAAGAATTTATATGTCGCTGTTGAAAAAATTCGGCACACGGCAGCCGATAAATCATTGGAGACCATTTACCAAGAACTAGAAAGTTTACGGCCATTGATCAATGATTATTTTGAAGCCAATATGATTATGGATAAAGATCCTAAGATCAAGGCCAATCGCTTGAAGCAATTAATGATCATTACACATTTGGCGATGACCTTGGGTAACCTGAATGAACTAATCGTTAAATAAGTTTATTGGTTGCAATTATTAATCAAACGTAGTATGATATAAAAGTATTATTATACGTTAATCAAGTCGCATTCATTTATGTATGCGGCTTTTAGTTGCTTAACAGGAATTAAAGGACGTGATGAATTGGCCAGAATTCCTGAATCGGTTATCGAAGATATTCGTGGACAGATTAATATTGTTGATGTAATTAGTCAGTATGTACAGTTAAAAAAGTCTGGTAAGAACCTATTTGGCCTTTGCCCATTTCATGAGGAAACGGCGCCTTCATTTACGGTTTCAGAAGACAAACAGATTTTTCACTGTTTTAGTTGTGGTCGTGGTGGGAATGTTTTTAAATTCATCATGGATATTGATTCCGTGACATTTCCTGAGGCAGTTATCAAAGTTGCTAAATTTGGGAATATTCCAATTGATGCCCAATATCTGCAACAGGACAGTACGCCAGTCAATGAAGCCGATCGCAAATTACGAGATTTATATCAACAAGCCCAACAGCTTTATCATCATGTCTTAGTGAATACGCAATTAGGGCAACCTGCTTTGCAGTATTTGCATCAACGGGGCATGACTGATGAAACAATTGATCAATTTAGCGTAGGTTTTGCACCAAACAATAATTTATTAACCTTATTCTTTAAAGACAAGCAAGTTGATGCTGAAACGTTGGCGGCATCTGGCTTATTAGCCACGAACCGGGAGAATCAATTTTTGGATCGGTTCGTCGAGCGGGTGATGTTTCCTATTAAAGATCAAGGGGGCCAGGTCATTGCTTTTTCGGGCCGGGCGCTGCATAAAGATCCCAACCAACCGAAGTATTTGAATAGTCCTGAAACAGCACTGTTTAATAAACGTAAAGTGCTTTTTAACTATGATTTGGCGAAAGCAGAAATCCGCCAAGAAAAAACAGTCTTGTTATTTGAAGGCTTTATGGATGTGATCTCCGCCTTTCAAGCAGGTGTTAAAAATGGGGTCGCTTCCATGGGGACTAGCTTGACTGACGAGCAACTATACATGTTGCAACGCACCACGAATCATTTAGTGATCTGTTACGATGGAGATACCCCAGGTGTTAAAGCCGCTAATCGGGCTGTAGATATGTTGATGCCACAAAAGAATTTGGATATTGGGGTTATCGTGCTACCGGATTCACAAGATCCAGATGAGTATATTAAGACCAAAGGGGCCCCAGCGTTTGTTAATGTGATTCGCAATTCTGAGCAATCCGCGTTACGCTTTAAATTAGCATATTTAAAGCGGGATGTGAACTTGAGTAATGACAAATTTAAATTTGATTACTTAAGTCAAGCTTTAGATTTGTTGAAAGACCAAGCGACGCCGGCAGAACAAAGTCTGTATATTCAAGAATTAGCGAATGACTTAGGCATTGAAGCTAGTGCCATTAAGACACAGCTGGATGAATTACGACCCAAACATTCGGGTAATGGTTTGACGGCAAAAGGGAAGTTCCAGCGCCAAGTAGAACCGCAACCGGTTGGCACCTTACAAAAGCCAAGTGCTCCGGTGAAATATAGTCAATTAGAACAGGCTGAACGACTGTTGTTATATTACGCTTTACATGATGAAAGTCTGTGCCGCCAGTTGATTAGTGAACCTAATTTTAAGTTTGAACACGATACCTATCAGACGATTTTTGAATTATGGTTGACCTTTTTGACCAACCATGATAATCATTTGGTTTCTGCTTTCATTGACCAATTACCGCCGGATATGCAAAACGTGGTGGCTGATTTAGAAATGAGTGCTTTTCCTGATGCTAGTAATAATTTAGTCATTACCGATTTATTGCAGGTAATGGCGCATCAGGATGCTAAGAAACAATTAAGTGATGCGCAAGCAGCTTTAAAAATTGCCAATGAAACCGGCAACGTTGATGAACAGCTGCATTGGACAAATGAAATCATCAAATTGTCTAGGGATTTGAAGGGAGCTTGATAATCATTGACCAAATGCTTATTAATTGGTTAAAAGTTCTACATTTTGATAAGGGGGAAAACATTTATGGCTAAAGAAAAAGTAACTGCCAAAAATAAAGAATATGATAAAGCCGTCAAAGAACTAATTAAGGCTTATAAACCCAAAAAACAAATTTCGCAAGAAGAGTTAACGACCCAATTGGTCCAACCGTATACGTTGGATAGTGAAGCCATTGATGATTTATATCAAAAAGTAGAAGATCAAGGAATCAGTATTCTTGATAAATTTGGTGAACCCACTGCGATCAGCTTAAAGAAAAATAAAATCACTAAAAAAGAGATGCAAAACTTGTCTGCGCCGACTGGGGTTAAAATCAATGATCCTGTTCGGATGTATCTCAAAGAAATTGGCCGGGTCCCACTATTAACGGCTGATGAAGAAGTCGCTTTGGCTCTTAAAATTGAGCAAGGTGATGAAGAGGCCAAACAACGTTTAGCAGAAGCTAACTTGCGTTTGGTAGTTTCCATTGCAAAACGTTATGTGGGCCGGGGTATGCAGTTCTTGGATTTAATTCAAGAAGGTAATATGGGCTTGATGAAGGCCGTTGAAAAGTTTGATTATCGCAAAGGTTTTAAGTTCTCCACCTATGCCACGTGGTGGATCAGACAGGCCATTACCCGTGCGATTGCTGACCAAGCTCGGACGATCCGGATTCCGGTGCATATGGTTGAAACTATTAATAAGTTGATCCGAATTCAACGCCAATTATTACAAGATTTAGGCAGAGAACCAACACCAGAAGAAATTGGCGCCGAAATGGATATGCCAACTGATAAGGTTCGTGAGATTTTGAAGATTGCCCAAGAACCAGTTTCTTTGGAGACCCCAATTGGCGAAGAGGATGATTCACACCTTGGGGATTTCATTGAAGATGCGGATGCCACTAGCCCTGAAGATCACGCTTCTTATGAGCTGCTAAAAGAACAGTTAGAAAATGTTTTGGATACGTTAACTGATCGTGAAGAAAACGTCTTAAGATTGCGTTTTGGGCTTGATGACGGCCGAACTCGGACTTTGGAAGAAGTTGGGAAGGTCTTTGGTGTAACTCGGGAACGGATTCGCCAAATTGAAGCTAAAGCATTACGGAAATTGCGCCACCCATCCCGTTCAAAACAATTGAAGGATTTCTTAGAATAAAATGATTTAATTTACGCCGGACTCATAAATATGAGTCCGGTTTTTTTGATAATCATTAAGGAAATCGCGATAACTTAGCATTTTCATGTTTTAAAACTTGGTTCTTTGCTATAATGAGAGTTAGAAAAAATGGATGGGAAATTCAATCAATGAAAATATCAAAACGATTAAAACATATTATTGCCTTAGTCCCTAAGCATGCCCGTTTGGTGGACATTGGGTCTGATCATGCTTTTGTCCCTATTAAACTAGCCCAAACCGGTCAAATTGATTTTGCGATTGCCAGTGAAGTTGCGGCGGGTCCTTTAGAAATATCTAAGCAAAATATTGCGGCTCAAGGTGTATCTGCTCAAGTCCAAACTAGATTAGGCAGTGGTTTTGACCCTTTCACACCGGCGGATAGACTTAATACTTTTGTGATTGCGGGGATGGGCGGTGAACTTATGACCAGTCTTTTAGAGGCCGCCGATCCGGCATTATTGCAACCGGCTACGCTGATTTTAGAGCCCAACAACCAGGAGAAATTAGTGCGTCAATGGTTAAACCAACATCAAATGGGGATTAGCCAAGAAGAAATTGTAGCTGAAGATAATCATTACTATGAAATTATCGTTGCGCAACCACAGACCCAAACAAAGCCACTGACAGCAACAGATCTGCAATTTGGTCCCAGGTTACGGCGCCAAAAATCTGCGGTTTTCGTTGAAAAATGGACACATCGCTTACAAGTTGATGAACAAGTTTTAGCGCAACTTAGCGCGGCTAAAACAGTTGATTTTACGCGGGTACGGGAATTAGAATTAGATGTTAAGGCTATTAAAGGGGTGTTAGCTTAAATGACTACTGGACAAGATTTAATTGATCAAATTGAAACATTCGCACCATTAGGTTTAAGGGAACCCAAGGATCCTACTGGGCTACAGTTAGGTGACCCAAACCAAACAATCAAGAAAGTATTAGTGACATTAGATGTGCGTCCTGAAGTCGTCGCCGAAGCCATCGACAAACAAGTAGACTTTATCTTTGCCCATCATCCGGTGATGTTTCGACCAGCACACAATTTAGACACTCGAAATCCCCAAAATAAAATGTATGCGGACTTATTGGCACATCACATTACGGTTTATGCAGCCCATACAAATTTGGATAAGGCTCAAGGGGGAATGAACGATTGGTTGGCGGCGGCACTACATCTCGAAAATATTCAAAATATTCCTAGCAATGAAGCGGATACGTTATACAAGTTCGTTGTTTTCACACCCATTGCTAATGCGGATTTAATGCGCAGTGCTTTAGCTGATGCTGGGGCTGGTGAAATCGGCAATTACAGTCATGCCAGCTATACATTAGCTGGGCAAGGTCGTTTCTTACCAGAAAGTGGTGCTAACCCCACCATCGGTGCACAAGGCAAACTAGAAACGACGCAAGAATCCCGGATTGAAGTCTTGGTTGCTGAGACTAAATTACAGGCTGTGGTCCAAGCCATGCGCCAGACACATCCTTATGAGGAACCAGCTTATGACATTATTCCTTTAAAGAATTCTGCCTCAACCATCGGCTTAGGTCGTGTGGGCGATTTAGCACATCCCCGGAGTATTCTAGAGTTTGCTGAACAAATTAAACAAGATTTTAAGCTGAGCGGCTTACGCATTATCAGTCATAATCGCCAGCAAAAAATTCAAAGGGTAGCAGTTATTGGGGGCGATGGGGGTAAGTTTTACCCTTACGTGTTAACAACAGGTGCTGATATTTTTGTGACCGGCGATATTTATTATCATGTTGCCCATGACATGCTGGCCAATGGTTTGGCGGCCATTGATCCTGGTCATCATATTGAAAGCATTGTTAAACCCCAAATGACAGCTAAGATTCAAACTTGGGGTCAACAATTCGGTTGGGATTTAACAGTCATACCATCTGAACTATCAACGGATCCTTTTTATTTCATATAAATATATTATTTGGAGGTTTTGTAATGTCCGCCTATAAAAATTTAGTGCCTAGATTTTTGCGTTATGTCAAAGTAAATACGCGCTCTGACGAGTTTTCAGATACAATTCCGTCTAGTCCTAGAGAAGTCGCTTTTTTAAAGGATTTAGCCAAGGAATTGACCCAAATTGGGTTAAGTGAGGTTAATTATAACCCTGAGAATGGTTATGTTACCGCCCTACTACCAAGCAATACCACAGCCGTCGTCCCAACCATTGGGTTTATTGCCCATGTGGATACGGCAGACTTTAACGCAGAAGGCGTCAATCCCCAAATTCATGAAAATTATGATGGCACTTCTGTTATCAAGTTAGATCCAGCGGGTAAATATGTATTAGATCCTGCGGAATTTCCCAATTTAAAAAATTATCAAGGACATACCTTAATTACCACTGATGGGACGACCCTGCTTGGTGCAGATGACAAAGCCGGTGTGGCTGAAATCATCACTGCTATGGAATATTTGATCAACCATCCTGATATTTTGCATGGTGATATTAAGGTAGGATTTGGTCCAGATGAAGAAATCGGGACAGGCGCTGATCATTTTGACGTGCAAGCTTTTAATGCCGATTTTGCGTACACCGTAGATGGGGGACCCTTGGGACAATTGGAATTTGAGACCTTCAATGCCGCTGGTGCCCATGTGGTCATTGCTGGTAAAAATGTGCATACTAGTGCGGCAAAGGGGGTCATGATCAACGCTATCCAATTGGGTATTGATTTTCAAAATGCCTTACCTCAAGATCAAACACCTGAAACGACTTCTGGCAGGGAAGGTTTTTACCATTTGATGCGTTTTGAAGGTACCGTCGAACAGACGACCCTGGATTATATTATTCGTGATTTCAAAAGAGATGGTCTTGAGACCCGTAAAGCTATCATGCAGCAAGTTGCAGATGATTTGAATCATCAGTATCAAAATAGAATTCAACTCACGTTAAAAGATCAATACTATAACATGGTCGATATTATTAAAGAACACATGAGTGTCGTAGAAATTGCCGAAGCAGCCATGCAAGCTTTGAATATTACACCTGATGAAACACCGGTTCGCGGCGGAACAGATGGGTCCAAACTATCGTTTATGGGCTTACCAACACCTAATTTATTCGCCGGTGGTGAAAATATGCACGGCCGCTACGAATATGTATCCACGGATACCATGGAAAAGGCCACTGATGTTATCTTGAAAATTAGTGAACTAAATGTGCAGCAACACTAAATTACGCTAACTTGCACCATTTTAGCGTTAAAAAATAAGCGTAAAAATGGACCAGCTCATCTGATGAACTGGTCCATTTTAGAAAGTGGGAATGATCGTGAAATCTGACGGTTATCTGGTAAAACCCTTAAAGTCTACTCAAGAGATCAACGACCTATTAAGTGCCATTGATACCATGACTTTTGCCAAACGTAATCGTTTTTTGTTTTTGCTGGGGATCAATACGGGCTTGCAGGCCAGCGACTTGGTCCGTATGCATGTTAGCGATATATTATATAGCTCAGCACCTATTGTTTTTGAAGAAACAACGCGGCGCCCCCGACAATTACATCTAGAAGCAATTCAGGCACAAATCAAAACCTATACTCAAGGCATGGCCCCAAGTTATTGGCTCTTTCCATCTCGTAAGCGCAATAAACAAGGCTATGTGGATCATATCAAAGTTCGGGCAGTCTATCAGATGTTTCAAGTACTGGCTAAATTGACTGACCGCCAGGACCTCGGTACTCAGACAATGCGGAAGACCTATGGCTACTTTTATTATTTGCGGACTAAAAATTTAGCCAATTTGCAACAGCAATTCAATCAGTCTACAGCCGCCTATACGTTACAATATATTGATTGGCAGGTTGAAGATGAGGCTAAGAGCCAAGCTTTAGATTTGGGGCTTTAAAGATTAGTGTCGGTTTTAAAATTTAAAGGTGAGAGATCACAAGCTTTGATCAACAAGTCACTGTATAAGTTGGCCATTTCCGTCTTAGCATAGTGGCTGTTGGCAAAGCTGGCCTGGGTACAAATTTTAGCGGCAGCTGCCGTATCTTTTGCTACTTTTAATGCTTGATCAGTTTTAGCAATGCTATTTAAAAAATGACTGAGCGTTTTATTTTGCAAAGTGATTAAACTGGGCATAAATTGACGGAAATGGCTGTCAATCAGCACACTTAATTGTTTGGCCTGCCAATACGCCGAATTAGCATCAAACTGTAAGACGCCTGTTTGATAATCTGGCGGTGTTTGGGTCAAACCTGCAAAGAAGGGAACAAATAAACTTTGAGCAGCCACCCCCATGGCTAGCCAATGGATATCTCCCACACCGGCTTGACTGGTTGGCCGCATTTGTAAAATATGCGCTTCTTGCGTTTTGGCTAAGCTGATTGGTCGAAATTGATGCTGCTCAGAGGTGCCTAATGCGCCAGTCGGGTCGTATTTTGTTTCGTCAAAGTGACTGCTTAACACATGGATGGCATCTTCTACGTAAAGGGGCCGATTGGCTTTTTGAATAAAAGGTAGGCGATCTTGGGGGTTGTGGGCTAATGTTGGGCTTAAGTAGCGTTGGCCATCCCAAACCCGCGGTGTATTATAAACCCGATCAGTCGCATCATCAGTGCCGAAAATCTGTCTAAAGTTAAAACTGGTATGCTTTTGCCAAAGCTGATGCGTTAGACAGAAATCTCGGATAGTTGGGGCAAATAAAAAGTCAGCAGATTCAAAATCAATCGTCTCAATGGCCAGTTGGTTAGCGACCACGGCATAACTGTCATCCGGGATGCGTTGGGCGACCCATTGGTGACCGGAACCGGTTTCTAGATACCAAGCTTCTTGTTGGTCAGCAAATAAAATGCCATTAGACTCACTGGTCCCATAAGTTTCTACTAATTGACCCAGTCGTAACACGCCAGCTTTAGCGGACTTAACAAAAGGTAAAACGACGGTTACCATTGCTTCTTCAGCAATCCCTGTGGGCACTAGAGGATCGAAGGCTAAAACCCGGGGATTAGCATAAGCACTTTCTGTGGCGCTCATAGCAACGCCATATTCATTAATACCATCTTCTTCAAAAAGGCCATAAGTCGATGTCCATTCTGGCGTAGCGGTATATTTGGCCCAACTTTTTGGCAAAGTTAGTTTCAACCCTGTATCCTTTGATTCAAATACCTGTGGCTGTGGGTATTCTTCATGGGGATGGACCACAAAGTGTTTGGGCCAAGCGGCCTTGCTATCTTCATTGCGGCCAATTAAAATACTGCCATCGCCAGTGGCTTTTTTGCCAATTAAAATACTAGTACAACTAGAAGGGTTAATCACGAGAAAAAACACGTCCTTTGATAAAATTTATTATAAAGCATAGAGTCTATGCGTTAAAAACGGTATAATAGTAAAAACAAAAAAGGAGAGATATATCATGCCATTAATTCATGTTGATTTATTAGAAGGGCGCACACCAGCGCAATTAAAGAACTTAGTTAAAGAAATGACTGAGGTTGTCACTAAAAATACCGGTGCGCCTGCAGAACATATTCATATCGTTTTAAATGAAATGAAAAATGATCATTACGCTGTCGGTGGCGTATTGCATAGTGATGAAAAGTAGAGGTAACCAATGACATATTATCATTACGGGACCATGCAAACAAATGCCCAGCATCATTTGGAAATTGGCGGCGTAGATACCCTGGACTTAGCCCAGACGTATGGGACACCGCTTTATGTTTATGACGTAGCCTTAATTCGCCAACGTATTCAGGCCTTTAAAAAAGTATTTGAAGATCGTGGTCTTGATTATCATATCAGTTATGCCAGCAAAGCATTCTCCGTCTTGGCCATGTATCGCTTGTTAAAAGAAGCGGGAATTGGCGCTGATGTGGTTTCTGGTGGTGAGATTTACACAGCCCAGCAAGCTGGTTTTGAGATGAGCCAAACGTCTTTTAATGGCAACAATAAAAGCCGCGCTGAATTGGTCCAGGCTGTTGAAGCAGGTGTGGGCCATATTATTTTAGATAACTTTCACGAAATCGATCTGTTAGAAGAAGTATTGACTGCTGCTGATACTAAAATGAAAGTTTTATTGCGTTTAGCACCAGGCATTTCGGCCCATACCCATGAATATGATATGACCGGTCAAATTGATTCTAAATTTGGTTTTGATATCCAAAGCGGGCAAGCTGAAGCTGCTTTGACCAAAGTGTTAGCGGCTAAACATTTAGTGTATCAAGGTATTCATGCCCATATTGGCTCGCAAATATTTGAAACAGTTGGTTTTGAAAAAGCGGCAGATGCCTTAATCAAAATGGCAGTTTTGTTCAAAACTAAATTTGATGTGACCACTGAAGTTATTAATGTGGGGGGCGGCTTTGGGGTCCGTTATTCCACGGCGGATACACCCTTAGCCCCACAAACTTATGTTGAAGATATTGTCGACGAAATTAGCAGACAAGTTAAGGCTAATGATTTGACCATGCCAGCTATTTGGATCGAACCTGGCCGTTCGATCGTCGCTGAAGCAGGGACAACCCTTTACACGATCGGTTCTAGAAAAGACATCCCCGATGTACGCAGTTACTTAGCTGTCGACGGTGGCATGGGAGATAACATTCGCCCCGCGTTATATCAAGCTAAGTATGAAGCTGCCCTATGTAATGATCCTGAGGCACAACCTACGCAGACGGTTTCTATTGCCGGGAAGTATTGTGAGTCTGGAGATATGTTGATTTGGAATCAGCCACTACCCCAGACTAAACCTGGAGACGTATTAGCGACTTTTGTAACTGGTGCGTATGGTTATGCCATGGCGAATAATTATAACCGTAACCCCAGACCTGCAGTGGTATTTGTGGAAAATGGGCAAAGTCAATTAGTCGTTCAAAGAGAAAGTTTCGCAGATTTGATTCATTTAGATAAGTAACAAGCAAATTGTTAGTGCGCGTTGCGGCTGGGTTGTCTGGGCGCAACGCTTTTTATGTCAAAAAAAGTCACAGCCAAATTGGCTGTGACGAGGATTATCATTATAAGTTAGTTGGCAACGTAATTGGAAATCGTGACATTGTTACCAGGAATCCATTGGTTCAGCCCTACGTTATACCAAGTCGTGCCATCATGGGCCGTGGTAACTTGTAGTGCCTGCCAGCTAGTACCTGTATTTAAAACTTGGCTAGTGGCATAACCGCCAGGGATCATATAGACTGTTGTTGGTGTATTGACGGTAACAACAGCGTTATATTCGAAAGCAACACCATTATCATAAACGCGATCACTCTTATTGACCATAAAGTCTGCATTGACCCATTGACTGTCACCAACCTTGAACCAAGTGCCTACTTTTGGATCGTAGTTTGTGTCTTGAATTTTCCAAGCAGAGCCAGTTGGCAGATATGCGCCAGTTTTGTCACCGTTAGGGGATGCATAAACCGGAATACCTTCGCCAGGGATATAGTTGACATAACCAACTTGCTCTGCCGCTTGAACGGTACCGGTCGTATTGCCAGCACCAAAGCCGACAATACCTAAGCTAAAACCAACGATACCCATTAAAATCAGTTTGATCATTTTGTTTGTTTTCATAATATATCCCTCCTATCTATCTGTAACTTAATTGTAACATTAATGTCTTAATAATGTAATGACAATTTTGTCACATCCTTTATCTTTAACAATTCTTAAGATTTTGGTTTTATAAAGCGCTATCAAAATATCCGAGATAATCGTTGTACTTTCGGCTAAAAAAAAGTTATACTTACTAATAGATATTAAAGGAGGTTTTCACATGGCAGAAGAAGACAAAAATGAAGTAACCCCTGAAGCTGAAACGACTACTAGTGCTGATATCAAAGATCGTATTCTAAGTGCCCTTGAGACCGTTATTGATCCTGAATTGGGATTAGATATTGTGAACTTAGGCTTGATCTATGATATCAATTTAGATAAAGATGGGTTTTGTACCATCAACATGACACTAACGACAATGGGTTGTCCCTTATCCGATTTATTGACTGAGCAAATTCATCAGGCCTTGGCTGCGGTACCAGAAGTTAAGGATGTTAAAGTTGAATTAGTTTGGTATCCACAATGGACAACAGAACGCATGAGCCGTTATGCACGAATCGCTTTAGGGATTCGTTAAACCAACAGGTTAGGACTGGGTGCAAATTTGCGCCCAGTTTTTTTCATGGTCTTATTCACAAAACTTGTCAGTAGATTTAAGATTTCCTATACTGTAGAAGTAAGACCCTTCAAAATTTCATTTTATAAGGAGTTTTTTTCTTGAAAAAAGCAGCATGTACTTCTATTTTAATTGGTAAAAAAGCCAGTTTGACTGGTTCAACGTTAATTGCTAGAAATGATGATACCTTCTTGCCAATCTCGCCCCAAAGATTTTATATGCACCCTGCCGTTAAAAATGAGCCTGGCCGAATATTGAAATCATATTTAAATGACTTTCAAGCTGAACTACCCAGCAATGGTTATCGGTATAATGCGGTTCCAAACGTCAACTACAAAGTAGAGGGCTATTATGAAGAAAGTGGCATCAATGAAAAAAATGTTGCCATGAGTTGTACAGAAAGCACTTACGGTAATGAACGCACATTGGCTTATGATCCGTTGAATCAAACCAGTGGTTTAGATGAAGACTGCATGCAAAACATGGTGTTGCCCTTTGTAGACTCAGCCAGAGATGCTGTGGCTTATTTGGGCAAACTTATTCAGAAGTTTGGTTCTGCTGCTGGCAATAGCGTCTTGTTCAGTGATGTCAACGAAGTTTGGTATATGGAAATTGTGACGGGGCACCACTGGCTAGCCCAACGCATTCCGGATGATTGTTATGCGGTGGCTGCCAATCAAGTGGCGATCCAATGGGTTGATTTTGATGACCAAGCTAATTTTATGTATTCCGAAGGCATTGAAGCATTTGTGACCAAGCATCATTTAAATCCAGATTTCATTGGGTTTAATTTCCGGCATATTTTTGGGACAGATACGCAAAAAGATCGGCACTATAATACACCCCGGGTGTGGTATGCCCACCATTTGTTTGATGCGCAATTTCCTGAAATGCCAGAATCTAGTGAATTACCTTTTATCGTCAAACCAAAACGTAAACTAGGTATTGAGGATATTGAAAGACTATTGGGGTCTCATTACAATGAAACTCGCTTTGATCCTTTGGGTCAAGGTAGTGAACATGATAAGTTATTGTACCGCCCAATTGGGTTAAATCGGACGCAAAATAGTCATATTTTACAAGTTCGTCAAAATGAGCCTGCTTTGATGTGGTTAAATCTGGGGATGCCCGCATTTAGTCCTTACGTACCATTTTATTGTGATGCCAATGATACGGCACCCAGTTATGAACAGACGCCAATGACTTGGGATATGAAGAGTGCTTATTGGTTATTTAGAACATTATCCATGTTAGTGGAAGCCCATCACGCTGAATTTATCCAACAAGATATTGATTATCTAAAGGAAGTTAAACGGCGTAGTCATGCGTTAATTGCAGAAATTGATGCCAAAGCTGCTGATTTGACCGGCGAGGCATTAACGGCATTTTTAACACAACAAAACTATCTCATCGTGGATACTGTGTTTACTATGACGCAGGATTTAATTGGCAAACTCGTGATTAACGGGTTGGAATTATCTAAATTGACTTTTAATATGGATAAAAATCTTTAAGCATTAAAAAAAGACCATAACTGAAATTGTGATTTCACCATGGCCTGATAAATAACTTAACGTTAATTGCTGTTCATAAATTTCATAAGCTTATCCGTTTCTTCAGGAGTCGCTTGCTTTTCCCCAGACTTTAAATCATGAATTCGTTCAACGGAAAAATGACTAGAGAAGGCAAATTGAGCATCGCTCATGGATGTTCGCTCTTGAAAATGAATGATAGCTTTGGCGAGATTATTTAAATCTGACAAATTGAACACGCTCCAATCTTTGAACTTATGTACCAACACCTTAAGCATAGCATTATTACAATGATTTGCAAAACGTTTGCAATATTTTAAGGAGGCAATCGCATGGCTGATGACAATGACGCGTTGAAGGACTTTCCTTCACAAGAATTCAATGCTTTTTCAACGACTAAAATGGCTAAATTCTTGCTTTATACCAAGAATACATCTATGGCCCAGTTGCGAGAATTTTTCGGCCGGGATTTTAATACCGTTGTTAAGTTTAGAGCAGCGCAATTATTTATTTTTGAGAAATCAAAACAAATACCGGTTGAAATGAATAAAATTATTGTGCAATTTCCAAATCGCAGCTATAAAGTAATTGATGCTGATTATTATCATAAAAATTTTAATGAACCTTTAGTTTAGCAGAAACAAAAAAGTTGACCAAAATTGATCAACTTTTTTTGTTTTAGAAAACAGCAAATTTGGTTACCGGCCAGTACCTAAATTTCACGATACCAACAATATCAGCTCGTTTGATGGTGCCAATCATCCGACTATCTTTAGAGACACTGCGGTTGTCACCCATGACGAAATATTGATTTTTGGGGATGTGATCGCCTTTGTTGAAGAGCCCTTGGTATGTAAAGTCATTGGTGAATAAAGTACCAGTGGGTAGTTTGTTCTTATAGGCATTTAAGTAGGGTTCCTTCAGCTTTTTACCGTTGATATACATGGTATCATTTTTAGAAGCCACGTTGTCACCAGGCAGGCCAATAACTCGCTTGATATAAAAGAAGCCAGGTTCATCAGGAGCTTTTAAAATTACAATATCACCCCGTTTGATGGTGCCGTGGCGCAGGGCCATTACCCGATCCCCAGATTCAAAGGTAGGTGCCATGGAAGGGCCTTCAACCATATGCTTGGCAAGGACCTGGGTCATTAAAAGCCGGCCAATTCCGAAGAAAACCAAAAGTAATATCACCATTTCTAGAAAAAAACGCCAAAGTGGGATGTCATCAGATTTGGAAGTTTTCTTTTTCAAATCTTTGCGTTTCAAAAACAAACAGCTCCTCTACAATTAACTAGTTACGTAGTTTTCATATTACGCTAACTGAGGGTCAATGAAAAGAGCCAATCATCAAAAGATAGTTAATTGATTCAGCGGCCAGTAACGAAATTTGACGACTCCAATGATAGCCGATTTCTTGATGGTACCCAACATGCGACTGTCTTTAGAAATATTGCGATTGTCCCCCATAACGAAATATTGATTTTTAGGAATGTGATCGCCTTTATTAAAAAGACCTTGGTATGTAAAATTTTGAGTGAATAGGGTGCCTGCAGGTAATTTTTGTTTATAGGCATTGAGGTAAGGTTCTTTAAGTTTGTTGCCATTAACATAGATAGTGTCGTTTTTGGCAACCACATTGTCTCCTGGTAAGCCAATGACGCGTTTGATATAAAAGAAACCAGGTTCATCGGGGGCTTTTAACATCACGATACTGCCGCGTTTGATGGTGCCATGGCGTAGAGCCATGGCACGATCGCCATCAGCAAAGGTGGGGGCCATAGATGCCCCCACAACTTGCCGTTCTGCTATCACATAAGTTGTTAGTAGACGACCAATTCCAAAAACGACTAAAAAGACAACGACTATTTCTAAGAAGAAGCGCCAAAGTGGGATATCAGTAGTTTTTAAATTAGATTTTTGCTGTTTTTTTAGTTTCAATATCATCCCATCCTTAATTAAAATTAATCATGACATCATTATTCTAATCATACCTGAATAAAGCGCTTCCGAAAAGCCTTTTTTGGTCATCAAAAAACGACCCACAATTGTGGATCGCTTGAACAAAATGCGCCCTATCAAAAGACGGTAAATTTATTAAGTGGCCAATAACGTAATTTGACGACCCCGATGATGTCCGATTTCTTAATGGTACCCAACATCCGGCTATCTTTTGAAACATTACGGTGATCACCCATCACAAAGTACTGGTCTTTAGGAATATAATTTCCCTTGTTAAACAGGCCTTGGTACGTAAAGTCATTGGTGTAAAGGGTGCCGGCAGGGAGTTTTTTCTTGTAAGCATTTAAGTAAGGTTCCTTCAACTTCTTGCCATTGATATACATGGTATCATTTTTAGAAGCAATATTTTCACCAGGCATCCCCACGACCCGCTTGATATAAAAGGCACCCGGTTCGTCAGGGGCTTTTAAGATGACGATATCCCCTCGGTTAATACTGCTGTGACGATTAGCAATGATCCGATCACCGGATTCAAAGGTGGGTTGCATGGAGGGGCCTTCGACCTGTTCATTGGCAAAGACAAAGGCCATTAACAACTTCCCAATACCAGCGAAAACTAATACTAAGACAACCAATTCAAGGAAAAAGCGACCTAAGGAAGCATCATCTTCTTTTTTCACTGGTTTTTTGGTAGTTTTACGATTCAAAAATAGTCACGTCCTTAGTGAGTTAAAATATTTAATACAGTTGGTGCCATTTGAGCCACAGAAATTGTTTGATCAAAGCGAACTTTAGCCCGTTTTAAATGACTGATGTTTTTAGGGACCGGCAAGCTGATAACATTTGAAACAGCTTGGATGGCCTCAAAGCCGCTTTCAAGTGGTTTATGAGCGGTTAATGCCCACAAAACTGTTTCAGGGAACTTATAAGGATTGGCGGTGGATAAAATCACCATTGGGGCTGTATCTTTGGTATCCTTGAGATAGGCCATTGCCCCATGGGTGGCCACGGCAGTATGGGGATCGATGGTATAATTAGCTTGGGTTTGCGTTTGCCGAATGGCCGCTAGGGTTTGGGCTTGGTCAGTGTCATAAGCCACAAAGTCAGCGAGTTTGGTTTTGGCAGTTGTCGATAGGGTAGCACTGCCGGCAGTTTCAAATTCTTGCATAAAGGCGCTCAGGGCAGTAGGGTCTTCATCTAAGACTTCAAATAACAAGCGCTCCAAATTACTAGACACTAAGATATCCATTGACGGGGAGCTAGTGACGTGAAAGGCGCGTTTCTTATTATACTGACCTGTGTGGAAAAAGTCAGTTAAGATGTTATTCTCATTTGAGGCACATAGCAAGCGTTTGATTGGCAAACCGAGTTTTTTAGCATACCAGCCAGCCAGAATATCCCCAAAATTACCTGTTGGCACACTAAAGACAACCTCATCATTTAATGCGATGGTTTTATTTTGAACCAGTTGGCCATAGGCAGCAAAATAATAAACAATTTGCGGGATCAAGCGGCCAATGTTAATGGAATTGGCAGAAGAAAACTGAATATTTTGGGTGGCCAATTGGGCTTGAATAGCGCTATCGTTGAGAATGGCTTTAACGTTGCGTTGGGCATCATCAAAGTTACCATCGATGCCCAGTACGTTCACATTGTCGCCGGTTTGGGTGACCATTTGTTGTTTTTGAATGGCGCTGACACCATCTTTGGGATAAAAAATGATGATGCGGGTATTAGGTACATCCGCAAAGCCAGCCATGGCCGCTTTACCGGTGTCCCCAGAGGTTGCGGTTAAAATAGTGATTTGGCCATCATAATTATTTTTTGTCATGGCCGTGGTCATTAAGTGGGGTAATAATTGCAGCGCGATGTCTTTGAAGGCCAGGGTTGGCCCATGATAAAGTTCTAAGTAGTTCACATTGCCAGCTTGATGGACGGGGGTGATCAAGTTAGTATCAAATTGATCCCCATAAGCAGCAGTGATGCAGGCTTTTAACTCCGCCTCAGTGTAATCGTCTAAAAACAATTTTAAAATTTGTAGTGCCAAATCCTGATAGCTTAAACCTACTAAATCTTTTAAGGGTGTGGTCAGTTTTGGAAAAATGACGGGTACATATAAACCACCATCAGGTGCCAAACCTTGTAAAATAGCCTGTGAAGCTGTTAAACTATTACTTTCATTGCCACGGGTACTACGATATTGAAGGGTCATGCCATAAACCACCTTATCTTTAATCTAGTCAGACAAAAATTAGTCTTTGATTAATTTTACAATACTTTTGTTTATTTTGATATTGTTTCAAGGTATCTTTATAATAGATATGACATAAAATTTCGGAGGTCAACATGGATATAGAAGACAAAAAGAAAATGGCAGCCTTAGCTGCTTTGGATCGAATTCAAGATGGCATGATTATTGGCTTAGGTACGGGGACCACCGTGCAGTACATGTTGGAAGGTTTAGCCACGCGAATCAAAAACGAACATTTGGACATCACTGGTATTTCGACGTCTGATCGGACCACCAACGCGGCCAACGAATTAGCTATTCCAATGCATGATCTGGATGATGTGCCTTATATTGACTTAACCATTGACGGTGCGGGGGAGATTGATAAGCACTTCCAAGGCATCAAAGATGGGGGGGCTGCCCATGAATATGAAAAAATGGTGGCGATTTCGTCTAAAAAGAATTTTTGGATCGTAGATGATTCCAAATTAGTAGATACTTTGGGCCATAATATTCCGCTACCCGTTGAGGTTGTGCCTTATGGATCCACAAAAGTTTTCAAACGTTTAGAAAATGAAGGCTTAAATCCTAAATTTAGAATGGTGGATAAAGACCATTATTATTTGACCCATGAACATAATTATGTAATTGACTTACATTTACAATCAATTGTCCATCCCCATCATTTGGCCGAGTGGTTGGCCCATCAAGTAGGTGTGTTAGAGCATGGCTTGTTTTTAGACATTGTGGACGAAGTATTTGTCGGCACGGACAAGGGTGTTAAGAATTTAGTACCTAGTCGTGAAAAGCGTTATTAAAACCGATGACAACTGATATTTTTGCCAGCGGCTACTTGCAACAACTGAAAAAGTTTCGGCAATTATTTCAAACTATTCCGGCTATTCAACAGCAAATTGATGTTATATTTGGTGTTTGTTTGAATCTGAGTCAACGGCAATTGCCAAATCAAAGCTTACCTTTTTTAGGCTTGAGCCAAAGTACTTATCTTGAGGCCTTGGTGGCGCTGGGGCAAAATTTGACCTGGCAGCAACGTGCTTACGACCAACAAGTCCAACAAGTTCGCCAATTAGATCATTTACTGCGGAATTTTCGTGATTTTATTGAAAACCAATTTGGTATTTGGTCATTACAGACACAAAGCTTGTTACGTCGCTGGGTGCAGTTGTTTCCAGGTTTAAGTTATCTTGAGGTGATGGCTGGCAATGCGTTGTTTTCTTATGGGATGACTCAACTGCAGCAAAAAGTCGTTACAACAGATGATTTAAGCTGGGGCAAAACCAGCCCCACCGGCCGCCAACCTTGGGTACCTGTACAGTCTTTAGATGCGGTTGAAGCTGTTAAAACTTATGGTCCCAAAGTCGATGCGCTGGTTATGATTTGGAGTCAAGATAAGAACCCCATTGATGTCGCTGTTTTACAGGCATTTAAACAATATATGGCCCACAAAAGCTTTTTTGTGTTGGGTGAATATCTTGGCGCCACCAATAGTCTTGAGTTTTGGCGGACAGCACCTTTTGTCAACGATAAGGCGATTGTTCGCTTAAATCAAATTTATCCCAGATTTGATTTAATTCAAGATAAAATTTTTTTAATACGATAAAATGACCCCGGGGTCAGATAATCGGAGGTTAACGGTTTGTTCAAACGCAGAGTGCTCCTTGGTTTTTTAATTGCACTGGTTTATTTTGCCACGCTTTGGTTGATGGGGCAACATGATCGCAGTACGTATCAGATTCAATTAGATCATGGTGGTTTAAGCGAAGACGCATTAATATTTAACGCTAAAAGTAATTTAAATATGCAACAACTTGTTAAAAAATTATCTCAGCGTAATTATGATAATTATCAAGTACAATTTATCGATCCGGCTCAAGAACAGGTGAGCTACATCTATGCTAAGCACCCTAAAACCAATATTTCTATGATCAGCGGTCGAAACTTCAATACCAGTGATTATAACTCACCATTGCCTTTTGCCATTGTAGGGCAAGATTGGGTGGATAATTTATATAAACCCCAGGTCCAAGCTTATTTGTTTGATCATGAACGCTATGTTGCGGTGATTGGTCAAGTGGGGACGTCCGGGGAGTCATCTTTGAATAATCACCGTTTTATTTCTGTTTCCCCACTACAAACCACCAATGTAACGCCGATTAAAAGCCTAGAGGTAATTGCGGATGGTACGTTGGTTAAGCAGCATCGCCAAGCATTTTTAAAATTAGTTCAAGCTAAGCGGGCTTCGACCTATGTGCCCAAACAAGATGATCAGCAACAAGCCCAACACTGGAGCAGTCGCATTATATTATGGGCCTTATACGGGGGAACTTTTGTCTTAATAAGTTTATTGACCCTGTTATTTTATGGGACCTTTAGACCTGCACTAAAAAGTAGCGACTTAGATAAAACGTTAGATCGAAAAATGAAATGGGGCTATTTACGCCAATTTAGCCTGTATTTACTCGTCAGTGGGGCAATTGGTTATTTTGTGGGCTTATGGCAAACCTATTTAATTAGTTATGAACTCACCACGTATTACATGATCGGCTTGGCCGGTTATGCCATTATTTTAATGGCAATATTATTGTTTACAACTAAGGGCAAACCAACGACGTTTGCCAGTTAAGGTTTCAAATCAAGGAGGTCAGTCGTGAATTTACCCGACGCATTTATCGAAAAGTATCAACAACTGTTGGGCGCTCAAAGTACCGCTTTTATAACCAGTTTTAATCAGCCTGCGGGTAAAGGTTTTCGGATTAATCCAACAAAGCTAGACGCTGTTAAACCTTTGGTAAACACCAAAGCACCCATTGCTTATGTTGAAAATGGCTATTATGGGGCTATTCGTGGGCGCGATATTGTGCACACCAGTGGTGGAGTGTATTCTCAAGAGCCCAGTGCCATGTACGTGGGCGCGGTGGTCCAAGCTAATCCCGGGGAGATGGTCTTAGATTTATGTGCGGCCCCTGGTGGCAAGTCCACGCATATCGGCAGTCAATTGGCTGGCGAGGGGCTATTGGTTGCTAATGAAATTAATCCCAAGCGGGCTAAAGTTTTGGCCGAAAACATTGAACGTTTTGGCTTGCGGAATACGGTGGTGACCAATAACAGTCCTGAACAGTTAGCAGCGGTGTGGCCGCAAAAATTTGATAAAATTTTAGTGGATGCCCCTTGCTCTGGGGAGGGGATGTTTCGCAAAGATCCAGAAGCAACCAAATATTGGCATACCACCTATCCAGCTGAGTGTGCCCGGCGCCAAAAAGATATTTTACAAAGTGCCTTGACCATGTTAAAACCCGGGGGGACCTTAGTGTATTCCACCTGTACCTTTTCTCCGGAAGAAGATGAGCAGGTAATGGCCTGGTTATTAGCCACTTATCCTAGTTTAACGGCCCAGACAATCGAGAAATTTCCAGGGATGGTTGCGGCTAACCCGACTTGGGCCGATGGTAATCCAGATATTCAAAAGGCAGTGCGTCTATGGCCCCATTTGATCCGCGGCGAAGGACATTTTATTGCCAAATTCCAGTTGGCCAGCAATACAACGGCACCTATAGCCTTAGCCAAAAAGACGCCCAAAAAACAACAAGTTAACGGACAACCCACTAAGGCACAAATGGCTATTTTCAATGATTTTGTGGCTCAAACTTTCAAACAAGATCCCTTTACTTGGGGTCATTTAAAGCTGCAGGGCGTTTATCTCCATGAAGTTTCAGATGCGGATTTACCGTTACAGGGCGTTAAGGTATTGCGTAATGGTTTGAATCTAGGGACATTTAAGAAGAATCGGTTTGAACCTGATCATGATTTGGCCGTCACTTTACCTCAAAACAGTTTCAAAGTTCAACACGAAGTGGATGAGGTCGCCTATCAGCAATATTTACATGGTGATATTTTGACATTGCCAAAACCTATTGCTGATCACAAAGTTTTTGGGTTGTTGACCCATGAAGACCTTGGCTTTGCTTTAGGTAAATTTGTAAATCAGCAGGTCAAGAATTTTTATCCTAAAGGTTTAAGACAGTAACTAGCAACAATTTAATTCAAACAAAACCGCCCCCTGAAACTGGTCTTGATAATGGTCAGCTTCAGGGGGCGGTTTACATGTTTATGATGGCGTCACTGGGTTAGTTCAAGTTTAAATTTAATAAAATTGAACCAACTAAAATCAAGCCAGTACCGATGATGGCGCTGGTCGACATTGGCTCATGCCAGATAACGACAGTTAATATGGCGGTGACGACAATGCCAACGCCAGCCCATAAAGCGTAGGCGGTGTTTAGATTGATTGTTTTCATAGCCAGTGACAGCAAGTAAAAGCACATGACATAGGCCAGAATTGCGCCCAAAGCCCAAGTGAGTTTTGTAAAACCATTGGATGCTTTCAGCAAGTTGGTACCCAGTAATTCGCCTAAAATGGCGCCAGCCAAGTAGACATATCCCATAATTTGAACCTCCATTTTAAAAATCAGTCAGTGTTGGTTGTCAAAATTGAGGGATTTCCACTTGGTTGCCCAAGCAACGGCAAAAGCCCAAGTATAGTCTAATTTTTTCATATTGATATTATAGCATTGAAAATTAAATACAGTCAGCTAATACCACTTGGTTTTGTTCATCAATTCTTTGATGTCCGCATAACTGGGATAAGTTGAGGCGCCATCTTTTTGGAAGATTTCAGTTTCATATTGGTTGAACTGATCTGCCAAGTAGTAAGCACTTAAATATTGGATCAATGCCCGTTTTGAAATAGCTTGGGGGTTTTCATCCGCTTTAAAATTTAAGTCAGCTACAACCAGTTTGGCAAAATTTTGTGGATCAATTGTTAAGGGGGTGTCATTTTCTGATATCATTATTGGGTCACCTTTCTATCTGGTTGCTGTTCACGGATTTGATAGCCACTAAGGGTCACGAAAAAATCATCACTGCCAAAACGGTGGCCGGCTTTATCAAACCAGACCCCATGTTCACCAGTGGTTTTGATGATAAGTTGGTAATGGCCCTCAGGTAGCTTGGGGGAAATATAACGTTGGCCTGTTGAAGCCACTAGACTATAAAAATCGATGGTCGTATTTTGAAGTTGTTGACCGGTCGCGTTCTTTAAAATAAATTGACCATAACCACCATGGGGCGTGGTACTACCAGAAACGATGATGCCCGTGCCAGCAAAATTCAGGTCAATTGTTTGCTGAGCTTGATTGCAGTTAAAATTAAGGGGGATAATTTTTGATGTGGGTTTGACGGGGGTTACTTGCTGCCAGTCCCAGTTTTCCCAATAATGGGGAATACTAAGGTGGTTAGCATTAACGGTCAGGGGTAACCAAACCTGGGTGGCACTGGCAGCTTGTTTTGGGAAAGACCAGCGATCGCCCATGTACATGGGGATGATGCCTTTTTTAGTGGCTAGTGGGAAAACAAAGGAGCTTTGGGAATTATAGGTCAGCGATCCCCTGGGACAAAAGGTGCCTTGCAGATGCCAAGGTCCATGAATATTGGTGGCTGTGAGGTAATAGTTGTCGTTACGTTCCCAGCTGGTTTTATTGGAAAATAAGGCAAAGTAATAGTTGCCTTGATGGAACATTGCCGGGGATTCACCCCCAACAGCGATGTTTTCAGCGACGCATTCGACGACGGATTGATAATCGGCTGCCAGTCGGTAAATATTGCCTTCATGGGTCAATAAGTACGCGGTGCCATCCTGATCCACAAAGGTACCCATGTCCCATTTACGGACGGGTTGGCCTTGGTATAAAAGTGGCCCTAAAAATGTAAACGGGTGGGCGAGATCATCCGTGACCGCCACGCCAATATAAGGATCGCGATAGCCCAAATCGTCTGTATGCATCAGCATCACAAATTGATTGGTATTTGGATTCTTTAGCACTTTGACCCGTTCACCAATGCGATTAGGTCCCAGTAAGCCAGACTTTTGTAACGGCAAAGCTAAGCCTTCATAGCGCCAAGTCGCCAAGTCAACGGAAGTATAATGGGAAAAACCAATGAAATGATTGACATCATCGGTTTTATATTCCCCGAAAAGATGAAACGTATCATGAACCTTGATTAAACAGCCCGCTTTGGCATTGACCGGATTATTATGTTGATCATACCAAGGGACGCCATTTGCGATGACTGTTGCCATTAGATCAGAACCTCTTTTATTTTTTGATTTAAAATGGATCAGTTATTGCCCCGTTCAGGAACAACCTTAGGGCGTGTTAGTTTTTCAGACAGTGTATCAACAATTTGGGCATGTTTTTCTTCGGTGAGTTTGACTTTCCATAAGAAGATAATTAAAGAAATCACCATCAAAATTGCAGGTACAACAAAGGCTAGCAGATGAAATGTCTGGATATTTTGGGTGCTCAGATCGGTCGCTTTATTGGCATTGCTCATATTTGCGGCGATGACAATGAAACCAACAATGCCACTGGATAATGAGCCGGCGATTTTATCTAAAGAACCGTGGACGGAAACGGTGACGGCTTCATTACGAATACCGTGTTTTAACTGCTCATATTCGATGGAATCAATAGCGATCATCATGGTAACTAAGGCAATGAGTTGTTGCGGTAAGAAGAATAAAACGGTTGCAATAACCACTAAAACAAGATTTTTCCCGGAGAAGATAAAGAGTAATTCTGCCAGCAGCATACCAGAAATTGCTAACAGATAAACGCGCTTGCGGGAAATCCATTTACATAGGATTGGATAAAAAGGTACGGAAAAAATCCCGCAAAAAGCTGAGGCAGCTCCCACAACCCAATACCAAGTCGGCCGGGCTAGGACATAGTTATAGACATAAAAGATGGATGGTTTGGAGGTGACATTACCAATGGCGAAAATCAAATAGGTCAAGGACACCCACATAAGTTGATCATTTTGAAAAATTGATTTAAAAATATCTTTGATATTGGCGCGTTTGCGACTTTCCCGAATAATACTGGTATTTTCCCGAACGTTCATCATGGAAATTGTCATGGTAATCATGCAATAAATAGCTAAGATTAACCCTAACCAAAACCAGCCTTGAATCCCCTGTTGGTGTTGACCGGTCATTAAGTAAGTAAAGAAGACCACGGCTGGGATCATAAATAGGGGCACAATATCGCCGCCACCTAAGGCAGCGCCGATGCGGGCATAAGACGTGATGATACCCCGTTCTTTAGAATCCACACTCAAGGCTGGTACCATCCCTGCAAAAGAGGTGTCTTTGACGGTATAAATCAAGTCGATCAAGGCATAAAAAACGATGACGGTGGCCGCTAGTAAGGCGTAATTTTTATCGAGAAAACGTAAAAATCCCGAGTATAAAACGATTAATAGGAGTGAGTGAAGGATCGTTGCCCCCCAAGCCCAAGGGCGGAATTTACCAAAACGGGTGGTTTTACGATTGTCGATAAATCCGGCAATCAGAGGATCAAAAAAGATTTCACATAATCTGATGACAACAATAGAGCTGGTCAATAGGGCAATTAGTTGGTTGGCATTTTTTAGCCCCGCAAATAAAGAAGTGGTGGCGTAAATAATGAAAAGATTGGCCATCATGTTATAGGCCATATCATGACCAGCTTCACCAATTGTGTAAGAAATACGTTGTTTGTATTTACTTGGTGTGGCATGTTCTCTTGACATGATTTTCCCTCGCTTAATGAATAGATTTTAAAACTGGTAGATCATCCAGGAATCCCGAAATACGTTTGCTAGTAAACAAGTACAGCATAAGCTGTAAACGGATACAATTATATACGGATTTATGGGGAAAATATGCAAATTTGATTTTTTATGCTAATATTATTTTTATTTAAACGGTGTCATGACGCTTATATTAAATATAATGAGGTCAAGAATATGCGAATTCACTTTACGAATATCAATCAAGATCTACCGCTGTTTTGCGAGAATATTGGCTATGACTGGCACCAAGAAAATGTACAGCGACCTAAGGGCTATTATTATTACCATTGGTTACAGTCGCAAACCGGGACGGGTATTTTCATGGTGGATAATCAGCGTTTTGTATTAGGCCCGAATCAGGGAATTTTATTAGAGCCTAATGTTCCCCACAGTTACCAAGCTAAGGTAGGGGAGACTTGGCAGACGAGTTTCTTAGTTTTTTCAGGGGCCATTGCCGGGAATATGATGACCTATTTGGGGGTTAATCGTTATTTATATGTGCGTCATATTCAATTGCAATTAAGCCAGTTCATTCAGAAGTCATTTGGTATTTTTGAAACAGAGGATTTAGAGAGCACGTACGCCCAGTCGGAAAAGCTGTATGAATTTCTGCTGTTATTAAAGCGCAATGTGCAACATCAAGCGACTTCAAGTCTGGTGGCGGCAATTGTCCAGCCAATTATCAATTATATCAATATCAATTATGCCAATAAAATCACCAACAGCGACTTGTCCCGGTACACAGGTTATTCGGTGGCTTATCAGAATAAAATTTTTTTAGAATATTATCAACAAACACCGCTACAATATTTGACGGCTTACCGTTTGCGTAAGGCAAAATCATTTTTATTGGTCCATCCTGAATGGCCGATTCAAACCATTGGCAATCGGGTGGGCTTTGACGATATTTCTCATTTTACCCAATACTTTCGCCAGTATACTGGAAAAACACCCAGTGCCTTTCGCAAGGACCGTTGATCAGGTGCGACGCTGGCCATTTGTCGCGATGATAGGATGGTGGCAAGTCATAATTCTCAATTAGTAGCATTCGATAATTCAACACAACCAACAGACAAACCTTAAACAACGTAAAAAAACTGATCCAATGCACTATTGCTAGTTCAAAGAATCAGTTTTTTATCTGATTAAATATACGGCGTTGCCTAATTTAGGCCTTGGTTTTAGTTCCAAATAATTCGGCTGGGGTTTGATCTTGGAAGAAACCGAAGAAATGATAGGCATTGTTATAAGCAATATCTTGAACGATTTTACCTAAGTAAGCTTCATCATCGGGTACCCGACCTTGCTCAGCGAGTTCCCCATAGAAATTGCACAAAACCCGCCGGAAATACTCATGACGGGGGTAAGATAAGAAGCTGCGGGAATCCGTTAACATCCCCACAAAATTAGGCAGCGAGCTTTGTTGGGCAAAAGTCCGCAATTGTTCGTGCATGCCTTCAGCGGTGTCGTTGAACCACCAACCGGCCCCTAATTGCATCCGCTGTATGCCACCTTCTAAGAAGCAAGCCATCATCGTGGCCAATTCCAGCCAGTCATTTGGGTTTAAGGAATAGAAGATGGTCTTAGGGATATCATTAGTATCCCGCATTTTAGTGTAAAGTTTTTGCAGATGTAAAGCGATATCTGGTTGGGTCCCAATGGCATCATAACCAGTATCTGGCCCTAATTGTTTAAACATTGGTCGGTTGATATCGCGCACAGAATTGACATGCCATTGCATGGTCCAGTCAAATTCTGTATTTAATTTCATCAAATTTTCCAATAGCATGGTTAAGTATTGATCGATCTCAGTTTGTGTTAAAGCTTCATTGGCGATGCCCTTAGCCAAAATAGTGTCCAGGGTTTCAGGTGTGGCTTCTTTAAAGTGATAGGTCAATAGGGAGTGATCAGACAAGCGGCCACCCATTTCATGAAAGAATTCAAAGCGTTGGTGTAAAGCTTTGATCAGGTTGTCAAAATTTGTAATGGTGACACCGGATACGGCACTCAAGGTTTTTAAGTAAGCGCCAAAGCCATCGCGATCAATTTGAATTAATTTATCTGGGCGCATGGCTGGCAAGGTTCTAAAGCCATTTTCAGATTCTTCAGCTTTCAATAGCTTATGGTACTTTAAATCGGATGCTGGATCATCAGTGGTACAAACAGCTTGAACATTTGAGTTGCGAATTAAGCTTCTTGGTTTAAAACCATCAGTTTGTAACAGTGCATTGGCCCTTTGCCAAATTGCTGGGGCCGTTTTTGTATTGAAGGTCTCATTGATCCCAAAAAAGCGGCGTAATTCCAAATGAGTCCATTCATATAGTGGATTGCCGGCTGAGTGCTCGATAGTCTTGGCCCAAGCCAAGAATTTCTCGTAATCGTCCCCATCACCGGTGATGAGGTCTTCCGGGATCCCATTAGCCCGCATCAAACGCCATTTGTAATGATCACCATAATGATCTTCATTGATCCAAATCTTAGTAATATTGGGATAGTTCTTATTTTCATAAATTTCGTTGGGATTTAGATGACAGTGAAAATCAATGATGGGCATATCTTTAGCGTAGTCATTGAATAATTTTTGACTCATTTCGTTGTTTAATAAAAAATTCTTGTCTAGTAATGCCATAATACATGCGCTCCTTAAATTATTGATTTATTTTTTAATATCTTTATCGCCAATTTTACCTTTTTCCCAAACACCATTATCTAGATCAGCAGCAATTTTTGTGTAACGATCATCAGTTAATTTATATAAGAAACCGACGACGACGGCGGCAATCAATAGACAAACCCCGGGATAAAGCGTCATAGCAGCTTTAATGCCGGTGAGGGTCCTAGGGGTTTGGTGGGCATTAGCCACATAGCCCGTTATTGCCAAGACACCGGCACTAACCAGGGCTGCCAGGGATTGGGCAAGTTTTCTAGAAAAGTTAAAGGCTGCATAAGTAAGGGCTTCTTTACGCATGCCAGTGTGCCACTCACCATAATCAATCACGTCAGAGACAAAGGCCCAAGTGATCCCATTGGGAATAGCTAGGGCGGTGTAGCCAATGGTCACGAGAATAATAAAGGTCGCAATATTTGTAGGTAGGATGAAATTTAAAATATTAGCAGCCGCACCTACAATGAAACTGACCATCGCCGTTTTGCGTTTGCCAAAGTGTTTGGTGAGGGTAGGGATCATGAATACACCTACAATTGAAGTACCCATCATAATAGCATTGACAATGGGTTGTAACCCAATATGGCCTAGATTGTATTGGGCAAAGAAAACCATCATTTGGTTATTGGTATTCATAGCGGAAATGGTGAAAATTGTCATCAAAATAATAGCAAAAAGCGGGCCATTGGTAAAAATAACCTTAAAATAATCCTTGAAGCCCTCAGGTTGGGCACCTTTATCACGATGGACTTTAACATTTTCGCGAGTACCTAAATAACAGATGATAAACATGACAACACCTAGAATCGCAAAAATAGAAGCAGCGATTAAGTAACCATGACGTTCATTGTTACCGCCAAACATGGTCATCAGTGGAATAAAAGCAATCCCCGTTAAGAATTGGGCGCCTACAGAACCAACTTGCCGTGAAGTGGCTAAGAAGCTACGATCTTGAACATTTCGAGTCATGACGGAAGCCAATGAGCCGTAAGGATCATTGGTAAAAGAATAAATAGCACCCCAGATCATGTAAACCACATAAGCATAGATGATTTTACCTGTAGGTGATAAGTCAGGCATCGTAAAAGTTACGATTGTCATGATACCAAGTAGGAATGACGAAATTAACATAACAGGTCGAAACTTACCAGCTTTGCCTATTTTTTTGCGGTTGTCAATAACGGAACCGGCAATCGGATCCATGAAAGCATCAAATATCTTTGTAAAGCCAAATATTCCTGCAACCGCGCCAGCTCCAATACCTGCAGCGTCAATCCAAAATTTCGTCAAGTAGGCTTGACCTAAATCAAACATAAAACCATTCCCAAAGTCACCAAAACCGTAAGCGATTTTCTGTCGTAGTGGGATGCGCTTGCTATGATGACCATCGGTTAATTCCTGTGCTAATGTTTTCTGCCGCTTAGCAGTGGCGGCGGTTCTGTCTTCTGCCATGTTTTTAACTCCCCTTTATGTTCAGCAGCTTTGTTGTGATAGCTAAAGAAATCAGTTGATTTTAAAAAAATAAAGGCATTAAGTAAGCGGTAACATGTTAACGATTTCATAATATTGCTATTTAGCATCGGTGTCAACTATATATTCAATAATTCACAAGGATTATCACCAAATAACCAGCGATTAAATGCTTGTTAACGATAATGTTGTTCAAAAATAATCATATGAGGAACCATTTTTCTTAAGATTAGGTAAATAGGGGATAAACCGGTGTTCAAGGCTGATATATCCTGTTTGGTAATATCAATTAATTGTGAAGCAACTGCTTTTTAGGGTTGACATTTCTTATAATAATTCATATTATGAAATCGTTAACACGGACTTATTTTGTATTTAGAACATCGTTTAAAATCGTTACGAAATTTGCACAAGGCAATACTTGGTATGATTAAAAATTGGAGGCTATCTCATGACACAAGAAACACTGAAGCAATTAGATAACACATTTCGTAAATTGCCCCGATATCCTACGAAAGTTATTCAATTCGGGGAGGGTAATTTTTTAAGGGCATTCGTAGATTGGCAAATCCAACAAATGAATAAACACGGCTTGTTTCAGGGGGGTGTCGCCGTTGTTCAACCGATTGATCGGGGCATGACCAAAATGTTGGATGAGCAAGATGATCTTTACACAGTGTTGTTGGAAGGCAAATTGGCCGGTAAAAAGGTGCAAGAACATGAGATTGTTGAAAGCATTAATGAAACGATTCGGCCCTATGAGGATTATCAGGCCTACCTTGATCTAGCTAAGAATGATGCTATTCAATTTATTTTTTCAAATACAACTGAAGCAGGTATTGCTTTTGACCCACAAGACACATTAACTGCACGACCTCAGAATTCCTATCCTGGCAAACTAACTGCTTTATTGTATGAACGTTTCAAACTGGGTAAAAAAGGTTTTCAAATTATTCCATGCGAGTTGATCAATCATAATGGCAATACTTTAAAAGAAATCGTTCTGAAATACGCTAAACTTTGGGACCTTGGGCAAAACTTTGTAGATTGGATCAACACCGACAATGATTTTTATGCGACGCTTGTTGACCGTATCGTACCCGGTTATCCTAAAGATCGGGCGACAGATTTAGAAAGGGCATGGGGTTATCATGATAAGTTAATTGTTAAAGCAGAACCTTTTCTTATCTTTGTCATCGAAGGCAACAAAAAACTAGAAAAGTTGTTACCGTTAAAAGACGCCGGTTTAAACGTGGTTGTGACCGATGATATGCAGCCTTATCGTAATCGTAAGGTATCGCTATTAAATGGTCCCCATACGACGATGAGTCCCATCGCTCGGCTGGCGGGCATTGATACGGTGGGCAAAGTGATGCAGGACAAAGATTTTTACAAATTTATCAACGATGAAATGTATCAAGAAATTATTCCCACCGTGGCACTGCCTAAAAAAGAGTTAGTAGCCTATGCAGAAGGGGTCAAGGAGCGCTTTGAGAATCCTTATGTCAACCATGAGTTGAGTTCGATTGCGTTAAACAGTATTTCCAAATTCAAAGCCCGCTTATTACCGACCTTTAAACGTTATGTAGCTACCAATCACAAACTCCCACAACGAATTACCTTAGCTTTAGCCAGTTATTTAAAGATCTATGGCGGAAGAGCTGATTTTGAGCCCCAGGATACCCCGGAAGTCTTAGCAGCATTCAAGACTTTAGTGCAAAATGACGACTATGTGACCGCTGCCTTAGCTGATGCGAAATTATGGGGAGAAGATTTAACTCAATATACTGGTTTAGTGACGCTGGTCAAACAAGATCTTCAAAGCCTTGATCAAGGTGGTGCCCGTCAAGCTGTTCAGCAGATCAATCAAAAAGGAGACTAGCGCATATGAATTGCTTTATTATTTTAAATCCCAAGGATTCCGTGGGTGTGGCCTTGCAGGATTTACCAGAAGGTACGAAAATACAACTGGCTGATGGGACTTTCTTGGGTCTAAGACAACCAGTTAAGCGGGGCCATAAGTTTGCGCTAAAGGATATTGCAGCAGATGAGGATGTTCTTAAATATGGCTATCCCATTGGGCATGCCACTGCAAAAATTGCCAAGGGGGCTTGGGTGCACACCCATAATCTGAAGACGAATCTATCTGGTGAATTAAGTTATACTTATCAACCCATTCAAATTGAACGACATATTGCGAAGGATACGCGGACTTTTATGGGGTATCAGCGACCAAATGGGAAAGTTGGGATCCGCAATGATTTGTATATTATTCCCACGGTGGGCTGTATCAATCCGCTCTTAGACATTATTGTGGAACAGTTTAAGGCGTTGTATCCGGACAATGGCTCATTTGATAATATCGTGGTATTAAAACATCCTTATGGCTGTTCACAGTTAGGGGATGACTTTGAACAGACTCGCAAAATTTTAGTAGATGCCGCACTGCAGCCCAACGCTGGTGGCGTCTTGGTATTTGGCTTAGGTTGTGAAAACAACCAAATGGCAGGTATGAAAGTCGAAATCGAAAAAATTGGCGGCCCAATTGATCCAAATCGGATGAAATTCTTAGTTTCCCAAGATGTGGATGATGAATTAGGAACGGCTTTAGAGATGTTAGAAGCACTTAACAGGGCGGCTGCTGATGATCGACGTAGTGCACAGCCACTGAGTGAATTAAAGATTGGGTTGAAGTGTGGCGGCTCTGATGGCCTTTCTGGCGTCACTGCCAATCCATTATTAGGGCGTTTGTCAGATTTTGTTACGGCTCAAGGGGGCTCGACCGTATTGACTGAAGTGCCAGAAATGTTTGGTGCTGAAACAATTTTGATGTCCCGGGCAAAGGAGAAAACAACATTTGAAAAAACAGTTGACTTGATCAATGATTTTAAAGCTTATTTCGAATCATTCCATCAGCCCATTTATGAAAATCCATCCCCAGGCAACAAGGCAGGGGGGATCACGACCCTTGAGGATAAGTCTTTAGGCTGTACACAAAAGTCAGGTACCTCTGCGGTCAATGATGTCTTGCAGTATGGTGAAAAGATTAAAACCAGGGGTTTGAGTTTGTTACAGGCACCTGGCAATGATTTAGTATCTTCTTCTGCTGAAGCTTCAGCGGATTGTCAAATGGTGTTGTTTACTACCGGAAGGGGCACACCATTTGCAACATATGTGCCAACGGTTAAAGTGGCTTCTAATTCTTATATTGCCAATAAAAAACCCCGTTGGATCGACTTTGATGCTGGACAGCTCATGCAAACTTCGATGGCTGCATTAACAGATCAATTTATTCAATACATCATTGACGTGGCCAGTGGCCAGAAAACAAATAACGAAAAGTACGGTATTCATGGCCTAGCTATTTTCAAAACTGGCGTCACAGAATAAAGCACAACAAAAAAGACAGATCATGACATGTTTAGTCGTGGCCTGTCTATTTTAATCATAATTTAGTTGTGATTTTAGTTACGGCGATCATAAACGGAACCCCGGACGATAATTTCTGGAGCAATATTTTGTTTATCTGGTTGTACTTGTTCAGTCGTGTCGTTTAAAAGGGCCGTTAGCTTGGTGATACCCAAATTAATGATTTGCCCTGTGGGTTTACGAACTGTCGTCAAACCTGGCAGCATGTATTTGGAATAAGCCATATCATCATAGCCAATAAAAGAAATATCCTCTGGCACCTGGAAACCTAATTCTTTACAGGCGTTAATTGCCCCAATGGCCATATCATCATTCTCACAAAAAACACAGGTGGGAATTTTACCAGATGTTAAAATCTGACGCATGGCCACATTGCCGCTTTTAGGTTTGTAATCGCCTTGTTTCACTAATTCTGAATCGATGGTTAGGCCATGTTGGTGTAATGTATTAAAGAAGCCCCTTGTACGTTGAGTGGTAGACTCAAAACTAGGGACGCCTTTAATCAAGCCAAAATTTTGATGACCCATCCGGATGGCATAAGCTACGATATTCTGGGCGCCAATGAAGTCGTTAACGCTGTAATTGGGAATATCATCCCGGGCAATCGGTCGGTTTAAAACCACAATGGGCATTTGGCGATCGTGGACTTCAGCAATAAAGTTATCATCTGACCGCGACTGGCTGAGTACAATGATACCGTCGTAGTTGTGTTCTAAGAGAGTTTGGTTATTGCGGGTGTTATTGATATCGTTGATAGCCAGGGCATAGCCACTGGGTAAAATGTGTTGAGCTTGGCTGATAACATCGGTTAAGAAGCTGGCCGACGTCCCTGTGGAAAGATCTGTAAAGAAGATCCCAATCATATACGAGCGCTTGGTAACCAAGCCCTTTGCGGTTAAGTTAGGCACATAGCCAACTTGTTTGGCAATTGCGCGAATTTTAGCTTTTGTTTCTGGACGAACTGCGGGACTATCGTTTAATGCCCGGGATACTGTTGTATGCGATACCTGTGCCATTTTGGCAATCGTTTTAAGCGTAACCTCTTGTTTTGGTATTGACCCCATAATTAAACCGCCTTTTCAAAAAATACCTATGAAATATATGATAAAGCACATTCCCGTTCTGTCAATATTTATAATCTGAGTAGCATTTTAGTCACATCAAAAAGTAGCATTCAATATTTTTTCAAAAAAAGAAGGGACAAAAAATGACCAATCAACCCCTAAATCTACAAATTGCCCCAGCAACCCTGGCAGCGACTCACTTAACCTTAATATGGCAAAAGCCTGGAGCCTATCAGCACATTGCCGGTTACATTATCTATCAAAATAACCAGGAAATAGGCCACCAGCGTGGCGCCGGCAAAACACATTACCTGGTATCAAATTTACAACCTAGTACCACATACCATTTTGAGGTTGTGACTATCTTAAAGCCCAATAAGGTCGCTGAAGCTGCGACTATCACTGCTGAGACGCCCAAAGCAGGGCAATTACGGGATGTGACAAAAGCACCATATTTTGCCGATCCAACGGGCCAACAATTGGCCACCGATCAATTGCAACAGGCGATCAATGATTGTCAAAAGGGGGATACTGTTTTGATTCCGAAGAACACCACCCTTTTGACCGGCGCCATTGATTTAAAAAGTAATATGACACTGCAAGTAGAAGGTATTTTAAAGGGCAGTTTAGATCCAATAGACTACACAATCCTACCCAAAAAACGGGCAGCCTATGGGGGACAGGTTAATGGGGATGGCCTAATTTTGACCCGCTATGAAGGCTGGGAAATGTATTGTTACCGGAGTTTAATCAACGGGGGCTATCTAGATCCGGCCAATCGACATAAAGTGACTTGTCAAAATATTCGAATTAGTGGGACTGGGCGTATTATCGGTGGTGGCAATACCTTAGGCACTGCCATGAAACAAATCTATGCCGATAAAGCCCGCTATCCCAAATATGTTTCTGATGGCATCGGTGGTCGGCGCGTCCGTGGCCGCTTATTAGGTTTCATTCAATGTGCCAATTTAGAGTTAACGCAAATTAGCGTTGAAAATCCACCTTGCTGGACGATTCATATGATTTACTGTGACACCGTAACGACCCATGGTATTCATATCCAGTCTCAAGGTATTGATAATGGAGATGGTTGGGATCCGGATTCCTCGAGAAACATGCTGATTTTTGACACAACTTTTGATACGGGTGACGATTGTATCGCCATTAAATCTGGCAAAAATCCAGAAGGTAATACAATTGCTATGCCCAGTGAAAACATTCGTATTTTTGACTTAAATATGCTTGGAGGTCATGGGATGGCCATTGGCAGTGAAGAATCCGGCGGTGTTTCTAATGTCACCATTCAGGATTGTCAAATCCAAAATACAACTTATGGCTTAGAGCTCAAAGCCTCAGCCAGCCGTGGTGGGTATATTCAACATATTAACGTCCAAGATTGCCTCGCTGATCGCTTAACAGTACGCAGTGTTGACTACAATGATGATGGTCCAGCAGCGTCCACGTTGCCCTACTTCCAAGACATTACAATTAGCCATACAATATTCAACGGTAGCGGTCCAGCTATTCAATTAACCGGCTTTACCAATGACAACCAGCCTGAAGACCACAACCACTATGTCCGCCGGGTCAAATTGCAAGCTATCACCCTGGATTTAACAAAGGGTAATACCAGCGAAATATATCTTAAAGCCTGTGAGGATTTACAATTTAAGGATATTAAAACCAACTTAGGGCAAAATCCAATCTATAAAATTGATACTAATACAGTATTTAATTTTACGGTTGATGCTGTCAAAAAAGCTTGAAAAAAAACAACCTTCTCAAGTCTAAGTGACCAAGAAGGTTGTGATGCAATTTATTAGCCAATTTGGCGATGAAATTTCTTAAAGTGAAACAGTTCATCGATCCGTTGATAATATTCTTCTGGAATATTTAAATCTATTGCTTTTAAATTATTATTCAATTGACTAGGCTTGCTAGCACCAGTAATTAAACTGGAAATTCTTGGATCGCGCAATGCCCAAGCCAGTGAGAAGGTTGCCAAGTCAGTATCTAACTCATTAGCCATCTTAACAAGTTCTTCAACTTTATCTAAATTGTCGTCGGTTAATAGCGCTTTGATTTGATCTTGATAGGTTGCACGCGAGCCTGCTGGAATTTTTTGACCCTTACGATATTTACCAGTTAGTAAACCTTGTGATAGCGGTGAGAAGGGCACAACACCTAGTCCAAGTTTTTCGCAAACATCCAAGGCCTCATTTTCAATATAACGGTCAAAAATATTATATTGGGGTTGGATCACAGACATCGGATGTAATCCGTGGGCCTGGATAACTAATTGGGCTTCTAAAATTTGAACAGGTGTCCATTCGCTGACGCCATAGTATAAGATCTTTCCTTGATCGACTAAATCACTTAAAGCTTGTAGCGTTTCTACTAAAGGTGTTTCGGGATCGAAACGATGGCAGAAATACAAGTCCAAGTAATCTGTTTGCATATTTTCCAATGAATGGGTAATGGATTCAAAAATATGTTTACGTGACAGGCCACGATCGTTGACACCCTTACCAACTGGGAAGAAAACCTTACTAGATAATACTAGTTCTTGACGGGGAAATTCCTTTAATGCTTTACCTAAGAAACGTTCAGCAGCGCCACCACTGTAAGCATCCGCACAGTCAAAATAATTAATGCCATGTTCATAGGCCAACTTGATACTTTGATCCGCCAAATCCTGTTTAGCTGTATCGCTGACATCAGTCATCCAGCTACCTAATGCTAATTCACTTACTTTAAGACCTTGCTTGCCCAAATGCCGATATTTCAAAAGTCAACACTCCTTGTCATTTATGATTGTCTCAACCATAGCACTTCAAGCACACTTGAAGTAAAGCGTTTTAGGAAAGAAAATAAAAATAGCTTTTATTTGAGGCGTTAGTTAACGCATCGGTTAAATCATTAAAATCATCATACTATTTTTTAGGTACGCCTTGTCTTCGCAGAAGTGGGAGACATAGACGCACTTTTTTGTTCCAGCTAAATAGTGCTCAAGTATGACTGGTGATCAACAAATAATCGCTTATTAAAATTGACGCTTTCGACAAAACTGTTCAGACGTAATGCTTAAATATAATTCTGATAGCTCAGGATATATACCAGAAAAACTATTTTTTTGCTTAACAGTTAACGATATATTGATTATTGCCTCTGCAAGGAGAAGTCATTACCATAGCCAATGAACATCGTGTTAATTTGAAAGGCGGTCTTTAAATGTTAGTCAGTGAATGGAAATATTTATTAAAGCATCGAATGATGTTAGTTGTGCTTTTGATGATTGCACTGATCCCGGCAATTTATTGTTTTATCTATCTTGCTTCTATGTGGAATACCTACGGCAAGATGGCTAACTTACCTGTAGCTATTGTCAACCATGATCAAGCAGTCAATTATCAGCACCGCCATCTGGCCATTGGCCGTAATTTGACAACCAATTTGGTGAAATCCCAGTCCCTTAATTTCAAACACATATCCGCAAGAAAAGCTAATACAGGTTTAAAATCAGGTAAATATTATATGGTGTTAACTATACCAACAAATTTTTCCAAGGATGCCACCACGATTTTATCTGCCCAGCCAAAGACCATGGCATTGTACTTTAAATTCAACTCTGGTCAAAACTTCATTGTATCAAAGATGACCAGCGGTGCAGCCACCGCAATCAAAGCCAAAGTTTCAGCCCAGGTCACAACACTTTACACCCAGATTGTTCTGAATGGACTAGGTGCTGCAAAAAATGGGATGGTCCAGGCGGCGCTGGGAGGTGCTGCCTTAACAACTGGGAGCCAAAAGCTCTTGGCAGGTGAATCGCAATTGAATAGCGGCACTACTGCATTATCTTCCGGGCTAAACCAGGTTAAGGCGGGGAATGACAAATTATTACAAGGCAATCAGACACTCACCAATGGGTTGACCAAATTAACAAGCCGTGCCCCGCAACTAGCAGCGGGGCAAACACAAATTCAAAATAGTTTGGTCAAGCTTAGACAAACTACTCAGCCTAGCAGCGCTGCGGATCTTGCCAACCTATTGGCAAGTTCACAGCAATTAGCAACTGGTTTTAAGGTCTATACCCAAGGTGTCACTAGCTTGGCAAGTGGTAATGCCAATATGGGCCAGGGTCTGCAGACGTTGGCAACTAGTTTACCCGCGTTACAAAAGGGTAGTGGGCAACTAGCAGCGGGCACCCAGACATTGACCCAAGGGACGCAGCAACTGTTAACCGGTAGTCAGACACTTACCACTGGTTTAACAGCCGGTGTGCAAAAATTACAAATCTTACACACAACATCCTTAAATGCCACCACCATGGCCCAACCGGTCAAAGCCCATAGCAGTGATATTGCCAAAGTGCCTAATAACGGCACCGGTATGGCACCCTTTGCCATTGCCATCGGTCTATATGTGGGGGGGATTGCCATTGGCACCATGTATGATGCTTTTTTACCCCACAAAAAGCCCAAATATGCCTTAACTTGGTGGGGGAGTAAGGCCTCAGTAGTGGGTTTAGTCGGTATCCTACAAGCCGTATTATTATTTTGGTCATTGACCCAAGGCAATCACTTACAAGTTGCCCAGCCGCTGCAACTTTTCTTAGTCATTTTGTTAGGTTCCTGGCTGTTCTTATCGTTGATCTTTGCTTTGCGCTTACTATTGGGCGGTTTTGGCACCTGGTTGATTTCAATTGTTTTAGTCCTGCAACTGGCTGCTTCGGGTGGACTTTACCCAACATTTTTAGTCAACCATTTTGCCCAGTCCTTAAATACTTGGCTACCAATGACCTATTTAATCAATGCGCTACGTAGCGTTATTTCAACCCATCAAGCCCTTCAAGGAGATATCTGGCTGATGGTCTTGATCATGATCGGGTTAAACTTGGCCATCATCTTGCGGTTTCAATTAAGCTTGCACCGCTTTGCTGAATTTGCATCGTAAAATGAAGGGCATGATGAAGATGTTTTTAAACAATAATAATCCAATTGGTATTTCGCAAGAAATAACAGCCAATAGTCGGAAAAAAGTTAAACAGGCTAGAATATTGTTGATACTTAATTTGGTGGTCTATACGGGTATTTCCTTAGCTGAGATGATCGTGGGGCATGCAGATCATACGACGGCACTAATTGCGGATGGCCAAAATAATTTGACCGGCATTATTTCAGTACTTTCTTTAATCGTTGGCTTAACTTTCGCCATCAAACCGTCTGATAGCTATCATCTAGAGGGACATTGGCAGTTTGAAAATCTTGCTGTTTTTCTTTCAGGTTTAATCATGTTTCTGGTTGGTTTAGTCTGTATCTGGAACGGCAGCACCAAAATAATGACTTTAGTGTTAGGTGAACAAACAATAGCACTAAAGGGGACAGCAGCTATTATGGCAGCCATTTCGGCACTTGTTATGGTTACACTGAGTCTTGTTAATCAATTGATCAGCCGTAAACTTCATAGTGCGGCTTTAAATGCCTCCGCCCGTGATTTTCTAAGCGATGCGCTAACTTCAACAGGCACTATGATCGCCATTGCAGTGGCTGCAATTTTTAGAATTAATTGGATCGATCCCTTAGCTGCCATTATCTTAGGTGGATTTATCGTTTATAACGGCTGTCGTATTTTAAGTGCGAGTGCTGAAAAGTTATCTGATGGGTTTAGTACAATCATTAGAACAAAAATTATTAGAAGCATCAATAGTATGAGTGATGTTCAAGCAATTACCTTTGTGAATTGCCGTTATTCGGGCAGTAATATTATCGTTGAAGCTGAGATTGTGCTGTCTGATTTATTGAGCTTGCAACAAGCCTATGGCATTTGTCAACGCATTCAAAAGGAATTAGAAATGCAGTATCCAATTTTGTATTGCTGTATTCAAGTCAAACCCTCCAAAAAATCTATGGTTGCCATTGAACAACCAGCCAAAATATTGTTCAATAGATTTTGAAATAAGCAGTCTGTTCATTTAGAGGAGGAACAATTATCGAAACGAATACAAAGATGCTTGAAACTGAAATAAAAATTCAGAAAGCTTTTGTTCAAATCATTCAAGAACAGAGTTTTGATAAGTTAAGTGTCCAACAATTAGCAAAAACAGCCCATATCAGCCGTGGTACCTTTTATCTCCATTACTTGGATAAGTATGATTTGTTGACCCATTATGAAAATGAAATCGTCACTGATATTACGGGTATTTTTAATCGTTTTCCAAAACCAAGAGATACCGTGGCGATAGCCACTGGTTTTGAGAACAATGCTTTTTATCAATTATTTAAATATTTATATCGCCAACGGGACTTGGCGGGTTTACTGCTTAGGGAGCCTGCCGCTGACTTGGTTAAAAAAGTGCAACAACTTATTAACACGGTTTTGCCCCAAACAAGCGCAGCAATTGGTAAATCTCCTGATTTTCCAGTATCCTTTGCCCAAGAAATTGTCACCAGAGGTATCATTGATTTCATCATCTTTTGGTTGACACAACCACCTATTCTGGCACCAAAGCCTGCTTACCTTATCTTTCAAAAAAGTCGTACCCTTACACCTAAACAGTTGACAGATATCGTCATTCAAGCAAAACAAGGGCACTAATCAAAAAAACTAGTCATTATTGGCTAGTTTTTTTGATTAGTAGCTGGTTGTTCAGCTTCAGACTCAGGGATAAAACTTTTACGCACAATTAATGTCGAGTCCAATAAGATGGTTTTGTGCGAAGTATCAGGAAAGGTGATGACCTCCCGTAATGTATCAATGGCAACTTGTCCTAGCTCAAGCAGATCAATTTTGAAGGTCGTTAATGGCGGAGAAACATATTTGGCGATATCTAAATCGTTGACACTGATCACAGCCGTATCTTGGGGCACCGTGATTTTGTTTTCATTAAAGGCTTGTAAGACACCCACAGCCAGTGGGTCTGAGCCAATCAAGAAGCCTTGAGGCAGCCAATCCCGCCCTAGTTGCTGAACGACTTGCATGCCAAGATTATAGCCACTTTCTACCGAGAAATCTGGACCAATAAAGGTCAGGCGATTATCAAAAATATTCAACTGCCGCATATAACTTTCAAAATATTTACGGCGAACATCACCTACTGGGTTAGTTCCTGTACTGACATTCCAATACTTACCACTGATCAAACCAATGGTTGTTCTACCGGCCATCCGAAACAAATCAATCGCATGTTCCGTTATATATTCCAAATTAGGTTGCACGGAAGTGAACTGGTGGGGATCTGGATTAGAATCTACGAAAACGATATTGCCAGACAAGTGTTTTATTTTATTAAGTTCTGCCTTTGAAAAACTACCTACTGCTAAAATACCATCGATATTATTGGGCACCTCATTAAGATCTCTAAATAAAGTCATCACCATATTGGCGGTGGCGCCAGAAGTTAAAATGTTTTGACGTAAATTGCTGTAATAGGCGTCTTCTAATTCCTTTCTGGGGGTAACAGAGAAAATAACGGCAACTTTAAATCCTGGCCCCTTCATTGATTTATTTTGATAATAATTTAAATTCCGCGCCGTTTTCAAAATACGTTCTTTAGCCGTATCAGAAATTGAAAAGGTGGGGTCATCATTCAATAGGCGTGAGACAGTAGCTGGTGAATACCCAGATTTTGCTGCAATTTCGCGAATTGTAGTCATTATAAGGACTTCCTCTCAGAAAATATTACTAAAATCAGTTCAGTTATTTGGTTACGTTTTAATTGTTTAACTGCTAATTAAAGCCAAAAGTTGGTAGCCCTGATGGAACGGCTTAATATTAAGTTTGATAGTATAGTGCTATTATAAACGAATTTAAACAAAGTAAACAGTGTTTAAGTTAGTTTACCAATATTTAGTAATTTAATTTACAAAATCGCTTACATTTTTGGTAAAAAGGGGTTATCCTTTAGAAGGAGTCAATTGCGTCTACTATATTAAAAATATGTCATATCATATTAGGAGAGAAAATTATGTCTGATACACAAGCAATCACTGTCGAATCTTTAAAAGCAGATTTTAAAACCCAATTCAATACCAATTCGGTTGGCACCTATTTTGCCCCAGGGCGCATCAATTTAATCGGGGAACACACCGATTATAACGGTGGCCGGGTTTTCCCATGTGCCATTAGCTTGGGGACTTATGCGGCCGTTGCCCCTCGGACTGATCAAACCGTGCGGCTTTATTCCGCCAATTTTCCTAAATTAGGAATTATTGAATTTGATTTAACAAATTTGAGTTATGATAAAAAGGACAATTGGGCGAACTATCCTAAAGGCGTTTTTCACTTCTTTAAAGAACATGGCTATCAATTAGACCATGGTTTTGATATTTTTGTAAATGGAAATTTGCCTAATGGGTCTGGTTTATCATCTTCTGCATCGATTGAGATGCTGTTTGGTAAAATTTTGACGGATCAATTTAATTTAACCATTGATCAAGTTGATGTGGTCAAAATTGGCATGGAAGTTGAAAACAAATTTATCGGCGTTAACTCCGGTATTATGGACCAATTTGCCGTTGGGATGGGCCAAAAAGATCATGCCATTTTATTAGACACCAATACGTTAAAATACGAATTGGTACCAATTAAATTGCAAGATTATAAAATCATTATCATGAATACCAACAAACGCCGGGAATTAGCTGATTCTAAATACAATGAACGGCGTAGCGAATGTGAAGAAGCCTTAAAACGTATCAATACCGTATTCAAAGTTGATTCTCTAGGGGCGCTTAATAAAGATACCTTTGATGAATATACCTATGCCATTAACGATGACACCTTGATTCGGCGGGCTCGCCATGCTGTTTTTGAAAACCAACGCACTGGTTTGGCCACCGATGCCCTAAAGGCAGGGGATCTTAATACTTTTGGTAAATTAGTCAACGCTTCTCACGTTTCTTTAGAATATGACTATGAAGTTACTGGTAAAGAATTAGATACGCTCGCGCATAGTGCTTGGCAAAACGGTGCCTTGGGTGCCCGGATGACCGGCGCTGGTTTTGGCGGTTGTGCGATTGCCATCGTTAAAGAAGATCATATTCAAGATTTCATCGCCAATGTTGGTCAGGCTTATAAAGCGGCTATTGGTTATGATGCTGATTTCTACATTGCAGAAATTGCAGATGGTCCTAAAAAACTGGCTTAGTTTCTTAAAATTATAAGGGGGTTCTTTTAATGAGTATTTTAGTACTTGGTGGAGCTGGTTATATCGGCTCACACACAGTGGATCGTTTAATTGAAAAGGGTTATGACGTGGCGGTCATCGATAATTTGATCACCGGCCATCGCCTGGCCGTTAATTCCAAAGCCCGGTTTTACCAAGGTGATGTGCGGGATCGTAATTTTTTGGAACAGGTTTTTAACGCTGAAAAAGTTGATGGGGTGATCCACTTTGCGGCCTTCTCCATCGTCCCTGAATCCATGAGCGACCCGTTGAAATACTTTGACAACAACACTGGGGGCATGATTACTTTGCTAGAAGCCATGCAGGCCCATCATATCAAGCGGATCGTCTTTTCTTCCACGGCAGCCACTTATGGTGAACCTAAACAGATCCCCATTAAAGAAACGGATCCCCAAGTGCCTACTAATCCCTATGGAGAAAGCAAGTTAGCCATGGAGAAAATTATGAAGTGGGCCGATGCGGCCTATGGCATCAAGTTCATTGCCCTGCGTTACTTCAACGTAGCTGGCGCCAAAGCCGATGGCAGTATCGGAGAAGATCATCATCCTGAAACTCACTTGATCCCCATCATTTTACAAGTGGCCCAGGGCAAACGGGATAAACTCAAGATCTTTGGCGACGATTATCCCACCAAAGACGGCACCAACGTGCGGGATTATGTCCACGTGGTGGATCTAGCCGATGCCCATATTTTAGCCATTCAACGTCTGTTGGACGGCGGAGCTTCTGACGCCTTTAACTTAGGGTCTTCCACGGGTTTTTCCAACAAAGAAATTTTGGAAGCTGCCCGCAAGGCCACTGGCCAAGCTATTCCCGCTGAAATGGCCCCAAGACGGGCTGGGGATCCCAGTACGTTGATTGCTGATTCCACCAAGGCCCGCAAAGTACTGGGCTGGCAACCCCAATATGATGACGTTGAAAAAATCATCGCCACAGCTTGGAACTGGACTAACAGTCATCCAAAGGGGTATGGAGATAAATAATGACAGAAAGAAATCTAGCAGAATTATTTGCTGATCAAATTATTGCATTGAAAACAACCTTTGCCCCAATGGACCGTATTTATTTGATCAATCAAATTTACCGTTTAGTGGGCGAAAAAAATTTAACCGTTACCCCAGACTTGCAAACACCGATAGATGTTGCCCAAGCACTGGTCCAAAGCGCCATTCAAAATGATAAAATCACTGACAGCACTTCTGGTCAAGAAATCTTAGAAGCCGAATTAACAGACTTTTATACCCCAAGACCGGCACAGGTCAATCATGAGTTTTGGAATGATTATCAAATCAGCCCTGAAAGGGCGACAGCCTATTTCTACGATATCAGTCGCCGTAATGATTATATTAAAACAGCTGCTATCGCCAAGAACATTAGCTATGATGTGCCCACAGAGTATGGGGATTTGGAAATTACAATTAATCTGTCTAAACCTGAAAAAGATCCTAAGGAAATTGCCAAGGCTAAGAACATGCCTAAAACAAACTATCCCATGGATCAATTGAGCATGGCTAATGAAGGTTATCAAGGCCGCAGTAATTTCCCAGCCCGGACAAATCACCGGATTATTCGCTTAACTTTAGGCGGTGAGACCTGGGGCTTCCAATATTCACCTTATGCGTATTTTGGTGAGCATTGTATTTTCTTATCTGATATTCAGCGGCCCATGCATATTGACACGGCAACTTTTTCAAATTTATTCGAAATTGTGCGCTTGCTACCTCATTATTTTGTGGGGAGTAACGCTGATTTGCCCATTGTCGGCGGATCAATGTTGAGCCATGATCATTATCAAGGTGGCCGGCATGATTTTCCAATGGCCAAAGCACCGGTGAAATATCCCTTTACCTTACCAGGTTTTGAAGATTTACAAGCTGGTATTGTGGCTTGGCCAATGTCGGTTATCCGCCTTGCCGGTAAAGACGTCCAACGTTTGATTGCGGCTAGCGGTCATGTCTTAGATGTTTGGCGCCATTATACCGATGACAGTGTCTCGGTCAGAGCTGAAGTGGATGGCCAGCAGCACCATACCATCACGCCGATCGTCCGTAAACGCGCTGATAATTTTGAAATCGATTTGGTTTTACGGGATAACCAAACTTCGGCTCAGTATCCAGATGGTATTTTTCACCCCCATCAAGATGTTCAACATATCAAGAAAGAAAACATTGGTTTAATTGAAGTTATGGGTCGCGCTATTTTGCCGGCACGTCTCAAATCCGAACTACATGAAGTGGAGAAGTACGTGTTAAACCAAGCCAATGATATGAAAGCTTATCATAAAGCTTGGGCTGATGACTTAAAGCAACGCCATGAGTTCACAGCAGACAATGTGACGGCTATCGTTGAACAGGAAACTGGTCTAGTCTTTAAACGGGTCTTAGAAGATGCTGGCGTCTTTAAGACTGATGAAGCCGGTCAAGCGGCTTTTAAAAAATTTGTAGAAGCACTATAAACCAAAGCTATCTCCGGGTGTTTCCATATACCGGAGATATTTTTTTGAAGGGAAGTACAAAT
>NZ_AZGA01000052.1:0-671 GCF_001436375.1 Agrilactobacillus composti DSM 18527 = JCM 14202 | reverse complement strand
CGCTATAATTCCGAACTTTTCGCCCATGAGTCTGCTAAAGTTTTAGGGGCCCACGGCATTCCTAGCTACGTCTTTGACCAGTTACGGCCAACACCGGAACTGTCCTTTACCGTACGCCATTTGAAGACTTACGCAGGTATCATGATCACCGCCAGCCACAATCCGAAGCAATATAATGGCTATAAGATCTATGGCCCTGATGGCGGCCAGATGCCACCTAAAGAAGCTGATCTGATCACCAGCTATGTGCGCAAAGTGACAGATTTATTTAACATTGCTGTGGTTGCTGAAACAAAATTACGGGAAGCTGGTCTGATGCACCTGATTGGTGAGGATGTGGATCAGGCTTACCTGGCCGAATTAAAAACGGTTACGATCAACCCAGATTTGATCGCCGAAACCGGTAAAAACATGAAACTGGTTTATACGCCGTTACACGGGACCGGGAAGATGCTGGCCGAACGGGTCTTGCATAATGCCGGGTTCCAAGGTTTTTCCATCGTGACGAAACAGGCTATTTTGGATCCGGAATTTCCAACCACACCATTCCCTAATCCGGAATTCCCCCAGACCTTTGATTTGGCTATCAAATTAGGCCAACAAGAAGGGGCAGACGTCCTGATCGCCACGGATCCCGATGCCGACCGCCTAGGGACGGCCGTACGCCAGCC
>NZ_AZGA01000051.1 GCF_001436375.1 Agrilactobacillus composti DSM 18527 = JCM 14202 | reverse complement strand
AATGCCAATAACAGAAAATATCACAAAGCGGTCATAGATAAGGTCGCCACTTATTAACACACCGATTTAGAAAAGGAAATCACGATAGATCGGCTGAATCATGGAAAAAAAGCCCTGCGGGCCGGGAAGGTGGTGCCAAAGAGGATACAACAGAAAGTTAGCAGCAATGATCCAGAAAGTGGATGGTTCCATAAGGGGGAACACAAGCAGGTATTTGCCTATAGTGTTCAGACAGTTTGTGAAAAACATGGCTGGATACTCGACTATACAATCAACCCAGG
>NZ_AZGA01000050.1 GCF_001436375.1 Agrilactobacillus composti DSM 18527 = JCM 14202 | reverse complement strand
TAATAAGTGGCGACCTTATCTATGACCGCTTTGTGATATTTTCTGTTATTGGCATTGGCTTTGACATGCGTCCCATCGATGAACATTATAGAGGGATCTACTAAACCCGCTGCCATACATTGCTCCAAAATTTTTTCAAATATCTGTTGGAAGAGATCCGTCCCTTTAAAACGGCGTTCAAAGTTCTTGCCAAATGTAGTGAAATGTGGAACTTCAGCCGTAATGTCGATTCCAAGGAACCAACGATAAGCTACGTTAACCTGGATTTCTTTGATTGTCTGACGCATACTACGAATACCGAAAAGATACTGAATTATCGGTAGTTTGATCAAAATAACTGGATCCAAACTGGGACGTCCCACGCCTTCCTTGTATAGCGGCCGGACTAAGTCATAAATAAAATCAAAGTCTACCGCTTTATCAATTTTACGGAGAATATGGTCTTTTGGAACCAATTCATTCAGTGAAATAAGCTGTTGTTGATTACGCGTATTGTTTGAGATTGACTTGCCCATCATAATGAACACCTCCACTAATTCAATTATAAACCGCTTACAATGCGAACGAAATAAAAAAGACAAAGTCTTCTAAAAAGATTACTTTGTCTTCAATCTGA
>NZ_AZGA01000049.1:29626-47448 GCF_001436375.1 Agrilactobacillus composti DSM 18527 = JCM 14202 | reverse complement strand
ATCACTAAGCGAAACCGTGGGGTTAGTCTGGGGACCATTTTCAGCGATATCAAGCGAAAAATGCGTGGCTGGTTACAGTACTATGGTATCGGACGTATGAAGAGCTTTCTTAAAGCCTTAGATGCCTGGTTGCGCACGAGGATTCGACAATATATTTGGAAATCATGGAAGAAGATTAAAACGAAGTTTAAGAATCTTAGAAAGTTAGGGGAATCAGTGTCAGAAGCGCGAATATTCTCTAATACCCGCAAGGGTTATTGGTATACCGCGCACACTGGCGTGTTGAAATATACCCTGACAAATGAAAAACTGGAACGCCTTGGACTTTTGAACTTGTCCAAGGCATTCCAGTATATTCAAGAACGCTCAAATTATTGAACCGCCGTATACGGAACCGTACGTACGGTGGTGTGAGAGGTCGGCCTGTCAGGGCCTCCTACTCGATTGGTAAGGTCATTATTTTTTGTTGGTGATCTGGGCTTTTTGCCGTTGAATATTAATATCTTTATCGCTATATTTGCGGAAATAAATAATGGTCATCACTGCTAGGAAAATTACGCCGATGATGATGGAGATTCGGGTTTCCGGATTAATGAACATGAAAATCAACGTAAACAATAAAAAGGCCAAGGTCACATAATTAGAGATAGGAGATAGGGGCATTTTAAAGGGATGCTGGGCCATTTTAGCCTGGTGGACTTTGCGGAAGCGAATTTGGCTGACCAAAATCACAAACCAAGGGACCATCCCCGGCAAGACACTGGAACTATAGACCATCACGAAGATGTTGCTGGCCTTGGGATAAATAACGGGCAGCAGGGCATTTAAAATCACCCCAATGGAGATACCCACAGAAGTCGCCACCACCGAATAAAAAGGCACACCATGGCGATTTAATAACAAGAACTTCCGGGGCAACTGGTGCTCATTGGCCAAGGTGTAAGACATGCGGCTGGCACTGTAAATCCCTGAGTTAGAGCCCGACAATGCCGCCGTGATGACCACGAAGTTGACAATAGATGCCGCGGCGGTAATGCCGATTTTGGCAAAAGTCTGTACAAAAGGTGAGCCAATTTGGGACAACTTGTCCCAAGGATAGATGCTGACGATGACAAAAATTGCACCGATGTAAAAAATCAAAATTCGACCCACCGTGGAACGAATTGCTTCTACTAAAGTTTCCCGGGGATTTTCAGCTTCCCCGGCGGTGATACCAATCAATTCAATCCCTTGATAAGAGGCTAACACAATGGCTAAGGAGAATACAAAGCCCTTAAAACCCCCGGTGAAAAAGCCTCCGTGGGCCCATAAGTTGGAGATACCAATGGGTTTACCCCCATTGCCCAGGCCAAAGATAATCAAGCCTAGCCCGGCGATGATCATTAACACAATGGTCACCACTTTGATCAAGGCAAACCAAAATTCCAATTCCCCAAACATTTTTACTGAAATTAAATTGGCAATACATAAGGTGGTGATGGCCACTAAGCCAGGGATCCAGCCGGGTAAATTGGGCCACCAAAATTGCATATACCCGCCGATGGCAATCATTTCACTCATCCCGACAATGATGAACTGAAACACATTGCTCCAAGCTGTTAAGAAACCAAACACGGGATGGATATACTCCGTGGCGAATTTGGCAAAAGATCCAGTATCCGGATCCACATAAAGCATTTCGCCTAAGGCCCGCATGATTAAATATAAAAACATGCCGGCAATGGCGTAAGAAATTAAAACCGATGGCCCGGTCCATTTAATGGTGGACCCCGATCCCATAAATAGGCCGACGCCAATGGTGCCACCCAGGGCGATCATGCGCATTTGCCGCGCACTTAATCTTCTTTGCATGATGTCTTCCTTCCAAATAAATAACAATAGTTGATAATTTCAAAGTCTCATGTTTCATTTGAGTGTGATGAAACATACCTTAATATGTTACCTTAGATTAGTCTTGTTATCAAATACAGCATTCATTAACAAGTTAAATGTAAGATACCAATATTACATATTGTCATTTATTATTACAGGGATGTTTCAATATTAGAATAGTAATTTCAGACCATAGCGTCATGTGGTAAAATGAATAAACCAACTAATTAAAACCTATCTAGAATGAAGGGAGCTGAAGTATTGAGTTATTTAGCATTAAAAAATATTCATAAATCGTATTTTTTAAACAAAACCGAATTTAAAGTTTTAAAGGGCATCAACCTGGACTTTGACAAGGGCGAGTTCGTATCCATCTTGGGCGAGTCCGGAGGTGGGAAGTCCACGCTATTAAATATCATTGGCGGCTTGGACCATAAGTATAACGGGGAAGTCATATTACAGGGTAAGTCGTTAAAACATAGTTCCGAGAAACAATTAGACCGCTTTCGGTCGCAAACCGTGGGCTTTATTTTCCAAAGTTTCAACTTGATCAGTCATTTGACTAATTTGGAAAATGTCATGGTCCCGCTAGAAATGACCAATTTATCCCGTAAAGCTCGGGAAGAACGGGCCGAAAAATTGCTGGACCAAGTTGGTTTGGCTGAACACATACATAAGCATCCCAATCAATTATCCGGGGGCCAAAAGCAGCGGGTGGCCATTGCCCGGGCCTTGGCTGCCGATCCGGATATCATCATCGCCGATGAACCCACCGGTGCGTTAGATAGTCAAAATACCGAAGAAGTTTTGAAAATATTAGAAGATATCGCCCAAGACGATAAGTTAGTGATTTGTGTCACTCACTCCGAAGAAGTCGCCAGCCACGGGACCCGCATCGTGCGCTTAGTGGACGGCCAGATTGCCCAGGAAAAAACTTTGAAACCGCCCTATGAGTGTCCCCAAAAAAAGAAACCTTTTAAACCCGGCCACTTAAGTTTCAGGGGTGCGGTGGTCATGGCCCTACAACATATGCGCTATAATTTAAAGCGTAATTTACTGATCATTTTTGGGGTTTCCATTGGGATATTTTCGGTGATCACCATGTTGAGTTTAGGTAAGGGCGTGCAAGGTTATATTGGGGGTCAAATCGGCTCCCAAGTCAATCCTAACACGATTCAAATCAACAAAACCGTCGATACTTCTGACGGCACCACCCCTGGTCCCACGGCCTATGACTTACACGAAGCCGACCTGGCTAAGTTTAAGAAAATCAAAAATGTCACGCAAGTGGAAAAGGGTTATTTTGCCAGTAGTGGTGCCCAAGTGGTTTATGGCAAGAAGAACGCCACAATTCAATTGTTCCAAACCATGAACAAGACCCAAAAGGCCAAGGACATTAAAACCGGCCACACCCCGGGGACCAATGAAGTATTATTGACCAAAGCCACGGCCAAGGTGTTGAACAAGGCCAACTATAAAGCAGTGGTGGGCAAAGATGTCACTTTATATGTCAACACGGTAGATGCCCAAAGTCAGCCGGTGCGACTGCAGCAAAAGGTCAAAGTTTCGGGCATCATCAGTTCTGGTTCCGATGCCACTTCCTATGGTACTCTTGAAAAAATGTTTCAAGCTCAGCAGTTAAAATTGCGACCTAATTTTGTGGCGTTGACGGTGAACAAGACCCAAAATGTCAAAGCTGTCCAAAATAAAGTTAAGAGTTTTACAAAAAAGGTCCATGGCAAAACTAAAAAAGCCTATAGCATCATTGGGGTCGGGGCCGTGTTAGATACCATGAACACTTATATTTCCTTGGCATCCTATGTGTTGGCGGCCATTGCTGGGATTTCCCTGTTAGTTTCCGCCATCATGATCATTGTGGTGTTGTATATCAGTGTTGCCGAACGGACCAAGGAAATCGGTATTTTACGGGCCATTGGGGCCAGAAAGAAAGATGTCCGCCATTTATTCACCTCTGAAGCCTTTTTCTTAGGGCTTTTCGGTAGTATCGTGGGGGCCGCTTTCTCGGGGATTATCGCCTATATCGTCAATCCGATTGCCTTGAAACATATCCACATGGCCATTCTCCAAGTAACACCGGGATATGTGATTTTTGGCCTAGTGGTCAGTGTGGTGATCAGCTTAGGCGCAGCCTTGGCCCCATCTCGCAAGGCCGCTAGAATTGATCCAATTGAATCCTTATCCGCCGATTAACGGCGCAACCAGCGATTTTTAAATATTGAACAATGCGCATCAACTGGCTAACCTTGGCAAGCTCTAAGTCCAAGATTGACCAGTTTTTTCGTGGCTAAGGGCCGTGTTGGCGCTTGGGATTATTTTTGAAGACACCAGTTGCAACTGGTGTCCCGGATATAAATGGCTAATTTCCGACCATAGCCCCATGTGGTACAATGAATAATCTAGTTTAATAGATAGTATTGTGTAAAAGGGAGTTGATATATTGAGTTATTTAGAATTAAAAGATATTCATAAATCGTATTATCTAAATAAAAATGAATTTAAAGTTTTAAAGGGCATCAGTCTGAATTTTGATAAGGGTGAGTTCGTTTCCATATTAGGTGAATCAGGGGGTGGGAAGTCTACCCTGCTGAATATTATCGGGGGTTTGGACCATAAGTATGACGGTGATGTTATCTTGCAGGGAAAGTCTTTAAAGGATAGCTCTGAAAAACAATTGGATCAGTTTCGGTCCCAGACCGTGGGCTTTATTTTCCAAAGTTTCAATCTGATTAGTCATTTAACCAACTTGGAAAATGTCATGGTCCCTTTGGAAATGACTAACTTATCCCGGAAAGCCCGGGAAAAGCGGGCCAAAGAATTGCTGGGGCAAGTTGGGCTATCTGAACACATACATAAACACCCCAATCAATTATCCGGCGGTCAAAAACAACGGGTGGCCATTGCCCGGGCCTTGGCCGCTGATCCAGACATTATCATCGCCGATGAACCCACGGGGGCTTTAGACAGTCAAAATACTGAAGAAGTCTTGAAGATCCTAGAAGACATTGCCCAAGATGATAAGTTAGTGATTTGTGTCACCCACTCGGAGGAAGTGGCCAGTCATGGGACCCGGATTGTGCGGCTGGTGGACGGTAAAGTCGCTAAAGAAGAGACTTTAAGTGCCCCCTATGAGCGACCTGAGAAAACCAAACCCTTTAAACCCGGTCACTTAAGTTTCGGCAGTGCCGTGACCATGGCCTTGCAACATATGCGCTACAATCTAAAGCGGAACTTGCTCATTATCTTTGGCGTGGCCATTGGGATTTTCTCGGTGATCACCATGCTAGGCTTGGGCAAGGGCGTGCAGGGGTATATTAATGATCAAATTGGTTCTGAAATCAATCCCAACACGATTCAAGTTGCCAAGTACGTGGATACTGACAGTGGGGAGACCCCGGGGCCCACGGCGTACGATTTAAAGGGGTCAGATATCACTAGATTTAAGAACATCAAAAATGTGACCCAGGTAGAAAAGGGCTACTTCGCCAATGGCGTCCAAGCGGTTTATGGTAAGAAGAACGCCACGATTTCCTTGTTGCAGACCATGAATAAAACGCAAAAGACCAGCGATATTAAAACCGGCCATGCCCCAGGCGCCAATGAAGTTCTCTTGACCAAGAGCACGGCTAAGATTTTGAACAAGGCCAACTATAAGGCGGTTGTGGGTAAAACCGTCACCGTCTTCATCACCACGGTGAACAGTCAGAATCAACCGGTGCGCCTACAGCAGGATTTGAAAGTTTCCGGGATTATCAGTACCGGTTACGATGCCATGAGCTATGACACCATGGCTAAAATTTATCAGACCCAGAAGTTGACCTTGCATCCGAACTTTGCGGCCGTGACTGTTAACGACACCACTAATGTCAAGACAGTGCAAAATAAGATCAAAGCTTATGACACCAAGGCCAAGGGCAAAACCACGAAGGCCTATACCATTACCGGGGCCGGGGCTATCTTAGATACCTTGAACACTTATATCTCCTTGGCGTCTTATGTCTTAGCAGCAATTGCCGGCATTTCCCTATTGGTATCGGCCATTATGATTATTGTGGTGCTGTATATCAGCGTTTCCGAACGAACCAAAGAAATCGGTATTTTACGGGCCATTGGGGCCAGGAAGAAAGATGTCCGCCACCTATTTACCTCTGAAGCCTTCTTCTTAGGCCTGTTTGGGAGTATTTTTGGTGCAGTATTAGCCGGCATTTTGGCTTATTTTGTGAATCCAATTGCGGTGCAACATATTCACAGTACCATCCTGCAAATCACACCGGGTTATGTGATTTTTGGGGTGATCGTCAGTGTGCTGATCAGCTTATTAGCAGCCTTAGCACCTTCACGCAAAGCCGCCAGAATTGATCCGATTGAATCCTTATCCGCTGATTAAAACGGTATATGCAAAAAAGCTGGCATGTAAATGTCAGCTTTTTTGCATGGCAGCATGATATTAGGATTTCGTAAAATGCGTTAAGTCGATTTTGGCCAGTTGCTTCCGGCGCAGGAAAGAGGCTCCTATTAAGAAGGTGACCAGTGAGATGGCCAGATTAACGATGGTAGACCCGGAAGTTGCCGCCCCTTGGGTAATCGTCCCGGTTGCTAACGTTGTACCCGCATCCCAGATGCCATGGAAGAGCATTGGTAAAATAATGGTGCCAGACCGCAAGTACAAGGTTGCTAAGAATAGCCTTAGGGCTGTTGCAGAAAACATTTGCCAAATGAGTTGCTTATTAGTTTTTTTTCATCAAAATCCCTCCGACTGAATTTAAGCATAGCTACATCATAGAGTAATTCAGCCAAAAGGTCACTTAATGCTGCTTGTCTTAACATCACGGGCGTTTTTTATCGCGGCTAGGGTGATAATGTGGCCAGAATAGGGAGATTTAAGCCTAACAAGCCTGCAAAAAAGTGGCGAAAGTGTAAAGCCTGTCAAATAAGCCAGAAGTTCTTTATAATTAAGGTATACGGATAAGGACCAAAATTGAAAGGTGGGCTTTGCGATGCGTATTGGTATTGTGGGGGCTGGACCCCGGGGATTATTGACCCTGGAGCGTCTGGTTGCCTGGTCTAAGCAAGAAAAGACAACATTAACCATTGATCTGTTTGATCTCAACGGCATTGGTGGGGTCGTTTGGCAACCCAATCAACCCTACGAGCTAATTATGAATACTGCCAGCGACATGATCTCCCTATTTGAAGATGACTCCGTGACCCCAATGCGGGGGCCGCTGACTGCAGGGCCCAATCTTTATACCTGGGCCAAGGGGCCGGCTGAACCTTTTATTACCGCCCATAATCAAATGCTAGAGCACCATGATGCTTTTTTAAAAGAGATTCAAAGAATTGCTCCCAATGACTACACCACTCGGGCCTTGTATGGGGTTTACTTGGCTTGGTACTATGAGCAAATCATTAGTCAGCTCCCAGACACCATCACTGTCACTTTCCATGAACATAATATGGTGATCATGGATCCTAGGGCCGATGGGACTTTTCATGGGGAGACTTTGTATGACAGTTTTGACTTTGACGGGGTATTTATTGCCACCGGTTATAGTGAAAACCGCTACAGCAACAGTGAAGCGGCCCTGGCTGATTATGCCAGTGATCATGACCTCACTTATATTCCCCCAAGAAACCCGGCCAACGCCAATCTCAGTGCTATTTTACCTGGTACCACGGTGATTGCCCGGGGGTTAGGGTTGAGTTTCTTTGATTACGTGACCATGCTCACCAGTGGTCGCGGGGGCACCTTCAGCCAAAACCCGGATTTGACTTTGACCTATCATCCTTCTGGCCTGGAACCTAAAATTGTGGGGATGTCCCGGCGGGGCTGGCCATATCATGCCAAGGGTCGTAATGAAAAGGGCTATGGCGAACAAGACGATCCCCGGTTTTTAACAGCGGATTTCTTTAAACGTTTCGACCGCAAACATTCGCTGCCCTTCAGTGAATTCTGGGATAAATTACAGTTAGAAATCAATTATGTTTACTACAGTTTATGGTTCCAGCAAAATCAGCCTGATCAATGGTCTGCTTTTGAGCAGTCGTTATTGAATCTCAGTAATGTGACCACGCTCCCTGAATTATTGACCAAGTATGGGGTGCCCAAAGCACAGCGCTTAGATCTAGAAAGCTTGACCCAACCCACGCTGAATTTAACAGACGATCAATTAAAGAACTTCTCTATTGCCGTCGCCAGTTACTTGCGCCAAGACGCCGCGGCAGCTGAATTAGGCACCAAAACCGGGCCGCTGACCAGTGCCCTAGAAGTTATTCGGGACCTGCGGACACAAATTCGCCGGATTATTGAAGGGGAATTATTCACGGATGAGGACTATATCAATAAGTTTACCCGGCAATATAATGGCGTTAATAACTTCTTGTCCATTGGCCCGCCATTGCGTCGTATTCGGGAACTAGCTGCCTTAACGGAAGCTGGCATTGTCAGCTTCCCAGGCCCGGACGCCACGTTATCCACGGCCAATGGGAAGTTTCGCCTAGATAGTGCTGTGGTCCATGGGCGGTTTTGGTTGGGGGAGACGCTATTGGAAAGCCGCTTGCCCCAAACCACGGCCCATGAAGCAGTGAATCCGCTATTGAGCACCATGTTAGCCAATGAGACGATCCATATCTATGAATTGCAAGAAGCTGATGGTACTTGGGTCAGCACCGGCGCCGTTGCCGTGGATCGCCACACCAATCAAGTGCTGGATGAGACTAATCAGCCCATCTTAAATCTCTTTGTTTGGGGTGTACCTACAGAAAGTCTACACTGGCTTACTACCGCTTCACCGCGGCCCGGAACTAATGATTTCTTCTTAATAGAAGGGGATCGTATTGTGGCGACGTTCTTCGACAATCTAAAAAAATAATCTAAAAGCAGTGTGATCCGTTTTGAGGAATCACACTGCTTTTAGATTATCTGCAAATATTTAGTAATTACCGTGGTTCGTCAGCGTCCTTTGGTTTATTTTGAGCATCCCATTCCGCCTTAGTCATTAAATCTTTGACGGTCATTTTGACAGCATTGACCTTCACGTCCGTCATGCTGCCCACAGCGGCTTTAATTTTAGTCACGGCTTCGTTGAAAATCTGCGGGGCGTTTTTCCCGTATTCTAAAGTGGCATCCATGTCTACGTCCACGGTCTTGTTATCCGCATCTAAGTCGACTTTGATGCCTTTAGTCGGATCATCATCATTTGAGAAGCGATCCGTGAGGTTTTCAAAGACATTGCCGTGAACCATCAAGACCCCGGGAATACCCATTAAAGTTTTGCCGACGATTTTAGCAATTACATTTTCATCATAGTTCAATTCGTTATTAGTGTCTGTTGTTTGTTTAGTCATCGTTGCAGTTGTCATGGTCTCATCCTTTCGTCAAACCTTAAGAAACGCGATCTTTGTCGTCTTCGTTATTTTGCTTAGCCCATTCTCGCTTGGTCATCACATCGCTGACATTGAGATTTAACTCCACCAACTCTAAGCCCGTCATGGCTTTTAGGGCGTGATGGATTTTATCACAAAGTTCATCGAAGATCTTGCGAGCGTCTGAGCCATATTCTAAAGTCGTTTCAATATCTAAGGCCACTTGTTTTTCCCCAACTTCAGCATCAATACCTTTAGTGGGGTCAACGTTGCTGCGGAAACGGTCGGCAATGTCACTTAAAAAGCTGCCATTCATTGATAAGATACCATCCACTTCAGCGGCCACGGTGCCGGCAATTTTTTTGATAACATTGTCATCAAAGGTTAATTTCCGGGTCATTTCCCGGGTTACAGTTGGTAAAGTTTGATCCATCACTAGATCAGCTCCTTTCTGTACGGTTCAGCAGTTGATTCAGCCAGCCTTTGATCAAGCTGACATCGATCAATTGGGTGACAACCAGCCCAATCAGGGCACAAAAGCCAATGAGTAAAAATTTCCAAAAGCCTAAGGTCACCAATATGAGGCCAATTAAAGCGCCAATAATTAATCCTAGGGTAGCTCGTGACATAATGGGGATCACTCCTTTAAATAACGCGGGCAGCTGGCCGGCCTTCAGTGGCGGCTTGGAGATTTACCGTCACTTTTTTCACCGGGACACCCAGGCTATGCTGCAATTGGGTCACCACATCTTGCTTGATGGCTTGGCTGATACCCACTAAATTATCCGAGTGAAATAACACAGCGTCTACTGTCGCCACGGCCGCTTTTTGGCGTTTCACCAAGCGCACCGCCACGTCCACATTTTGGACAGGATAGTTTTCAGCCACTGTATGGCGGATCGTTTTAGCCACTGCCCCTTGGTCAATATTCAGTTGGCCCTTATTAGAATCAAAGGATAACTGTCGGGTGGTTTGCCGGCGGAATAGGGCAATCAGCAACAGGGTCAAGAAAACCAAGGCACTGAACGCTGCCAGCCCTAAGCCCACATTTTGGTAAATGATATTTTGCCGCCAAGGGGCTAACCAAGCTCTTAATGTGGGGATGGGATAAACTAGTCCGGCAAACCAAACCACTTGTAATAAGCCGAAAAGGGCGACTAAACTGAGTAAAATTTTTGACGTTTTACGCATCGCTTCACCCCGCTAAGCCCTTCTTTTAGTAGTAGCACCCAAAATCAAGGACACAACCAATACTAAGATAATGGCCCCGATAATGGCCGGGATGAGGGCCATCCCAGCCAGACTCGGACCCCAAGTTCCCAGGAGTCTTTGGCCCAGCCAAGCGCCAATTAAACCAGCGAGAATATTGCCGATCCAGCCAAAGGGCATGCCCCGACTGGTAATTGCCCCGGCAATCACGCCGATAAGTGCACCAATGATTAAAACCCATATTAGATGGAACATAACGACCACTCCTTTATATTTTTTAGGTACATTCTAAGCATAAAGGAATGGGGCGATGCAGCGCTAATGAAAACGAATTCACATCAATTCAATTCAAGTTAAGCCTTGTCATAACAGCGTTAAAAAGCCTAAAAAAAATTAGGCTAGTTAGAGAAAATAGAATAACGCTTGTATTTTAATCCCTTGAAAAAAATAATAAAAAAATAGATATCTCTTGAAAATAAAAATGCTATATCCCTTGGCCGACAACGGATAGCTATTTTGAAAGTTGGCTGGTAATCGGTTTATTTTGCAACATTAATTTTTACATTTAAAAAATTTGAACTAGAATGGAAGTAGCAGACTTATCGCATGCCAATTTTTCCATCTAGGGGGTTATTCAATTTATGACAGAAGCAAAAATTGAATTTGATACCAAACGGCGTATTTTTCATCTGAGCAATGCGAACATTTCGTACTTAATGCAAGTGGATGCTGGAGACGTGCTGGGCCATTTGTATTATGGCAAGGCCATTCACAAGTATCATGACGCCCGGCAGACACCCCATTATTATCGGGCTTTTTCACCCAATTTACCTGGAGATCCCGGCAAAGTGGATCGGGGTTTTTCCAAAGACGTCTTGAATCAAGAATATTCTGGCAACCAAACCGGTGATTTCAGAACGCCAGCGATTGTCATCAGAGCTATCAATGGGGCCGAAGCCACGGATTTCCGTTATCAATCTTATGAAATCATGGCGGGCAAACCCCACTTAGCTGGTCTGCCCCAAACCTATGTTGAAAATCCCAAGGAAGCTAAGACCTTAGTGATCACGCTACGGGATCAAACCCTAGAGGCCGACTTGCAGCTGAATTACACGATTTATGCCGATCGGCCGGTGATCACCCGCAGTGCGAAGCTCATCAATCATGGCAAAGACGCTTTTAGAATTGAAAAAATGGTCAGCTGCCAACTAGATTTTCCAGAACTTGATCTACAGGCGATTTCCTTACCTGGGGCCCATTTGCGGGAGCGGCAAATTCAGCGGCAAAATATTCCCCAAGGCATCACAGAATTTGCCAGTCGTCGGGGCACGAGCTCGCATCATATGAACCCATTCATGGCCTTGGTCAGACCAGAAACCACAGAAACCAGTGGGGAGGCCACGGGAATCCAGCTGGTTTATTCCGGCAACCACCAATTTACCCTGGAAAAAGATTATGTCAGTCAAATGCACGTGCAGGCGGGCATCAATCATGATGATTTTGAATGGCAATTAAAACCAGGCGCTAGTTTTCAAACCCCTGAAGCCATCTTAGTTTATTCGCAAAAAGGGCTCAATGGCATGTCCAACGTGTTCCATCATCTATTGCGGGAACGCGTGGCTAGAGGCAAGTTCCAATTTGCCAAACGGCCAGTGGTCATCAATAACTGGGAAGCCACTTATTTTGACTTTAACGCCGAAAAGATCATGAAGATCGTGGACAAGGCTGCCCAACTTGGGGTGGAATTATTCGTGCTCGATGATGGCTGGTTTGGCAAGCGGGATGATGATTACCGCTCTTTGGGCGATTGGTATGAGTACACCCAAAAGCTGCAACAGTCTAAGGGCTTGAGCGGCTTAGCCAAACAGGTCCACGCCAAAGGGATGAAGTTTGGCCTGTGGTTTGAACCGGAAATGATTTCCGTGGACTCGGATTTATACCGGGCCCATCCCGACTATGCCTTACGGGTCCCTCATCGGGCCATGTCCCCATCTAGAGATCAGTTCGTCTTGGACTTTTCCCGGCCAGAAGTCGTCGACAACATTTTCCACCAAATGTGTCATGTCTTAGATAGTGAAACCATTGATTACGTTAAGTGGGACATGAACCGGCATTTAACGGAAGTCTACTCCAACGGCCTGCCCGCCGATCGCCAAGGGGAAGTAGCCCATCGGTATATGCTGGGAGTTTACGACTTGGCCGAACGGCTCACCCAACGCTATCCTAATATTTTATTTGAGGGTTGTTCTGGCGGTGGCGGTCGTTTTGACGCAGGGATGTTATATTATTTTCCTCAGTCTTGGACTTCGGACAATACGGATCCGGTGGAACGCCTGCGGATTCAATATGGCACCAGCTTGGCCTATCCCATTTCCAGTTTAACCGCCCATGTGGCAGCATCGCCTAATCATCAAAATGGGCGCATGACCAGCTTGGATATGCGGGGGGCCGTGGCTTTTTCCGGGGTGTTTGGTTATGAGTTAGATCCCAACAAACTCACTGATAAAGAACAAGCCACCATTGCCCGGCAGATTAAGTTTTATAAAGCCCACCGGCAATTGATCCAATATGGCAATTTCTATCGGTTAAAGAGCCCCTTTACCGGCAATGAACCGGCCTGGGAATTTGTCAGTCCCGACCAAAGCGAAGTGCTGTTGTTTAATTTCAAAGTCTTAGCTTCCGCACAGCCTACCTTTAGCCTCACCAAGCTCACCAACTTAGATCCTAATGGGACCTACCAAGATCAAGCTGGCCGGCAATATGGCGGGGATGAATTGATGAACCTGGGGTTATACAATTTGCCTCAAATGCTGGGAGAATATAACAGTGTTCCCATTCAGCGGGGCGATTTCACGGCAGATATCAAGTACTTTACCAAAATAAATTAAATGAGGTGTTTTTTGTGAAACCAACTAATTTGAAACCAGTTAAATCCAAAGTGCCCGCCGTACCCATGGGCAGTATTCATTTTTACGATGATATTTTAAAGTATTTCAATAACAAACCAGCCAAACAGCAAATTAAAAAAGGCTTTAAAACCATCACTTTTGTCACCACTGGCATTATTGCCTATGATGGTGGCCAAACTACGATGCTGCACTTGGGTAGTTTGTTAAATGAATTGGGTTATAAAGTCTATTACTTAAGCTATGTACCCCAAAGTCGGGCCAGCATGGTGAAGAATGCCGAGTTCAACTATCCGGGCTATCGGGGGACCTGTGTGGACGTGTCCCAATTGGACAAACATAAATCTGACCTGTGGGTAGCCACCTTGTGGGAATCTGCTTATATTATTAAAAATAAACCGGGCTATAAATTATACTTTGTTCAAGATTATGAACCTTATTTTTATGCCTTTGGCGATCGCTATCAATTGGCCAAACGCACCTATGAACTAGGCCTGCATATGATTTCCCTGGGGCCTTGGTGTGCCAAAATGATCAAAGAAAACTCCAATTACAGCAGTCCCATTGATGAAATCAATTTCCCCGTGGATTTGACGGATTATCCCTTTGAAAAACGGGGGTTCAAGAAATATGAGAATAAGAAGACCGTGAAATTAGCAGTTTACACCAAATGGGACAGTCCTAGACGGGCCCCCATCAATATTCAATTGATTTTGCAAAATACGCAAAAACTGCTAAAGAAAAAAGGCATTGAATTGAAGATCACCTACTTTGGTACTGGTAAGAGCAAGATCTTTATCAATGGTAAAAATGCTGGCAAGTTGACCAAGCCAGAAATGGTGGACTTGTATCACAAGTCTGATTTTGGCATTGCCCCATCTATGACCAATTTTTCTCTAGTGCCTTTTGAAATGATGAGTGCGGGGTTACCCTTCATCGATTTTGAAGAAGGGACGGGAGCTTACTTCCTAGAACCCAACACTTACTTAAGCACAAAGATGAATGAATACAACTTGACGCAAACCATCGCCCAAGCATTGCAACAACCTAAACAATTAAAAAGGATGGTCAACGCCGCAGCGGACCATCTACAAAATGTCACTTGGAAAAAGACCATCACCGATTTCATGGGCATCTTAAACGGGTTGGAACCCATCGACTAGTTAAGCTGGTTTGGCTAGTTTTACCGCCAATACTTGCACTTGATAGCTGCCATTGGGCGCCTGAACCGTGACCACATCCCCCACGGTTTTATGCAACAGGGCTTTACCCAGGGGGGAAGCCAGGGAAATTTTGCCCTGGTCCAAATCAGCTTCGGGCTTGCCCACCATTTCGTAGGTCACCTGGTCGCCATCGTCTAAGAAGGCCAAGGTCATCTGCTGGCCCAAATCGATAATGCCATTATCCACCGGCGTGACGATATCGGCATAGCGTAACTGCTTACCTAGATAACGCAAGCGGCTTTCTAAATGACGCAGGTCCCGCTTAGCCGCACTATATTCGGCATTTTCGGATAAATCCCCCAGGGCCCGGGCTTCTTGCAAGGCCTTGATCAGCGCTGGCCGGGTCTTTTTCAAGGCTTCAATATCTTGTTCGATCTGGTGGTAGCCGGTAGGGGTAATTTTATTAAAATAAGGTTGCAAGGCGGACACCGTCCTTCAAATAAGGTGAGTTAACGCCTTTATTATACGCAAAAAAATTCGTTCTGAAAATCCCGGGATTTTTAGGCGAATTTTTTTGGCGTTTTAGGGCAGTTGTTGGTTAGCACCGGGGCAGCTTAACCGATATTATTATTATCAATAACTATGATTGGCTATTGAAATTTTCACTATTTCGTGATATATTTCACTTAGGTATATTTTCCTTGAAACAAACGGGAGTCACCTGTCTCAATAATTGTAAGCGCTATCAACTTGAAATTGTTTTTCAACGCAGTTTTGACTATGAAAGGAATGAGGCATAACTATGGCTACGACGATTGCAGTGATCGGGATTATTGTAGAAGACATGAGTTCCACACCAAAATTAAATGCGATTTTACATGAACATCGCACCAAAATCGTAGGCCGCATGGGCTTACCTTATCGCCAGCGGGGTGTCCACGTTATCAGTATCGTGATCGATGCCCCTACTGAAGAAATCAGCGCTTTGACCGACCGGGTCAGTGAATTGCCTGGGGTTCACGCCAAGACCGCTTATTCAAATGTGGTGACGGATGGATGACCACGGCTCCGCATGCTTTGGCCAGCACTGATAACACCGGGGTCTCCTGGCGTTGGAAGTTAATTCTGGCCATATTGCCCTTAGCGGCGGCCATTTTTTCTTTATGTGTGGGCCGGTATGCCATGGCACCTCAAGATATTTGGCATGCCCTCACAGATAAGTTCACAGGATCAGTGACAGTTGCCCCACAAATTTCCACCGTTCTATGGCAGATGCGTCTGCCCCGAATTTTATTGGCTTTGATTGCCGGTGCTGGCTTATCGGCTTCCGGCTGTGCCTTTCAAAGCCTATTTTCTAATCCTTTAGCCACACCAGATACGCTGGGTGTGGCTTCTGGTGCTTCTTTTGGGGCCGCCTTAGCCCTGTTAATGGGCTTTAAAATGTTAGGGGTCCAGACCGTTTCCCTCTTATTTGGGCTCATCGCCCTGGCTTTGACGGCTTTAGCCGGCACCGGCAAGCGGCAGCGGAATATGAACAGCGTGGTGTTAGCCGGTATCATGATCGGTTCCTTGTTCACCGCCTTAGTGTCCTTGGTGAAGTTTTCGGCGGATACTGAAAGTCAATTGCCCGCCATCACCTATTGGCTCATGGGCAGTCTGGATGCCGCCAGCTATGACTCATTATTATTAGGGGCGCCGCCGATTTTAGCCGGCATCACCGTCTTGATTTTATTGCGCTGGCGCTTAAACTTATTGCCCTTAAGCGACGAAGAAGCCCGCACCACTGGCGTGAATATCAAAGCTATTCGGGTGGTCACCATCTTATGCGCCACCTTGATTACTGGCTCCGTGATCTCCATGTGTGGCCAAGTGGGCTGGGTCGGGTTACTCATTCCCCACATGTGTCGGATGAAATTTGGCAATAACCATGTGGCCTTACTACCAGCGTCCGTATTAGCCGGCGGGGCTTTCTTGATTGTGGTGGATACTGTGGCCCGGAGCTTCTCGGCGGCGGAATTCCCAATTTCGATTTTAACAGCTATTATTGGCGCCCCATTCTTTATCTACTTAATGCGGCGCACGGGAGGTTGGCAGTTATCAATGATTCTCGGCACTAAAGTACCGAGCTTGTCTCTCACCACCAAGTGGCGAGGGTATCTGGATAGATACCTTTAGACTTACGCCTAACGCTATGTGGTCTAACAGCCTTCCGGTCTCCCACATAGTTTGTGTGTGATAAGCACGCGCTGTGTTGGCGTTACTTACTGCTGGGTCTTACTTATCTAAGGGTCCCAACAGCCCGATGATTGACTTCACCGGCAATTGAACAGGTTTACCCGTTCGCACTTTTTTTCTTTTTGAGTTTAGGCCTTTTTATGCCAGCGACATACTGTATACCTAAGTATTGAATGTTCATAGAAGCGACGCGGTCATCATTAGACTGGTAGCCGCAGTTTGAACATTGGTAGGCATGCAGCTGGTGGTTGCGATTCGTTTTTTTGATCTCGCCACAGTGAGGACAGCGCTGACTGGTATAAGCTGCACTAACCGTGATGACTGCGGCACCTGCCTGGATAGCCTTGTATGTCAACATCTGTTCCAGCTGATAAAATGCCCAAGAGACTTTTTCATAGCGTTTATCTTTGACCGTTCTTTCTGTGGCAAAACGAACATTGACCAGATCTTCTAAAACAAACAATGTATTTGGTCCATACTTCGCAATAAGTGTCTTAGACAGCTGATGGTTAATGTCAGTCATCCAGCGGTTCTCTTTATTGCCCATTTGACGGATACGTCGTTTGGAATTTCTGGTATTGTGTCTTTGCAGACTTGCACGCAGTGCTTTGTAGTGCTGTCGTTTACGGTTGATGGCTTGACCATTGAAAAACGTTGTTTTTCCCTGATCATCATAGGTAGTAACTAATTGCCGGATCCCCCGGTCAAGCCCCACAACGTGTTGCATATCATTACGGGCCAATTCAGGAAACTCTTTATTAACTGCAATGTGCAAAAACCAATTGGTACCTGACTTGATCAGTTTTGCGCCGCCAAATTCCCAGGTGCCATCCAGATACTGTTCAAAGCCAGTTTTTAACACAAAGCGAGCCTTCACCCGGCCTTGAAGCGTATTGATAGACAACTTTTCACCGTTTGCGACGATAGACCAATCTCGATTACGGACTAAGTCAGCTTGCGGGCGTTGAAAATAGACCGGCTTCCAAAGCCAGTGCAGGTCTCTGGGAACTCTTAGATAAATTTCTTTACCTTTTTTATCTTTCTTACCGGTGGG
>NZ_AZGA01000049.1:13853-29616 GCF_001436375.1 Agrilactobacillus composti DSM 18527 = JCM 14202 | reverse complement strand
TTGCGTCGCAGCTGCGTCTGAACAGTTTTATAACGGGCAACCGTCGTTTTGATCGCAGAGATGGCCAGTTGGGATTTCAGCCCAAAGTGTTGTCGCAAGTCTCGATAAAGCTTTTTGTGAATCTTGAGAACATTCAATTCAAGACCATTGTTAAAAATATACTCAGAAACATGATTGCAGGCTGAGCGATATTGTTCACTGGTCTCCTGAAATTTAGCGGCATCAGCAGCATTATCTAGTTTAAGTTTAGCCTTGACCGTTAGACTTAGCAGCATTTTGAACACTCCTTCCTCTTATAGTTATTATAACTTATACAATAACTACAAAGAAAGAAATGTGCTCAAAATAGGCACATATTTATAAATCATTTGAGTTCTTCAAACTCAATCGGAATTCCTCACGGGATTGAAATCCCATGTTTCCTTCCGATATTTTCATGAAGAAATCTATAAATATAGTAATCTGTGTAATAGCGCTGATCTTAGCGAATGGTTTAGTTGGCAGCAATATTAAATTAACCGATAAACAAGCCCAATCTATTTTCAAACCCACATCTGCAGCTTCAGCTTTCTAACGTAAAACAGACAAGGAGGGCACACAATGGGATTAAACGACACACCATCCAGCGAACGGGTGCATATTGGCTTTTTCGGCCGGCGCAATGCTGGGAAGTCTAGCCTGGTCAATGCGGTAACGGGGCAAGATCTGGCCGTGGTTTCCACCACCAAGGGCACCACCACCGATCCAGTGCGCAAGGCCATGGAACTCTTACCTTTGGGCCCCGTGGTGATCATTGACACCCCAGGTTTTGATGACACCGGCGATTTGGGGGAACTACGGGTTAAAAAGACCAAACAAGTTTTAAATCAGACCGATATTGCGGTGCTAGTTGTGGATGCCACCACCGGCTTGGCGCCCAGTGATCGGCAACTGCTGGAACTATTCCACAAAAAACAGGTGAATTATTTAATTGCCTTGAATAAAAGTGATTTAATGACCACTTTACCGACAGCCAAAGCCAATGAAATCTATGTCAGCGCTATTGCCGGCACCGGGATTCACGAATTTAAAGAGCGCTTAGCCCATTTACGTCCCCAAGTGGCCGTTGAACAACCCTTAATTGGGGATTTGATAAAACCAAATGACGTGGTGGTTTTAGTGACCCCCATTGATGAATCAGCCCCTAAAAGTCGCCTGATTTTACCCCAGCAAATGATGATTCGTGACATTTTAGACCATCATGGCATTGCCATGGTGACCCAAGTCCCAGAATTGGCGGGCACCTTAGCCAGTTTAAAGACACCACCGGCCTTGGTGGTAACTGATTCCCAAGCTTTTGCCGAAGTGGCGCAAATTACCCCGGAAAGTATTCCGCTGACCTCGTTTTCCATTTTGATGGCCCGCCACAAGGGGCTATTGACCCAAGCAGTGGCCGGGGTGCGGGCAATTGATGATTTGCAAGACGGTGACCGGATTTTAATTGCTGAAGGTTGTACCCACCATCGCCAGTGCGGCGATATTGGCAGTGTGAAGCTACCCAACTGGTTAAAAAAACGGACAGGTAAAAATTTAAGTATTGAACTGGTCAGCGGTCGGGGTTATCCCGAGAATTTAGCTGACTTTGCCTTGGTGATTCATTGCGGGGCCTGTATGTTGAATAGTCGGGAGATGCTGAATCGAATGCAACGGGCGGAAGCCCAAGGCGTGCCCATGACCAACTATGGCACGGCGATTGCTTATATGAAAGGTATTTTACCCAGAAGTGTGACCATGCTCCCGGACGCATTGACAGCTTATACCCAAGGACAGCAAGTGCCAGCACCTGAGAGGAGTTAGGTATGGATAACACGGCATTGATCGATGAGCTATTGCATAAGCATACTTTAAGCCATGACCAATGGGTTCAGTTATTGGCAACAGTCACACCTAGTGACCAACAATATGCGGCTGATGTTGCCCGGCGATTAATCATCCAGCAATTTGGCAAACAAATATTTTTTAGAGGGATTGTTGAATTCACCAATTATTGTCGTAATGATTGTTTTTATTGCGGTATCCGCCATGGTAATCGCCAAGTTGAACGGTACCGACTAACGAAAGCCGAGATACTAGCATGTTGTGAAGATGGTTATCAAAATGGGTTCCGGACCTTTGTGTTACAAGGTGGCGAAGATCCCTATTTCACCGCCGACGTTTTTACAGATATTATCCAGACAATTCGTGCGCGCTATCCGGACTGTGCCATTACCTTATCCATTGGCGAACAACCTAGCGCCGCCTATCAACAGTATTTTGATGCCGGTGCCGATAGATTTCTGTTACGCCATGAGACGGTAACCCCCGCATTATATCAACGCTGGCACCCAGCTTATCAGCGCATCGAACATCGGCTGGCCTGTCTTGAGACGCTTAAAGAAATCGGTTTTCAAACCGGTTGTGGTTTTATGGTAGGCGGGCCGTATCAAACTTTTGATAATTTGGCTGATGATATGGTATATATCACCCAATTTAAACCGGCTATGATTGGCATTGGGCCTTATGTTCCCCATAGTCAAACCCCGTTTCGTGATTTTCCGGCTGGTAGTGAGAACTTGACGCTCTTTATTTTGAGCTTGTGTCGGATTTTATTTCCAAAGATATTATTACCGGCGACCACTGCTTTGGGTACTGTTCAAGGAGACGGCCGTCAGTTAGGCGTTTTGGCCGGCTGCAATGTGGTGATGCCTAACCTATCACCGCTGCGTTTTCGCAAGCAATACTTACTTTATGATAATAAAGCCGGCATCAATGATGATGCTGCCACAGGCGTTCGGAAGCTTTCTGATCAAATGACCGCCATTGGTTATACGGTGGTTAAAAGCCGGGGTGATTATCGACCTTAATTGGAGAAGTATTATCATAAAATTGGGAGGCTTATTGAAGTATGTCAAAACATGTTCAAAGGATATTCAAGCTAGCAGTAGCTGTCTTTGCCCTAGTGCTGGCTGTCAATCTCGGCGCTGGTACCTATCAGGCACAAGCATCAACCGTTGGGGCTGCCAGTACCAAACAAACAAAAACCATCACGGACCAAGCGGGTAATAAGGTGACACTACCCAAAAATATTAAGCGGGTTGCCATCGTGGGCTCCATTTGGCCTTTACCATCTGTGATGGCGGTATTTTTCAACTCAGCCGATAAAATTGTCTCCATGCCGGAACCTAGCATGGTGGCCGCTAAACACAGCCTGCTTTCTGAATTATACCCAGGTATTTTGAAGGCCAAGACTGCCTCCAACGATGGCACGTCCATCAACACGGAGGAACTGAAAAAAGTTAAACCAGATGTGGTCTTCTATGGGGCTGAAGATACCAAGATGCAGCAAAAACTCACCAACGCTGGCTTCAAAGCCGTGGGGATTTCCGTTGGCAAATGGAAGGGCAATACCATTGAGACGGAAAACAATTGGATCAGTCTACTATCCCAAATTTTCCCCAAGGATAATAAAGCCAAAATTTTAAAGGATTATAGCAATAAAGTTGCCAAACTGGTGCAAAAACGGACAAAAAATATCAAGCCCGCCGAGCGCCAAAGTGTTTTCTTCCTGCGGCAATATAGCAGTACAGCCATTATTACCGGCGGGACCGTTTCCTTTGGCCAATATTGGGCCGATGCCATCAATGTTAAAAATGTGGTGGATATCCCCAATTCCAACAATGTGACCCAAGTCACCATGGAGCAAATCTACCAATGGAATCCCCAACATATTTTAGTCACCAACTTCAATAGTGCCATGCCTAAGGATCTATATAACAATACCGTGGGGAACTATGATTGGGGTAAAGTTGCGGCTGTGAAAGATAAACAAGTGGCAAAAATGCCAATGGGGATGTATCGCAGTTATACCCCAGGCGTTGACACGCCCATCACCTTATTGTGGGTAGCCAAGACCGTTTATCCCAAGCAATTTAAAGATATCAACCTGGTCAAAGAAACTAAGGCTTACTACAAGAAGGTCTTCAACATCAATTTGACCACCAAGCAGTCTAATAAAATCTTGAAACCAGATACGTCCACTTGGCAGTAATAAATATCAGAAAAAGCATCAACTATCCTGGAAAAATAACAGGTTTTCTAGTAACCTACTAACTAAGTAGTTTATAAGGGAGACGATAATCATTCAAAACGTCCGTTCAATATGGCTGGTACTCCTATTGGTTTGTGCCTTTGTCATACCTTTATTGGGCCTAATACCAGGTATATATCTGTTAGCGGCAGCTAAATCAGATGACCAGTTGCAAGGCCTGCATGGCTGGATTGTCGGTGCCATTACCCTACAGCTTGTTTATGTTGTGGCATTGCTATTGATTTTCGTGTTATTTACCCCAAGACACGTTTGAAATTAGGCTATTTATAAATGAAACACCTGCAGGAGCCCTTTTAATAACCCCATGGCAGGTGTTTTTTGAATCTAAAAAAAGCACCAGCCGAAAAGCTGATGCCTGAAAAATCAAAGCAATTACGCCTTGGTGGCCAATACCGAAGCTCCAGTATGCAAGCTCACGGGCAGGGTATATTGGGCTTGGAGCTGGACTTTGTTATCTTTGATACGCTGGCGCAAGAGCTGAATCATCAAGTCCGCCAAATCCCCAATGGGTTGAACTACGGTGGAGAGTTGGGGTTGGTAGTCTTGAATCAAGCGGGTGCCATCGTAACCTACTAATTTCAGTTGTTCTGGAATTTTCAACCCCAGTTCCTGGGCCACATCCCCCACCAAAATAGCCGTCAAATCATCACTACAAAAAACCGCATCGGGTTTCAAAGTGGTCAAGTGTTGTCGAATCTCCACTCTTTTTAACGTGGGGGACATGCTAAAGGGCAGTTCCAGCACGTGGGTGGGTAAATCGGCTTGTTGTAGACTGTCTTCATAGCCTTTAACCCGCAAATTGGTGGGACTGTTAGGGCGATTGGCCCCAGAAATCATCACAATACAGGTGGCTCCGGTCTTGATCAACAGCTCGGTAGCCAATTTACCCCCGGCGTAATTATCAGAACTGACAATGGGAATATTATCTCCCAAATGCCGGTCAAAGGAGATGATCGGTGCGTCCACGTGTTCATATTCACGAATGGTTAAATTATGGGTGCCAGTGATGATGCCCGCCACTTGATTAGCTTGCAGCATGCGCAGATAAGCCCGTTCTGTGTCGGCGTTATTCACCGAGTTACAAAGAATCACCCGATAATCCAAAGCCGATAATTTATTTTCTAATGTTTGCACCAATTCCCCAAAGAAAGGATTGCTGACCCCGGGGAAAATAAGGCCGATCAAGCGAGAACTTTTACCCTGCAGGGAGCGGGCTACACTATTAGGTTGGTAGTTCAAGGTGTGCATGGCCGCAAAAACCTTGGTCTTGGTCTTTTCAGATAAGGAGCCGTAGTTATTGATGACCCGGGAGACCGTGGTCACGGACACCCCGGCCAGTTTTGCAACATCAGCCAATTTTGCCATACGAATTGCCTCCTTAATTAATAAATTGTTTGTAAACGGGTCCCGCTGACTTCAAAGTCATCCGCGGCCAGTTGGCTGGTATCTAACTGATAGGTATCCGCCTGCCTAGGAAATAGCCGGCCAGATACAACTTGCGCGCCGTCATTCACATACAGCTCAAAGGCCGAATGGTCCAGCCATAAGGTTAAACGAAGGGCAGTCGCCGGTAATTGAATGCTGCGGATGGTGCCATGATCTAAGGCCACAGGTTGGCCCATTTGGCCCCGGTCCACGGTGAGACTATGGGTTTGTGCATCAAAACTAAGGGTCAATTTATCGCTGCTGTGCTGGGCTTTAATTTGTAACTGCCCCTTAGGAAAGTTGGGGAAGTCAAACTGCAACTTTTCTTGCAGCTGCAAGTCAGCGGTTTTCGGATCAAAAGCAGCCTTAGCTAAGCCTTGGGCCACGGCCTGTTGGCGCAGTTGGCCGGCCACTAACGTCAAGTGCTTCACCAAAGAAAAACAGCCCTGCCAATTTTCGGCATCAGAGGGATAAGTGGTATCCGGCAAGCCTAACCAGCTGATGGCATAGGCCTGGTCATCCGGGGCATTGAAAGCTTGGGTAGCATAGACATCAAAGCCCCCATCCAGGTTTTGCGGGCCAGTTGGGTTGATAAAGCTAAGGGTATCCCAATCAAAGGCTTCCCCCACAATGTACATATTAGGGTAAATATTATCATAACTGGCAATGGTTTGGGACAGTCCCTGGGGACAAAAAATCAGGACAGGCTGTTGGTCAATAAAAATCAGGTTGGGACATTCAACCATATAACCCAGATTTTGATCACTATAGTGTAATTCGCCTTTTAAGGTCCAGGGGCCTTTAGGGTCTGGGGCCTGGTAGGCGAGAATGTGGGCGGTGTCGTCTTGTTTCCGGGCGCCGATGAAGGCGTAGTAAGTACCCTCATGTTCAATTAACTGGGGATCTCGGAAGTGGTCGGTATAGCCGGCCGGGATGTCCCCAATTAAAGGCTGAGCTAGCTTGTGTAAAGTCCCATTTTGGTCTAAGGTAGCCCCTAATTGATAGGGATGGCGTTGCCAATTTTCATCCCGGACATTGCCCGTGTACATCAAAAATAAGTCTGACCCCACAGCCAGCGCCGAGCCGGAATAAGCGCCGTGGCTTTCATATTTGGTGTCGGGGTAAATTTTCAACCCGTCGGCCGTCCAATGGGTCAAATCTGGGGACGTTAAATGAACCCAGCTCTTCAAGCCGTGCACCGGGCCGAAGGGGAAGTTTTGATAAAAGACATGCCATTGGTGATTATAATAGGTAAAGCCATTGGGGTCATTTAATAAACCGCTGGCTGGTTGGATATGATAGCCTAAGTGCCAAATAGAGTCTTGTTGTTGTCTTTGTAATTTAGTGACCAGTTTGGTTGAATAAGCGCTATAGGGTCGATAGCGTTGTGCCGTGGTCCATTGCTGCATGGTATTCGCCTCCAAAAAAGATAAACGTTTTCATGCTGTCATTATAGCAGACGGCGCCACTAAAAATCAAAAATTGATAAACGTTTGACAATTTGAAATGAATCCATTACAATGGGTTTATCAAATACAGGAATCGCTTACATGGGAGGTCAAAACATGGATCATGGGAAAGCAGCAAAAGACATTCTGGCGGACGTGGGGCAAGACAACATTCTAGCCGCCGCTCACTGTGCCACCCGGTTACGGTTGGTGATCAAAGATGAAGACAAAATCGATCAAAAAGCTTTAGATGCTAACGATGCCGTTAAAGGGACTTTTCGCGTGAATGGCCAATATCAAATCATCATCGGCCCTGGGGATGTGGACAAGGTCTATGACCACTTAATTAGTTTGACCGGCTTAAAAGAAGTTACCCCCGACGACCTAAAGGCCATTTCTGCCAAAGGTAAAAAAGACAATCCGCTGATGGCTTTGGTTAAAGTCCTATCTGACATTTTTGTACCCCTTATTCCAGCCTTAGTGGCCGGTGGGTTATTGATGGCTTTAAATAACGTCTTGGTATCCCCGGGCCTATTTAGCGCCAAATCCCTGGTGGCCATGTACCCTGGCATCAAGGGTATCGCCGAAATGATCAACCTGTTTGCCTCGGCACCTTTTGCTTTCTTACCCATCCTATTAGGCTTCTCTGCCACCCGGCGTTTTGGGGGCAATGCTTATCTGGGGGCCACCATGGGGATGATCATGGTGATGCCGGCTTTAGTCAACGGCTACAACGTGGCTGAAATCGTGGCCAAGGGCACCATGCCCGCCTGGAACATTTTCGGCCTGCACATCGCCCAAGCCGGCTACCAAGGCCAAGTCCTGCCCGTGTTGGTGGTGGCTTTCATTTTAGCCAAGGTTGAAAAGTGGCTCCATAAACGCATGCCCGCTACCCTGGACTTTATTTTCACCCCCATGATCAGTATCATCTTCGTGGCCTTCTTGACCTTTGCCTTTGTAGGCCCGATCATGCGGACGGTAGGGAACGGCTTAACCGACGGGATTGTTTTCTTGTATAATGCCACTGGTTTTGTGGGCTCCACGGTCTTCGGATTATTCTACTCCCCAATCGTCATTACCGGTTTACACCAAAGTTTCCCGGCCATCGAAACCCAGCTTTTGGCCAACGTGGCCAAAACCGGCGGCGATTTCTTCTTCCCAATCGCCTCCATGGCCAACGCTGCCCAAGGGGCGGCTGCTTTAGCCATTTTCTTCTTATCCCGCGATGAGAAACAAAAAGGCTTGGCTTCTTCTTCCGGCCTGTCCGCCCTCTTGGGGATCACTGAACCGGCTATCTTTGGGGTCAACTTGAAATTACGCTTCCCATTCTTTATCGGCATGATTGGTTCAGCCGTGGGTAGCTTATTGATCGGGATTTTCGGGGTCCGCTCCACTGCCTTAGGGGCTGCGGGGATCATCGGTTTCATTTCCCTCCCGGTTAAATTCTACCTGCCATTCTTCTTAGCCATTGCCTGCAGTATCGTAGTGGCCTTCACCGGGACCTTGGTTTATGGCCGCAAAGCCATGGCCAAAAACGTTGAGCCAGAAGTTCAGACCAATGAAGCTGGCGATGTGGTAAGTGCGGCCGACGCCGCTGTCAGCGATGCCGTGGTCAACGCACCAGTTGCCGGGGTGGTTGAAAGCTTGAAGCAAGTCAATGACCAAGTCTTTTCCGCTGAAATCATGGGGAAAGGGGCTGCCATTAAACCCGCTAGTGATGTGGTTTTGGCCCCGGTCACCGGTGAAATCACCGTGGCTTATCCCACCAAACATGCTTACGGCATTAAGGCCGCAGACGGGGCGGAGGTCCTGATCCATCTGGGCTTAGACACCGTCAATCTTGAAGGTAAGTTCTTCACCAGTACGGTGCAACAGGGTGACCAAGTCCAACAGGGCGACAAATTGGGCACCTTTGATGTCAAAGGCATCACCGAAGCTGGCTACGACCCCACGGTGATGGTGGTTATCACCAACACCAATGATTATGGGGATGTGAGTCGCATCGATGTCACCGACGTGAAAGCTGGCGACCCGCTGATTGCCCTGCAACAACCAACCACGGACAATCAAGCCGCCACTAATATTTAGTAACAACTGAAATACTGGTTACCTTAGCCAAGGCCCCCCTTGGCAAAGGTAACCAGTATTTTTTAATTTTGGCTTGTACTTTTCCCCGAAAAAACTATAATCGCATAGGATTAATTATTTTTAAGATGATGAACGAGGGGGGAGGACAATGGCAATTGGGACGGTTTCAGAATGGGTGGCTGGTATTTCGCAATTTTTGGCAGTTTGTGTGGCTTTATTTTTGCCTTATTATAACCAGCACAAAAAACTCAAACGGCGGACTCGCAATCTGCGCGTGATCATCAAACAGTTGGGGAAAGAAGCCTTAGCCGGGGAGAAAAAGGCCATCCCCACCTTGGAAATTTATTTGACCGTTTCTTTTTTAGAAGATACCAACGCCGATATGGAGCGCTTGTTGGTCCAAGGTCGGGTAATTTTGGAAACCTTGAAACAGCTGCCTGACCAAGACACTGCCGATTATCCAGCGGCCGCTGCGCATGTCAAGCATCTGCTGGCACAAGTGGCTTAATGGCATGAAAAACTGGGACAACACGCGTGCGTTTGCGGTGGTTGTCCCAGTTTTTTATAATGGCATTTTTATTTTTAGAACCTAGTTTTCAAAAGGACCCTAACTGTGGTCAGGCTTGGCCTGGTCGTCGGCGCTACCCTGGCGTTTGATGCGGTCCAACAACCGGTGCATTTGCTCGTCTCGGTTGAGGTGGCCTTTACTTAACTCATTGAAAAAGGCCTTATCCGCACTGGTCATATTTTGGGATAATTGTTTGGCAAAATCCTCAGAGGTGATGTGTTGGTTGAGTTTATGCAGGCTTTTGGTGAACTGGGCTTGTTCGGTGTCGTCAAAAACACTGAACAAGGCGGCTAGAAAGTTACTGCGGAACGTATCGATTTTGGCCAAACGTTCCCGACCGGGTTTGGTAATTTGGATTCTGACGATTTGGGCATCAGTTTTATCTCTGGTGCGTAACACCAAGCTTTCAGCTTCCAGTTTTTTGACCAAGGTGTTCACGGCCGTGGGGCGAATGGCTAAAATATCGGCAATTGTTCCCGCTGTTAGGGGATTGTTGGCCTCCACCAGGATCCGCAACAAGCGGCGCCCATTATCGGGCAGGTGATTTGAGCGATCAGTTTGATATCTTTGCCGGGCGAACCAGAGCACCGGTTGTTGTGCCAATTCGCCTAATTCTTCAAATAAAGTTTGGTTGTCCATAGCATTGCCTCCAGAAGATACATTCGTTTATTGGTTTGAAACGAACTTAAGATTGAATTATATACAGTCCTAGTATTAGCTTTGTCAGCGCTTAACCGACTTAGAAGCTTACCAACCTAGCGTACAAGAACTGCCTGGATTTATCAATGCTCAGTCGCTTAAATATTGTCAGCGTAGTACAAAAGCCCACCAAGCACAGAAATCGCACTGGCGGGCTTTTGATTGTACTAATTTTTGGTGAAACTTAAGCTACGGGCAAGCCAGTGGCTTTGGCGAAATAGTATTACACCACTCGCCGCTGGTTTTGTTGGTTGATCATGGTGATGAAATATTGGTACACCTTCGGATCATCGGTGAGTTCGGGATGAAACGCGGTTGCCAACATATTGGCTTGTCTAGCGGCGATGATGCGGCCCTCGACTTGACCTAAAACCTCAACTTGAGGGCCGACTTTTTGAATATAAGGGGCCCGAATGAAAACCATGGGGATTTTTTCCCCGGCAAAGGTGGCAACGGTATTGAAACTACCCAATTGGCGGCCATAACCGTTGCGGGTGGTTACGATGTCCATGGTGTTGATACCCGGTTGCGTGGCATTGCTGATGGTTTTGGCTAATAAAATTAGGCCAGCGCAAGTCCCTAACACCGGTAGGCCGGCTTGGATGGCGTTTTTTAGGGGTGTCAGCAATTGAAGTTCCACCAGTAATTTGCCGATGACGGTACTTTCACCCCCGGGGATAATGAGGCCATCACAAGTTGTTTGCAAGTCGGCCGGTTGCCGAATTTCAAAAGTATCGATCCCCAAGGCCTGCAATTTGTGAATATGTTCAATAAAAGCCCCCTGGAGGGCCAAGACGCCAATGCGCATATTATTGCCCCCGTTCAGCCATTAATACTTTGATTTCACTTTCATTGATACCTACCATGGCTTCCCCTAAATCTTCGGATAAGGCCGCAATCATTTTGGCATCGTTGTAGTTGGTCACAGCTTTGACAATGGCAGCGGCTCTTTTAGCAGGATCGCCGGATTTGAAGATACCGGAGCCCACAAAGACGCCTTCAGCACCCAGTTGCATCATTAAGGCCGCATCCGCCGGTGTGGCAATGCCCCCGGCCGCAAAGTTAACGACAGGGAGCTTGCCATTTTCGTGGATGTATTTAACAGCTTCATAAGAAACCTCTAACTGCTTCGCTTCTTCGAAGAGTTCATCTTCAGCCATGGACGTGATTTTTTTAATCGCCGCATTCATCAGGCGCATATGGCGGACCGCTTGGACGATATCCCCAGTGCCGGGTTCACCCTTGGTCCGGATCATAGCGGCACCTTCACTAATACGGCGCAGAGCTTCACCTAAATTTTTAGCACCACAGACGAAGGGCACTTCAAAGTTAGTTTTATCAATATGGAATTTATCATCGGCTGGGGATAAAACTTCACTTTCATCAATAAAGTCGATTTGAATTTCTTGTAAGATTTGGGCCTCCACAAAATGGCCGATCCGGACTTTCGCCATGACAGGAATACTCACCGCTGCTTGGATGCTCTTAATCATTTTAGGGTCGCTCATGCGGGCAACACCGCCGGCCACTCTAATGTCGGCAGGAATACGTTCCAAGGCCATCACTGCACTGGCACCGGCCTCTTGGGCAATTCGCGCCTGTTGTGGGGTGGAAACATCCATAATTACGCCGCCCTTTAACATCTGGGCTAAGTTTTTGTTCAAAGCATATCGGTTATTTTCTGTCATTGTCATTAACTCCTAAAATATATTTTGAAACGTCAATCTAGGAACCATTGTATATAAAAAGCGTTTTGCGAACAATATCAGAATTGTGTGCAAAACACTTTTAATCATTTTATAATTTAATTAAAATTTCGTGAATAATATTTAGACCCCGTTCTAATTTTGCGATACTATCTGGCGTACAAATGGCGATGCGAATTGCCCCAATGGGAGCATCTTTGCCCACGGCAAAACGCTGGGACCCGTAAACAGATACGCCTTTAACCAGGGCCAATTGTTCAAATTGTTTGCCAGAGACACCCTTTGGTAAAGGTAGCCAGCGATTTAAACTATCATTATTGCCGATGAGGTCATAGTCTTTGAAAACCCGGTTGGCCAGCCGATTACGGGCGACGATACCTTGGTTGCGTTTGGCCAGCAGGGAATCCAAACGCCCGGATACAATGAGCCGAGAAGCCAGTTCCAGCAAGATGGCCGATTGGGATAAATTGATGTTATATAACACATTATCCAAAGTTCCATAATATTGGCTGGGGGCCACCACATAAGCTAAACGCAGGGCTGGTACCAGCGTTTTAGATAGACTGGCAATGTAGATGGTTTGTGCCGGCGCACTCTGGGCAATGGCGGCCAGGGGCTTTTTGGCCAGTAAGCTATTGATGCCATCTTCGATAATGATCACATTTAATTCTTGCGCCAAGCTAGCAATCATCTGCCGGGCGGCAATTGACATGGTATGGGTGGTGGGATTATGCGCATCCGGCATCACATAAATGGCTTTCATGTTGTCATTTTTAACGGCTTGTCTAATGCCAGTCTCAGATAATTCGCCGTTTTCTTCTGGCAGGGCCACCAGCTGAATGCCAAACAGTTTAGCGGCACTTTTAAGCCCAGGATAAACCAAAGCTGTGGTCCCCAGGCGATCGCCGGGCTTTAGTAAACCGGAGAAAATGGCAGCCAGGGCATTTTGACCCCCGCTGGACAGCAAGATATGGCTGGGGTCGGTTTGATAGCCGGCTTTGGCAATGAGCTTGACGGCGGCATCTTTGTGCCAGCGGTCTTCACTATTGGCATATTGGAATAGGCTGCCAAAATGTGGGGCGGCAATCATCTGTTGCAATAAGGCCACCAGGTCATCTTGGGCAATTGTTTCCGGCGTCATGGTGCCCAGGTCAATGATATTAGGTGCATGTTTTGGCTTGGCCGAGATGTGGGTGTCCACATCATAGGCGATATAGGTCCCACTGCCGGTGATACCGCTCAAAAGCCCCTTATTGGCACAAATTTTAAAAGCCCGGGATACCGTGCTCACGTTAATGTCTAAAAAATCGGCCAGTTCCCGTTGCGGGGGCAGTTTCAGGCCCGGATGCAAAGTTCCGGCGGCGATATCTTGTTCTAATTGATTAGCTAAAGCAATGTACAGCGGTGTTTCCGAGGAATGCAAAGTTGGTCGCCAAGTTAAAGGATAATTATCAAAAGAGTTAACCGGCACGATGGCCACCTCCGTTTATAGGATAATTGCATGTTGAGATATTATTAGCTAGTTTATACTTAAGCCAGCTAAAAGGCAAAATGGGAACAAAAGTACCTGAAAAAGCCCCCAAACGCAGCAATCACGTTGGAGACTCTAATTTTTGATTAGGCTATATTTTGACACGGGCTAGTTGACGGTGACGTCAGTAGCTTTGACCCAAGAGGTGAGGCCGACTTGGTAAGCGACGGCCTTGCCATTGCTGTCATAGGCGACTCTAAAGACTTTCCAGAGGTTGAAGACAGTGCTGAGTTTATCCGTCGGTTGGGTGGTGGCGGAGTCACTGTAGACTTGGACGTTCTTATAGTTGGAATTAACCGTCAAACTCACGTCTTTCACGGTGATATTGTTGTTAGTAGTTTGGTTGCTGGTACCTTGATTTTGCGTGACGTCAGCGGCTTTGACCCATTGACCGTTGCCTAAATCATAGGCGATGACTTGGCCATTGGCGTCTTTAGCTTCCCGGGTCACCCGCCAGTCAGAAATGGTGGTGGGTAATTGTTTGCCACTATTTTGGCTGCCATTAGGATCAGTATAAATGGTTAAGCCTTTGTTGTCAGAATGAAAAGTGGTGTTGACGCTGACAATGGTGGGCTCAGCAGTTGTGGCGGCATTAGCTGTGGCTAAGGGTGTGAGGCCGATGGTGGCCGCTGTAGCTAATGCACTTGCGCCTAATAAAACAGATTTAATTGTCATATGAAAATGCTCCTTAATTTATTGTGCAACTAATATTTAATTGCATAACTACATATTAATGGCATCATATGAATTAAATAGTTTGAAATATGGTATTTGTGATGAATAAAAATAGCTATTATCAAGCTAAATATGATAAATATTTGAATTCACGAAAATATCGGAAAGGAAGCACGGGATTTCGATCTCGTGAGGAATTCCGATTGAGTTTGAAGAACTCAATTGATTTATAACTATGTGCCTATTTTGAGCACATTTCTTTTCTTATAGTTATTATATAAGTTATAATAACTATAAGAAAAGTAGGTGATAAAAATGCTGTTAAGTCTAACGGTAAAGGCTAAAATCAAACTAGATAACGCTGCTGATGCGGCTAAATTTCAGGAGACCACTGAACAATATCGCTCAGCCTGCAATCATGTTTCCGAGTATATTTTTAACAACAATTTTGAGTTGAGTGCTATCAAGATTCAGAAAAAGCTTTATCAAGACTTGCGGCAATGCTTCGGTTTAAAATCACAATTGGCTATTTCCGCGATCAAAACGACGGTTGCCCGTTATAAAACTGTTCAGACGCAGCTGCGACGCAAACCCATGGCCTATGCCACCGGTAAGAAAGATAAAAAAGGTAAAGAAATTTATCTCAAAGTCCCCAGAGACCTGCACTGGCTTTGGAAACCGATCTATTTTCAGCGCCCGCAAGCTGACTTAGTCCGTAACCGTGATTGGTCTATCGTCGCAAACGGTGAAAAGTTGTCCATCAATACGCTTCAAGGCCGGGTGAAGGCTCGCTTTGTGTTAAAAACTGGCTTTGAACAGTATCTGGATGGTACCTGGGAGTTTGGCGGTGCAAAACTAATTAAGTCTGGTACCAATTGGTTTTTATACATTGCAGTTAATAAAGAATTCCCTGAACTGACCCGTAATGATATGCAACACGTTGTGGGGCTTGATCGGGGGATCCGGCAATTAGTCACCGCTTATGATGACCAGGGAAAAACAACGTTTTTCAATGGTCAAGCTATCAATCGTAAACGCCGACACTACAAAGCGCTGCGGGCTAGTCTGCAAAGACATAATACCAGAAATTCCAAACGACGTATCCGTCAAATGGGCAATAAAGAGAACCGCTGGATGACTGATATCAATCATCAGTTGTCTAAGACACTTGTTGCTAAATACGGACCAAATACCTTGTTTGTTTTAGAAGATCTGGTCAATGTTCGTTTTGCCACGGAAAAGACCACCAAGGACACGCGTTATGAGAAAGTATCTTGGGCGTTTTATCAGCTGGAACAGCTGTTGACTTACAAAGCTATTCAGGCAGGTGCTGCGGTCATCACGGTTAGTGCGGCTTATACCAGTCAGCGCTGTCCTGCTTGCGGTGAGATCAAGAAAACGAATCGCAAGCACCAACTGCATGCCTACCAATGTTCAAACTGCGGTTACCAGTCCAATGATGATCGTGTCGGTGCCATGAATATTCAATTTTTGGGT
>NZ_AZGA01000049.1:0-13815 GCF_001436375.1 Agrilactobacillus composti DSM 18527 = JCM 14202 | reverse complement strand
TTCAATTGCCGGTGAAGTCGATCATCGGGCTGTTGGAATCCTTAGATAAGTAAGACTCAACAGTAAGTAACGCCAACACAGCACGTGCTTATCACACGCAAACTACGTGGGAGACCGGAAGGTTGTTAGACCACATAGCGTTAGGCGTAAGTCTAAAGGTATCTGATACAGATGCCCTCGCCACTTGGTGGTGAGAGACAAGCTCGGTACTTTAGTGCCGAGAATCATTGACATGGCAAGAATAATTGTAAAGTGTCATCAAATTGTAAATTGGTATTGCTGAGGTCCCATCATACCCAAGACACCAGGTAAAAATACGGGATAAATACTGTTACCATAAGCTGGGCCACTGGTATATCCCGTATTTTTTTGTTAAGGTAAGCCTAGACAATCAGCTCAACAGGAGGACGACAATGGCAGGCACGGATTTAATTATTTCAGATATTCATGGTCATTTCGACTTGTTGACCAAAATTGAAACTATCCCCAAGTTTACCGACTATCGCGTCGTCTTTTTGGGAGATATGATCGACCGGGGACCAGCTAGCTTGCAAGTATTGCGCTACGTTCAAAAAATGGTCCAAGCTCAAAGCGCAATTGCCATTCGCGGTGACCATGAGGACATGTTTTTAGGCTATTTGTCCCAGGACACCGCCGCCCAGCAATTGTATATTCAAAATGACGGCGCCACTACCTTACATGATATGTTAGGCGACGACTATATTGCCTATAACGTGCCCCACAACCAACAGCTCATCAAAAGCCGCTACGCCGACCTAATTTCTTTTATCGCTAGTTTGCCCTATTATTACCAAGATGATCACCGCCTTTATGTTCATGGCGGCATTTATCCCGAAGGCCTACAAGCCACCCCGGATTTAGCGAAATTATGGCTACGGGAAGATTATTGGTTTCAAGAACACGACTGGAGCTTCAAGCATGCGGCGGCGCTATTGAGTCGCAACCACGTCCCCGATTTTGGCCACAATCCCGTAGCCCAAACCCTGGTCACCGGCCACACCATCACCACCATGATCTATGGCCAATTGCCTAAAGACCAAGGAAAAATCACCCGTTATGGCGACCATCAAGCCGCGGTAGTGGCCGTTCAGTACAAGGGCGAATACCCCCGCGTTTTCATCGACGGGGGCAGTTACGTGTATCAAAATTTAAACGTCCTGCAACTGGGCACTGCCGGGGAAATCCAGGCCGTGTATCAGCTGAACTAAAGCCGGCAGGCCAGCCTAGGCTTTGAGGCTGGCGGACAATTGATGAATTGCCGCAATCATGGTTTTTTGAATAACGGCCGGTTCTTCCGGGTCAGCTTGGTCTAACCACACCCGCAGCGTGTTGGTGAAGCCGCCTAACTGAAAGGCCATGATGTAATTGACTTCCTTGGGTGTGCCTTGCAGATGCCAAGGGGCGATAAAATTACCATAGCGGGGGATGGCTTTACGTTGCCACACCGCTGTTAAATGATCGAATAAGCCTTGGCGAATTAATAAACGCACAAGGCTTTTTTGTTGCCACCAGAAATTAAAGAAGATGTTCAAAGTCGTGTCTAACATGGCTGCGGCGGGTTGCGGAGTTTGTTTGATCAAAACTTGGAAGTAGTCATCAAACAATTGATCACAAAAGAAATCCACCACCGCATTTTTATTTTTAAACAACCGATAAAAGGTCTTCCGAGATAAGTCAGCCTTTTGCGCAATTTCTGTAATGGAAATATCCTCAAAGTCTTCGGTGGCCATGAGTTCGATCAAGGCGTCACTGAGCCATTGTTTAGATTGTTGCACCATGCGTTGTTTGCCGTTCAATTTCATAAGTTGACCATCCTTTTTTTGAAATGACACAAAACCGGCCAATTTGTAGCACTTGTGGCCCAAGGCTTGTGTTTCATGATTACCCTCATTATACTGCAAAGTGGATTCAAAGGTAACAAGTGTGTCACATGGAAACATTTGTGTCACATCTACCAATGAAGTTTTCTAAGGAGGGTATTTATGTCACGTTTTGTAAAAGGGATTAGTTTTGTGGGTTTGACCATTGCCATGTTTATGGGGACCTTGGACAGTACCATCGTCAATATTGCCCTGCCTAAAATCATGACCCATTTCAATGCCAGTTTGACCAATACCAGTTGGGTCACCACGATTTATACTTTGGCCTTGGCCGTATTTATGATCACAGCTTCTAAAATTGCGGACCGCTATGGCCGTAAAAAAGTGATGTTGATCGGGTTGCTATTATTCGGTGGCTTTTCGGCTGCCTGTACGTTGGCCACATCCCTGGGGATGTTGATTGTCTTTCGTTTTTGCCAAGGCATAGGCGGGGCCATTATCACCCCCATCGTTTTGCCCATGGGTATTGAAGTTTTTGGCAAAACCAATATGGGCAAAGTAGCCAGTGCCGTGGGTGCTGTGACGGCCTTAGCCGCTGCGGGCGGACCCCCATTGGGCGGGATTTTGCTAGAGTATACTTCCTGGCGCTGGGTGTTTGGGGTCAACGTCCCCTTAACGGTGCTTGCCCTGATCATCATTGCTATCTGGGTCCAAGAATCCAAAGACAATACCCTGGCTGGGCACATTGATGTCTGGGGCACCTTGTTATTGACCCTGGGTCTAGGGGGCATCACCTTTGGCCTATTGGAAGGCCGGCAGTATGGCTGGAGTAGCCTGTTAATTTTAAGCAGTTTAATTGGTGGTTTTGTCGCCTTAGGGTTATTTATCGGTGTAGAAGCTAAGGTTAAAAATCCCTTGTTGGAGTTGGACCTTTTTAAGGAGAAGACCCTGAGCGCATCAAGTTTAGTTTATTTCATGACGGGCTTCGCTTTGGTGAGTCCCGCGTTGATCATGAATTACTTCTTGCAGGACGTGTTAAACGATACCGCTCTACAAGCCGCCCTCATTTTGATACCCGTTTCTTTAACTATTGTGGTGGCCATGCCTTTAGGCACCAGAATCCTATCCGCCAAAGGGGCGATTCCCGTGACCTTTGGGGGCTTGGTGATCATCGCCGGCAGCTTGTTAGCCTTGAGTTCAATTACCACCACCACGTCCAAAACAACCATGGTGCTCATCTTGATTCTTAACGGCATTGGCTTTGGCTTTGCCTCCGTCTCTTTAGTGGCTTCGGTGAAATATCTACCCCAAAATAAAAGCGGGATTGGTTCCGGCATCGTCAATGCGGCGCGGCAAATTGGCACCTGTTTAGGGGTAGCCATTCTGGTCACCACCTTGGACAACCACGTGGCCACCGCCAAAAATACCATTCGTCAAAACGGCATTGCCACTGTGACCAAAGCTAACTTGGCGCCAAGGGTGAAGAACGTGGCCAAAAACCAATTAACCCAAGTTTTCACCACTGGGGACAACGCTATTGGGGCCAAGGGGGGCCAAAGCCAATTGATCACCGCAGTTGCCAAAGCGGCTAAGGGGACGCAAGACTTACCCAAACCCCAGGGCAATTCAACAACAGCTAAACTTTATCGGGCCAGTGTCCGATTGCACCAAGGGCTAAGCCAAGTCCATAACGGTTCTCAGCGGTTAACCGCCACCATGATGGGCTTAGGGGCTAACCCCCAACGCCAGGCTGTTGCCCAACAATTGGGGACGGCCTCGGGCAAGATTACTGCCGGTACTGGTCAATTAGCCCAGAAACAACAGGCTTTTAGCACCGCCCTGCAACAACTGGCCCAAAAGCAAGTCTTGACTCGAGTTTTTACCACCATCAAAAAAGACAAAAACCAACAATTAAGCCAAGCCTTTAGCCGCACTTATTTGCTGAGTGCCCTGATTGTCCTGGTAATTTCACCCGTGGCTTTTTGGACGGATCGGCATAAGGTTAAAGCATCAAATTGAATGCAGAAAAAATCGAAATCATACCACTGCTAATAAACTGCGGTAATGATTTCGATTTTTTGTGTATTACGCTTTTTTAAAGCCGCTCTAATAGCGTTTCTTTTTCTTCTTGGCTTGTTTCCGGCGTTGCTATCTGCAATTATTTAAATTGCAGGTTATGTACAATTATAAAAAAAGCATCGACTTCGGTCGATGCTCAGGCGTTGCCCCCATTTAGAGGGTCGCTACGGCGTCATCCTCTAAAAAGAGGCGCGTCAATACCTATAATATAGCATATTTATTTAATTAATGTTTGTGTTTTCTTTGCAAGCGTTGGCGCCGCTTCCAAGCCTTTAAGGCCACCACTCGCCCAGAGGTTAGCTCTGATTGAGGTTGGTTGCCCTGGTTAGCCGCTTTTGGTTGTACGGTTGGTTCAGTGGCGGTGGCCGCTTCCCGCATTAAACTGCGCATCACCGTGGCCTTAGCCGGACTGTAATTGGCGTCATCTTGGGCCAATTCGATCATCTCTGGGGCCGCTTCGGCAATGGCCCGTTGGGTGCGGGCAACTAATTTAGGATTCAAATAACCCTGGGCAGCCGCAAAATCTAAAAAGGCGTGCAGTGTGGGCTCAATGTTGGCATAGTCAGCCTTATCAATGAACATATCCGCCACGAAAGTTCCTGTGAGGACGCCCTTGATGGCATATTTTGTCCAAGCCCTTGGGGTTTTATCAAACTGGCTATACGCTTTTTCAGCCAAAACGGTCACATAAGCCACCGCATCTTCGGCGGTAACGGTCTTGGGCACTTTGGTAAAGGCCGCGCTTTGAATAAAGGCGGCCGTCCAAGTGTCGATTTCTTGGCGCATTTTCTTAGGTAGTTCTTTTGGTGCTTGGTGTGCTGAACTTGTTGCAGGTGTTGCTAAAGTCGTTGTCATTCCAAATTTCTCCCATTTCCATAGCTAATAAGAAAAGTTTATCAGATATTAGGCCGGAAGTCTCTAAAACCCAGAAAATAATAAAAGGTGTATCGGTTTTACCCGGTACACCAAGAAAAAATTCCTTATATCTAACACATTACACTTTCAGAACCACCCGACCAGTATGCCGTTCCTCTAATAACTCATGGCCTTCAACGATGCCCGCCAAGGAAAATGGCAGGGTATAACCGATATTGACGCTTAATTTATCCTGGGCCAGCAGGGGCAATAAGGCTTTGAGAGCTTCTTGGTCGCTCAAGGCACTAGTAGGGCGAATATGGGTGAAGCTAATCCCCCGGGTCAACTCAGGGGTTTCGTGGGCCACGCTGACGATGGCCCCGCCAGTCTTGGTCATGGCCACATCGTCGGCACCGCCATTGCCATTCATGGCCAGGTTAAAGACAATGTCGCCTTTTTCCTTTAAAGCGTCGGCTAAATTCACCTGATCATAAGCCACGAAATTATCAATGCCTAAATCCGTAACTAGGGCTTCGTTTTTAGCGGCAGCAACCCCAATGACCGTGACACCCAATTGGTGCAGCAGTTGGGCCACCAACGCTCCCACACCGCCACTGGCCCCCTTGACGATCACGGTTTGACCAGTTTTGACCTTGGCAAAATAGTGAACGGCTTTATAAGCCGTAATGCCGGTGGTGATCAAGCCAGCGGCCACCACCGGGTCCACTCCCGCCGGCACTAAGGCACTGTTGGCCGGTTCAGCTAAGACCGCCGCGGCATAGGTGTGTTCACTGTGGGTCGCCACCAGTTGGCCCACTTTGAAATCATTTTTTAAATTGGCGCCAACTTCAGCGACCCGGCCCACGGCATCCCGGCCAGAAATTTGATAAGTTGTCCCGGCAAAGCTGCCCTGGGCCCGCTCGGTGCGTTCCCGATTATTTAAACCCACAGCCACAGTATCTAACAGTAATTCGTTGGCCCCCGGTTTAGGCGTGGGGATATCTAAAGCTTCAAAGACATCCGGACCACCACTATGACGATAACCAAATGCAAGCATACTAATTCCTCCATCCTTGTTACTCAAAGCTTAAAAACGTTTTCAAATAAAAGCAAGTAATAAGCTTGCAAAACGACGCTGATTATTCCATCATTGAAACCATAAGACTGTGAATTCAGGAGGAATAACGCCATGCAAGCCATTCATAATGTGATCTCAGATTTATCCCTTACGGAAAAAGCCAGCCTAGTTGCCGGTGACAAATTATGGTATACCCAGGCCGTGAAAAGTGCCGCCTTACCCCCATTGATGATGACCGATGGGCCTTCGGGGTTGCGCAAGCAAGCTGACAGCCCGGCAGGCGAAAACACCGGGCTAGGCAAAGCCGTTACGGCTGTCAGTTATCCAGCGTCAGCGTTAACCGCTTGTTCCTTTGATCGGCAACTGCTCTTTGAAGTGGGTAAAAATCTGGGCATCGCGGCCCATGCCAATGACGTGGGTGTGCTCCTAGGGCCCGGGGTCAATATTAAACGCAGTCCTTTAGCAGGCCGTAATTTTGAGTACTTCTCTGAAGATCCTTATTTAACCGGAGAATTGGGTACCCAATATGTCAAAGGGGTTCAAAGTGAAAACGTGGGGGTGGCGGTGAAACATTTCGCCGCCAATAATCGAGAAGATCAACGCTTCACCAATAGTTCGGAAATCGACCCCCGGACCTTGCGGGAAATTTACTTAGCGGCCTTTGAACGCATTGTGAAACAAGCTAATCCCGCCAGTATCATGTGTTCTTATAATAAATTGAATGGTGTCTTGAACTCGCAAAATAAAGCATTATTGACCACGATTTTACGGGAAGAATGGAACTTCCAAGGATTAGTAATGTCTGATTGGGGCGCTGTGGCTGACCATGTGGCGGCCATTAAAGCCGGCCTGGATCTGGAAATGCCCGGACGGGGGGCGGCCTCCACCGCTGAAATTGAAGCTGCCGTCAAAGCCGGGACTTTAGATGAAGCTATCCTAGACCGGGCTGTCCAGCGCATCTTGAATTTAGTGATGACCTATTTGCCGGCGAACTCTTCGGCGGATTTTTACGATTTAAATCAGCAACACGAATTTGTCCGCCGGGCTGCCGCTGAAAGCATGGTCTTGTTGAAAAACGACGAGGCTGTTTTACCTTTGACCCCTAAAGACAAGTTGTTAATCGTGGGGGACTTAGCTCAAAAGCCCCGCTACCAAGGTGGGGGCAGTTCTCACGTTAGCGAATATCAGATGGCTACCCCAGTGATGGCCGCACGCCGGGCCAATGCCCATTTTGAATTTCAACAGGGCTATGCCCTGGCTCAAACTGAGCCGGATGATGGCCTAGAAACCAAGGCTTTAGAAGCGGCTAAAAAAGTCGACAAGGTCATTGTGTTTGCCGGCTACCCTGAGGTCAAGGAATCCGAGGGCTTTGATAAAACCGATATCGACTTGCCCGCTAACCAAAATCACCTCATCGCCCAACTAACCGCCGTCAGTGCCCAGGTGATCGTGGTCTTGCAAAATGGGTCCGTGGTGACCATGCCTTGGCTAGACAAGGTCCAAGGGGTCTTGGAAACTTATTTAGCCGGTGAAGGGGTAGGGGAAGCCACCTTTGACGTGTTGAGCGGCAAAGTGAACCCTTCTGGGAAATTAGCCGAGACCTTCCCAGTACAATTAGCTGACAATCCTACTTACTTAGGCTTCAATAAGAATCCCCAAACTGAAGTTTATCGGGAAGGGCTATTTGTGGGCTATCGCTATTACGACACCAAACAAATCACGCCCCTGTTTCCCTTTGGCTTTGGGTTATCCTATACCAGTTTTGAATACCATAATTTAGCAGTACAAGTTGGCGATGACCATGTGACAGTCAGCTTCACCATTAAGAATACCGGCTTGCGGGCTGGTAAAGAAGTGGCCCAGATTTATGTGGCCAATCACACCAGTGCCATTGAAAAACCCCAGCAGGAACTAAAGCAATTTATCAAAGTGACCCTAGACCCCGGCCAGCAAAAAGCTGTGAGTGTGGACTTAGATCGCCGGGCCTTCAGTTGGTATAACGCTGACACCGCTGCCTTTCAAGTAGATAACGGTAGTTATGAAATTAAGGTGGCCGCCAGCTCAATTGATCCGAAGTTACAAAAGACCATTGACCTGCAGTGGACCCCGGTACAACAGCCTTTGGTCACCGGTGAAACTTATCTCAGTGATTTCTTGTTGCGTAGTGATAGCCAAGAACTCTTGCAACAGAGTAAACTAAAACAAGTGGTGGAAAGCCTCACCGCTGACAAAACCAATGTGGCCATGTTGACCAATATGCCACTGCGAGCCCTAGCCAGTATGGGGGCCCAAAAGCAGCGCTTACAACGTTTGTACAAGTTAGCCAATAATGAATGACCACGTGACAAGGGCCCTAAAAGTATGATAAAATAAATTTATAGTTAATTCAGATAACTAAATTAAAAATTATAACGCGAGCTAAGACCGGCCAATGACCCCTCTTTCCCCGCGTTATTTTTTGCAAAGGAAGTGAATTGTTTGAGTTTAAAAGCTTATACATTATCCCAAGAAGACATATTACACCAGTTGAATGTGGCACGGACCCGAGGTTTGAGTCAGGTCGAGGTGGATCGGCGTTTAGCCAAATATGGGCCCAACGAGTTGGCCCAAGCCCCGGAAGAGTCCAAATTAAAATTATTTTTCCACAGCTTTAAAGAACCAATTATCATTGTGTTGATGGTAGCGGTGGTGTTAGCCACCTTGAGTGCCATTTATGATTTTCAAGTGACCAAAAATTATAGCCATGGGGTAGCGGCTGTGTATGAAGCCGTGGCCATCGCCATTTTAATTTTTGTGAATGCCTTCATCGCTTTTTACCAAGCGAATAGCGCGCGAAAATCTTTGGCGGCCCTGGCCCAAATGTCCCATCACCAAATCAACACCTTGCGAGATGGGACTTGGGGACCGGTGGATACTACCCAGCTGGTACCTGGGGATATTGTCGCCGTGAAAATGGGGGACTTTATCGAAGGGGATGTGCGCTGGTTAAAAGTTGCCGAGCTGCAAGTCAATGAATCCCACTTGACTGGGGAGGCTGATGCCATCACCAAAGCCACCCAGGCCCTGGCTGAAGATACCCAACTGGGAGATCAGCAAAACATGGGTTTCTCCGGCTCCACCGTGGTCAACGGCAATGGTATCGGCGTGATCGTGGGTACCGGCATGACCACGGAGTTGGGTAAAATTGCCGACCTCATGACCAGCGCTGGCCAACAAAAGACGCCCATTGAGAAAAATATCAATGCCTTAACGAAAAAATTAATGTTAGTGGCGGGGGCCATTGTCCTCTTCACGATTTTATATGATGTGAGTAAAGAATTCCTGCGCAGCGGTACCTTGGAGTTAGCCAAAGTCCCTGAGATTTTGTCCAGTGCCATCGCTTTAGCCGTGGCCTCCATCCCTGACGCCATGCCGGTGGTCTTATCCATTGTCTTGACCATTGGGGCCACGATTTTAGCCAAAAACAACGGTTTGATCAAGTCCTTGAGCAGTGTGGAGACCTTAGGGGCCACCAGTTACATTGCTTCGGATAAAACCGGGACCTTGACCAAGAATCAAATGACCGTCACCAAATTTTGGGCCAATAACGCCACCTTTTCTGTAGAAGGGTTAGGCTACGACCCCTTGGGGGACATCATCCCCAACACCAATGACGCCAATTACCAACAGTTCCTCCAGGCCGCGGTGTTAGATAATGAAGCCGAGATCATGCAAGACGAGGATCAAAACTGGCAGCCTTACGGGAATCCCACCGATGTGTCCCTAGTGGTCTTAGCCGCTAAAGCCGGCATCAGCCGCAGTGAATTGCTGGAAAAAAACGATGATAATGACATCGATGTGGTCCGGGTCCTCCCCTTTGATAGCAAGCGCAAGATGATGAGTGTGGTCATTTTACGAGATGGGGATTACTATGTCATCACCAAAGGCGCCCCAGACGTGATTTTAAATCAGGCTGAGGGAATCATGTTAGATGACGAAATCAAACCGGTTGCCCGTTATACCAAAAAGTTTGAAAGTAAAATCTTGGAATTTGCCAACGATGCCTTAAGGACCATTGCCGTGAGTATTCGTAAATTAGACGAAGAAACCGCCCTCCATGGGGAAGTGGCAGCCTTAGAGCAGCAGTTGACCATTTTAGGGGTAGCGGGGATTATCGATCCTCCAAGAGAAGAAGTTAAAGCTTCTGTGGCTACCTTAAACAAAGCCGGCGTCCATGTGGTGATGATCACCGGCGACCACGCCGCCACCGCCCGGGCCATCGCCTATCAATTGGGCATTGTAGATGATAAAAACGCCCAGGTGATCGAAGGTAAAGAATTAGAACAACTATCCGACTCGGAGCTCTACGACCTGGTGCCCAACACTTTTGTCTATGCCCGGGTCTCCCCAGAGCATAAACAGCGCATCGTCAAACAACTCCAGGCTCATAATGCCGTGGTGGCCATGACTGGGGATGGCATCAATGACGCCCCCGCACTGCGGGCCGCCGACATTGGCATTGCCATGGGCATCAACGGCACCGAAGTCACCAAAGATGCGGCGGACTTAGTGTTATTGGATGATAAATTTACCACCATTGAGAAGTCCGTTTATGCGGGTCGCCGGATTTTCGCTAATATTCGTAACTTCATCCGCCAAGAATTAGTCACCAACGTGGCCGAAGTCTTGTCCCTGATATTCGGCGTTCTCTTGATCACCGTCCCCGTAGGTCAAATCACCGCCACGACACCCACCTTGACCGCTTTAATGGTTCTGTGGGTGAATATGATCAGTGATTCCCTGCCATCCTTTGCCCTGGGGTATGACCAGCCAGAAGGGGACTTGATGCAACAAGGCCCCCGGAACACCAAGCAGTCGATCCTAAAGGGGATGCTGCCTAGAATCTTCATCCGGGGTGGCGTCATGGGGCTGATGGTTTTCCTAGCCTTTTATTGGGCCGCCCTGCAAGGCATGACCATCCCCCAAGCCCAAACCATCGCTTTCTTGACCCTGGTCTTTGGTCAATTGTGGCACGTGTTTGATGCCCGCAGCAGTCACACCTTATTTTCAAGAAATCCCTTTGAAAATGGCCGCTTGAACATGGCCGTGGCCTTTGCCGCCACCAGTTCTATTTTAGTGACCTTGATGCCGTTCTTTAACGATGTCATGGGGACTGCACCCTTATCACCAATTCTATATTTAGCGGTTATCTTTATCCCGGCCCTGCCAACGTTCCTATTATCCGGGTTCAAAGTTATTTTTGACATCAAAGAAAATATCTAAGACACAAAACAAGCAGATTCCTGGAAGCTAGGGTATAGTTTCTATAAATCTACTTGTTTTTTTATTTTGGCGCTATAATGAATAACATATCATTTGTAGAAAAGAGTTGGGAAAATGAGTTTTGGGCAATTGACCAATCAAATCGTCATCATGTTTTGTTTGATGTTGGTGGGGGTTTTGATCAATAAACTGGGTTTCATGAAGCCACAAACGTCTACAGATTTAACGAATATTTTACTGTATTTTGTCTCACCCTGTTTGATCATCGGCGCCTTTCAGCAACAGTATTCGCCAAATCGGATGAAAATGTTGCTGCTGGTGGCGGCGGGCATCGGTATTTTTTACATCGTATCTATTCTGTTGGCCAAGCTGTTATTTGGCCGCATGGCAGATGCCAACTTGCGGCGCATTGCCCAATATGGCAGCATTTATTCCAACGCCGGTTTCATGGGTGTGCCGTTGATCAGTGCCTTGTTTGGCAGCAACGGCGTCTTCTTCGCCGTGGCCTTTTTAGCTGGGTTTAATATTTTCAGTTGGACCCATGGTATTAGTCTGTTTACCCCCAAAAAAGCCGGCCATCCTCTCGACAACCTCAAAGAAATTGTCCTCAATCCCAATATTATTGCCATCGTGGTGGGTCTAGTGATTTTCATGACTTCCTTTAAGTTGCCCAGTATTCCTAACCAAATCGTCCACTATGTGGCTTCCATCAACACGCCCCTATCCATGATTGTCATTGGCAATAGCCTGGCGGATATCAAGCTGACCAAACAATTGGTGGATAAACACCTATGGCTGGCCCTGATTGCCCGGAACCTATTATTTCCCCTAGCGGCAATTTTAGCCTTGCACCTCCTGGGGGTCACCGGGGTGGCCCTGTACACCACCGTGATCATGGCCGCTTGTCCCGTGGCCGGCGTGGTGGTGTTATTCACTTTGAAAATCCACGGGGATGCCAGTCCCGCCGTGGCTTTGATGAGCCTTTCCACCATTTTGAGCCTGGTGACCATTCCCCTGGTCTTTGCCGTGACTAATTTTTTATAGCTACAACTGATTACAAAACTGCGTTGGAGGTGCCATAAATTTCGCGCAGTTTTTTTAATGATTTTGCGTCAGTTGAACCTTGACAGAAAATTGAAAGGGTGTAAAATTCAATTTAGTTAGCCGGGTAACTAAATTTAAAGGGAGGGTTTGTTTTGGATAATTTCGATGCCTATGAGCGACCTGATGCGCAGCGGGTTGACTTAATGCGGCATGAATATAAGGATGCCGATCCAGAAACAGTTTTGACATTTATAAATTTTCAACATTGTTATCGCACAGTTGAAAATTTCTATGAACAAGTTTTGGCCCAGTATGGGTTATCGGAATCACGTTTTATCATTTTGATGTTTCTTTACCACAACCAAGATACTGGGTTAAGTCCTTCTGATTTAGCTGGTAAATTAGGGACTTCGAAAGTCACGGTCAGTAAATTGATTCGGGGGCTGCTGGTTGATCAATTGATTGAAAAAGCACCTGTACCTAGGGATAAGCGCTCATTTGTGGTTCGAATCACTGCAAAAGGGCTACAGTTACTGACCCGTTTTTTACCTGTTAATTTTCAAACCGTCAATCACTTATTTGCCAACCTCACCAGTGCCGAGCAAAAACAGCTAAATGTGTTACTAAATAAATTACTATTAGGAACCAAATCATAGACAGGAGATTATTATGGAACAAGCTAAAATTGATTTTTTAAAGTTATATTTAAGCCTTTATATTGACCACTTTACGGTTTTACAAGGATTAAAACAACCGAATTCACCATATGTTGTCCTAGACGTTCGAAATGCTCCGGCGCAAGTCAAAAAAGTTCAGATTAAAGGCGCATTACCCCTGGCCGCTAAGGATTTAACAGCCCATCTGGCTGAATTGGACAAGGCCAAGACTTATGTGGTCTACGACTGGACTGGCGGGACTATTTTAGGCAAACAGGCCTTGTTGACACTACTAAGCAATGGCTTTAAAGCCTTTGAGCTGGCCGGTGCCCTTGAAGGCTGGCAGGGGATGAAGTTACCCACTGAGCCTGTTACCGCTTAAGTCCGCTGTATAGCGGTCAATAGGTGGCTAAGCCATAATGACTTTCGTTGCCAGCGAACACATGGGCATGCTATGATTAAACTAGTGACGTAGTTTATCACAGCCAATCAACAGCGGAAGGAAAATGTGAATATGAAAAAATTGACCGATGAAATGAAGGAAATGATTCAGACACAATTACCTTTTTTAGCCACTACTAGTGCCAGTGGGCTCCCTCAAGTGGGTCCCAAGGGCTCGATCCATGTGTTAGACGATGAACATCTGATTTATTTCGAGCATACCTTTAGACATGCCTATGAAAATTTAACCAATAATCAACATGCGGCCGTGGCCGTGGCTGATCGCCCTAACCAAAAGGGCTTTCGTTTTGAAGGCACGGCCCATATCCATGAAAAAGATGACTACGCCAACGAAATTCTGGGTAAAACCAAGATCTTCGATCGCTTCCCCCGGGCTGCGGTGGTGGTCATTGATATAGAACGGATTTTCCGATTAGACAATAACTTGGAAGCCGGCACGGAAATTTTATAAAAATTAGACACAAAAAATCGTTAACCTGCGGTGAAGTGCCCTACAATTGTTAGACAAGAAGTCTAATGATTGTGGGGTATTTTATAT
>NZ_AZGA01000048.1 GCF_001436375.1 Agrilactobacillus composti DSM 18527 = JCM 14202 | reverse complement strand
AGTAGGCGTTAAGCCCTACTTACCCAATTTATAAATTCAGGCGTTCCAAATAGTTCACAGAAATGTTGGTAAATCAAAGCTTTCAGTTTTCAAGGCTTCACCGGTTTTCAACACTACAGAGCGTGTACGGCGTAAGATTATTGAATCAAATTATGCTGGCTAACTTTGTAAGCGTGAATGATTAGTGATAGGCATGAATAGTCATGCCTATTTTTTTATGCCAAAAAGTCAGTCTATTGAAAACTCTGGCGTGTTTTGTGGTGCTTAAACATCATACCGTTTAAGGCTTGTTTGCGCTGCAGGATACCCATTTATAATATATATTGCATTTTGTACCATTTTATTCACTGAACAAAAAATAACTTGGAGGAAACTATGAAAAGACTGCCACTACATAATTCAGCAGCAATCTTAGGTACCATTTTGGCAATCCTATTGCCTTTTATTTTTTTCAATGCACCAAATTCTGTACAGGCCGCTACTGAAAATATTGCAGCGACCATGCAAATTCAAACCCCGCAACCACCAGTTACTGGGACAACAACGTCAAATCAGCCAAGCCTTAAGACAATGCCCGCTCAACGTGAGCCAGTAGCAGCAACATCGGTAGAATCAGCGCCACTGGCGAACGGCCAAGCCACCGGTGAACCAACCGCGACACCTGTTTTGGCAAATACAACCCAACCTCATACCAACAAAACAGCACCAGCCAAACAGCCCCTGGTGCCAACAACCGACAGCACAGCCACTGCTACTGCCACGTCTCAAAATGATCCAGTTTCTGATCAATACCAGCCAACTGACACCACCACGGCCACAGCATCTGACAAAACAACGAAGGACGCATTAACTACAAAATCTAAGAACAACGATGCTCTTGAACAGACAACAACCAAAACAACTGTTGCAACAGCGAAAGATGGCCAAGAAGTACCTGTTGACCAAGCCCATGATTTGCAAAATACACCTGATCACGTTAATACGGTCATATCTAGTACAGCCGACTCAAACGACACGCTCACTTTATCAGCTATTAACCAGTCTATGGACCAAACAATTCGTCCAAAAATCAATGGCCTGATTGGCAATTTGATAACAGATATCACTAGTTTTTCAGGTGCAGCAGCTATTTATCCCTTTGCTTTTACAAGGGCCTCAAAATTAGTGGGTGATTTTCGGGCACTGTTATCCTCCAATGGCACCAATATCAATCAAATATGGTCTAATCTTGATCAAAAATATAACCCCGAATATTCAAAGACATTTTATACTGAAGCCAAAAATTGGTATGACCATCAAGTTCCTAAAGAAACCTGGGCAGTCCCCTTTTACGATGATACTTCTAAAAGCGTCCGCGCAACTTATCTTAAACATAATGACTCAACTAAAACCGTCATCTATGGTCAAGGCTGGACCACCGAACCTGAGTGGATGGGCTACATTTCCAAAGTATTTTACGACCTGGGCTACAATGTCTTAATCACTTACAGCCGCGGGCAATATATTAGCGATGGTAATTTCATCACCTTTGGTACGAAAGACAAATATGACTGGCAAGAATGGATCAAAAAAGTTGATGCCAAAAATGGTCCGACTAGTAAAGTTGTCCTCTATGGTCAATCCATGGGGGCAGCTACTGTCCTTGAAACTGCTGCGGTGCCAAAGTTATCGCCTTCGGTAAAGGCAGTTGTTGCGGATTGTAGTTTTTCAACAATGCCTGCACTAGCTTATTCACTTTATGAGCGTGCAGCTAATACGCTAAATAAGCTCACTACAAAAATTGGTATTAATTTAAATGGCCAAATTCCGCTGTTGCCATTCAATAAAGTTTTGACAGCATTCAGTGCCATCAATCACTTCTTCCAGGGTAACACGGTGGATGATTGTTCAGGTATCACTGCGGTGAAAAATTCCAAAGTACCCACATTATTCATCTCAACAACAGACGACGGCTTTATTCCCTGTACTGAAACAGCAGCGCTATACAAAAACAGTATGGCCCGCGACAAAGTACTCTGGTTATTAGATGGCAAAGTAGGCGGCCATGCGACGGCCAATAATGCCGTTTTAGCCTATCAGCAACATATCAAAGACTTTTTAACGCCAGTTATCGATCGAACTAAGCCATTGACGCAACTGGCAGTAGCCTAGATAACAATCAAAATTATTCCGTCACGATTAAAGCCTCAGCAATTTCTATAATTTTTTGCAATGTCGCTAGTCAGGTAACCGGTTGCCGGTTATCGTATGCTTCTGTAAATTCAGGAATAATGTCATTTAAGTAGTCCTCTAATTTGGGGTTATCTTTAGCAAGTTGGTCAGTCTCATCGGCAAAACAATCTTGGATGGTAAAAACATAGCTTTCCAAATCCGGATCTGTAAAAGCTGCCTTTAAAATTTCTAATGCGGCACGTTCACTTTGTTTCAATATTTTCTCACCTCGAATACCATGATTGTTAATGCCAGGCAATTGTTGTTTGTAGCGGAAAATTAGCCTGTTCCACCATTTTCATGAGCTCTGCGTATAGATATTGATAATAAATATGAGGATAATCATCAATGACATTGTCAATTTTTGTGGCTTTTCTCGATTTGCTATACCAAATTTCACCCTCTGCACCAAAAAGACCGTGGCCATTGCCGCCGAGGAACTTAAAACTAACATTGCATCCCCAAACTACGTCAGACCCACTCATCTTACTTTTTAATAGGTTTATGACGCTTAGATTGAGCAGTATCAACAACTGGTTTAAGCACGGACTCAAGCATAAGGTTTTTTTACAACGTCCGCACAATCCATATAATGGTTTTCGGCATACCTACGCTACCCTGGGCTTTGAGAGTGGGTTGTCTATCAAGGAAGTCCAGGCCCAACTAGGGCACGGGACTTTCAAACGACAATGGATATTTATACAGCAGTCACGAATAAATAAAAAAGCAAGATTGCGGGTAAATTTTCTAATATATCAATTTTTAAGTATGTACTCCCTAACTCGGATAGCAAAATAGTGAAGTAGGCGTTTCGCCCTGCTTACCCAATTTCTAACCTGGACATCTTCTCAATACGAGAAGATGTTTTTTAGTACCATAATCTCAAACCCATGAATTGATATGTTATAATTATTCGGGTATAAATTCCATATTTTTGGCCGCTCAACATCAAAATACGTAAAAGTTCATTTGATTTACACGATATCATTCTCAATAACTACTGCACCTTTGTAATAGCTATATAAAAAAAACAATAATTTGGAGGAAGCTATGAGACAACTGCCCCTACATAATTCATCAGCAATCTTAGGCACTATTTTGGCAATCTTTTTACCCTTTATTTTTTGCAATGAACCAAGTTCTGTACAGGCCGCCACCAGTAACATTGATGCGACAGTACAAATTCAAACCACCCGTCAACAGCAGCCTGTTCCTTCAGCAACCGCTACAAATCAGCAAAACCTTGGCTTGGCTACAAGCCAAGCTAAGACAAGTTTGTCAACAACAGCACCTAGATCAGCGCCACTAACCGATAATCAATCAGCTGACATAGCCATTTCAACGGACACATCTCCAATTAAAACTACAAATACAACACAATCAACTCAGCAAATTGTTCAAACAACCACCCCTGATCATCCGTCCACAACGACAACTGACACACCCCCAGATGATGTAACGACTGATCAGTCTCAACCAAGCCCATCAACTGATACACCGGAAACCATAATACCTGGTAAAACACCCAACAGTGCCATAGCAACCAAGCCCGACGGCAACGATCCGGAACAGGTAGAAACCCAGCCAGCTGATACAACACCAACGACCACGACCAAGGCAGATGAAGAAGTAATCAACGATCAAATCAATCATTCACAGACTACATCTAATTCCGCCAATACTACCACGATCAGTCCGTCAAGCCAAAATAATAGCCTCACGACTTCATCTGTAAATCAGTCTACGGATCAGACCATCCATCCAACAATCAACGGTATTATTAGTAATTTGATAACAGATATTACCAGCTTTTCTGGTGCCGCCGTAGTTTATCCTTTTGTTTTCACTAGAGTGGCACAGTTAATGTCTGATTTCCGTACATTACTCTCACCAGATCGCTATAATATTGATCAAATGTGGACTGGTCTTGATGACAAATATAACCCTGAGTATTCAAAAACGTTTTATACCGAAGCCAAAGACTGGTATGACAATCAAGTCCCTAAAGAAACTTGGTCCGTCCCTTTTTATGATGATACATCTAAAAGTGCCCGGGCAACCTATATCAAGAATAATGATTCAACCAGTACCGTTATTTATGGTCAAGGTTGGACTACTGACCCTGATTGGATGGGCTATATTTCCAAAGTATTCTACGATATGGGTTATAACGTCTTAATCACGTATACGCGCGGCCAAAACACCAGCGATGGTAATTTTATCACCTATGGTGCTAAAGACAAATATGACTGGCAAGAATGGATCAAAAAAGTGGATGCTGAGAATGGACCCAATAGCAAAGTCATTTTGTATGGTCAATCCATGGGGGCAGACACCGCCCTTGAAGCCGCTTCAGTTCCTGGTTTATCCACTTCTGTAAAGGCGGTTATTGCTGATTGTGGCTATTCCACAATGCCTTCTTTGGCTTATTCCATTTATCAAGATGCCGCTAAGACTTTAAATGACCTTACTTCTATGGTTGGAATTAATCTAAACGGCCAAATTCCGCTACTGCCATTCAATAAAGTTTTAACATCGCTAAGTGCAATCAATCATTTTTTCCAAGGCAATACGGTAGATGACATTTCAGGTATTACTGCGGTCAAAAATTCCAAGGTACCGACATTATTCATCTCAACAACAGACGATGGTTTTATTCCAAGTACCCAAACAACAGCACTTTATAATAACAGTGCTGCTAGTCTCAAAGAACTCTGGCTATTAGATGGTAACGTGGGGGGCCATGCCTCAGCCAACAATGCTGTTTTGGCTTATCAACAGCATATCAGAGACTTCGTAGCAAAAGCTGAAGGTCAATCTGAGCCACTGGATCAATTGGCGGCAGCTTAAACAGTTATAAAATTAATACTTTTTTATTAACCTACAAGGAGCCCTTAGATTCGAAATTTCTGTAATCTAGGGGCTCCTTTTTTTCGTAGATTGTTAATTGACAACTTTGGAGTATAATTCCAATAATAACGTTTTTGTCGCAACGAATGATGTCTATTTTTACGGGAGTCACTTTGCATATCATTAACAAGATACCCATCTTTAATTATGTTTTTTAAAATCAAAATTATTAGCAAAAAAATATTTTGGGGTGCTTTTATTTTGAATACATTTAATAAGATTTATACTATATTTATTTCTCTATTAGCTTTAATTTCAGTTATTATGGTTGTGGCCGATTTCTCTAACACTATCAATATTAACCGTGTACCGTATTTATGGATCGATAATAGCATTCTAATTATTTTTACATTAGATTACTTTGGCCATCTGTTTACATCCAAAAATAAAATAGAGTTTATTAAAACTCATATTTTTGATTTACTTGCTATTATTCCTTTTAGCACAATATTTTATTTTTTCAGATTATCCCGTATATTTCGAATTGTGAGAATTGCTCGAGTTTTTCGCTTTGCCCGTCTGATTGGTCTTATGGGTAAACTTCAAAAAAACAGTGCTAAATTTTTAAAACATAATGGCTTAATCTATCTTATATACATCAGCATTGTACTGTTACTTATTTCATCTGTTCTTTACGCTTTAGCAGAATCAGTACCTTTGTCTCAAGCACTGTGGTGGGCAGTCGCAACAGCAACAACTGTAGGCTATGGTGATATCAGTCCTCATACGCTAATAGGTAAACTTGCAGCGGTCTTGCTTATGTTTGTCGGCATCGGCTTCATTGGTATGCTGACGAGTTCAATTACAACTTACTTCACGGATACCCATGAAGATAGTAAATATGATCAGATTATTAAGAAACTAGAATCTCTCGAACGAGAAAATCAAGAACTGAGTCAACAAATCCGTGAATTAAAAAAAGACCATCTGTAAGTGTTTTAGCCGGTCCCAATTATCAATTCATACCACTATGATTGCTGCCCTGTTTGGTTTGCCCCATATTACCTTGCACTTTTGTCACAAACCTTGTGTTTTAAACTAGTAATTGAGATAATCAATAAAATATTATGGTTTTGAGGTGATTTTGGTGAGCTTAATTAGTATCGTTTTAGATTTAATAGCTTTAGGGGCTTATTATCTGCAACTACAAATTCCAACCCTTAGTCTGCGCGTCATGGGCATCTTTTTTCAAGCACTTATTGTAATTATTACCTTGGTATTGGTTATCACTTATAAAGGTCGACGCTTTGGGCGCTTTTATGATTATGACGGTCATGCCCGGCCTTTTACCATCAGATTTGCCATTATTTTTGTATCTTTTTTGATTAATGGGCTCGTATTAGTGCTTTATATCTTCAGCATCACCGGGCGTAATACCTTAATTTTTTCTGGTAGCTAACTAAAAGGCGCTGTGATCAATTCGGTCACGGCGCCTTTTTCATCAAGAATTTTGTACAGCAATAATAGCCTGTTGATTTTGGGTACGGGTGTAATTCACGGCATCTAATAAAAAGTCTGTAATTGATTGCACCTGAACCTGCTCATCAATACCTGCACGCTTGACGCCTAAGCGCATCTGCATAAAGCAGCCAGGGTTAGCGGTGATGATCCGTTGCACACCTGACAGAGCTGTAATCTTAGCCATCTTTAAATCTAAAATATGGTTAGCTGCAGTTGGTTCTACCATGTTGTAAATACCGCCAGAGCCACAGCAGCCTACCCGTTCTTCCATTTCTATCAGCGTCACACCTTGAATTGCTTGTAGCAATTGACGTGGTTCTTGGGCGACGCCAAAAACGTTTTGCTGATGACAAGAATCTTGATAGGTGATTTTCGTTGGTGGCATTTGTAAGGCTAATTGATCAAAGCCCGTCAATGTTAAAATTTGGGTCACATCTTTAACCTTAGCAGAAAAGGCCTTGGCCCGTGGCACCCACTCTGGATCATCTGCTAATAGGCGGGGATATTCTAATAATTCAGCTTCACAACCACCAGCATTATTGACAATAAAATCAATTTTTTCAGCTTCAAAGACAGCGATATTTTTCTTAGCCATTTCTCTGGCCAGCGCTTTTTCACCACTATGGTCGGATAAAGCGCCACAGCAAATCTGCTTAGCTGGTGAGATCACGTCACAGCCAGCTAATTGTAATAAGACTTTTGACGTGCTATTCACATGTTGGAACATAGAACCCATTAAACAGCCTTCAAAAAAGGCCACACGATAGGTTTTTTTCTCTGGAAAATCGGCTGCAAAAGGCCGAATATCCACAGGCTTCTTATAAGCACGTACATCCGGTAAAACTGCCTCCATTGCCCGTAAACTTGCTGGAAATAAGCTCATAATATGCAACAAGTGAGTTAATTTTTGTAGCCCTGAACGTTGATAAAAAGTGACAAAATCTGCCATGAAGTTTAAACGTCCGGGATGTGGGAATAATCCCCGAACAGTTAGTGATCGAATAACTTTTTCCTTCACACCTTGTTTATGATGATCAATCAATATTTGTTTGGCCGTCTCAATTAACTCCCCATATTGAACCCCTGACGGACATACTGCTTCACAGGCACGACAATCCAGACAGGTCTCAATTGTCCGGTAGAAGTCTTCATCGGGCTCTTTTTGCCCATTGGCGACAGCTAGCATTAACGCAATGCGTCCTCGAGGTGAATGGGACTCTTTAAAACCGGATGCAATGTAGGTAGGACAGGTGGATAAACAAAAACCACAGCGCATGCATTGCAATAATTTGTCCCGATTCATTTGGGTATCAAAAGCCTGTTGAATTTCGTGATCACTACTACGTTTAGTCATGAACAGCCACCTCACTTCTACCATACAACTTTTGCGGGTTCAAAATATTATCCGGATCTAAGGCCGCCTTAATCGCCGCATCGGCCCACATACCACTGGCACCTAATTTCCAAGGTAAATAAGCTAATTTTGCCAAACCCACACCATGTTCACCGGTCACCGTCCCGCCCAGTTCAATGGTCTTGCGATAAATTTCGTCAAAAGCTAAGTGGACTCGTTTCATTTCATCTTTGTCCCGCAGGTCGGTCAGACAAGTAGGATGCATATTACCATCCCCAGCATGACCAAAAGTACCGATATATAGCTTATATTTTTTGGCAGTATCATTAATGAATTTCACCAAAGGCGCAATTTCAGAACGGGGTACCGTGGCATCTTCCAGGACTGTCGTCGGTTTTACCCGCGCCAAAGCCGATAGTGCCGTCCGCCGAGCTGCCATGAGTTTAGCCCCTTCTGCTTCATCTTTAGCCACCTGAACATCAATAGCGTCACCTTGACGACATATTTTTTCAATCGTGGCAATGTCAGCATCGATTTCTCGGGGGTGCCCATCTTGTTGAATCAATAACATGGCAGCTGCTTCCGTTGGCAGCCCCACATGGGCAAAGTCCTCCACGGCTTTAATGGTCACTTGGTCTAAAAATTCCATTGTCGCCGGAATGATTTTCGCGGCAATAATATCACTGACCGATTGAGCAGCCGCTTCCATGGATCGGTATGTGGCAATCATAGTTTTATTAGCTTCAGGAATAGGCATTAACTTTAAAATAGCCTTGGTGATGATCCCTAAAGTCCCTTCTGAACCTACCATCAATTGTGTTAAGTCCAAACCGGCAACATCTTTAGTTAATTTACCGCCAGTTTCTACCACCATCCCGTTGGCTAAAACGACCTCAAGACCTAATACATAGTCTTTAGTGACCCCGTACTTCAATGCCCGCAGGCCACCTGAGTTTTCACTGATATTACCGCCAATGGTGGAAATTTGCATGGATCCAGGATCTGGCGGGAAAAATAAGCCTGCTGAGGCGGTATATTGATTAATCGCCTTGGTAATAACACCCGGCTCCACAGTTAAGGTTAAATTTTGCTGGTCAAATTCCAAAATTTGATTCATGCGCGTAAAGGTCATGACAATCCCGCCGGCAATCGGTACGGTGCCGCCACTTAAATTAGACCCGCTGCCCCGAGCTACAATTGGTAGCTGTTCTCGGCGGCAAATGGCTAATACTTCAATAATTTCGGCTTTGTTAGCTGGGGCAATGACCACATCTGGCTCATGATAATATTCAGGACTGGCATCATAACCATAGGTATAAATATCTGTAGCATCAGTCTGAATGTTTTGTGGCCCAACGATTTGGCGAAGTTCTTCAATTATTTCTGGTTGAATCATGAGACACCTCCGTTTGAGTAAGCGCTTACTAAAAAATAATAGCTAATTGCTAGATAATAATTATTATCAGTTCAATCTTAGCATAAACCCAATTAAAATTAATTTTAAAGTGTCCCGCTAACTGATTTGTAGGGAGTTCCCTAACCTTTTCACAAACAAAAAACCAAGTCCAGTATATTAGACTTGGTTTTGGCAATATTTATACGGCACACAATGTTTATTTTAAACTAACACTTTGGTCTTCATATTTTGAATTGCTTCTTGAATCGTCTGTCCCTTACCAGTGGTACTGGCATCCAAGGTACTAATGACTGTAAAGATCTGTGTTTCCGTATTCAATAAAATCCTGTATTTCATCATAAAACCTCCATTCAATGTCCCGAATGGTTTACGGTAGCGAATAACTATACTTTACGCTACCCTGGCAAGGAATGTATCAGTCAGAAGTATGATTTTTACAGTAAACTGCCATTAAGGGGTATACTGGACTTGAAAAGTTAGAAGAGTCAAAATCTTTGACTTTTTATAAGGTTTACAGGTATCTTTACAGTGACAATTTGAAAGGAAGTTGATTTTATGGCTAATTTAACAGATGCTATGAAGGCAATGATTGGTGGTAATTTAGCTTATATTGCAACAGTTAATGAGGACGGCCAACCCGATGTTGGTCCCAAAATGTCCATGCGGGTCTTAGATGATAATCACCTGATTTATAACGAAATGACTGGTCGCCAAACCATGCATAACATCGCCAATAATGGCAAGGCAATTGTGGCGGTCGCCAACAAGGCAGAACTTAAGGGTTTCCGTTTTGCCGGCCCAGCTAAACTTTATACAGACGGTCCTTATTTTGAACAGGCTCAAGCTTTTGGGACTGCAAACAAATTACCAGCACCAAAAGCAGCCGGTGTTATTACTATCGAAAAAATCTATATCTTAGACCCTGGCCCTCATGCTGGTGAACTCATCGCTTCGGACGATTAGTATTGCCCCAAGGTAATGAGATGACAAAACTAGCCCCTTTGGGATGGATATTTCGGACTTTAATGCTGCCGCGATGCTGTTTGACGATCCATCGGGCAATTGTGAGACCTAGCCCATTACCACCTGTGTATTTGTTGCGAGCGGCATCGGCCCGATAGAATCGCTGGAATATCAGTGGTTTGTCACTATCTGCAATATCTAAACCAGAATCGGCAACTTCAATCCTAAAATAATTATCATAATGCTCTGCAGTTAACCAAATGCTTTCATGGGTTTGGGTATATTGCAGGGCATTATTTAGTAGGATAATCACAAGTTGTTTGATCATTTTCACATCAATGTTTAAATCAACTTGAGTTTGGATGTCATAGGTGAAGGATTTTTGTTGACTGGTGGCAATTTCTTGATAAGTTTTGCACAGCGTTTCTAACCAAGTCATCTCTGTGATAGGTTGTTGCTGGATAGCGAGCTGTTCGGCATCGGTCCGCGCTAGTAACAATAAATTATCAGTTAATGTCTGCAGTCGTTTAATTTCATTCAGTGTCTCAGCAATTTCATCCGCCACCTCAAGAACATTTTTATCTGGTTTAGTTAGCAAATATTCTTGTTGGCTTTGAATCACGGCCAATGGTGCTCGCAATTCATGGGCCGCATCTGCCGTAAATTCCCGCTGCCGCTGCCAAGCTTTTAAGATGGGTTGCATAGACCAATAAGATAACCCATAACTAAAACCTAGGGCTAATAACCAAAAAATTGCAATCGTAATCACTAATGCCTTGACAAAAGCATTAACGGATTGTAGTTCCCCGTCGATGTTTTGCAAAATCAAAACGTAGCGACCGGCTTCAGCATAACGGTCACTATTTTTCGGCAATTGCACGAGTAAGGTCCGAAAAGTTCCGCCATTCGTTTGCAAGGTTTGTTTTTGATCGACTTGGTGTTTATTCAGCTTCAAATTTTTCAAATACTCATAATTACGCTGACCTAAATTATGGTCATTCACAATTTTTCCTTGCGCATTATAAGTGAGCTGAATTGATTTAAAAGGTTGACTAGCTAGCATCGGCGGTTGACGCCGTCGATTTTGCGGTAATGGTTGTAGAGGCTCGGTCTTATTAGGCGGGTGCAACACCATTGCCTCTTCTTGGTCCAGCGTTGTATCAATATTGCGATAAACATTACTTCTAAATAGATAAAAAATCACTAATCCAAGAATTAAGAAGATGACGGTAAAACTTACCAACTCACTGATAAAGAGCAGTAACCGTTGCTTTTTGGCAGGACTATTTGTTTTCACTTTCAACTTTTAATAAATACCCCACATTCCTTAAGGTTTTGATTTCAAAACCAGTGGCTAAACTTATTTTTTTGCGCAAATTACTCATATAGACTTCCACAACTGTCAGTGCCGTGGTGGAATCAAAACCCCAGATGCGATCAAATAATTGGGCTTTGGTAATAATTGCGTTCTTATTTTGAATTAAATATACTAAAATGTCGAATTCCTTCGCATTTAAGTTGACCAGCTTGGTCTGAATCTGAACTTGATGTTTAGTGATATCTAGGCGTAAGTCCCCAACTTGCAGCCGGTCACTGCCTAACAATAAACCATTGCGTTTTAACAAGGCCTTAACCCTTGCTAATAATTCTTCCCGGTGAAATGGCTTGGTCAGATAATCATCTGCACCCAGCTCAAATCCTTTTAACTTATCCGTTAGGGTATCCTTGGCAGTTAGAATTAATACTGGTGTCGTGACAAAGTTTTGCCGCAATTCTTTTAAAATGTCGAGCCCATTTTTGTTAGGCAACATTAAATCTAAAATAAGCAAATCATAAATATTCGTTTGCGCTTGGCTGAGCCCCACTAAGCCATCAAAAACCGTTTGAACGTCCGCAAAATCAATAAACCGTTTGATATTGTAAGCTAACTCTTGATCATCTTCGACAACTAAAATATTTGGTTGAGTCTCCATTATTAAATTCCTTCATATTTTTTTGATTTATTGTATACCTATTTTAACAGTTAATAACATAATTTTGTCAAAACCATGAAGCTTTTATGAACCTTGAAGATTTTTAAGGTTTATTTATGCTTGGCCTTCTAAACTTGAGCTATCAATTAGTTAAGACCGCGATTTGGGACTTAGCTATTTAAGGAAGTGACTGTATTGACAAAGAAAAATAGACGCGTGGATATCTATCTTATCTTAATTTTACTCTTGGCATTATTTCTTTATGGTTGGAATACTTGGAACGCCGGTACGGCAAATACTTACTATACCGCTGCTATCAAAAGTATGACCATGAGTTGGCATAATTTTTGGTATGCCGCTTTTGATCCAGCTGGATTTATTACCGTGGATAAGCCGCCGGTAGCCTTATGGTTTATGGCAATCTCGGCAAAAATATTTGGGCTGCATGGTTGGAGCATTGTGTTGCCTTCAGTACTTTTTGGGGTCGGTTCTGTTTATTTAATCTACAAAATGATTGCTCCCAAGTTTGGCGTTATTCCTGGCCGTTTGGCAGCTTTAGTCATGGTATTAACCCCAATTGCCGTAGCTGATTCTAGAACCAATAACATGGACGCCACCTTAATTTTCTTCTTACTATTAGCAGGTTGGTTCCTGCAAAAATCTGTGGATAAAGCCAAGTTACGATATTTATTCATCAGTTTTGCTTTAATTGGGATCGCCTTTAATGTCAAAATGCTCCAGGCCTACATGGTCGTCCCAGCAATGTTGTTATATTACTGGATAGCCGCTAAGAAAAAATGGCCCAAGCGTGCAGGTTGGCTAATGGTTGCCATGGCAGTCCTAGCGGTCTTCACCTTAATTTGGCCAGTTAGCGTCGATAGTACCAGTGCCAGCAAACGGCCTTACATCGGCAGTTCCCAGACCAATTCCGTGATGGAGCTCGCCTTTGGTTATAATGGGACCCAACGGCTATTAGGACAATCAACAGGTACCGGTGGTCGTTTCCCAGGCATGGGCAATAATAAAACAACCACAAAAACTAAGACTGGTACAAATCAAGCAATGCCTGGCGGCACTGGCAAAGCGCCAACTGGTGCGCCTGGTGGCAAAATGCCAACAGGTGCCGGCGGTAAAGCTACAGGTAAAGCCCCAACTGGTATGGGCGGTAGAAATCGTGGCATGGGCGGCGGCGCTGGCGGTGGTGCCTTTGATATTGGCACTGCCGGAATTACGCGCCTCTTTCAAACATCTTTGGGTCGCCAAATTAGTTGGCTTTTGCCTTTTGCAATTATCGGTTTTATCAGTGCATTTGCATATTATATTGATCGGAAGAAACGCTGGTATCAGTTAACCCAACAACAAAAAGAATTGCTCTATTGGATTGGCTGGGGTGTCCCTGTTTTTGCCTTCTTCTCTGTAGCTTCTTTCTTCCATCCTTATTATACAATTATGCTGGCACCTCCAATTGCCGCCTTGGTTGGGATTGGGGCCTATACTGGCTTTAAGCAATTCAAATCTCTAAGTTTAAAAAACTGGCGAACCTATTTATTACCACTAGCGTTCCTAAGCACCTTAGCACTACAAGCTTATTATGTCGCGACATATTACCTTTGGTTGACTTGGCTTTTAGCAGTTGCTGGGGTATTACTAACAATTTTGGCTTTTGGCTTCAAAGCTAAAAAACAGTTGAAACCAATTAGCATCGTCGGTCTAGTAGCTTTGTTATTAGCACCCGGTTGGTGGTCTTTGACCCCAACGTTAGCATCTGAATCCGCCCAGATCCCCACTGCCGGACCCGATTTACTCAACCAATCAGGTGGTGGTATGGGTAATGGCGGTGGTATGGATGGCCAAGGTTTGAGCACAACCACCCTAAATTACCTATTGAAGCACCAGGGTAATGCGAAATACCTGTTTGCAGCACCAGATACCAGTGCGGCAGCTTCAGTGATTATCAAAACTGGTAAAGCGGTGATGGCTATTGGCGGTTTCAATGGCACTGATCCATCCCTCACCTTAAAACAATTTAAGGCATTGGTAGCTAAAGGTGAAGTTAAATACTATCTCAGTTCCGGTAAAGGCAGTTCTACAGCTATTACCAAATGGGTTGAAAAATATGGTAAAAAATTAAATATTTCTGGTAGTAGTTCAACGACAACGACATCAAAAACCGCAAGTTCAAAAACGACTGCTAACAATCCCGGTACAACCGCCCCACAAAAACCAACAACAACTGGTGGGCCAAATGGCGCTGCGGCAGGCAATAGAACCGCTCGGCCAAGCATGCCGAATAATGCCACTGCTAAAACACGAGGTACAACACGACAAGGTGATTTCGGTGGTTTTGGCGGCTTCGGTGGTCAAAATCAAACGATTTATGACCTAACAAGTGCCATTAAAAAGAGCAATCAATAATTGCAAATTTTTGATATTCATATAGAAAGGACGCGTGTTCATGGATAGAGAACTTATTTCTATTGTTTTGCCAGTGTATAACGAAGAACCTGGCATTCAAAAAACAATTGATGTCCTCCTCAATTACTGTCAGAATCGACCCGAGGATTATGAATTAATTTTCGTCAATGACGGCTCCACCGATAAAACGGAAAAGATTATTAAAGAAGCCGTCGTTGAACGACCAGAAATCAAACTCGTTAATTTCTCAAGAAATTTTGGCCACCAACTGGCGATTTCAGCTGGCATTCATTACACCAGTGGAGATGCAGTCGTCGTGATGGACGCCGATTTACAAGATCCTCCCAGTATTATTCCGTCAATGATCAGCAAGTGGCACCATGGCTATGATGTGGTTTATGGTCAGCGCCTGCATCGTGAAGGAGAAACTTTTTTCAAAAAGGCTACAGCTGGGGCCTTCTATCGTCTGCTGGGCGATGTGACCAGTATCAATATTCCCCTGGATACCGGCGACTTTCGCCTGATGGATCGGCGGGTGGTTGACGTTTTAAAACGCATGCCCGAAACAGATCCCTTCGTCCGGGGCATGGTGAGTTGGGTAGGCTTCAAACAAGCTGCCGTGCGTTATGATCGTCAAGAACGCATTGCCGGTGAAACGAAATATCCTTTATCTAAAATGCTAAAATTAGCCACCGATGGCTTAGTTTCTTTTTCAATGGTACCTTTAAAGCTAGCCCAGTGGCTGGGTAGTGTCTTGTTGATTGGGGCTTTTGTCAGTTTCATCTACGGCATAATTACTGGCTTTGGCCTGGGTGTGGAGATTATGTGCTTGACCACGCTGATTGGTGGCTTTGTTTTATTAGCCATCGGTATCCTAGGTAATTACATTGGTCGTATTTTTGTTCAATCCCGAGCGCGGCCTTTATATGTTGTTTCAGAAACTGAAGGGTTTGCTAAACAAAGCAGTACAATTAAACTAGAAGATAGACAACGTATGTAGCTGAATAATTAAAAAATGACCTTGAATTCAAAATAAATTATGAATTCAAGGTCATTTTTTAATGGCTCACTTTTTTTGATAAACATCGTGACTTAGTTCCACAAACTTGATGGTAAATGTGACATTTTTCATCCAGCTTTTGTTTTTTAAATTTAATGACATCACAGGCGATGTTAGAATTTCCTTGACTAGAGCTTCTTTGTATCTTATCATTTTTAAGTGCGTTTCTCATGAATTATTCACTTATCAACTACTTTATAGAGGGGTTCTAATATTGGATTTCAAAAATATGTTTAAAAAACGCCCTATTGATCTGGACTTGATCCATAACAGTCCCTTAGAGCGAACCATTGGCCCCGTTGGCTTAACGGCCATGGGGGTAGGTGCTGTGGTAGGTGCGGGGATTTTTATCACCCCTGGTATCATCGCGGCCAGCTATGCTGGGCCAGCAGTCATTTTATCTTACATCGTCGCAGCTTTAGTTTGTGCCTTGTCGGCATTATGTTATTCGGAATTTTCATCAGCTATTCCTTTATCTGGTAGCGCCTATACTTATGTTTATATGGTCTTTGGCGAATTGCCAGCTTGGATCGTTGGTTGGGCCTTGATTTCCGAGTACCTCTTTGCCGTGGCTTCTGTTGCTGTGAGCTGGTCAGCTTATTTCCAGAATCTATTAACCAATTTTAATCTCCACTTACCAAATTTTCTAACAGCAGCTACTGGCACGGCCGGTCATCACGGTTTTGGCATCAACCTAATTGCCGGGATCGTCACGTTTTTAATTGGCTTATTATTGGCTGGTGGTTTGCGCGAGTCCACACGCTTGAATACCATCATGGTGTTCATTAAAATCTTTGTCATCATTTTATTTGTGGGCGTGGCGGCTTTTTCCATTAAAGCTAGCAACTATCACCCCTTCATGCCCTTCGGCGTACCCGGTATCTTTGCTGGGGCCTCCTTAGCATTTTATGCTTATATCGGCTTTGATGCAGTGTCCACTGCCTCTGAAGAAGTCAAAAATCCCCAAAAAACTATGCCCATCGGGATCATTGCCTCTTTGATCATTGCTTCTTTGTTATATGCTATTGTTTCTTTCGTATTGGTGGGTGTCGTTCATTATAGTCAGCTAAACGTCGGTGATCCCGTAGCTTTTGTTTTAAAAGTAATTCACCAAGACTGGGTAGCCGGTATTGTCTCGTTAGGGGCCGTGGTGGGAATGACCACCGTATTACTGGTGATGTCTTACGGGGGCACGCGTTTATTATTTGCCATCAGCCGTGATGGCCTATTGCCCAAGGTCTTTTCAAAAATAAATCTAAAAAATCATGTACCCTTAGAAAACACTTGGATCTTTGCGATTATCACCAGCGCTTTGGCCATGTTGATTCCTTTAGATATTATTGCAGAACTTGTTAATATTGGTACCCTATTTGCCTTTGCAATGGTCTCCATTGGCGTGATTTTTCTAAGACGTCTGCCTGACTACCACAAGTTGCCCAAAGCTTATCATGTCCCTTTATATCCTGTATTGCCGATTGTGTCCTTCTTATTATGTATCGGCTTAATGTTAAAATTACGGCCTATCACTTGGACCGTGTTCGCCATTTGGTTTGTCTTGGGATTAATTGTTTACTTCTCATACGGTCATCGTCACTCTGTTTTTCAAAAGGAAAAATAAAGTCAACAAAGAAGCTGAGAACGGCATTCAATTGCTGTTCTCAGCTTCTTTTCGTCGGCTTAAATATGCAAATCTGCAATGATTCGCCGTTTTAACTGTAAAAATTCATTAGATAACTCAAACTCACTAGCATCATGAAGTGCCTTGGGAATAGCAATCTCATCACTGATCACACTTGGTGTATTAGCTAATACATAAATCCGATTAGATAAAACCAACGCCTCATCAATATCATGGGTGATCAGCAGTGTTGATAAATGAATCTTGGCCATGATATCCAAATACCAGGTGTGTAAAGCTCGCTTGGTAATTGCATCTAATGCTGAAAAAGGCTCATCTAACAGAGCTAAGGGCTTATCAAATAAATAGGTCCGTAATAAAGCTGCGCGCTGACGCATCCCCCCGGATAAATCCGCCGGGTATTTATCCTCATAGCCACTTAACCCAAATTCTGCAAACAAGGGCGCTGCTTTGATTAAAGCGTGCTTTTTTTTAATGCCAGTAATCAATAATGGCAAGATGACATTATTAGCCACAGTGCGATAAGGCATCAACAAATCCTTTTGCAGCATGTAACTTACTTGCCCGGGTTGATTTAAGATAGATCGATCTTGCAAAAGTACACTGCCACTATCCGGCTGGCTCAACCCAGCAATAATATTGAATAACGTGGTTTTGCCAGAGCCAGAAATCCCCAGCAAACTAACAATTTCACCTTGAGCCACGTGTAAGTTGATATCTTTAATAATTGTCTTTTGATCAAATGATTTGCTCACATGTTCAACTTGTAACAGCATCCTTATTCCTTCTCAGGGAGATATTTATTGGTGAACCCTTGATTCTCCTGTAACTGGCCCTTCACTAATTTATTGGCGTTCAACCAACTATAAAACTTATTCCACCGGGTGGCATCAATATAGCCAAACTTGGGCGCATCTGCAATATATTGTGTCGATAAGAATTTCTGCGACACATCGACTAATTCGCCACTCTTGCCTTTTTTTAATTCAGGATTTTCATTCTTTAAAATTGTTGCTGCGGCTTGAGGATGCTTAGCCGCATAAGTATAGCCTTCAGCAACAGCCTTCACAAAGTCCTTGGTGACTTTAGGATTTTGTTTCATATACGCATTATTACCCACTAATACTGGCGTGTAATAATCGAAGGTTGAGTTGATATTACGGAAGGCAAAATAATTCACGGGATAATTTTGAATTTTAGCATTTTGGACGGCCCAGCCTTCGTACACCCAAATATCATCAATCTTTTTAGACTTCAGACCAGCAACTTCGTCCGTCACATTGCTAGGGACTAATTTGACATCCTTATAATTACCACCATCTTGATTCACAACTTCTTTGATAATTGCTTGTTCAATTGGTAAGCCCCAGGTTGAATAACGTTTGCCAGTCATTGCTTTAGGGCTGGTGATATTATCAGCCTTACGGGACATGATCCCTGAGGTATTATGCTGCAGTATCGCTGCAATAGCTGTGATGGGTTGTTTATTCTTACCCGTGATCACCCCAGCCATTGTATCTTGATAAGACACCCCAAACTGAGCTTTGCCAGCGCCAATTAAGCCTTCAGGACCATTTTGTGGCGGTTGAATAAATTTAACTTTTAGACCATATTTCTTGAAATAACCTTTTTCCTGAGCCACATATAAACCAGTGTGATTTGTATTCGGCGTATAATCTAACGCCAAAGTGATTGTTTTAGTTTTGGCAGTGTTGTTGTTACTACTTTTTTGACTGCCACAAGCTGATAATACTAAAACCAAGCTAAATAATATGGCGATCAAACCCCATTTTTTCTTCATAAAGCTTTTTCTCCCCTTTTCCACGGCATTGTCAGTCGCTGTAATAAATCAACGCCTAATATCAAGCAAAGACTGACTAATGAAATCAATACGATCACTGCAAACATTTTGTCATAAGCATAAACCTTCATTACCCGTGTCATGTAAACCCCTAGTCCAGCATCACCGCCAACCCACTCAGCAATAACTGCGCCAATAATTGAATAGGAAACAGAAATTCTGAGACTAGCAAAAAAATGCTCCAAGCTAGCGGGCAGCTTCACATACCACAAAATCTGCAGGCGATTAGAGCCCATGGTTTGCATTAATTTAATCAAATCCTGGTCAGCACTGCGCAAACCTGTGAGCATTTCCACCGCAACTGGAAAGAATGTGGTGACAATGATCAATAAGACCTTTGGTAAAATGCCATAGCCAAACCATAAAATCAAAATTGGTGCAATGGCATAGGTTGGAATCGTCTGGCTGAGCACTAATAACGGGTAAATCGCCCGATATAATAAATCAAAGCGCTCCATAATAATGGCAATGCTCACCCCTAAAATTACCCCCAATAATAGCCCCCAGAAGGCTTCCACTAAGGTAACCCACATATTGGCCATCAATAGGTCAAAGTCTTCTTGAAAGGCCACTAACACATCAAAAGGACCGGGTAAAAAGAAACGGGGCACAATCCCCGTAGCGGTCACCACATACCATAGGGCCAAAACTAAAATAACAACGGCTAATGGTAAAAGGCTAATGCTCGTACTTTTTAGTTTTATCTTCAATTGTTAACGCATCGCCTTTTGCTTGATAGTTGATTTTGACATAAGTCATGATTGAATCACCGCCAGCTTTAGCCGCAATCTTAGGTACTTCTGTGACGATTTGCATTAATTTGTCATAGTCACCATCAATTGTCGTTTCAAACGCACTGACTTGATAGGTTAAGCCCTGGGCCTGAATATATTCAATGACCTGATCCACAATATGTAACACTTTTGTTGTATCCTCACTCATTGGTAATACTTGAATTGCAACACTTGCATTCATCTTAAAACCTCCAATTAAATTAATAAAAAGACCTAGGTTAAAACCACCCTAGGTCTTCACTAAATTGCATGAATTAATTCCTACGATGGCATTACCCATATCAGGTCGAAGGGTCGAAAGCAGATTACTTTCCTCTCAGCACAAAGCTCCCCTATAAGTGTACGAACATAGTCATACAAAATTTATTGTATCATATTTCAATTCAAAATAATAACGGCGGCCATGTGAAAGCAAATTTACGTAAACGATACGAAACATTTACATAGTAACCGCAAGATATTTACATCAATTGCTTACACTAAAGGTACGTTATTGGAAAGGAAGATTAAAAAATGAAAAAGAGATTTTTGTTACCGTTGATCAGTCTTGTGGGCGTGTTTGTATTGGCTGGTTGCAGCAGCGGTTCTAAGAGTGCCAGTACCACTAGTAAAGCCAGTGGTACTGCGAAAATTACTGTTGTTGGTTCCACAGCACTACAGCCGCTGGTGGAGCAAGCTTCTACCCAGTATCAACAAGACAATAGCCAAGTACAAATCACTGTACAAGGTGGCGGTTCCGGCGCGGGCTTGAGTCAAGTTTCAGAAGGCAGCGTTTCTGTAGGGAATAGTGATATTTTCGCCGAAGATCAAAATGGCATTGATCCCAATAAATTAGTCGATCATAAAGTTGCCGTCGTCGGTATTGCACCAGTGGCTAATAAAGAAGCTGGCGTCACCAACATCACTAAGCAACAATTAATCGATATCTTCACCAAGAAAGTTACCAATTGGAAAGACGTTGGCGGTAAAGATATGCCAATCGTCATCATCAACCGGGCCCAAGGTAGTGGGACTCGGGCTACGTTTGAAAGTCTGGGCTTAAACAAACAAAAAGCAGCCACTGCGCCTGAACAAGATTCTTCAGGTACGGTTCAAAAAATGGTTGCCAGCACACCTGGGGCCATCAGTTACTTAGCCTTCTCTTACTTTAAAGATAATTTACAACCTTTAAGTGTTGATGGGGTTAAACCAACTGAAGCCAACGTTAAAATTAACAAATGGACAATCTGGTCTTATGAACACATGTATACCAAAGGTTCACCAAAAGCACCAGTTGCTAAATTTATTAATTACGTCCAATCAAGTCCAGTTCAAAAGACCTTAGTTAAGAAATTAGGTTACATCTCTATTAGCCAAATGAAAGTAGAACGTACTGCTGGCGGTCAAGTTAATGATGTCAAACCATAAATCCTATTAAAAAGCATGAAAAATACCCGGTGATCCTTCAAGGACCACTGGGTATTTTGTATCGTCAATTTAAAATTAAAGCCGTTCGTTTAATTCTTTGCCTAAAGCTTCAAACCCAGGTTTGCCTAACAAGCCAAACATGTTTTTCTTATAAGCTTCAACACCAGGTTGGTTGAATGGATTGATGCCATTTAAGTAACCAGAGATTGAAACAGCCATTTCAAAGAAGTAAATAGTATAGCCTAACGTAAAGGCAGTCCGATCAGGAATGTTCACAGTCATGACCGGCACACCACCATCAGTATGGGCTAAGACAACACCTTGATAAGCCTTGGTATTGACAAAATCCATGGTCTTACCTTCCAAGTAGCCTAAACCATCTAAGTCATTTTCAGCCTTAGGAATTTCTAAATCATGGTTAGGTTTTTCTAGTTTAACCACAGTTTCAAACATCGTGTTGCGACGGCCTTCTTGAATATATTGGCCTAATGAGTGTAAATCCGTTGAGAAGTTAGCTGAAGTTGGGTAAATCCCCTTTTGATCTTTACCTTCAGATTCGCCCATCAATTGTTTCCACCATTCGCCAAAGTATTGCAAGGATGGTTCGTAGTTTTCAAGAATTTCTGTCACATAACCTTTGCGATACAAAATGTTACGTAATGCCGCATACTTATAGGCATCATTCTTCGTCACATCTGTATCTGTGTAATCAGCACGAGCTGCAGCAGCACCCTTCATCAATTGATCGATATCGCCACCGGCAGCAGCGATTGGTAACAAACCAACAGCAGAAAGTACAGAGAAACGACCGCCAATATCATCAGGTACAACAAATTCTTCATAACCTTCAGCATCAGCTTCTGTCTTCAAAGCACCTTTAGCTTTATCAGTTGTGACATAAATACGTTTGGCAGCTTCTGCTTTACCGTATTTAGCAATCAACTTTTCTTTTAAGATCCGAAAAGCAATAGCAGGTTCGGTCGTAGTCCCAGATTTAGAAATAACGTTTAAACTGAAATCGCGATCGCCAATTTGTTCAATCAGATCATGTAAGTATGTTGGGCTAATGGAATTACCAGCAAAGAATACTTGTGGTACTTTACGATCGGGCGCAAAGTTGTAGAAGAAACTACCTAAGAAATCAATCGCAGCCCGGGCCCCTAAATAAGAACCACCAATACCAATTGCCACAAATACTTCGGAGTCACCTTGAATTTTTTTTGCAGCTTTTTGAATGCGTGCAAATTCGTCTTTGTCATAATCTACAGGTAAATCGATGAAACCACGAAAATCATTACCGGCACCAGTTCCCTTCCGTAATTCTTCATCCGCAGCATTTACCAGCGCTTGGATTTCACCAAGTTCATTATCATGAACAAATGGTGTTAATTTTGAGTCATCAAATGAAATATGAGCCATCAAATAAACCTCCTGTTTTTTATCCAGCAAAAAACTTCTTACACTAATGACTTTACTATTTTCATGTAAAAAAGCAAGCCATAAGCATGTAATCTTTTGCTTAATTTATTGTACAAACCCTAAAGAAACACCGCCTGCAATAACTAGCAAACAGCCAAGCACGGTATAAAACAATTCACGCTTAGATTTGTGCTCCCCTAAGAAGACAATACTGCCAATTGTGGAAATAATAATCCCAGTTTGTGCTAAGGAATAACTAATTGCCAAACCAACTTTACTCATGGCAATAAACATGGCTGCATTCCCTATCCCCCAAGTGATCCCGGTTAAAATATTTTTTGCGGTCGGTTTGGCCCAAGGATTTTTCCCCTGGCCGCGGGCTAAAATCAAGCCGCCAATCACCATGCCAATCGATTGGGGCAAGATAATTGAAACTGGATTTGAAAAATTGCCCCACTTCACGATAACCGTATAACCAAGATATCCCGCCGTAGAAATGATCAAGGCTCTTAGACCTTTTGAAAATTCTGTGCCGTCGGAATCCTTATTATAAACACTATGTTTATCCCGTAAGGATGTAAAAGTTGCCCCGGTGATTAAAAGAATTAATGCAATCGAGCCTAAAGAAATCTGTTTGGTGGTTTGCCATTCATGAAAGACCAATACCCCAGCAAGGGTGTTGAAAAATAGCTGCATCCCCGTGGACATTGGGACGGCTTTGGAGATACCGATATTCGTCATGGCTCGGAATTGATTACCCTGCCCAACAGCCCAAAGCATCCCTGATAATAAACCCACGATCAAAATCTTCAGATCAATGTATGGTCGGACTACTAAAAATAAACCCACACTAAAAACAAATGCACCCAAGGTCATGCCCAGGGTTTGTTGATAAGGGTTACCACCTAGCTTACCGCTAATTAACCCAATACTTCCCCAGGCAATAGCTGGGATAAGTGCCACTAAAATATTCACTAGATTGCCTCATTTCATTCAAATAATTGAATCCAAATTTAATAATGCACAAAGAAATAGTTTACCAAGAAAAATAGCTGATTGCCACTTTTTCCGAAAATTTTCTGGTCTAGTTAATTATAAGTTGACATCATGGCATATATAATCGATAAGTTTCAAGATAAGCAAGTCCATAGATTTTTGCTAAAAATAATAATACAATGAGAATTTCAAAAAATACATTGTATCATTTGAAGATTATGGCCTAGAAGACTAACATAGAATTTGTAAGATAATTATTCTATTTGGAGGGATTAGTCTCATGGCAAAGAAGCGCATTTCACGTGGTAAGTTTGAGAAAATGCAAAAATTATCAAACGATAAAGGTATCATTGCGGCACTTGCAATTGATCAACGTGGTTCCATGAAGCGCATCATGAAAGCAGCTGCTGAAAAAGCTGGTAAGACTTATAACATCGATATGGTCTATGAATTCAAGGAATTAGTTTCCCAAGAGTTAACCAAGTATGTTTCCGGTATTTTACTGGATGAAGAACTTGGCTTCAAAGGTATGAAATCCAAGAACCCACAATCCGGTTTAATTATGTCTTATGAACAGACTGGTTATGACGTCAATACAGTTGGCCGGTTCCCAGAATTGTTACAAAACGAATCTTTAGATCGTCTGATCAAAAAAGGTGCCGATGCTGCGAAAGTATTAGTCTATTACAATCCAAATGACCCTGCAGAAATTAATGATGTCAAGCATGCCTTCTTGGAACGTCTAGGTGAAGAAGGTTTGGCAGCTGACATTCCATTGTTTGTTGAATTTGTCACTTATGATGATAAAATTCCTGATAGCAAGAGTGCCGAATTCGCCAAAGAAAAACCACAATTAGTTTTGGATTCGATGAAAGAATTCAGCAAGGATAAATATCACATCGACGTGATTAAAGCTGAAATCCCAGTTAACTGGGACTTTGTTGAGGGCCATACTAAATCTGGCGTAAAACCTGTTTATACCCAAGCCGAAGTTGCCAAGACATTCAAAGATATGAACAGCCTAGTTGATCGGCCATTCATTTACTTATCAGGTGGTGTGCCTGCTGAAACCTTCCGTGAAGAATTGACCTTTGCCGGTGAATCTGGCAATAACTACAGTGGTATTTTAGGTGGCCGGGCAACCTGGTTAGATGGTGTGCAAGTTTATGCCGACGGTGGTAAAGATGCCTTGATTCAATGGTTGAATACCCAAGGTAAACAAAATGTATCCGAATTAAATGAAATTTTAAATAAATATGCAACACCATGGTATAACGTTTATGGTGGTTTAAATAACATCGACGTAATTGATCCGGAATTAGCTTCGATTTAAATCCCAAATTTTACCTGGTTAGTCATCAACCGCAAGATGGATTTTCTACTTGAAAATCCATCTTTTTTGTGGCATCAATCACAAGTTAGCCTGACCCCAAGCGTTTAAATTCTTGACGATTGGAATCAAGCTCTGCCCCTTAGGTGTTAACGCATAGGCCACGCGGGGTGGTATGGTTTGAAAATCATATCTGGCCACTAACTGCTCAGCGATTAAGGCATCTAAAGAGCGCGTCAGCATCACATTGGTAATACCTTTGACATCCCGTTTTAATTGGTTAAAGCGAATTTGTTCCTGCTTAGATAGTGCCCAGATGATATTCAAGCGCCACTTCCCACCTAAAATAGTCATGGCCTTGGCAACGCCACAATTCCAGTCTGGTGTCAATTTCACGTTTTAGCCTTCTTTACATTTCATATGTTATTTCAGGTTACAAAAATGTGCGTACTATGATTCTTAGCGTCATTCTATTATATTAAACATATTATTTCAATCAAGAAGGACTGACTAATTGATGACATATTTAGAATTTTTAGATCAACGTGAATCCATTCGCCATTTTGATCCCAATATGACCATTTCAGACACCACCATCCAAAGTATCTTACAACATGCGGCCAATGCCCCCTCCAACAATAACGCCCAACCTTGGCGGGTCGTTGTCGTCAAAAATCACACCAAACAACAGTTATTGCAAAAAATGGCTGCCAATCAAGCCCAAGTCGGGACAGCAGCTGCCGTTTTTTTACTTTTCGGTGATCCGACTGCTTATAATACCCAAACATTGATCCAATTTAGCTTAGCTCATCAGTTGCTATTACCAAACCAGGTCGCCGCGAAAAAACAACGCATTGAACAATACTTCACCTTACATCCTGAAGACAAACAAACACCAGGTCTGCGCTTAGATGTTGGCCTATTTGCCATGAATCTCATGCATGTGTTGCGCACTTATGGCTATGACGCTACGCCCATGCGCGGCGTTGATTTTCGACAAATTAAAACTTATCTGACCATTTCCGAAACTTGGCAAGGTATTTTAATGCTGCCCGTTGGTAAAGCGCTCGTCCCTGGTCACGATCATGTGCGGCGAAACGTGGCTGAATTTGTCAAGATCATTCATTAAATCGAGTAGGAGGCCCTGACAGGCCGACCTCTCACACCACCGTACGTACGGTTC
>NZ_AZGA01000047.1 GCF_001436375.1 Agrilactobacillus composti DSM 18527 = JCM 14202 | reverse complement strand
TACACGTTAAACCGGTTCAATAAGTGCAACTCAAATCATGAATGAATAATTCAGGCGATAACTTTTCGTATTATCATAAACAACACTCTATTATCATAACAATCATCAAAATACCTTGTTATTATATTTATTCATGTTAGAGTCTGTATAACATATGTTTTAAACGCTTTGGCCAAAGCAAAGTTTAATGAATAAGAATGTTAATCGAAATATGTATGCATAATTTCCATACTTTCGAAACTTCGCTAATGTAGTACAAATATGAAAGGAAGATTCAATATGGCAACATTTAACACAGATGGTAATAGCATCAAGATTATCAATTCAGGCAAACCGGCAGTCGATAATCCGGCCTTAATTTTCCCCTATGGTATTGGCACACGCCAATATAAGTGGGTAGATGGATCACCACAAGGTTGGTATGACCGCTTGGCGGCAGGTACTTACCAACAACAAAGTGATACTAGTGCCCTAACTTTTGGATTGAACGCTAGCGGTACGGCCGAGAACGATCCCATTTATTTTCATACAATTGATCCTAATTACATCATTGTCGACGGCTGGGCATTTAATGATCCATTAATGCTAGAGACAAGCACAAATCGAGTTCCCTTCCCAGCTAAAAATGTCAACATCTATGATCGCTTTGGCAGTGGTCGGAATAAAGTTGGCCGTGCCTATATGGGTGTCGGTTCTACTTATGATCAAACAACTATGGTCAACGGCGTTGTTTGGTTCCGCTCTGGTCGTGGACAATGGTATACGCCACATGAATACTTTAATTATGATAGACCGGAGGTAGAAACCTCTGATGCTGTTGCGCCAGGGCAAGCTGATGATTTCACGATTAAGGCAGTAAATGATACGCAAGCCTATGATGCACCTTATATTCAAGATCAACACGGTTTGGGATATACAGTTCCTGCTGGAACTGTTTCTAAGACAAACGGTGACCATGGTATTGTGATTTATAATGATATGGTCTGGGGTCAAACACCAAATGGTGAATGGTTCACCAACTATGATATTTATCAATCTGGATCTGGCCAGGATGAAACCTTTGACCGAAAATCAAATCCGATCAGCTTTCCTGTGCTGGCATATCATGATTTTACTGATGATACAAGTTCTTCTGACCCATACCGAATGCCGTTCGCTGAATTTGAACAACAACTAGATTGGTTAGATCAATTAGGTTATACCGTTGTGTCCATGGATACTGCATACAATATGTTAAAAACCAATACGAACAATATAGGTAAAGTCGTCGCACTTACCTTTGATGATGGCTACGGAACTTGGAATCGTGTGGCCGATATCTTGAAGCAACATGGGTACGCAGCTACATTCTTCTATCGTGGTGATTTTATTACTGATCAAGCTGATACTGCTCAATACTTGCTTGATAATGGCATGACCATTGGTAATCACACGATCAATCATGCAAGTATGAATTACGGACCTTACTGGAATCAATGGTATGCCTGGAATAATGCTAAAAGTCCATTAGGGCAAGTCGTTAACAATATTGATTATTGCGCTTATCCTGGTGGCGGCCATAATTACTTGTCCCCTATGGCTTGTAAGAATAATGATTACAAGGCTTGCTTTAATTACGACAATAAACTAGCATACGCTTTTTCATCTGACTTTGAGCGGTATACTTTAGGGCGCTTGATGATGGAAGTCGGCAAGTATGATGGCTCAATTGACGAGTTCGCTGACTACTTAGCCAACGGCAGGTAAAAAATTTTTGAGAATATAAAAACACACATTTCGATAGAATGTGTGTTCAGATTGAAGACAAAGTAATCTTTTTAGAAGACTTTGTCTTTTTTATTTCGTTC
>NZ_AZGA01000003.1 GCF_001436375.1 Agrilactobacillus composti DSM 18527 = JCM 14202 | reverse complement strand
ATCACACCAGAGAAATTTTTGTTTTTCTCTGGTGCTCTCTAAAGGGATAGTATCAGTATGAAGCCCGGTGGTTTTTTAGACCCTTTTATTGCTAAATTTGGTATGCTTAACCCATCTAAAAGGAAGAGGGGGCTAAGCTTATGCGCAGACCGCCTAAGCGGCACCGGGGTTCGGCCAAGACCCTATCTTTTGGCAGCGTCTTACTCTTGGGTATCAATGGCATCATTGGCTCAGGCATCTTTTTGCTACCCAGTACCTTGTATCAAACCGCCGGCGTTTGGAGTTTGGCGGCCATTGTGTTAGCCGGATTAGGCACCACCTTGATTGCTTTGAGCTATGCCGCCCTGGCCTCCAAAATTGATGATGATGGCGGGGCTTGGGTCTATGTGAACCGGGCCTTTGGGTCTTTTTTAGGGTTCCAAACAGGCTGGTTCGGCTGGTTTTTGGGGGTGATCACCATTGCCGCTGAGTTAGCGGCCTTTCTCACCACTCTGGGCGGCTTGGTGCCCGCCGTCAAAAATCGCTCCGTCTACATTGCCGTGGCCCTGGGCATCATTGCCATTTTAATCGTGATCAACTTAGTGGGACCCAGTGCACTGACAGCCATCGACAATATTTCCAGCGGGTTAAAAATTGCCATTTTGATTTTGGTGATTGCCGTGGGGGCCTTTTTCATTGGCCGTCATGGTTTGCAAACAGTTGCTGCCTCGACTTCTGGAACGGGCTTTCGCAGTGCTTTTGCCACCGCTTTTTACATGTTCACGGGGTTTTCTTTCCTGCCCGTAGCGGCTAAAAAAATGCGCAATCCGGAAAAAACCTTGCCCCGGGCGCTGATGGTGGTGATGTTGGCGGTCATCTCAGTCTACGGCCTGGCCCAATTGACCACCATGGCTATCTTGGGCGGGAGTTTAAGTCACGAAACCCTGCCGGTGGCCACGGCCATCGCCACGGTATTAGGCAGCGTGGGTAAATCAGTGGTCTTAGTGGGGATGTTGGTCTCTATTTTAGGGGTCGCCATTGCTGTTTCCTTTGATACACCCATTGAAATGGCTTCCTTAGCCACAGAAAAAGCGCTCTTGCCAGCTGTTTTTGGCCGCACCAATAAAGCCGGTGCGCCAGTTGTGGCCGTGTGGCTTACCATCGGTATCGCCGCTGTTTTGGTAGTGTCCGGGGGCTATTTATTCCTAGTGAATCTAATCGTCTTCAGTGCTTTCTTGCAGTACATCGTCACCATTTTGGCCTGGTTCAAACTGCGCCAGGCGCCGGATTTGCCCAAGGGGATGCACCTACCCGGCGGGGTCTTGTTGATGAGCTTAGCCTTAGCCTTGATTGCCTATTTAATGACCGGCTTTACTTGGGTGACCTGGCTGATTGCCATCGGGGTAGCTTTAATCGGTTGGCTCATATATGCCAAGGATGATCGGCGCCATTCGCCAACAAAATAGAGACCACCAAAATAATTTGGTTCAATAAAATTTAATATTTAGTTTCTCACATGAAAAACAGCAATGCAGCTGTTGTAAAACAGCATAGGCCTGTTTGGACGCCATAAGTGTCGTGAATAGCTGCCTAAAATGGCCGTATCTCAGTTTTCCGCACTTTCTGAGCTTTATTCATTGTGAAACCGCTCCATATTGTTATAATTAAAGAAGAAGACAGTAATGTGATAAAGTTCCTTAGTCAGGGACCACATTAATAATATATAGATTAGGAAGTGGGATTAAATGACTGACGTCTTAATTTTAGGTGCGGGCTATGCCGGCATTCGGGCGGCTAAAATGTTAGCGAAATATGCCCCCGCTGGTACCAATGTGACATTGATCGATAAGAACGTGGTGCATCAAGAAAAGACCCAATTACATGAGATTGCGGCAGGTACCATGCCTGTGGACAAAATCACATTTAATATTCGCGACGTTTTACCGAAATCAATCAATTTTGTACAGGCTGAGGTCAGCAAGGTCAATGTTGAAGATAAGACGGTGGACTTCACAGATCATGACACCATGCCGTATGATTATGTGCTGATTGCTTTGGGCTTTCGCTCGGAAGACTTTGGCTTACCTGGTGCGGCTGAAAATGCCCTGCCCCTAGAAGATGTGGCCACGGCGCAAAATATCTATGAAACCATCGAAGCCCATGTGGCCAACTTTGCCAAGTCTAAAGACCACAAAGATTTGACTATCATCGTGGCTGGCGCAGGTTTTACCGGCATCGAGCTGTTGGGCGAATTGACCCACACGGTGCCCGCGCTGCAAAAGAAATACAATACCCCAGATATCAAAGTGGTCTCCATGGAAATGGCCACGCGGATTTTACCAATGTTTGACGAGTCATTGGCGGAATATGCCATGAATTACCTTGAAGACAACGGCATTGATATGATGACCGGCACCAAGATCACGAAGATTGAACCCAATGCGGTGGTTTATGCCGATGGGGACAGTGAAAAACGGATTTATGGCAATACCATCATTTGGACGGTGGGGGTTTCTGGCAGTAAGGTCATCAGCGACTCTGGCTTTGAGCAACGCCGGGATCGGGTCATGGTGACTGAACACTTGAACTTAGCAGACCATCCGGAAGTCTTCTTGGCCGGGGATGACTCCGCTGTGATGGACCCAAGTACTGATCGGCCTTATCCAACCACTGCCCAGATTTCCACGAAACAAGGGGATGTGGCCGGCAAGAACATCGCCGCAGCCATCAGTGGACAAGCATTGACACCATTTACTTATGAAGCCGTGGGTACCGTGGCCTCTTTAGGGGGCAAGGACGGTATCGCCCAAGTGGGTGGCAAACAACGGAAGTATCGGGGCTTCATGGCCAAGATCTTGAAGAAAGCCGTTGTGGACAAGTCCTTATTAGACGACGCCAACTTGAGCACCATGCTTAAAAAGGGCCGTTTACCGTTATAAAATAATATCGGCATTACACTAAGAAGAGCCTGGAAAAGACGGATGTTGTAGTCTTGCCAGGCTTTTTTTGTTATCTAATGCTGGACTGAATGGTGGAGATTTTAAGAAAAACTAGGGAATAATTCTCAAAAAAATGATAGCGTTATCAAATAGTGTGCTATCCTTATAGAAGATAATTTCAGTATTATAAGAAACAGGGCAGGTAGGCACATGACTCAAAGCAAGCGCCGTCGGTTATTATTTATCCAGTTGATCTCAACGCAGAATTTGATTGTACCTATCAAGGTGCTCTTTTATCTGCACTTTTTTAATTCCTTATCAGCCATTTCTTTATACAAAACCTTTATGATCTTGGCTGCTTTTGTCATGGAGATACCTTCGGGCTACTTGGCTGGTAAATACGGCAATAAACTGACTTATGTGGCTTCTAAATACCTGATGATTCTGGCGCTACTGCTCAATTTGTTCAGTCCCAATTTTATCGGATTTATCCTAGCCAATCTAATGGCCGGCATAGCTGCTGCCTTTGACACTGGCAGTGGTCATACCTATTTTTTGAAATTGGCAGCGACTTATCATTTCAACTACGATCAAATCATCATCGACTACGCCAAGTGGTCTAATCTCGTGGCGTTAGGTCTCACCTTGGTGAGCTCGGTGCTATATGCGGTGAATATTTACGTCCCGTTTATCATCACGCTGTTTTTTTACGTTGCGGCCATCATCGCCTTAGCCCGCTTGCCCAAGGAAGTCCCAACGCCCCTAGCCCGGGACCAAACTGTCAAGAAAATAACCGTTCAAGTCATCAAACAATTGCTTGGCGAGAAGCAAGTCGTCTACTTACTGGTGATTTATGCCATCAATACTTCGCTATTGATCAGTAACTTTGATTACTATGCGGTGTTTTTCAAAAATCTGGGCATTCCCACCAAACTATTCGGCGCGATTTTTGCGACCTTTTCTATATTGGGCATATTGGGCGTTAAAGTCTTCGAGAAAGCAACGCACCCCTTGCTTACCCAAGCTTTGATCACCCTATTATTGCCCCTCACCTTTGTGGGCATTTATCGACAGCATTTGATTTTAGTGTTATTTAGCATTGTGATTCAGCAAATCATTTATGGCCTGCAAAACGTCAATTACAATGTTTCAGTTATCAATTCCATTGAAAATCTCCAAACCAGTGCCTACTATCAATCCATCATTTCTGTGACCAATACCATCATCAGAATCCTATTGACCGGCGCATTCACCTTGCTTTTGAGCCGATTACGCTTACCAGTTTTGTTCAATCTGATTGGGTTAAGCCTTTTTATCATAAACGCCTTGTATTGGGTAGTTTTGGCTAAACTAAAAAAAGAGCAGTCGGCAGGATAATATTGCTATTGAAGGTTTAATTCACAAAATAACATCAAAAAACTTGCTACATGTCAAACGTAGCAAGTTTTTAAGTGCCGCTAAATAAAGACCTATTTAATTTGGCAATAACGCCCATTGATTATTGTCACCTAAGCGGACGTAGAATTTACTGCCTTGGGATTGGTCGAATGAATTAAACCAGCGGAAAACATCAAATACTTGATACGAGCCGCTGGCGCCAATAGTACCAACTGGTTGTAATTGACCATTATAAAGCGTTGTACCAGCATCAAACCAATAATCTGGTTCAACTAAAGTGGCATACTTCGCATCGATCCATTGATTAGAGCCAACATCATAAGCAGCTGGCGTGTTTGTTTGATAGAAATTGGCACTTCTATTAATTTTCCAGACTCTAACCGTATCATCTAAGGTACTAATTTGTGTTGTCAATAAGGCATCGCTGTAAACGGGCGTATTAGCATGATCGGTATAAGCCATGGCGGTCAAGGGGCCGTCAGAGAAAGTCCTGAGATCTGTTGCTTTGACCCATTGGCCATTACCGAGGTCATAAGTAAAAGCAGTGCCATCTTTTTGGGCTACCCTAAAGACCTGCCATTGATCATAAAGTGTGGATAAAGTGGCCGAGGACTTGGTAGCAGCTGCATCTGAATAAATTGGAGCGGGTTGGTATCCAGAGTCGATGATGCCACTATGATTCGCGATGGAAAGTGCATCAGCTGTTGAACTAGCGGCTTTGACGTTAGTTGGATTTACAAAAGTAATGGCAAGTATAGCAATTAGTAATGCGACTACAAATTTGGAAATAAATGAGGTCCTTGATTTTAGATGACTCATAATATCAAATCTCCTTAGTGATAAAGCAATTAATTTAGTAGATATTATCGCAAACAACAACGCATTATCATAAACAACGCTTGAATCTATTGAGGCTACAGGCCTGATACTCTAAGATAACCATAAGCACGTGCTTGGAACTTACATCTCTGATCAAGATGTATAAATTTTAGCCGTTTAATGGCAGAAAGAAGTTTTAACTATGGCATCTGTAAAGATTATTGAAACAAGTGTTGCGTCAGGTAATACTGGTGGCGATATGTATGATTCCCCAAATGGCACATACATTAAAGCCTTAGCTTTAAATACGGATTGGGAATATTTTGATACGCAAACAGTTGACGGTCAAATTTGGTACGATTTAGGTGGCGATCAATGGATCAGTGAAATCTATGCCGCCCCTAATATCAATGACTTGGAAGTTCGCAGTGGAACTGCTAAAGTTGCAGATTTCACCACAGCAACAGTTTACTATTCCCCAAATGGCAGCGAAAATACCCAAGACAATCCAACACCATTACCCGAAAATAGTGAATGGGCTTATAACAAAGCCGCAACTGACAGCGAAGGCACAATTTGGTTTGATGTAGGCCGTTCTCAATGGGTTACCACCCAAGAAGTTGTGGATGAAGATGCTGGTGGTGATATTGAATGGAGCGGTTCAGGAATTTTCCAGTATCCCACATATTCTGATGGCGGGATTAATGCTGATATGATTCGACAGGCCGCTAGTGATATGTATACATCGGTAAGTGATGATCAAATCAATACAATCATGGCTGTTGCAGAACATGAGAGTGGTAATAACTCAAATAAGATTAATAATTGGGATAAAAATGCTCAAGAGGGGCATCCTTCAAAAGGCGTACTTCAATTCGTTGGTTATACGTTTGACCATTATCATGTTGCCAATCATGACAATATCTGGAGTAGTATGGATCAATTGTACGCGTTATTCAATGATGCAACTTGGGCTTCAGATATTTCCCTAGGTGGTTGGGCTCCTAATGGTCCAGTTCGATTCCCTGCTTAGCACTAACACTAATAGGTACGCAGCAGCAACGCACCTATAATTTAACTTTTGAGCACCTCGTAAAGAGGTGCTTTTTTGTTCTGTCCGGGTGTAATAAGATATCACTCTTCTTAGACAGCAGTTGCCAACGATAAAATTTATTACCTTACGAAGTGGAATTTACGAATTGGCATCAACTATCAACTAATTGAGACATAAAAATAAAAGTTTTTCTATTTCTACGACAAGTAAATCATAGTTCAAAACGAGGAGTTTATCAATTCTAGAATGCAATAAAAATTGACTCTGCGCTTAATATAAATTTGAATTACTTTATCAAGAATAGTATAATAATTAAATTCACAAAGGTGACTAAGAATTTACTGATTTCTGTATGCGCAAGAGCTTACAGAAATTTGAATTGCCGCTAGTAAGGTAAAAAGTTGATATAATTGGAAGGAACTTTTCTATGGAACCTCAAATCATTTCAATCTACAATGTAGATGACAACGCTGGTAGAAATTTTTCCATTTCAAAACTGGCACGCATTTTAAGCGATTCGACCCATAGTCGAATCTTGTTAATTGATTTAAATCCCAAGGCTAATCTTACCCTGAGTTTTGATGCCATTATTACATTAAAAGATCCAGTTGATAGTGCCTTGTACACCAAAAAGTTAGCTATCCGTAAGACTAAGTATGACAGTATAGATCTTGTACCAGCTGGGACGAAGGCGTCCTTAGCCAATGGCGTCAGTGCAATGTTATTTAGAAAATTTTTGAAGAATATTGAATACGATTACATAATCATGGACATTGCTAAGAAACCGGCTGAAGTCGCGGACTTAGGTATTAGAGCAAGCGACAGTCTGATTCTGCCGATATCTATGAATTTTCGAAGCTTGAGCACTATTCCTAAATTGAGTACGCGATTAGACGCTATGGCAGAGAATAACGACCATGAGATTAAAATTGCAGCCTTCATTGCCACTGACTATGACCCCAGAGTGGCAGACAAAGTACGGGCAGGCGCAGAAATTAGACATATCGCTAAAAAGATGGCGACAATAGTTCTGGGCACTGAAAATAAGGATTATGTTATTGTAGACGCATATACTGAGCCGGTTCTAAGATACAGGGAACTGGTTCAAGGTTTGCTTAATGGCTTATAAGTTACTAGATTAATGCTTATAATTCAAGGAAGAAGAGACATTTTTGGCTAGAAAGAAGTTCACTGTCATGTTAGTACTGTTATTTTTAACAGTAAGCGCTGTTTTAGTTCCAGCGAACATTGCTCGAGGAACCGAATATTTAACCCCGCTAATTGCTTTTGGTAATCAGACCTTTGGAACAAACTTGGGACCTGGTCCCTTTAAAGAAGCTGACGTCTATTATGATTACCCTACGGTGGCCACAGTTAATGGGGAGTGGGGCGCTAACGTTTTTAATGGGAATGATGACAACAAAGTTTTTGACAAAATTTTACCCGTTGGCTCACAATGGCAAGTTTATGGCTATACGTTGCGTACGGACGGCTGGTATTATTACGTTGGTGGTGATATGTGGCTTCAAGCAGATCAAGTCAAAGTACCCGCTTCAGATAGTTATGATGCACTTTTAAATGTTGAGGCTTTCCTAGGTGGACGAGGAACTAAGGATGATTATGCAGTCGCGTTTATTAGCGATGAATACGGTTTACATTATAAAGCTGCAAGATATGTTTACGATACGCTAAGTGGTGGCCCAATTTTTCAAATTACTCATATTTATAATGTATATGCCGATGGTCAAGTTTATAACATGGGAACTACCACATCAAGATTCTTTATGGATTAGGATCAGTAATTGTTGGTGGTGATCACCTTTATGCCGTTTATTTTGATGGACAGGTTTATGATGTGACAAATTTATCGATATCTTGAGGTAATAAATGTCACGTAATTTAATAGAGGAGATGGTAATATAATGAAGAAAAAATTCATAGTAGTGTTAACCTTACTTCTAGTTCCAATGGCCATCGTGTTCGCACCGACTACTATTGCTCAAGGAACCGAGTTCTTAGCGCCACAGCTTGATGTTGGTTATCAAGAATACAGTAAAGATGCTGGTCCCGGTCCCTTCAAGGAAGCCAATACTTATTATGACTACCCAACGGTAGCTACAGTTAACGGTGAGTGGGGTGCCAATGTTTTTTATGGTAATGATGACAGTAAGGTTTTTGACAGAATTTTACCTATAGGTTCACAATGGCAAGTTTATGGCTATACCTTACGTAAAGATGGTTGGTACTATGATGTTGGTGGTGATATGTGGCTTCAAGCTAATCAAGCTAAAGTACCCGTTTCAGATAATTATGATGCGCTTTTAAATGCAGAAGCTTTTATAGGGAGCATTGGAGCCCACGATGATTATCGCGTACTTCTTGTTAGGGATGAATATGGTGTGCATTATAAAGTGGGTCGTTTTATTTATGGCTATGTTTCTGGTAGTGCCATATTTGAAGATGCTTATCTTTACAATGTTTATGCTGATGGACAGGTCTATAGCATGGGACCCATATCAAGATATTAAGTTGCCTGTGTAAAGTAAACGGTAGACAAAAAGTCCAATCTCGAAAATTCGATAATCGAGATTGGACTTTTTTTATTTAGAGATTTGTTCAGGTGTTAGTTCAGTATATTGTCGTAATTAAGAATTCTGTGGTTTTTTATAGCTAACGGTATCATCTGACGTAAGCTCATAGGGCAAATTATAGGCATTTTGAGGATGGATCTCTTTGCGATTAAAGTTGAAACGTGCTAATGTCCCGTCGGTTGAACTTTCAGTCAATCGAGTAGCTGGTTCCATAATAACTAAACCTGCCGTATTAGCTGGTTCGAATCCAAAGTTGAATGCCATGCTAAAACCGGCTTTGCGTAAGGCTAACAAGGATTCGGAATTTCTTGAGCCTGTTGGATAAGCATATGATCGGACACTAGTTTGCCCTTGGCTTTCAATAGTGCTTTTTGAAGTATTAATTTGATCTTGAAGGTCGCCATAAGACAAACTGTTGTCAGCTATGTGCTTGACATTATGTGCGCCCAATGCAAATTGGTTATGATCCAGGTTTCTCAAAACAGTCCAAGCAGCATCATCAACATTGTCCGTTGTGATAAACAGGATAGCGTTGATACCATTATCTTCCATGATTTGAATGGCATTGAGGTTTGAATCACCTTCACCAATCCAGCTAGGATAAAAATCATCTAAAGTAATTAGAACGGCATTATCTGGTACGGCAGCCCCAGTAGTTAAAATATTGATTGCTTCAGTTTCTGTCAATGTGTACCAACCGTTATTGTGCAACCATTCCATATCATCTCTAAACTTGTTGATATCCAGATCATATTGCGTATCTACAGTATCAGAGAATTCATGGTAGGTCAGTACTGGTATTTTGGCACCATTATCATTACCTGTTGGCAGTGGTGACAGCCCCTTCATCAAGTCATCGTCACAGATGTAACCACCATCAACTTGGGAATATTGACGATTATTGACGGTAATAGAACCATCAGGAATATCAACGCCAGATGCATCGCCTAAAACGGTTTGTTCATCCGTAAATGGACTGCTTAATAAACTATAATCACCAGTTCCGGATAAAGATTGACCTAGAAGGTAATCATTATAGCTATTAGCATTTGCTGCCCAAGTGGTCAAATCATCACTGGATAAGTCGAAACGTTGAACCCAAGTGTTAACACCAACGCAGATAAAGTAGACATTATCGATTTGCTGAATGCCATTGGTCATAGGGCCATCACCATAATTATCGATTTTATAAGACAAAGTTGTTTGAATGGGAGTTCCTTGTTGCCGACCAAATTTGTAGGTAGTGTATGTTGCTTCACCAGCAGTACAGGGGATTTCACGGCCTACAAAGTCTCTTGTCGGGTCATTATAAACCGGGCTGTCAAGAATCCACATATCACCACCGACTTGAACGGCATTACAAGTGATTTGGCTTTGTGAATCTAATAAGATTGTATAAGTCATAAAAACTTTATACTGAGTATTAGGGGTTAAGAATTTAACCTGGTTGTCTTGAAAATAAGGTGTTAGTGGATATGAACTAAAACTATACGGTGGATGGTTTTCATCTGGGCCTGTCCAGTTATATGGCAACATTCTCCATAATAGTGTTTTATCAGTAATTGTTGCAGTGTCACGTGAATCATTTAGAGTGAAATAAGACATAATAACATTTCCTTTTCGATTAAATTTTGCTTTAGCTAAAGCACTTAAAACATATGTTATACAGACTTTAACACAGATAAATATGAAAGCAATATGTGTCGATATTTATTATGATAATATAATATTGTTTATGATAATATACGATATTGTCAGATTTTTTTAGAATAAACCTTATGTATTTTGAGTTGAAGGGTTTATTTTCGTGAAGTTATCTGAATTTAAAATACTTGTCTACCATTCTATTGCGTTCTTAGCAAGAATGCCTCTTATATAGAATGCCGCTTTTCAGCCGACTTGATTTCATCTTGAACAGTGGAATAAGAAAACGGTACAATACCTGTTGTTTTGAATTATGATATTGGAATCAAAAATACTTCTAGCAAGAACGTTTCCCACCATATTTATTGTGTCATTGACGTTTTTGAGTTGTTAACTAAAAGGGGCCGGGATAAAAATCGAATCCTTGATTGCAATATTGCCAATGGATAACAAGGGCAATTTATCAAGAGTGACTTTTGTTCCAGTCTCTTTTGTTAATCGTTTAGATAGGTGTCTTTAATCTACTTTTTTCTGCCAGGTTTAGGTCCAGTTTTCTTGTATTCTCGTGGCCTACCAGCATCTCTGTTAGCAAAGTGTTTAGCAAGAGCTGCTAATGCCTGATCGTGGTTCTTGATTTCATCAAGATAGTCGAGGGCTTGGGCTCGGTAGTTCGTGTATGTTTCTTTCTTGATTCCTAATTCATCCAGAACTGCATTATCAATTTTGTTGTGAATACGCGGAATTTCCGTAATCGTGTGATTTTGAAGCTTTATTAGAATGGCTTTAAAATCTTTGTAATCTGCTTCGGATGAATCAAACACAAAACGTATAGCGGCACTTACTCTGTTATTATCATTTGCGCCGCCCTTATTAGCTTTGCGCCATTTTTTCACACGAGTAGAATTTGTCGAGGTTGGTTTTCTAGGGGCAAGATGTTCTGCTTTTTAAGTTTTGCTCGCTGTTGATGTTTTTGACAGCGCTTGGCGGAAAACTCAAAGTTATCCGTGTTATATGCCTTAGGTGTATACCGGTGGACCGCACCAGATCTATTTCTGGCACGCATACTCTTTCGGCTTGCTTTGACTGTAGCCGCACATTTGAAATCAATTGACATAATGAAGACTCCTCATATTTTATTTACTAAGGAAAAAATTTTCACTTAGTAAATAAAATGTACTGCTAATCAGTTTAAATAAAACATAAATTATTATTTCGTATGATAATAGAGGCCGTATATTATCATACGTTTTCTAATTTTTGCTATTTCTTGGAATAAATGCCAAAAAATAGCGCTTTAAATTTGGTGGCAATCACCTGGTATAACAAGGGGTCATAAAAAACTAATTTCTGGTCTATTATTTAGCACAAATGGATCATGGACGGAATTTATTTATTATATTGTTTAATTAATATCAAAATATAATTAATAAAATATCCTGAAAGATATTTTATATTGCGATCGATTGCGAAGTGGCTTACTACATTTGGTATAAAAAAACGGTGATAGGCTAACCGGAAAATTGGCTTATCATCGTACTTTTAAAAAGAGATTATTTAAGTAGATTGTCTGAACTTAGCTTTACAAAACTGAAGATAATTATCATAAACTCACAAAAAGTGGGTTGCTATTATCACAAATCGAACTCATTGCTATTGTTTATTGCTGGCATTGCCATTATCATGACTGAGAACGCGCGTTTAAACATGGAATTCCAGTAATTAAATATTGGAAGAAGGAACTAACTTGAAAATCGATTGGAGCTTTATATTGTACCAAGTTGTATTGCCCATTGTGATCCTTGTGGTAAGTGGGTATGTCATCCCGCTGATCCGGAACTCTGCAAAAGTTCAAAAGAATAATCTAAAGAAACAAGGGCTTAATTCACTGGCAGATATCTTAAATGCACTTACAAAGATTGCTGAGGTACAAGTAACACAAACTGAGGCGAATAAATCTGTCGGTGCCACTGGCGTTGACAAAAAGCAAGCTGCAGTTCAGGCAACTAAAATTCAAGCTCAGAATTTAGGGCTTGATACGAAGCATGTAGATGTTCCGGCTATCGTTGAGGCGGCATTTTCTACCAAGAAACAAGAGTTGCATGCCAATTACAATCAAGACTCGGTTGCTAAGAATGCATCTGCTGCAAATACAACAAGAAATGGGGCGTGATAGCATGGCTAATTTATTTGCAGATGTGAGTTCATATCAACCAGATGAACTCACGTATATTAAAGATCTCGGGGCTATGGGTGTTGTGGTCAAAGCGACTCAAGGTAGCGCTGATGGTACTAACTACAAAAATCCAAAAGCACTCAATCAAACTCAGAGTGCACTTAAGGCTGGTTTGCAAACTCATTTGTATCATTATGCGTTATATACCGGTCAACAAGATGCCTATAACGAGGCGGACTTTTTTGACAGTTACGCTAAAGAACTGGGTTTTGATGGTGATTGCGTGATGGTGGTTGATGTAGAAGATCCAGGTATTGCCCAAACGGCCGTTTTTGATAATACCGTGGCCTTTTTACAGCGGTTGCGGGACTTAGGCTGGGCCAAATTAGCTGTCTACAGTATGGCCAGTTGGTTCTTACAAGATAAATTACCAACTGATGATGCAATTTGGGTAGCCAGCTATGATGTAGCGCAATCTGGCGTGGATGGGGCAACGGCTTGGCAGTTTACAAATAGTTACAATGGTCTGCCACTGGATATGTCCTATGACTATACTGGTCTATTTACTGTGGAACAATTTTAGATATCTTTGGAAATAAAATTTCGATCAGTAAAAACGCCCGGACAGAAATTTGTCCGGGCGTTTTTGAAAGGGGTGATAGAGCTTAAATTAACGGGAAAATTTAAGCGGTAAAGACGATTAATTAGTTCTTCTGCGATGATTACGATGCACCGAAGTCAGGGGGGATGTCTATATTCTTTTCAAGTTGCGTTCTCTTTGCAGATGTAATCATGAGAGAGAATGCTCAGATTCAATTATTGAGTGTTGTAATTACGTTGATTGGTATGTTAACTGTAATTACGAATAACCTTGAAAAATTTATTAAAGCAATGAAAAGATTGGTAGACGCTTGGCATAAATTAATTCAGGATATTAAAGACAAACACTCATAAGATTTAGCTATCCAGAAAATATCATTCACAGTAGCATGTGATCATCGAAAAAGACAGTGGAAATCAATTACACAATTGATTTCCACTACATAATTTCTCCGAAATAATTATCATAATATTTATCGTATTATCATAATATGCTTCAAAAACTATTGAAAGCTACAAGTGAATATAATAGTATAACATCAAGCACGTGCTTAGAACTTGCATCTCCGATCAAGATGTATAAAATTTTGTAGCCAATTAGTGGCAGAAAGAAGTTTTAACTATGGCATCTGTAAAGATTATTGATACAAGTGTTGCTTCAGGCGATACTGGTGGTGACGTATTTGATTCCCCTAATGGGACGTACGTCAAAGCTTTAGCTTTGAATACGGATTGGGAATACGAAGATACACAAACCGTTGATGGGCAAATTTGGTACGATTTAGGCGGTGACCAATGGATCAGTGAAATCTATGCCGCCCCTAATATCACAGACTTAGAAGTTCGCAGTGGGACTGCTAAAGTTGCAGGTTTTACCACAGCAACAGTTTACTATTCCACAAATGGCAGCGAAAATACCCAAGACAATCCAACACCATTGCCCGAAAATAGTGAATGGGCTTATAACAAAGCCGCAACTGACAGCGAAGGCACAATTTGGTTTGATGTGGGCCGTTCTCAATGGGTCACTACCCAAGAAGTTGTGGATGAAAGTGGAAGCGGGAGCACAAGTGAATGGGTTTATCCATTTGAAGCACCTTATGACAATGCTGATAATGTTTCCGGAGAACAAGATTTCGGATATACTCGACCTGGATGGTCTCATCCATTTCATGATGGGTTAGATTTTGGCGATGTTAACTATCCGCATAAAATCATTGCCGTACACAGTGGTACAATCGAACTAGCTGGTGATATTACGCCTGATCAATACCTCGGTTGGAACGGTAATTCAATGGAGTTAGCAATCGGTACATGGGTTGTTATTTTAAGAACTGATGAAGGTCACGATGTGATTTATCAAGAGTTCGCTGGCGGCAGAGCTGACATTTCAGTTTCACAAGGTCAACATGTCGATGCTGGCGATGAAATTGGATACTTGGATAATGGTGCGTTTAGTGGTGCTACGGAGAATAATAATGGTCTTGTCACCCACTTGCATTTAGGTATCTGCACAGGTACTTGGGCCAATGCAGTAGCAAATGGTGGTTCCTTTACTGAAAGTACATGGGTAAATCCTCGCAACATTCTTTAATGGTTGGATCTGAGTTCTAATGATAACTACCAATTTTTAATCGGTAAAGTCTGTATATTTCAATTTCCTCCTCGAATAATTAAAATATATTTGTATCTGAAGAAAATTACAGAATGTTTGGTATGTAAAATGGTGCTGAGTTCGCTTATAAAAGCGAATTTAGCATCATTTTTTTAATTCTTGAAAAATTAATATGTGTAAGGCTGATTTAAAATTACTTGAATGAGGTATAATAAATCTAGCTGCAATTTCTGACATACATAGGAGGAGGATTTTTAAAATGTCAAAACGGATTAGAACTGCAAGAAGACGGCTTATTGTGCCACTTTTTTTACTTGGAGTTGTCATGTTTTTAGCGACTTCAAGCGGTATAACTAAAGCAGATAAGCTGACTATCAAGGATATTGATACAACCTTCACTTCAAAGAATCAACCAATTTCAATTTACTCTGATCCAGAAACTACTCAAAATACTGGAAGAACTTTAAACATAGATGTAAATACTTGGAGAACATTTCAAGCTGCTTATAATGGTAACTATGCGACTGCATTTAATCTTGGCGGCAGTCAGTGGGTAAAGGCCTCAGATAGTCGACCTAATGAGTTAAACGTTAACCCAAATGGTTCTTTTCGAGAATTTTATTCAAATGGGGAAGCTACAACTATTTATAGTGACCCTTATCTGACACAAGCCATTGGTAAGCTCGATCCAAGTATTAGTCATTGGGAAATTATCCGTGTCTCAAACCCAACACAGGCGGATGGAACTTACTCTTTTGACTTGGGTAATAATCAATGGGTTGGCACAACTGAAAATGCCAGAGCTATTAATCAAACATTGTTCTTCCAAACGGGCACGAAGTTATTTAACAGCGCTGGGCAGGCAACGCAAACCATTGATAATCCTCAGCATTTTACCTACCAAATATTTGATGTAAAAACTATTAATGATGGTATTTATGTCAACCTTGGTAATGATAGTCAATGGGCTCTCTTTGATTCCGGCACACCATATTAATGGTAGGAAGAGGTTGGAGAATTTTCAGCCCCTTTTTACGTTGTGGAGGTTGGAAGTACAGTGCTTGTCCTCGATTTAACAATGATCATCAGTGATTTGATATGAAAACTTTAGACAGCACGTCCTCACGAAAGCAGGTATTAAAATGATGAGAAAACGTATTAAGCTATTAGCAGGATTATTAGTTGTTTTTGGACTTGCATTAACAACTGGTGTTACTTCACCGAAGACATTTGTTTTTGCAGCAGGAACAGATGCAACGGCTTCAAGCCTAACGATAACGACACAGAAAGAATGGGCTGCTGTACATACCAACAGTGAGCCGGTTCCTGTGTACACGGATGCGGCGACGACGAAGCCGTCAGGTGTTAATTTAACGACACCGTATAGCACCTGGAGAATAACGCGAACGGCGGCTGGCACAAGTGGCAAAGTAGTGGCCTATGATCTAGGTTCCAACCAATGGGTTAAAGCGGCCGATGTCACACCTTCGTATGGCAGCAATCTTACAGTTTCTGATATGCCTCAAGGGTCCGTGGTGTATTCAGACTTTAAAGATGTTACTGTCTACAGTGATATGCAAGCAACAAAGCCAGTCGGCAAATTAAGTACCAGTTATGATGAATGGACGGCAACACAAGTAGCTAACGACAATTATTATGGGGCTTTTACTTATAATCTTGGCAACAGTCAATGGGTCAAGGTTAGTGATATTTCGTTAACGAAGCCCGCTAGCGGTGTTATTGTTGTTAATGCCGGGACAAGTGTTTTTGATTCTGTTGGGAAATATACTGGTACGATAACAGACCCTGGGGCTTATAAAGTCTTCAATGTCAGTTATATAAACGGTAAACAATCTCTTCAAGTTGGCGATTTTTATCAGTGGGTAGCAGCTTCTGATGGTGCTTATTATCCAGATTAGAAATACGTTACTGTGCACAAAAGGAATAGTATCAGAATAATCAAATTGAAGGTAAACCGCGTTGCTTTAGATGCGGTTTATTTTTTATGGTTTGCGCAATTTCCTATGAGGTTGTGGCATGAGACATCAAGCACTTTTAGGGCCGATTTTTTAATTTCTAAATCACACACAACAACAGAATTTCTTTGCGTAGTATATATGTAGCACGGTAAGGTGGTGATTAAAGAGTGATCGATATGGTTAAATTTAAAAATGACAATGTTTTATTGCGGGTTTGTAATGTGATTTATCTCGAACCGCAAGGACATATGGAGGAATTTTCAAGTGAAGTTGAGGCGATTTTCGAATTTGAATTCTTGAAATTGGCTATAAGCAATGGCTTAGAGTAACAGTTAATTTTAGATTGTTTAGTTGCACTAGCAACGAACCGATTCTTTCTGGGATTGACCTATGCCAAATGAAAAAATGGGCGAGAACACAATGACTACAGCAAGGACCATCTGAATTAGGTGAAGACAACACAGTCTAATTCAGGTGGCCCTTTTCATTTATCGTGGCAGTCATCATTCGCTTGTAGTGACTCGTAAGCAGATGCAAAAGATCAGTTAATCCTGGATTATTCGCTCATGAATCGAAACGCAAATAATCAGCGCTGACTCACAATTTTGAATCGTAAAATACAATGGGAATCAAAAAATTAGTCATTTGATCTGTAGCTTTATCGTAGCACAGAATGACTGCGGGACTTTACCGTATGGGTGATGGCTTCAAAATGAGTAAGACGGTGCAACTAAAGAAGTTGCACCGCTTTTTATATTTTTTAGTGAATATTTCAGATTTAACGATATTGAACAATCACTTAGAAAAAATAGGGGATGTCAAAAAACAATCTAACATTCAGTACATAACCTACTCGGAATATTATCACAATATCAATATATTATCACAATGTAATTCAAATGCTATTGTAAGTTGCATATCGATATAATATTATAACATCAAGCACGTGCTTAGTCCTTGCATCTCCGATCAAGATGCTAATTAATTTGAGCCTTAATGGCAGAAAGAAGTTTTTTAAATGGCAAATGTAACAGTAACTTCAAGTGATAGTGCAAAACTCTGGGATGCGGTCAATGGTAATGTTGTTCGTACCTTAGACTTCGGCACTGAATGGGAATATTTTAGTGAATCATCCGACGAATATGGTGTTAATTGGTACAATGTTGGTACTGATGAATACGTAACAGACCTTGATGTTTCCGAATCTGTTCAAAGTGTTTCACAAGAATCAGGTACGTTAACGGTCACAGCTGCCGGTATTATGGCACAATATTCTGTTAATGGTCGGCCTTGGCAAAATAAAGACGCCTTAACTCAAGGTGAGCAGTATCAATACTTTACTGTGGCAATTGACAGCTGGGGTGGTTATAACTATGACCTTGGTGGTAACCAATGGGTTCAAGGTACAAATACCAATGATCCAGCTAATCCTAATAGTGCCCAAGGGACTTATGTGGAGATTTCATTTTATGATCCACGTTTAACTAACCCTGATATGGATTACTCTGGGGTAGCCGCTAACCTCAATGTTTTTCCTCGTGGCACACGATTAAAAATTGTACTCGATGATCCCTTAGATGGCCAAACTGTAATTGAGCGGGTTGTCAATGATACGGGGACTTACGGTATTGATCATCCTTATTGGTTAGATATTGCATGGCCTAATAACGATATTCCTTCATATGGACGTACCCATGCAACGGTCTATGTTGAATCCTAATATTCATTTTATTTTGAATTGCTTTTCATGACATCTAAATTCCTCCTCAAATAAATTTATTGATATATAAAAGTTAATTCCAGAATATGAATATAAGCAGAAATGATGCTAAGTTTACTTGTCAGCGGTGAACTTAGCATCATTTTTGTTTTTTAGATTTGGATATTTAAGTTTACCAGGATCATTATTTGAGTTGCGATGGTTGAATCGGTTTTGCGTGTATAGAAATTTGAATAATACTCAGGTTCACAGTGAAATCACAGAAATTACCATTATTTTTAAAAAACACTGGAATGATGGTGTGACAAATAACTGAGAGGTTATGTACAGTTTTAAAAAATCCTCAATTGGTTAACGTTTTTCAGCTAGGGTGATGACTGGATTTGTCTAAGAGCCACCAAAATTGACTGTCATAAGGATTGCTCTTCGTCAAGTGGATCCACACCGCCGCATATTTTGGGTGCGCGGCATACATAGATAATGCAGCGTAACTCAAGGAGTTACGTCTTTTATTTTATTATGAACGAATAATTCAGGAGTCATTATTTTACAGACTATGGCGGGAAAGTAATTGTAACTACCATATGGATTACCTGAACTACTCAAAAATTTTGCCATCTAACATAAAACTGGTAATCTTAAATTGAGACTAAAATGTGACTATCCTATTTGGAGGGGATTGTTTATGAAACATAGAAAAATCATCATGTTATTGTTGTCCGGCTTCTTACTGATTGGCATATTTATTCCAACACAGTCCGCTAAAGCTGAAGCGTATAAAAAAATTGATCAGTTCTACGATTACGATTCTGTCGCTACCATCAACGGTACTTGGGGCGCCAATCTTTATATCAACAATGACAGTCACAAAGAGTTTGATCGAATATTGCCTAAAGACACGCAATGGCAGATCTTTGGTTATACCAAACGCAAAGATGGCTTTTATTATTGGGCTGGTGGCGATCAATGGATTCAGGCTAACCAAGCTATCGTCCATGTTGACAATAAATCTGATGCTATCTTGAATGTCGTGGCTAAGTATGGTGATAGCAATAATCCTGATACATGGTGGCTATCAGATCATATTTCTAATGGCTACTGGGGCACTGACTACTGGCGGGTTAAAGAAATGACGATCATTGGTGTATCATACATATATCAATACGTTGTTTATCCTGATGGTTCTTCTTATCGACTCGATAATAGCGATAATCCCATGTGATTTAATGGCTCATCTGACTATTAGATAACCAGAAGGATCAAACCTAATGGGAAGCCTAATAAAAAACACACATTCTATCGAAATGTGTGTTCAGATTGAAGACAAACTATACTTTTTCGTTAAAGTTGTAGTTTGTCTTTTTATT
>NZ_AZGA01000046.1 GCF_001436375.1 Agrilactobacillus composti DSM 18527 = JCM 14202 | reverse complement strand
CCCTCGCCACTTGGTGGTGAGAGACAAGCTCGGTACTTTAGTGCCGAGAATCATTGACCAATGGCAGGCGAAGTCATACTCTATTTAGGCACAATTGTTGGTATTCTTGTTGTTACACTTGGAATCATCATTCGCAGAAACGTTAGACGCCTTTATCAAGCAGCACCCTTTACTTTGCCAAAATCATCTGCTGGACGAATATTTATCAGTAGCCGGATTTTATTAATCATCATAGCTATTCTAGGGATTTTTTGGTTACCAGCACTACTTGAGCTGTTAAATTAGTTTTATTTCATCCCTTAAACCCTTCGCTGCCAATAGATTATGCCATTGTATTTAAAATTATGCTATTCTTTCAACTAAGTGCAGGTGGACAAGCAACATGTATCTATTAATTTTAGCAATAATCCCATTAATTTGTTTGGCCGCTATTTTATCCAGATGGTCGTGGCGAATTACAAAAAAGAACAATGAAACCGTTCAAAATATGGAACGCTCACAGCGCGAGATTGTCAATGAATTTGAGATAGCACATCCTAATCTTGCGCGCCTAGTTACTTTTAGTCTTTGGCTTGATGTGATCGGTTCTGGCCTACTGGCCTTGGGATGGTTGCTTAACATCGTATTCTGGATGATTGCTTACTACGCAACAGCCACCTCAATCGGGCAAATTGCACTTTATATCTGTACTCCGGTAGGTATTTTGTGCCTTATAGTTGCGTTAATACTGCGCCAGCACGCTAGGCGGATATATCGTACCTTACCCATCCAACTACCTAAAACCCGTGCCAATAAAATATTCGTGGCCAGTAGATTACTCATGATCGTTGTAGCCGTATTAGTTTTTATGTGGATGGCTGCGTTGCCGGTATAAAAAGCGCATTACAAACTTAAAACCACATGGATTGGTGATATCCTTTGAATTATTTAATTAGCTTCATTTTTCTGTTACTTTTGATAATCCTAGTCATGGTATTTTGGCTATTAAGGACTCAAAGAAAAATAGACAGGTCCATGGCGGCAGATCATAGTGGTCAAGTAGCACAAATTAGCAAAATCATTACAACGAACCGACCACATTTTACGAAGTTTCTCCTTAGCGTCAAATGGGTGGAGGGCCTTAGTGTTTTTATTTTACCCATCGGTTGGCTGTTTTATACCGTATTCTCACTATTTCCTGATAAGATGCCGCTCGGTACATCTAGCTTTGTGCTTTTATTTTGTACCGCATTAAGCGTTATGGGGATCATAACGGCCTTGTTAATGCGCGTATATGCCAGAAAAACGCTTGAATCCCTAGGCATACATGTCACCAAATCTGTATCAGGTAAGCTCGTTTTCATTTGTCGATTTTTAATTATTATCGTCGCAATACTGATGCCAATCTGGATATTAGCAACGTTTCAATATCCATTACCCTGGTTGCGTTAATCCTGGTAGTAGCGTGTCATCCCAAAACTCGTTCACTGCCGCTTATGCACTTAATCAGGCATTCAGTCTAGGCAGTACGAAAGAGGCTAAACTATGTATTATGGCGATATTATAAGCTGGATCATGCTTTTCTTAGTAGTCATAGGTGCCATTTTGTTTCTGTGGTCACTAATTGCAACTCGTCGTGCTTATAAAGCGTTAGATAGTTCCTATCGCAATAACTTTGACCAGTATATAAAATCTCACCCAAAACTTAAACATTGGCTAACTGCAACATCTTGGGTTGATCTACTTGGCGTGATTTTAATGCTTTTAGGCTGGTTGTCTATCCTCTGCTTTAGCATTTCCCCCAGCTCCCTGGCCCCTTTCCCAGTTATCTACCGCACAATACCGCATATTTGTTTTACACTATCAATTTTGAGTCTCATCACGGCGCTGATTATGCGTGTACACGCCAAAAAGTTGCTTCGACCATTCCCAAAATATGCGTCTAAGGTACCCGTCAATTCACTATTCTTTATTAGCCGTTTTCTATTAATCTCCGCATCTTTACTAGCTTTTCTGCTCATATCAGCTATTAGCGTTCAGTAGCTATTTGTGGGTAGCGCTTGTAAATAAGTCTAGCCCCTTCGGTTAGGCTATTTATTTTGTATTTTTAAGAAATTTTGGGTTCAAATTGAATATGCAACCAGCAGTTGACACATTGTCTTACCGAAGTTTGTGGTATGCAACTGCAAATCTTGATAAACTTTGATTATGAGTATGATGAAAAAGGGGGATTTGAAGGTGACTTTTACGAAAAAACTAATGCAACTTCGTAAGCAAAACGGCTATTCCCAAGAGGAACTAGCGCAAAAACTGGATATTACGCGTCAATCCATTTCAAAATGGGAAAGTGGTCAGTCTGTACCTGATCTTAAAAGAATCATTCAACTTTCAAAGCTATTCAATGTGAGTACGGATTATCTACTCAAAGATAATATTGAAACAGTGCCGTCTATCGACGCAACTACTATACCTTTGCGCCAAATATCTATGTCTGAAGCTACTACTTTTCTTGACATAAAAACTGCCACGTCAAAAGCAATTGCTTTTGGTATATTCTTATGTATTATCGCGCCGATTTGTTTACTAATTTTAAGCGCATCCAGCTTACCAGAAAACACAGCTACAACTGTCGGTCTAGTTGTACTATTGTTGCTTGTAGCGCTGGCAGTTGCTATTTTTATTGCCAGCGGTCATCAATCTGAACCTTTCACATATTTGGATAAAGAAAACTTTGAAACCTACGCTGATGTCAGGAAAATGGTAACTGTACGTCGAGCCCAATATAAAAATACCTATACCAAAAATAACATTATCGGCAGTTGTTCATGTATCCTAGCGGCACTGCCAATTATCATTGGTTCAATCAGTTTTGGTGACAACGATTTGCTCTTAATGTTGACCCTTGCTGCTACTTTAGTGCTTGCGGGTATAGGCACGGGTTTCTTTATTCATACTGGCATCATTTGGGTAAGCTTTGAAAAGTTGCTGCAAACCGGTGATTATTCAAAATCAAATAAAGATAGACGGTCAATTATTGCTCCTTTATCAATGGTTTATTGGCTGGTTATTACGGCAATCTATTTAGGCTACAGTTTTGCCACTAATAACTGGTATTATAGTTGGTTAATCTGGTTAATGGCAGTTTTGTTATACCCTGCAATTATCAACCTTCTTTTTGCCCTGAGTAAAAAATTACATTAAAAATATAGCAAAAACACCGCTGAACTTAGGGATTCCAGTTCAGCGGTGTTTTATTTTGACTATAATTTTTTTCGATTCAACAAGATCACGGTGCCAGCTAATAACACCAAGCCGGCGCCAATCGCAATGGCTATCCCGGGGCCAAGTTCCCCTAGAGTTTTACTACCTTGGACTAGGGCCATGTTGTTGCCAATCAAGGAAATGGGGTTGTAATTTTGGGCGGCTTTGAACAGATTGACTAGGTACAAGGCACCTACAACGAGAATGGTGAATAATAAGCCCCCATAGCTGTTACTGGCCAAAGTGGAGCCAAATAAAATCACCGCTAAAAAGAAGAGACCAAAGAGCAATAAGGGCACAAATCCCTGCCAGATATGGGGGGTTTTAGCGTCTGGGAAGTAATAAGCCGTATACCCCCAGGTGACTAGAAAACTGGCTGTTAAGGCAACACTCCATTGCACCACGAGGCTGATGTATTTACTGACAGCCACCACCCAGCGGGGTAAGCCCTTGGTCACCAAATTCACCAAGGTGCCCCGGCTTAATTCTTGACTCATGGTTCCCCCAAATAAGATGGCGACCACGAAGATACCCATTTGCGTCATATTTTTATAAAATTGGGTCCAGGAATCGATAGAGGTGGGTTTGGGGATGGCCAACTGCAGCGTCTTGCCAAAACTCATTTTCATGATATCCGGGGTCAGTTTAGCAATCAAGGGACTCATCAGGGCAAAGATCAAGACCACCACCGCTAAGATCAAGAAGCGATAAGTTCGCCAGGTTTCTAATAATTCTTTTTTAAGCATGGTTGATAGTGTGGCCATTTCCAATCACCTCCAAGAAAATCTGTTCTAAGGTGGCACTTTGTCGTTGTAGCGCAATGGGCGTTATATCCGCCGTTACCAAGGCCCGTAGGACTTGCTGCGCGGTGGTTTCATAGGCATCTTGATAAGGGATGGTAACTTGGTTAGCCTGCACTTGCACCGGTAAGGGGCGTAGCACTTGGCCACACCGTTGCGCCGTTTGGGTATCTGACAAGGTGAGCTTAATTTGTGGGCGGCCGAACTGCTGGTGTAAATTGGCCAGAGTATCACAGGCCTGCAGGTGACCATCGTGGAGGATCCCCACCCGGTCGCTGATACGTTCCACATCACTTAAAATATGGGTGGAAAAGAGCACGGTGGTCTGACCTCGTAAAGATGCCAATAATTCGAGGAACTCGTTGCGCCCCGCCGGATCCAGCGCGCTGGTGGGTTCGTCGCAAATCAATAATTGGGGCCGATTCAACAGGGCTTGGGCGATGCCTAAACGCTGTTTCATCCCCCGGGAAAAACCCCGGATGCGGTGCTTGTCCGCCTTTAATTGGACCAGGTCCAACATTTCAGCGATCCGGTGCTGGCGCCCTGATATACCAGTGATGCGGGCGCACAGATCTAAATATTCCACGGGGGTCATATACCCATAAAACGCCGGCACATCGGGGAGATAGCCCGTGATGCGATTGGTTTTCGTGGCGCCAAAATGAACCGTCTGGCCCCCCACGGTGATTATCCCGGCATCGGCTTTTTCTAACCCTAAAATCAACTTCATGGTGGTGGTTTTCCCGGCACCGTTTTCCCCCACGAAACCAAAGATTGAGCCTTGGGGGATGCTGAAATCCACGTCTTTTAAGACTTGTTTGCTGCCAAAGGCTTTTTGCACATGGCTTAAAGTTAAAATGTCAGCCACGGCGATCATCCCCTCGCCCGAAGACAAAGTATAGGATGGGGCCAATGATCTGGATGAAAACCACGATCAAAACCCATAATATCCGGTTGCCGAAGCGATAATGGGGATGGCGCAGGACGTGGACTAGGGCGGTGACCATCAAAATTAGTTCTAAGAGGATCAGGGGGATAAAAATGGGTAAATTGTCTGCTAAAAGTTGCCAATTTGTGTTCATACTTGTTCACTGCCTTTCAATTGTTGTTGGATGGCGCGCATTCTGGGGTCATCTTGATAAGGGGCAAAGGCTGGGCTCTGGAGGACATAGTCCCGCAGGCCGCTTTGGACTTGCTGGGCGCCTCGAGGCAGCTGGGTACCAATGTCCAAATGGGCCAGCCAGTCATCGATTTGGTCAAAATAAGCGTCGCCATGTAAAACCACGGGGAATTCCAGGTGGGCGAATAAGTCGGCAAAGGCCGTTAATACGGTGAACAGCGCTTCAGTTTGGTGCTGCTGGGCAAAACCGGTGGCAGCAGATAATTGAAAATTCATCATGGCCACGGGATTCAACGTGCCAAACGCAAAGACGTCGGCGACCCCCTGGCCCCGGTGATAGGTGGCCGCAAATTTAGCGGGGTCTTTGACCAGTAATTGTAAATAATTGCTGAATTGACTCATCATGATACTTAAATATTGGGCTAAGGCACTTTGATAGATACCTTGGGCAGCTTTCAGGTCGTCTTGCTGCTGAAAAGCCGTGGCAATCAAGCTTTCCACCGGTAAATAGGCTGGGGTCCGGGTCCCCAGTAAATCCAACACAGCCTGGGGTTTATTTAGCAGCAGCAAGGTATAACCTTCCATATTACGGGCTTGGGACACCAGGTCCACATCCTGGGCATTATCCCGCACATGGACAAATAACGCTTGGGCCTCGGGGACATAAGTGGCCTGTTTAGCCGCCAAGTCTTCGCCGGGTAATAAATCAAAGTGATTTAAAATCAATAAGCCCATTTGCTGAATAAAGGGATAACAAGCGTAATAACGCCGGATAAAACTGCGGATCGTCGTCAAAACTTCGGTGCCGGGTTTGGTGTCAAAATCGGCTTTTAAGGCGGCATAAATGTGTTGAATTTCCGTAGCCGATAATTGGGGTTCATAATTTAATAAATCATCAATGGACATATTAAAATATGCCGCTAGCGCTGGTAATAAGGTGATGTCCGGGTAAGTCTTGCCGGTCTCCCATTTGGATACGGCGGCTTTAGACACGCCGATAAAATCGGCTAACTGTTGCTGGGTTAAGTGCTGGGCTTTACGCTGGGCCACTAAAACCGGGCCAATATTTACATCCATCTTGCTTACTCCCTTTCTATACTTACAATTATGGACGCTAAGTCTGGGAAAGTATAGGACTTGGTTGTCAACTAATCCCGTTAAAAATCAACCAATGGGTAACAAAAAAATTGGCCACGAAAAAAGCGCCCCGCAATGATTGGTTGCTGAGGCGCTAGCTATAGGGCTTTAATTATTTGAGATCATTTTTCATATATAACTGTTCAGTGGCGGTATCTTGGAAAAGGCTATCCACCGCAACGCGATTGTAAGTCATTTCCACGGCTTTACCCAATAATGGGCCGACAGATAATTGGACGACTTTATCAAAGTATTTTTCCTTTGGTAATTTAATGGAGTCCGTGATGACAACTTGTTCCAGCTTAGAGCTTTGCAAGCGTTCGGCGGCCCCAGCGGAGAAGACGGCATGGGTGGCCCCGGCGTAAACTTTGGTAGCCCCGGCTTCCAGTAAAGAATTGGCGGAATAAACCATCCGGGTACTGGTGTCGATCATATCGTCAATGACGATACAAACCTTGCCAGCCACATCCCCGATGATATCTAACGGATCCACGTCGTCACCTTCATCACGTTTGTCCACGATGGCAATTTGGGCGCCGAAGTATTCGGCCAAAGCTCGGGCCCGCTTGGTGGTACTGTGATCTGGTGCCACGACAACCACGTCTTCCCGGTCGCCTAAATCAAGGCTCAAGAAGTAATGGGCTAATAAGGGGATGGATTGCAGATGGTCCACGGGAATGTCGAAGAAGCCTTGAATTTGATCGGCGTGCAAATCAAGGGTCAACACTCTAGTCGTGCCATCCATCTCAATCAAGTTGGATACTAATTTGGCGGTGATTGGTTCTCTAGGCCGTGTCTTGCGGTCAGCGCGAGAATACCCGAAGTAAGGGAGGACCACATTAATGGTCTTAGCACTAGCGCGCCGCAGGGCATCAATCATGATCATTAACTCCATAAAGTTCTCGTTAACCGGATCAGAGATCGATTGCACGATAAATACATCATCATCCCGCACACTCTTGTTAATGCTGATTTGGATCTCGCCGTCACTAAAGTGTTTCACAGTTGCCTCACTTAAGGGAACGCCCACCTGATCAGCAATTTTTTGAGCTAAGTCCGGGTTCCCGTTCAAAGCAAAGATTTTTAACTGTGATTCATGCTTCTTTGACAATTTTTCTGCCTCCATTTTTATTTTCATTTGTTTTCCGACTACTGTATATTATAGGGTAAAAGCAAGTGTTTTGCACCTGTTTCTTATAACCCACTAAAGCCCTTGATAGAACAGGGTTTAAGCCGGTTTGTCAGCAAGCACACATTTGCTTTTTGAAAAATTTGGAAATGAGGTTTGATGCATGGCAACGCAAAAACAATTACCCCCTAGAAATCAAGTTCCTGAAGCATTGACGTGGGACTTAAGCGCCCTTTATCCAGACACCGACGCTTTTTTAGCCGCCCAACAAAAGGCTGATAAAGCGGTGACCAAATTTGCCCGCAACTTCGCCCCTGAAAAATTGACCAGCTTAGACGCTTTAAAAGCCGCTTTAATCACTTATAACCAGTTAGCCCAACAACTCGACAACATTGCTAATTATGCCGAATTGCAGCAATCTGAAGACCTGACGGACCCCAACCGGGCAGCCTTGGCCAATAAAGCCAACGCCAACTTAGCCCGCTGGCAAAGCTTGCTCAGTGCCTTTGACAGCCATTTGACCGGCCTAGACGATGAGACCTTAGCCGAATTAAAGGCCGCCCTGCCCCAATTTCAAGGCTTTTTACGCACGGTTAAAAACCAACAGAAGATCCGCTTGGACCCGAAGGTGGAAGCCGCTTTAGCCAGTTTGCAACCGGTGTTTAGCGGTCCCAGCAACATTTACAGCCAAGCCCGGTCCGCCGATATGGCCTTCCCTGACTTCACCGTCAACGGCAAGACCTATCCTTTATCCTTCACCTTATATGAAGATTATTACGCCTATCATCCTGACACGGCGGTGCGCCGGGGGGCTTTTGCGGCTTTTTCCAAAACCCTCAGCCAATATCAAAATACCCTGGCCCAGACTTACCTCACCCAAGTGACCAAGGAGAAGCAAATGGCCACGCTGCGGGGCTTTGATTCCGTGGTGGATTACTTGTTATACGATCAAGAGGTGGACCGCAGTCTGTTCGACCGGCAAATCGATTTGATCATGACCAAGTTTGGCCCGGTGATCCAGCGTTATTTGAAGACCTTGCAAAAAGTGCGTGGCTTAGATGAACTCACCTTTGCCGACCGCCTAATCGACTTGGACCCGGATTTTGAACCTGACGTCACCATTGACGCCTCTAAAACCTATGTCAAAGACGCCTTGAGCCTGTTGGGACCGGATTACACCAATATGATTTTAAAGGCTTACCCACAGCGTTGGGTGGATTACGCCCAAAACATCGGGAAGGAAACTGGGGGTTTTTGTGCCCAGCCTTACGGCAAGCAACCCTATATCCTGTTATCTTGGCATGATAAGCTATCAGACTTATACACCTTGATCCACGAAATGGGTCACGCCGGTCAAGGCTTGTTAGCCCAAGACAACAATGCTTATCTGGAATTCGAACCCTCCACTTATATCATTGAAGCCCCGTCCACTTTCAATGAACTGCTGTTGACCAATGCCTTGACCAAGTCGGCCCAGGCAAAAGGCGATCTGCGCCTGCAACGCTTTGCCTTAACCAAAATGTTGGCCAATACTTATTTCCATAACTTCGTCACCCATTTATTGGAAGCTGCCTATCAGCGGGAAGTCTACGCCAGAATCGATGCAGGGGAAAGCTTCAGTGCCCAAGATTTAAATGCCATCACCCGGCAGGTGTTGCAACGGTTCTTCGGGGATGCTTTGACCTTAAATCCTGGGGCTGAATTGACTTGGATGCGGCAGATCCATTATTACATGGGGCTGTATTCTTATACCTATTCAGCTTCCTTAACCGTGTCCACCCAAGCCTTCTTGCGGATTCAAAAAGAAGGCCAACCGGCCGTTGACGACTGGTTGACCTTCTTGAAATTAGGCAATACGAAAAATCCAATTGATTCGGCTAAAGTTGCCGGGGTGGATATCACCACCGACCAACCGCTAACCCACACCATTCAGTTCTTAAGTGCGGCCGTTGACCAGATCGGCCAACTTACAGCACAATTGGACGGGTAATTTTATGGTTAGGATCGGCAATGGTTAGACCCACATCATCTTCTGATAAATCTTGATCTAAATTTTTCACCCGCATCCCCTCTTGGGTCATCATGGTGAATTGATAGTTCAATTGCACCGCCAGCGCCATGTATTCTGTCAGATAGGTTTGGGACAGTTTGGCGTTTAAGTAAAGATGGTATTGGGGGTAGCGCTGCATGATACCTTTGACCATGGCTAACGTCTTAGGATTGCGAATTTGGGCCACGGTCAAGGCTAGGGCCACCCGCTCTTTAAAACTTCCCAGAAAGGCCCGTTTTTCATCCGGCTTTAGTTGGGGGGTGCCATACATATGGGTTTTAATAAAATCTTCAACATCACTCATGAAAAATCCTCACTTTCTTCACAACAAAAAACTAGTTCTCAAACCACCGATAGCGTATACTTAAGCAAAGGAGCTGATTACTATGGATGAAATTGTATTTTTTAATCCCGGGGATGCCATTGCCAACAGCCATGACTTCAATGAAGCCTTGCGCAGTGCCGAAATTTATAAGACCAAAGATCCGCTTCAGTCACCCTTAGTCATTGTTTCCCCAACCAAAGATGATCCAACCAATAGCTTCGCCGTTTATTTCGCCGATGACGCTACAAAAAAGCCGGCAGACGATGATAAAGAAGCTTATAAAGTGGAAAAACATTTGTAATTTTTTTGAAGCCGAAACCTGCGTTTCGGCTTTTTTGGTGGTTATTTATTAGATTCAGATAACTCATTATTATTGCGGGTTTTGGTGGCCTTGGCCTGTTTGAAGGTCCGCCACTGGCTGGCCCAAATCGCCGTTTGGATCCACCAAATCGCCTTGGTCACATCCACACCCTTGCCGATGGAGGGTTGGTGAATGGAACTGCCGGGCCGCTGGACATAGTGGTATAGGGGCAACACGTTATATAAATAACGCTTGGCTTTTAAAATATAGGCCACATTAAACACCTGGTCTTCCATGAGCCCAATATCTTCGTTAAAGCGCAGGTCATGCTTGACAATCAGACTCCGACGATAACACTTATTCCAAGTATACCCGCGAATGGGGCTTTTCATCTTCCGAACCAGCTTTAATAAAGGTTTGCGATCCACCAAGACATCTTTGGGCTGGCTTTGCCCAGACGTTTGACCCACAGGATCAACAAAATAGCCACAGGACACAAAGTCTAAATTGTATTTTTGAATCCGATTGATGTAAAATTCAAATAAGTTGGGCTCACACCAATCATCCCCGTCGGCAAAGGTCACATAATCCCCCGTCGCCTGGGTCAAGCCGTGATTACGGGCCCCAGAAATGCCCATATTTTGCTTGAGATGGTAAACTTTGATGCGGGGATCCTTTTGACCCCAGGCATCAGCCAGGTCGCCGGTTTCATCTTTGGAGGCGTCATCCACAATGATAATTTCGGTATTTCTATAGGTTTGATTTACAATACTTTGTAGACTCCGGTCAATGTACGCCGCCACGTTATGGACGGGGATGATGACCGTTAAGAGTGGAGCTTTCATTTTCTCAATCCTTTCGAGTTACCTTCCATTATACAAAGAAGCACCGCAACAAGCTAGCGCCATCGTATTTTGTCACTGTGGTCATTGTGTTACAATTAAGACACGATTTTTTTGAACGGAGGCTTTCATTTGCAGACACCGCAGCAACCCTATACCGATGGGCCCTGGATCAAACTAGGGAAATTCATCGGGCTATTTTTTCTATTGATGGTACCGCAACTGGTGCTATTTCTCCCCATGAACTCCAAAGTTTCACCGGCCATATATTGGCCCTTGTTCGCCGGGGCCTACTTAGTGGCCTATATAATTTATCTGTACTATTTCCGCCACTATCGCAAACCCGGCCCCCAGCCCTTGAATAAACAAGCTTGGCTGACCATCGTTTTTGGTTTCTTGGCCATGAAGGTAGCCACCTTAGTGCTATACCCTTTGAACCAGTTGGTGGGCCACGAAGCTGTCACCAAAAATGACCAAGTAATCTATCAATTAATGGGCAACTCGAACCGCAACGTGGTCGTTATGACCGTTATGATGGGCGTTTTCTTCGCACCCTTAGCTGAAGAATTACTGTTCCGGGGCGTTTTGATGAACTTCTTTTTCAAAAATCGCTTTTGGCCGGGAATTTTGATCAGTGCCGTGGCTTTTGGTTTAGCCCATGCCAATAATACCTGGACGGGGGCGCTGACTTATATCGCCTTAGGTGGTATTTTAGCCTTTATCTATAAAAAGACAAATAATTTAAAAATCACCATTATCATTCACTTTTTAAATAATTTTCCACTACTATTGCTGCTCTTTTTAGGGTAATCACAGTGAAGGGACTGCTTCAAGCAACGAGCTTGAGGTAGTCCCTTTTTCGCGCTTTGGTATCAGAAACTGTGGGCCATGGCGGCCCAACTAGAAAAACCCGCCAGTTCACTGGCTGCGACCCACAACTGACTTTGTGCGTCTTCATCTAAGGCTTTAGCAATGGGCCTCGTGATTTTAGGTCGCCCTTGTAAGTGTAAGAGACCACTGGGAGCGTAGAGCTTGCCACCTTGGGCATTGGGATCAGTAGCCGCAAATAAGGTTGGCAAGATGCCCGTGTGCACGGAACCCAGCAGTGGATTAGCTAAAGCTTGGATAGCCACGATGGCAGAAGCCGGCGTGCTGAGCAAGGACTTTTTAGAAATCCCGCTGTGGGTGGTCATGACTTTCAGGCCAAGGCCCTGGGCATGGCTGATGCTTTGGAGGTAAAAGGTGGCCATTTGGACTGCTAACTTGGATTGGAAGTAAGCGCGAGAGTTGGAATAGGCATGCTCTAACTGCAAGTCATTAAATTTAATATTAGCAAAGCCCGGTAGTGGCGCTGAAATGTTGACAATTCGGGGGTCTGGTGCCATTTGCAGCAGAGGGATCAACAAATTTGTGAGCATGAAATGACCTAAAAAATTCTTCTGGAAATGAGCTTCGATGCCGTCGCTGTTTTCTTCTCGGCGGGGAGTCCTAGTTGTATTGGCGTTGTTGATCAGAACATCCAGTTGCACAATTTCGTTTTGTAAGTCTATCGCAAAACTTTGAATGGAGGCTGGATCGTTCAAATCTAGCTGGCGATATTGTAAAATTCCACGAGATACCACTTGCCTACGCAACTTTTGAATTAGATCGTACGCGGATTGTCTGTGACTATCTGCCAAAATCACCGAGCCGTTGTTGGCGTAAATTGCTTCGGTAATCAGACTGCCTTGAGAACTCGCTGCCCCGGTAATTACGAAAACTTTATTGGTCAAATCCGGAATGTCTTTCAAGCCCCAGTAAGGCTGCACGCCCTTTGAAGCCTGCGTATTTTTATAGAATTTTTTCATAACAGCCTCCTCAAGCGACAACGCTTACGTCTACCACATATTGAATCGAAACGGACATGCATTTGCTCCTTTAAATCTACTTATGATTTTTATTTAAGTACATCATACCAAGAGGACGTGAAAAAGTTGTGAACAAACATCGACCTTTTCAGATAAAACTTAAAATTTCAATCGGCATTTAGGCTGAGAATTAAAAAAGCCCGCATATGCGGGGAATATTCATCAGTGTCAGTTAAGCGCTGAACTTGTAAAGGATCACCCCCGCACATGCGGGGAATATACTTACTACTTTTAGTTTATCAGATATTTGGCACTCATACTTAAATTACGCCCTTTTTAGTCTTATTTTCTATTTGAGAAATAGTAGGCAGTTTTTTAAAAATTCGGCTCCTGATTCATCGTGATTTCAAACCACAAAAAAAAAACGCCATTTTCAAATTTGAAAATGGCATCCCATTGCAACGAAATAAATTATTATTCTTACACTAAACCTTGAAAATGCATGGCATCGGCTACTCGTTCAAACCCAGCAATATTTGCCCCGGCTTGGTAGTTCTTGCCTAAACTATATGTTTCAGCGGCTTTTTGTGAGGCCGCAAAGATATTCACCATGATAGCCTTCAACTTGTCATCGACTTCGGCAAAGGACCAAGCCAACCGTTCGCTATTTTGACTCATTTCTAAGGCTGAAACGGCAACACCACCGGCATTGGCGGCTTTGGCAGGGCCAAACAAGATGCCATTGGCGTGATAGAAATCAATGGCTTCCGTTTGACTAGGCATGTTAGCCCCTTCAATGACGTATTTGGCGCCATCGCGCTTGATCAATTGGGCACTGGCAGCGTCAATTTCATTTTGGGTGGCACAAGGCAAGGCAATATCATAAGGCGTATCAAAGGCCCAAACACTGCCTTCATGATATTCAGCGCTTTCAACACGGTCGGCATACGTCTTAATGCGGCCTCTTTCCACTTCTTTGATCTGTTGGACGACTTTAAAGTCAATGCCCTTAGGATCATAGATGTAGCCATTAGAATCAGAGACCGTGATGACGGTGGCCCCTAATTCAGTAGCTTTTTCAATGGCATAAGTGGCCACATTGCCGGCCCCAGAAATTTTGATCTTCTTACCTTGCAGGCTATCCCCTTGGGCTTTTAACAAGGCTTCGGTGTAATACAGCACCCCAAAACCTGTGGCTTGGGTACGGGCTTGGCTACCGCCATAAGTTAAGCCTTTCCCAGTGAGGACACCGTTTTGCGAGCCATTGAGGCGTTTATATTGGCCATACAAATAGCCGATTTCCCGCGCGCCCACACCGATATCCCCAGCGGGTACATCTAAGTCTGGACCGATATATTTTTGTAATTCCGTCATGAAACTTTGGCAAAAGCGCATAACTTCCCCATCGGATTTACCTTTGGGGTCGAAATCACTGCCGCCTTTCCCGCCACCAATAGGCAGGCCGGTCAAACTATTTTTTAGGATTTGTTCAAAGCCTAAAAATTTGACCACACTTAAATTAACGCTGGGATGTAAGCGCAGACCGCCTTTGTATGGGCCAATGGCAGAATTAAATTGAACCCGAAAGCCCCGGTTCACTTGCCAATTGCCGGCATCATCTTGCCAAGGCACCCGAAATTGGATGGCCCGTTCTGGCTCCACGAGGCGACCTATTAAATTCTCAGCCACATATTCTGGATGTTTCTCAAGTACTGGTACCAACGTATCCAATACTTCAAACGCGGCTTCTTGGAATTCGGTTTGGTAAGGATCCCGTGTCTTTATCGCAGTTTTAATCTGGTTCACATAATCTGTTGCATTCGTCATACAAGCACCCACCTTATAATTTTGTATAAAAAAAGAGACGGTCTCATAATTCTCTAAGAATTATAAGAGCGTCTACTAGTATACTAATCTACCGGTTACTATTCAACAACTGGTTTCTTTGTCTGAGGTAAGTTGATTTATCGATGCGACCTTCATGATAAGCATCGTCTAATAAGTCCAACATGCGTTGCAGGTCATTAATCTTAGCGCTTACACGTTGACGGTGCAAGCGATTCAAAACAACTAGCAAGAAGGCCCCTAATACTAGGCTCATCAAAAAGAAGTAGGGATTAAACCCAAAACCAGAAAACAATCCTTGCTGTAAAGCCATAGTGCACATAGCGCTCACTTCCTTATCTAAAAGACAGCATTGTTAGCCACTTCTACATATCTAATTCTACCGCGAATGACCTAATTTTCCAAGTCATAAGTTATTTTGACCCGTGGTATAATGTGACCAACTCTATTTGAGGAGGTCCATTTGATTGAAAAAAAAGATGATTGCATTACTGTCAGCGGTGCCCGCAGTGGCCGCAGTGGGTACGGGGATCGCCAGTACGTATTTATACCGATACGCTTTTAAACGGTTGGACAAAGCCCCAAAAGGCTCAGCGTCAAATCCCGATCCGGACTCAAAATTCTATCCCAGCTTTCAATGGCTGCAAAATCAGCCTAAAGAAGACTGGTGGTTAAATGAAACGGACGTTAACAATCGCGTCCATGCTTATTTTGTCCCCAATCCTAAAAATAAAACCAAAGTGGCTTTGATTGCCCATGGTTATAAAGGCGATGCCACCTCCATGGCAGCTTCAGCCAAGTTATTCTTTGATGATGGCTATACGGTTTTAATGCCCGATGACCGCAGCCATGGCCTGAGTTCTGGTAAATATATTAATTTTGGCTGGCTAGACCGGCTGGATTACCTACAGTGGCTGCAGAAAATTTTAGAACGCATGGGCCCAGATATTCAAATCGTCTTATATGGCATTAGCATGGGTGGCGCCACCGTCATGATGATGAGTGGCGACGACTTGCCCCATCAGGTGAAGGCCATCATAGAAGACTGCGGTTATGCCAGCGTGGAAGAAGAATTGACCTATCAGTTAAAACACTTTTTCAATCTACCCAAGTACCCACTGATGCCCGTGGTCAGTAGCATCAATAAAATCGTGTTGGGTTTCACGTTAGAACACGGATCCGCAGTGGCCCAACTGCACAAAAATAAAACGCCGATTTTCTTCATCCATGGGGAAAAAGATAATTATGTGCCCACTAGCATGTGCTTTGAAAACTTTCAGGCCACCAGTGCACCGAAAGACATGTGGATCGTCCCCAACGCGACCCACGCCAAAAGCTACTGGACCGCACCGAAAGAATATACCCAACGTATCAAACGTTTTTTGTGTCAGTATGTGCCGGCGGAAACGCCAGCTCAGCCCGATTGATGACCTTGTCCCCAAAAACCAAGCCTTCTGCTTTAAATAATTTTTCAGCGGCACTGCCCACGACTTGGGTGGACAAACTATCGGTAAACCCACCAATGGCGCCGCTTACCAGGGGAATCAGTTTCGCCGCTGCGGTGGCTGTTGTGACGGTAAAACGCCGCAACAAGAAGTGCCGCAAATACTGATTAACTTTATCCAAAACCGCCTGGGAAAGATGGGCGGTGATATAGCGAGACCCTGAGGCGATCAGGGCCTTTTTTAGATTGCTGCTGGCAGCGTTACCGGCCAAGGTGGCCAGCATCACGGTTTGCACCCGGGGGTCGTCTAACTCATAACCTCGCAAGTAAGCAATGCCAGCGACTAGGCGTAAATCCAGGTACAGCACCGAAACCAGCTCCGTGGGTAGGCTGGCGGGAATGGTGATCAGGCCCCCTAAATTAGTAACAAACCCGCTGGCCCCGGCCATCAGGCGCATTTGCTTCGTAAGTTGTTGAATGGCGATTTCTGGGTCGTGGTACTGGGCCATATATTTTTCTGTCAATTTGGGAATACTTTTGGTACTGGCTTTGCCAGCAATGACACTTTTGAAACTAAAATCGATGGCTTTATCTAAAGTGGTGCGGTTAATTTTAGACATTGATTTTCTCCTTACACAAACCTAAGGGACACGTCAACATAGGTGGCTCTATCATAACCGCCTGGCGGCAATTTGCCATCCATCTTAAGTGCCATTATTGCAAGGCCCGGATTTGGCGACTCACCGCCAAAAATTCTTGATTAAACGCCGCGTTATCTGGTTCTTGGGTCAAAGCATTCAATAATTGGGCCTGGCGATTCTTCAAACGCAATAGCTCCTCTGCCTTATCTTGGGCTGCATCCGGTTTGGCTGTTGGGTTTGGTCGATTTTCCTTGGGGTCAAATAATGTTTTGGTCTTGGGATCGATTTGCAGATAACGCTGGGCGACGGCTGCCACAAAATAACGATCATGACTGATCAATAAGATCGTGCCGCGATAAGCCACTAACAGTTGTTGTAGCGCCTCCAATGCGACGATATCTAAGAAATTAGTGGGTTCATCTAAAATCAAACAATTGGCGGCACTGACAAAGAGCTTGGCAAAACTGACTTTGACCCGTTCGCCACCGCTCAACACCCCCACTTTTTTAGTTAACGCTTCATTCTTGAAGCCTAAACGGGCCAGCACGGTTTTGATGGTGGTCTCGTCTTGATAAGCTGTGGCTAACACGTTGGCGTACACCGATTCGCTGAGATCTAGATTGTTTAGATCCTGTTGGAAATAGCCGATTTTGGCCGCGGGATTGACAAAAATAGCCGGTGAGTTTTGCGTCAAAATAGCCTGGATCAAAGTCGTTTTACCACTGCCATTGGGGCCGGTAAGGGCCAGTTTATCCCCCGCCCGTAATTTGACAGTCACGTCTTGCAATAACAACTGTTGGCCTTGGTACAGGTCAAAATCCTTGATTTGAAGCAAAGTCCCCCGCTTCAAGGCCGTTTCGTTATTCAAAGCCATTTTGATGGGCTTTGGCATTTCCGGCTTGGCTACGGCTGTCAATTGAGTAGCCCGCTTTTCAATGGCCTTGGCCGTTTTCGCTAACTTCGCTTCTTTTTTATGGAAATAGGGTTTGGCTTTGTAAGCTTCTTGACTATCCAATTTGTTTTGGGGAATTTTAGCGGCTCGATTGGCTTTGACTTGGCGTTTTGCCGCCGCTTTTTCCAATTGTAATTTCTTGGTTTCATACTGTTCATAGGCGTGCCATTGATGTTGTTGCGCCTGTTTCAATTGGGCTTGATAAGCAGAATAATTCCCCTTATACCGGTGTAATTGGCCGTCATCTAGGGCCCAAATCGTGGTGGCGATATGGTCTAAAAAGGCCCGGTCATGGGAAATCAGGATCAGGGTGCCGGGATAATTGGTCAATTTTGCCTCCAGGGATTCAATATTAGCGGTATCTAAGTTAGCGGTGGGTTCATCTAAAAACAACAATTCTGCCTGACTGGCAAAAGCCAGATCCAAGTAACGTTGCACGATTTCACCACCACTTAAAGCTTCAGAAGCTTTAATTTGCGGCACTAGATACTTAGACGCACTGGGCACGATGGGGCTGTGGTGGGGGTCACTGAGCAGTTTGAGCAAAGTGGTCTTCCCCGCCCCATTGGGCCCCACGATGCCAATGCGGTCGCCGCTATGAAATCCTAGCTGCTTGATGTGAAATAAGTTCTGGGCCCCGATGGTTTGGGTTAAATCTTTGGCTTGATAATACGACATAAAAAAATCTCCTATTCACTTCAGAATAAGAGATCGACACACGCCTAAATAAACGAAACTTGTCCGTTGAGTTGAAGTGGCGGTGAGTCAATCTAAAAATCTGAAGTAGTCAGTTTGAGACAATAGCCTGAATTTAAACAGACTATTAGAACATGTTTAATAAGCATGTTCCGATCATCAATTGCAACGACGCCTAGCGTCATTGCCTGGTCAACTTCAAATTTAGATTCTCATCGGTCCACTTCGCCTCCTGTTTTTCTTTAAACTAACAAAACTTTTTTAAATTGTCAATACATTGACTACCCACGGGTATTGAAAATACGGTATTCTAGAAGTAGCACAAAGGATGTGATTGATTTGGCTCATAAATATATTGATAAAAACGACAACCACGGCTTTTGGTGGTGGACTTGGCGGCTATTAGCCCTGGCGGTGGTGGTTACAGCGGTCTTTTACGGCTTCTTCTACTTGTTGGCCGGTGCCTTGAGCGCCCTGATCTTAGGGGTCATTGCCCTGGCGTTATTGATTTTACTGGTACTGGGCATTTTCACCATTGGCCCTATTGTCATCACCATTTTTCTGGTCCTCTTACCCCTAGCCATCTTAGTACTCATTATCATGGGTTTGATTATTTTACTGTAACGCAGGAGGTTTTTTGAATGGCAAAACAAACTTATATTTTGACCATTGACGAAGGCACCACCAGCACCCGGGCTTTGATCCTGGATCACCAGGGTAAAATCGTGGCCAGTGCCCAGCAGGAATTTACTCAGATTTTCCCCAAACCTGGTTGGGTGGAACACGACCCTTTGGAAATTTGGCATGCCGTCCAGGCCACGATCGCCAAGACGTTTACCACTTCTAATATTGCCCCTAGTATGATTGCGGGCATTGGCATTACCAATCAACGGGAAACCACCGTTATCTGGGATAAACACACCGGCCTGCCCATTTATAACGCCGTCGTCTGGCAGTCCCGGCAAAGTAATCCCGTGGCCACCAAATTGACCCAAGCCGGCTACCAGCAACTGATTCATGAGAAAACTGGGCTAACCATCGACCCTTATTTTTCCGGCACCAAGGTCCGCTGGATCTTAGACCAGGTCCCCGGGGCTCAAAAACGGGCGGAAAAAGGCGAGTTGTTATTTGGCACCATTGATACATGGCTGACCTGGCAACTCACTGGCGGTGCGGTGCACATCACCGACTACACCAATGCCAGCCGCACCATGCTATTTAATATCCACAAATTAACTTGGGATCAAGATATCTTAAATATCCTACATATCCCGCAAGCCATGCTACCCGACGTCACCGGCAATTCGGAAATTTATGGCCACACCAAAGCCTATCAATTCTTCGGCAGTGAAGTTCCCATCGCCAGTCTGGTGGGGGATCAACAAGCCGCCCTCTTTGGCCAATTAGCCCTAAAACCCGGCATGGTTAAAAATACCTATGGCACTGGGGCCTTCTTAGTGATGAACACGGGGACCCAGGCTAAATTATCCCGGCATAATTTGTTGACTACCATCGCTTATGGCTTAGATGGCCAAGTCTACTATGCCCTGGAAGGCAGCATTTTCGTGGCGGGTTCGGCGATTCAATGGCTGCGGGACAGTTTGAAGATGATCACCAGCGCCCAAGAAACCCAAGCCCTGGCCGAAGCCCCCGCAACGAATCCCCATTTGTATATGGTCCCTGCCTTTACCGGCCTAGGGGCCCCTTATTGGGATGCCGACGCCCGGGGCAGTATCTTTGGGATCACCCGCCAAACCAGTCGGGCCGATTTAGCCCGGGCCACCCTGCAGGCTTTGGCCTTTCAAACTCGGGACGTTTTAGCCGTTATGCAGGCCGATACGGGCATCGCCATACCAGAGTTAAAAGTCGATGGCGGGGCGGCCCGTAACGATTACTTGATGCAATTTCAAGCCGACATTTTAAATATCCCTTTGCAACGGGCCCATATCTTAGAGACCACCAGCCTGGGGGCAGCTTACCTGGCCGGACTAGCCGTGGGCTTTTGGGGAGATATTGCTGAACTGCAGACCATGGCCACCGCCGGTCAGCGCTTTACCCCAACAATGCCAGCCGCCGAAAAAGAACAACGTTATTCAGGTTGGCAAAGTGCCGTGGCGGCCACCCAAAAATTCAAACCACAACAAGATGCCTAGGAGCACTGAAATGATTACTGTTTATGTGATCAAATGTAGTCATTCGTAGTCAAATGTCAGCATCAAAGTTTCGTGGTTAATCGACCTGATTTCGTGTTAAATTTCTTTTGAATTTTTGAGCACGAAATAAGACAAACGCACATTCGATACGGTATCCTATAGAGTATAGGAGGTGGATCGAATGCCAGTCAAAACTC
>NZ_AZGA01000045.1 GCF_001436375.1 Agrilactobacillus composti DSM 18527 = JCM 14202 | reverse complement strand
TGATACTATCCCTTTAGAGAGCACCAGAGAAAAACAAAAATTTCTCTGGTGTGATCTGGAGGGATTTTTAATGCCTAGAAAAAGGAAATACGATCTGGAGACCATGTTGTGGGCAATAGCTGAAATTGAAAAAGGTCGGACTATCACATCAGTCTCCCAAGAGCTTGATATAGCTCGAAGTGCAGTTCGTATTTGGCGAAACACTTATTTAGCAGGCGGCGAGGAAGCCTTACGGCCCAGTCATAAGAACAAGCATTATTCTGCAGAATTTAAGATTGAAGTCGTTACGTATTACCTTGAACATGATATCAATGTTAGTGCTTGTGCCTTAAAGTTTGGCATAAAGAGCTCACATACCCTGTCCGATTGGATTTTCCAGTATAATGAGGGTAACAAACTCAAAGTAACAGGTCAGAGAGGTGCCCAAATGACTGGAAAGAAATCTCAAAAAGCAAAATCCT
>NZ_AZGA01000044.1:1273-12911 GCF_001436375.1 Agrilactobacillus composti DSM 18527 = JCM 14202 | reverse complement strand
ATTTTTGAATTTTTATACATCGCTTAGCACGCGACGACAACTTTTATATCTTACCAAGAGGCTCAATTAATGTCAAGCATTTTTTCGAACTTCTTTTTTATGCCGCACAAATTCTGTTTCACTATTTGTGCGCAAGAAATATATTACCAAAAAAACAAATGGCCGTCAACACTAATTTGCAATTTTTTGATCAGCAGCTAATTCTGCCTGGCATTGCGGGCATAAGCCATATACCTCTAGGCGATGACCACTGACTTGAAATCCAGTCAAATTCTCAGCAACCGTATCCACCTGATCAAAATCAGGGAAGAAAACATCTACAATGCGACCGCATCTTTCGCAAACTGCATGATAATGTTTAGTCTCAGCAAAATCAAACCGTGATGAATTGTCACCATAAGACATTTCTTCAACAATTCCCAGGCGAGTTAACAAACGTAAATTATTATACACTGTGGCAACACTAATTTTTGGAAACTTAGGTGCTAAATCTTTATAAATCTCATCGGCAGTCGGATGTTCACTGCTTTGCACAAGATATTGTAAAACGGCTTCTCGCTGTGGTGTAATCCGTACACCGTGCTTGCGCAATTTATTCAGAGACTCTTCAATGGCCTCACGATTCATTCCATTCACCTATCTTTTTAAAAGTTACTAACAATATACAGCCTTTAACCTAAGGATTCAAGTTTTCAAAGACTTCTCTTGATGCCACCATAACACATTAAAAGCCAGATGCAACAAAAAAACGCTAGGGATAAAAAAATATTTTATCCCCAACGCTTTATTTACTTATTTGAGTTCAGGTGCATCGGTCTTGTAAAGATCTTCAGTGGACTTACCGTCCTGTTTTTCTAAAGTATCCTTATTCGCATCTGCCTTTAAGGTCTTTAACGCTTTAGACTTCTTATAGGAGTACTTAGTCTTATCTACTTTCTTAAACCAAGCAGGTTCATAAAAACGTAACAAGTCGCCAGTGATCACACTATCAGATAACGACAATTCAGTCGCCACGTGATTGGTCAGCTCATCTAATGTGGTCTTAACTGGCGCGGCGGGATCTTTGATGATCTCCCCTGACTTCGTATTATAGTACGTACTGCCAACTTTCGTGTAGTCTGGGGAGACAAAATCCCCATTTCTAAAGGCCACTGTCTGATTTCTTTGTGGCGATAACAAATCCTGCCCAAATTGAATCGAATCCGTATCTTTAATGCCCGTTAAATTCAAAAGTGTTGGCAAGACATCGATTTCACCACCATAGGTATGGTTAATGCCACCCTTTAAGCCCGGCATGTGAATCATCAATGGTACCCGTTGGAACTGGGCGTTGTCAAAATTATTAAAGGAATCCTTCCCCAATAATTTGGCGACAGCCTTCTTATGATTCCCTGAAATACCATAGTGGTCGCCATAAAAAACGATCATCGTATTCTTGGCCAGACCAGAGGCATCTAACCAATCCATAAACTCACCAACTGACTGATCCAAATACTTAGCCGTTTGGACATAACCATCCACAGTACTATCGCCAGTATCCGTTTTAGCAATCGATTGGTTTTCTTTATCCAACAAATAAGGATAGTGATTGGTAACCGTGATCAACTTAGCGTAGAAGGGTTGCGGCAATTGTTGCAGATACTGCGCAGAATCCTTCAAAAAGATCTTATCTTTAAGCCCGTAACCAATGCTGTAGTCGGATTTTTGCTGATAATAAGACGAACTAAAGAAATAGTTGTAGCCCCAAGACTTATAGGCGTTATCCCGGTTCCAAAAACTTGGGACATCCCCATGAAATGCTGCAGAAGTATACCCATTTTGATTAAAAATAGCCGGTGCTGCTTGGAACGTATTCGTCGTACCATATTGCACCATCGCTGGCCCTTCGGCTAAACCAAATAGAGAGTTTTCAAGCATCATCTCCGCATCGGCAGTCTTACCGGTGCCGACTTGGTTGAAGAAATTATCAAAACTCAGTGTATCACTGGCATGATAGATTTTATTGAGGTTCGGTGTGACTTCTTGGCCATCCCACTTAAAATCAATCAAAAACTGCTGAAAACTCTCCAAATGGAAGATAATGACGTTCTTCCCTTTAGCCACACCACCATACTCCGCGCTTAACGGTACTTGGTTTTGCTTTAGATAAGCCTGGACTGATTTTAAATCACTGGCGTTGGCATTGTTTTTAGCCGCATTGGCATTGGCCGTTTTGACCCCATCATAAACCGTATAGGCATTCAATCCCAAGTATTTCACAATGTAGTTGTTATCAAAGGTCCGTGTCAACAAGCCAGAACGATCGTGTTGGGCAAAGGATAAATTGAAACCAAAAAATACCACTGCCAAGGCACTAACCGTCATGGCATAACGTTTTTTCAATGGCCTTATATCCATGCGGATTAATTTAAAGGCTAACAGTAAAACCAAAATTAAAACATCCAAGAAAATCAAAAAATCCGATGGATCTAAAATCCCGATAATACTTTTGCCTAAATTATTGGAAACTGCCCCAGAGCCCTTAATCAAGTTAATACTCAGAAAATCGGAGAACTCTCGATAGTAAAGCACATTGGCGAATAACCAAAAAGAGGTCAAAAAATCAATAATCATTAAAAAAATGTATGACTTTCGTCCGGTCAAATACAGTGCGATCCCAAACAGTAAAATAGCCGTAGGAATAGGGTTGATCATAAGCAGTAAGTTTTGAACAGAACCCTTTGCACCTAAATTAAATTTACTGAGATAAGCCCACCAAGTTTTTAACCAAAATAAAGCAATGGCTAAAATGAAGAAACCAATTCGTGTATTGAAAGCCCCACGAATTTTTTGGCCAACTTTTTTCATAATTAACAAAGCCTCCGAAAAGTATTTTTAAATTGGAGCCACTATTTACGGTCATAGCTCATTGTAATATACCGGTAATGTATGAATTTTTTATGAATTACATGTAAACAAAAAAATAAGGCGGCAGGAACGAACCTTTTTGCCAGCCTCTGTCTTACTTATTGGATTAAGGGTCTGCAAGCAGGCATCTTAATCCCCTAATAAATCAAAAATTTCGATTGCGGTTAAATCAATGTTATCAAAATCGAATGTTTGATGTGTACTAAGTTCTTCTAATGTGTAAATGCTGGATTTAGGATCAAAAGAAACTAAGCCTTTTTCTACACCATTCGTTTCGAAGCGTCGAGTTTGAACTTCACCAGAAGTATCCGCTTGCATTGCCTCTAAGCGTTTAATGATTGCGACTAACTGTGACTTTTCCATTAAAAAGGCCTCCTTAAGTAACTACACTAGAAGTTTACCAAAAAAATGGCGTGAGCGCAGTATTTTTTTACATTTATTTGCAGTTTTTACGATATCCACTGCGCATTAAAAAACCTAGTCCCAATAAAAAAAGTGACCTGACTTCAAACCAGGTTTGAAATCACATCACCACCAGCTTTTAAAACTTACGTTACGACGTTTTACGTTTCTTGACTGGAATGGCTAAAGCAACGATACCAAAAACCATCCCCAAATAATATGTGATCAGTCGCCATAAGAGCATGCCAATCACCAGCTTGCTTGGCGAAACAATGAAAACCGCAAACAAAGTCTTGAAACTATACTCCGCGCCCCCAGTCCCCCCAGGGATTGGAAAGATGGACGTGATGATAACGATCATAATATGCATCGCAATCACACTGAGAAAATTCACATGGGTCTGGCCCAAAGACAAGATCACAAAGTAAGGAATCGAGTAGTAAAGCAGTAGTTGGACTAGCGTTAAGGCACAAGCAATCAGGACTTTCTTTTTTTCCCGCTTCAAATGTACACTTTCGGCGTAAAAAGTGTCTACTTTCTCATCCATATTGTCCTTAAAGCGCTGAACACGTTCTGGTTTCATAAACCAAGCGAGGGGAATCGTTAGCCAACTGAGTAATTTCTTAGTCAAGCGATATTGATACATCACTAACAACAGGCCAATGATCACCACCACGTGCAATGTGAAACCTGCCAAAATCAAAATAGCGATTCCCTTAAAACGCGTCATGATCTCATGAAAGCCAAATACCATGGTTAAGACAAAATTAATCAGGACCATCATTTGATAAATAATAAATTTCATGAGCAAAACCGAGCTGGCTTGCCCAGCTTCGATACCTGACTGCATCATGGCAATGAGTTGTGCTGGCTGCCCCCCTGACGAAAAGGGCGTGATACTATTGAACAACTGCTCGATCAGAGGAATACGCAACGCATTACGGTAGGGAAAATAAGCCACGCGTCCCCGTAATAGAATCTGCAGTGTCTTCCCTTCAAGCATTAAGGACAACAGCATGATTAAAGCAGCTAATATGAGCCAACCAAAATGTAAGGATTGAAAGCTGGCAATCAGCGTTTGGAGCTTGATGGTACGAGCTTCCCACCAAAAGATTGCAAAACCAACGACAAACATTATAACCAGTATCAACTTATTTTTTCTTGTCATATGGTCTCCTAGTTTTTAAGCAAGTCAGCCACCAATTGTGATGGTTTATTTTGGGCCTGCATCTCATAAAAATCCTGCCATATTTTAGCAAGATGTTCTTCAGAGAATTTATCGGCTGCCTTTAAAGCCAAGCGGTGTAAATGCGCTTGTTGCTCAAAATCCGCTTTGATTTGCAGAATTTGTGCCTCCAAATCATCTACATCACGCCCCTTAGCATAAAAACCGGCAATGATAGCTTGATAAAGGGGCAGATCCCGTAATAAGACCGGTGTCCCGCAACTAAATGCCTCTAAAACGGACATAGGGAAAAGTTCGTCGTAAGACGGCAGCAAAAACAAGTTGCACATATTGTAATAGTCCACTAGTTCCTTGCGGGGAACGATCCCGGTGAACAACAAATTAACCGGCGGGTCAGCAACGATTTTTTTATAATGCTCATAACCATCAGTGATTTTGCCAAAAGAGAAGCCGCCAGCCCAAACGAAGGTGATTTCTGGATGGCGTTTTGCCAGGGTCACAAAGTCATCAATGCCTTTACGTTTTTGAACTTGACCATCGCCAAACACCACAAAGCGATCTAAATCAATTCCCAATTTACCGCGTGTTAATGCTTTTTTAGTATCAGATTGGGGATAAAATTCAGATTTGGAAACGAAATTTGGAATATAAGCCACCTTTTGCCGGGGAATCCCGTACTGCACTAATTTCTCAATAAAAATCGGATTGACCACCACGATCTGATCCATCCGTTTATAAAAGGCAATGATGTATTTATCAAATATCTTTTCAAAAAGCTTTGGCAACTTCAAACTGCCATGGATCGTTTCTGGCAGAAAATGGACATAGCCAATTTTACGTCCCCGCTTTTTTGAAAAAGTGGACACAAAAAACTGCGGGTCAATCGTATGATAATGGCTGATATCCGCGGCACCAAATTTATTAACGGTGACTTTGAAATGCTGTTGCCCATATTGCTTTAATAATCCCATGAGCTCTAAGTAAGCGCTGCCGACCCCTTGGCCAGCAACCTTATCTGCTGAAGAAAACATATTAATGTGAATCACTTTAAAAACTCCTTATCTGATAATTCGTCGGCTTCATCATCGGAATCAATATAAATTGACTGGGCCATATGATAAAAATCTAAAATGCGTTCACCAAAATTATCAGAGGATATTTCGTAAAGCTTCTTTTGACGTAGTTGATAGTCATTAAAAGCTGCTGGGTGTAACAAATATTGGACGATTTGATTCACCATTTCTTCAGAGGTCGTGAAGGTTGCACCTACAGATGGATCATCAAAAAGCCGACTGACGTAAGGCTCCGCATAAACGACACACTTTAATCCCGCAGCTAAGGCCTCATCAAATGTCAGGCCCTGGGTCTCAGAATCACTAGCCGACACAAATACATCGGCAGCATGATAGAAATTCCCCACATTTTCATGCGAAATTTCCCCCGTAAAACCTACATAATCCGCTAAGTCTAAGCTGTGCACCAGCGCCTCTAAATCATCACGGGCTGGACCATCCCCGACAATCAGCAAATAAGCATCGGGACAACGGGCCACAATTTGCGGCATGGCCGTAATCAATTGATCCAAGCGCTTCTCTTGCCCTAAACGACTCAAAGACAACAATAAGTGTCGACTGCCAATCTGATAAGTGGTACGAATGTCTTCTGTAACTGGTGCTTCAAACCGTTTCAAGTCAATACCAGTGGGAATGATTTTAATTGGCACTTTGATCTTGTAACGTTGTAGTGTTCTTAATACCCGCTCACTGGGCGCAACCACCGCCGTTAAATGAGTTAAATACATCCGGGTAAACTGTTTAACATGTGACGGTCGCAATAGCTTACCATTCAAGACATAATGAAGATAGTCTTCATACATGGTGTGATACGTATGTACGCAAGGAATTTTTAAATTCTTTGCCACAAACTTGCCAATCATTCCCATGGAAAATTCCGTTTGTGTATGCACAATATCCAAATCTAATTCTTTGGCAACTTCCAGCGCATGGAAAAGACCCCTAACAGCGATCCGCCGATCTGTAAATGAGACAAATGGTACGCTGGCAAACCGAAAGACGTTGGGTTCTTCTGTATTCTTATCCACCTTAGGATCTGTTGTCGTAAAAATATAGACTGAATGTCCCTTCGTTTCTAGAATATCTTTCAATGTCTTAATCGAAGTGGCAACACCACTTATTTGTGGGAAGTAAGTATCCGTAAATAAACCGATATTCATTTATCTCTTCCCTCCTTCGCTTAAGAATACTAGATTAATTATAGAGACAATCATGAAATTATGCAATTTGTCATAGATTATTGTACCAATTCTTATCTTAAAATTAATACGCCCAAAGGCTGATTTCTATTTATGCATAGTTTTACGCATCGTTGGCTGGCGATTCTTTCGCCGGCCTTGATCTACGTGGTAGCGGGTATGGCTGTTGCGCTTAATTTTAAAGCCCTTCATTTTACCAATGAAAGGCTTGCCCAACAAGCGCGCCCTTTGCCACTGTCCCATGATATCAGCCATTTGTAAGGCTGTCTTTTGCCGGTTAGGCTGGCCTTCTCGCAAAGCCTCTTGGGCCACATCTTGTTGCAGATAACGCATCAATTTTTGATTGTATTGCAAAATAGCATCCGTCAGTGGTGCATCGCTATATTGATTAAAAAGGCCCTCAACGTAGCGCATGGCGTCTTTACTGTCCTTGGGCTGGTAGTACCTTGACTCACTCATTTAAAAATCTCCTAAATATATATATTCACATCTGCTTGGCGATAACTTTGACGCTGCCCCGTAGATTGATTGTAAAATGTATCATTAATGTGATCTGAAATACGCACCGAAAATGTTTGCTCTGGCGAAATCTTAGTTGGATCTCGCCAAATCAATGATTGGAGCCGACTCATGTCATAACGTCGTCCGAATACCACATTAAAGGCATTAGCCTGGCGCGCTGGAATATCCAAATAGGTACTTAGACTACGTTGGCTAAAGCGAGTTTTTACAATGTCAAAACCGGATTTTCGAATTTTCTCACGGACTTCTATAATAGCCCCGATTTTGTCTTGGAGCTGATTTAAGTCTTTAATCGTTTTTTGCCATTGGCTGTAAGCCTCAAAGTAAGCATCAGTTGGATAATCTTGAAAATAGCCATATAAGAAACTAGGGGTCAACTCATTGCCAGTGCCCACGTCCACACCATTTTCAACTTTAATAACCGTTTTGATTTTTGTTTCGATCGTATCAAGTTTCTTTTCCAAACGTTGGTAAATTGGGAATTCCATTGCGCCTTCTTTAGCCAGAATATCCTGGCGTCTGGTGGCAATCAGTGCTGTCAAGAAATCTAAATTACCCTTGTCAGCATGTTCAATATAGGTCCGCAGTTCGTCAGCACTAATGTATTCACCAATGTTTGTGAAACGACGTCTTCTCTTACGCTTACTCAAAATTGTTCGCCCCTGTCCTAAAATTTTATCTAGAGCGTTCAAAGCAACATAAACCAAACTATAAGCTATAATAGATTTATATTGAGGAATGGAGTATAAGGCCTATGATCAAACATAAATCTATTATTTGGGGTGCCCTAGCCGCCATCTTAATTTTACTGCTGAGTCTTATGTTTTACTATCATAATGTTAAATCCGCAAATTTGCAAAAAAATGACACTAAGTATGTATATAGTAACACACCCACCTTATATATCCACGGCTTTGGCGGTGGGCCTGGTTCTAGCAACCATATGATCGCCGCCGTTGAAAAAAGTAACGCTGGTAAAAAAGTATTCACCGCGACAGTCCAGGCTGATGGTCAAGTCACCTTACAGGGCAAGTGGGACAATCAGCAAGTCAATCCGCTGGTACAGGTGCTGTTCAAAAATAACCGCAGTCACAATGAGGCTGATGGCCCCCGTTGGATCAAGAGTGTGGTGATTTTACTACAAAAGAAGTATCATATCAAAGCATTTAATATCGTGGCCCATTCCCGGGGGACAGTCAATACAATTGATTACCTATATGATTATGGTCAGGATACAAAATTGCCTAAACTGCAAAAGTATGTTTCCATGGCGGGTATTTATAATGGCCTCAGGGGTTTTGGCGGCAATAATATCAGCAACTCACCTTTGTCTAAAACCGGCAAACCGGAAACAATGAGTCCAGAATTTAAAAAGCTTACCAAGCTCCGTACTGATTTACCCACAAACTTGGCGATTTTAAACATCTATGGCAATTTAGAAGATGGTAGCCATTCCGATGGTCGCGTCCAAAACAATTCCTCTAAGGCCCTGAAATACCTGGTCAGTCCTCGGGCTAAGTCCTATCAAGAACTAGAATTTAAGGGTAAAAAAGCCCAGCATAGTCAACTCCACGAGAATGCCGCCGTTGATCGGGCTATCATTAAATTCCTATTTTCTAAATAGGCAGCAACTAAAATTGTGTTTTTGATTCAGATTCCAGCAATAATCCTTTGAACCCAGTATAATTAAGTTAATTCATACTAAGGAGGCAATATTATGAGTGATAAAGACAAGTTGGCTGCTAAAAAGGATCAATTGACCGGCAAGATTCAAGAGGGTGCCGGCAAACTCACTGGCGACTCCGAAACCGAAGCAAAGGGCAAGGGCAAACAAGCTTTGGGGAAAGCTAAAGAAACTTTTAGCGATCTCAAAGAAGATGTCGCTGAAAAAGCCAACGAATTGGTTGATAAATTTAAAGATAGTCACAAAGACAAATAAAGCACTATTTTACAGCAGGGCTTTTATAGCCCTGCTATTTTGTTGCTAGACATGTTCATTCAAATTGTGCACAAAAACAGCAATGATCATTGGCGCTTTGGTTTGGATCGATGTGTTAACGGTCCGGATCCGTCGCTTACATGATACGGATCGCCGCGGTTGGTGGGTATTGTTAGTTCTACTCCCCTTCGTCGGCAACATCTGTTTATTCATCTTGATGCTTCTCCCAACAAAACGCAATTCCCGCTGGCGTTAAGCATTGGGTAAAAAGAGTCCTTTAGGGCTCTTTTTTCTTGCCTAGAATCTCCTAATTGAATTTTCGTATGAAAAATTATCATTTACACTACTTAATTTTGGGCAACTAAATTTCACAATCCTTATATAAGCATAGTTCCAGCATTAAGTACACCCTTTTAACAGCTTTTTAGGGATATCACCTAAATAATATTATGTTCAAATAAAAACTTGTCGTTTATTAGAATCAAGACTATAATATTCATTGTGAACCATGTAAACGCTTACTAAAGAGAGGACTTGCAAAATGAAAGCTGCTGTAGTACGTGACCCAGTCGATGGGTATGTTGATATTAAAGACGTTACCCTACGCCCCATCCATCATGGGGAAGCATTAGTTGATGTAGAATACTGTGGCCTGTGTCACACGGATCTACACGTGATGGCCGGTGACTATGGGAAATTCCCTGGTCGTATTATTGGTCATGAAGGTGTGGGTATTGTGTCTCAAATCGCGGATGATGTCACCAGCTTAAAAGTCGGTGATCGTGTATCCATTGCTTGGTTCTTTAGTGGTTGTGGCAATTGCGAATATTGCAACACTGGTAGAGAAACCCTTTGCCGTAACGTCAAGAATGCTGGATTCACAGTAGATGGCGCGATGGCCCAACAAGTTATCGTGGATGCCAATTATGCGGTTAAAGTGCCTGATGGCTTAGACCCAGTTGAAGCAACCTCTTTGACCTGTGCTGGTGTCACCACTTACAAAGCCTTAAAAGTTGGCGATACAAAACCTGGCGATTGGGTGGAAATCGTCGGCGCCGGTGGCTTAGGTAATATCGCCGTGCAATATGCTAAAAACGTTTTTGGTGCACATGTTATTGCCGTTGATGGTAATCCTGACAAATTAGCAGCTGCTAAAGAAAATGGTGCTGATATCTTAATCAATCGCCATGATCCTGACGTTGCAGAACAGATTCAAGCAAAAGTTGGTGGCGTACGTAACTCAATCGTCACGGCAGTTACCACTGCAGCTTTCAATCAATCTGTCAACGCATTGCGGCCAGATGGTCGTTTAGTGGCCGTTGCCTTACCATTGGGTGATATGTCCTTAAACATTGGTAAAACTGTCTTAGATGGCATTCAAGTTGCTGGTTCATTAGTTGGTACACGCCAAGACTTAAAAGAAACTTTCCAATTTGGTGCTGAAGGTAAAGTTCATCCAATCGTGCATACCCGTCGGCTAAGCGAAATCAATGATATTATTACCGACATGAAGAATAATAAAATCGTCGGCAGAATGGTCATCGATTTCACGAAAGAATAATCAATCACTTTGAAGCAAAAGCTATTATCTATTTCAGAAAATCCCTGGGAAATTTTCCTGGGGATTTTTGTCTGTCAAATTTTTGATTCGACCCAGTCCTTGATTAACTGCGCACGTTTTTAACTTAATTGATACGCCGGCATTGGTTAGAGGCTGCTCAGTGACTGTTTAACCCATCGTTGTAAGCTTTAAGCACCCTTTTCCTTAAGGGCGGCCCTCCTATTTTGCAGAGGCGCTCAGACAGGCTTCAACTACGGATATGCCATGGTGCGGACTTCTACTGCTGAGTAAGCTAATCACTTTAACTAAAAGTGGCTACAAAAAAAGACGCTGCATAAGCAACGTCAAAGCGATGTATTTTTCTAACCTACGCTAGAAAAACTTATGATACCGGTGATCGGGGTCGAACCGATACGTCCTTGCGGACACGGGATTTTGAATCCCGCGCGTCTGCCAATTCCGCCACACCGGCATATTAAGATAGTTTCGCCTTAAAAGGCGGTAACCGGATTTGAACCGGTGATGAAGGTTTTGCAGACCTCTGCCTTACCACTTGGCTATACCGCCATAAAAAAATTCAAATCCACCAATCAATAAGATTGGAATTGGGTTAGCTGGATTCGAACCAGCGCATGACGGAGTCAAAGTCCGTTGCCTTACCGCTTGGCTATAACCCAATAATACAGGGCGGTATGTGGGGATCGAACCCACGTGTGCCGGTGCCACAAACCGGTGTGTTAACCACTTCACCAATACCGCCATTACAAAAGCAGGGATAGTAGGAATTGAACCCACACTGACGGTTTTGGAGACCGTAGTTCTACCTTTAAACTATATCCCTATAAATAT
>NZ_AZGA01000044.1:0-1263 GCF_001436375.1 Agrilactobacillus composti DSM 18527 = JCM 14202 | reverse complement strand
ACCCGAAGGAGCGGATTTACAGTCCGCCGCGTTTAGCCACTTCGCTACTCCTCCATCATATGGCGCGGGACAGAATCGAACTGCCGACACATGGAGCTTCAATCCATTGCTCTACCGACTGAGCTACCGAGCCATATAACGGTCCCAACCGGATTTGAACCGGTGATCTCCTGCGTGACAGGCAGGCGTGATAACCCCTACACCATGGGACCAATTGCGGGAGCAGGGTTTGAACCTGCGACCTTCGGGTTATGAGCCCGACGAGCTACCAGACTGCTCCATCCCGCGATAATAAAAAGGAGGATGTGGGATTCGAACCCACGCGTGATTTTACTCACCTGACGGTTTTCAAGACCGTTCCCTTCAGCCGGACTTGGGTAATCCTCCATCAGAAGTGTTGCTATAAAAAAGGGAAATGACCCGTACGGGATTTGAACCCATGTTACCGCCGTGAAAGGGCGGTGTCTTAACCACTTGACCAACGGGTCGAACTAACGGAGAAGGAGGGATTTGAACCCTCGCGCCGCTTTCGCAACCTACACCCTTAGCAGGGGCGCCTCTTCAGCCACTTGAGTACTTCTCCAATGGGCCTAAATGGACTTGAACCATCGACCTCACGCTTATCAGGCGTGCGCTCTAAACCAGCTGAGCTATAGGCCCATTATATCATAAACTAAAGCGGGTGACGAGAATCGGACTCGCGACAACAGCTTGGAAGGCTGTGGTTTTACCACTAAACTACACCCGCAATAATTTGCATAATAATGGTTGATGGCGCGGGACAGAATCGAACTGCCGACACATGGAGCTTCAATCCATTGCTCTACCGACTGAGCTACCGAGCCATATAACGGTCCCAACCGGATTTGAACCGGTGATCTCCTGCGTGACAGGCAGGCGTGATAACCCCTACACCATGGGACCAATTGCGGGAGCAGGGTTTGAACCTGCGACCTTCGGGTTATGAGCCCGACGAGCTACCAGACTGCTCCATCCCGCGATAATAAAAAATATATAATCGGTCCTAATGGACCTTGTAGGACTCGAACCTACGACCGGACGGTTATGAGCCGTCTGCTCTAACCAACTGAGCTAAAGGTCCAAGCTCTTATAGCGGCGAAGGGGATCGAACCCCCGACCTCCCGGGTATGAACCGGACGCTCTAGCCAGCTGAGCTACACCGCCAAAAAATATAAAATTGTTGCAATCGGGAAAACAGGATTCGAACCTGCGACCCCCTGGTCCCAAACCAGGTGCTCTACC
>NZ_AZGA01000043.1 GCF_001436375.1 Agrilactobacillus composti DSM 18527 = JCM 14202 | reverse complement strand
GGAACTTACGCTATTTTTATCCTAAGGGGACTTATTTTGAGCACATTAGTGCTCAAAATTTAACGACGACGTTACTCCAAATTAACCAGCGACCGCTTAAAATACTCGACTGGCAAACACCGTATCAGGTTATGCTGACAAATTTGTCCAAAAATTCGGATTAAATTTGCAATCTACCAAAACATTGCTAACGCTTATATCAGTGCTGCTATTTAATTAAAATGCGACATCCCAACAACGGGGTGGCGCATTTTTGTTTGCAATGCGGTGACAAATGGGCCGGAAACAAAATAAGTGAGTGATAACTTATTTTAATGTTGACAAACCGAGATGTACTGATTATACTAAAGCCATTAAGTGAGTGAGTATACACTCACTTTGAGAAAGAGGGTTCTTAAAATGGCAACGGATTATGTCATCGCCAAGCAGGTCAGCAAGCACTTTGGTCATCAGCAAGTGCTCAATCAGATTGATTTGACACTGCCGGCTGGAATGATTTATGGCTTGATTGGGCCATCAGGAGCTGGGAAGACCACCTTGATCAAGAGTATTTTAGGGATGGAAGCTGTGGATAGTGGCACTGTTAAAGTCATGGATACGGTGATGCCCAATAGGGCGGTAATGGCACAAGTAGGGTATATGGCTCAAAGTGACGCTTTGTATGAGACACTAACGGCCCGTGAAAACCTGACCTTGTTTGGGCAATTGATGAGCGTTCCAAAAATAAAGTTAGCACAGATGATTGATTATGCAGCCGGATTAGTTGACTTGACATCCCAATTAGACAAGCGGGTCAGTGGCTATTCGGGTGGGATGAAACGGCGCTTGTCGTTGGCAATCGCCCTGATTCAGGATCCCCAATTATTGATTTTAGATGAACCGACCGTTGGGATTGATCCAGAATTACGGCAACAAATTTGGACCGAACTAAATAAGCTCAAGGATACCGGTAAGTCGATGCTCGTGACAACGCATGTCATGGACGAAGCAGAACGGTGTGATTATCTCATGTTGATTCGGCACGGGATTGCGCTTGCTGAGGGGACACCCGCGGCACTGAAACAACAGTATGCAGTAGATACGATCGAACAGGTCTTTTTGAAAGCGGGGCGGATGCAAGATGCGAACGATGGCAATCGTTAGACGAGTTTTTAAGCAAATGTTACGTGATAAGCGTACCTTGGCGCTGATGTTTTTGGCACCATTGCTGATTATGACGCTGATGTATTTCTTATTTCAAAACAACACGACGCAAGTAGCAAGCTTGGGTGTTCATCATGTAGACCAATCCGTGGTTAACGTGATCGATACCAAAAACGTGACGATTCATCATTATGATAGTTCACAGGCACGGAAAATGATTAAGCAGCATGATCTAGATGGCTATTTGACTCAGAAAAATGGTCAATTGACGATTACTTATTCAAATAGCAATCCAACCAACACGTCTTTAATTAAGGCGAGTTTACAATCAGGATTAGTCAAGTTGAAAATGAAGACGCTGGTGACCGTTACTAAGAAACAGCGCGCGGCCCTTGAATCGCAACAAGCCGCTTTGAAGAAGCTGACAGCAGCCCAGACACAAGCAACGGTGACCAAGCTGAAGACTGCCATTGCACAAGCCCAGGCCCGCGGTGACCAGGCAACTGCTGAGAAATTACAAAAGCAACTCAAGCAGGCCACAGCCACGACGTCTAGTTCGACTCAGTCAGCTAAAGCAACCAGTTATACGACTAAGTCTCATTATATTTATGGTAGTAGTGATTCAACGTTCTTTGAAAGCTTTTTGCCAGCCTTTCTCGGTTTCTTTGTCTTCTTCTTTGTGTTCTTGATTTCTGGCGTTTCACTTTTGAATGAACGCACTACTGGAACCCTAAGCCGGCTACTTGCAACCCCAATTCGACGGAGTGAAATTATTATGGGCTATCTAATTGGTTATGGGGGCTTTGCCATCATTCAGACTGTCCTGACCGTTGTTTTTACAATTACGGTCTTCAAGATTCACTTAGTTGGTAGTATTTGGCTGGTCTTTCTGACTAACTTATTATTAGCGTTAGTGGCTTTGACCTTGGGTATCTTTATTTCCACCTTTGCTAACTCAGAATTTCAAATGATTCAGTTTATTCCACTGATTGTTGTACCACAAATCTTTTTTGCTGGGTTGGTTCCAGTCGATGGCATGGCCAGTTGGTTGCAAGCAATTGCCCACATCATGCCGTTATACTATGGTGCTAATGCGTTGACGGCTGTTGTGACAAAGGGTGCTGGGCTTGGCGATATTGGTGTCAATTTGTTAATATTAGTAGGGTTTATGGTCGTACTAACAATGTTGAATATTGTTGGAATGAAACGTTATCGGAAGGTGTGAGGATATGGAACGACCACGGATACGGGATTATTTTCAACAGGATCTAAGTCAGAATGAAACGATTACACCTAAGCAACGGGCCATCCTCCAGGCAAGTCTCGATTTGTTTGCTGAAAAGGGTTTTGACCAGACCAGTACTAGTGATATTGCACAACGGGCCGGCGCTGCGGAGGGGACGGTCTATCGGCGGTATAAGACTAAGGCTGCCTTACGGGATGCCATCTTAGCACCAATTGCCGCGCACATTGTGCCAATTTTAGCGAGTGATTTTTCAGAGGATGAATTACGGCAGCGTTATCCCAGTCTACAGGCATTCGTCACAGCAATTTTTACGGACCGAGTTGCATTTGCTAAAGCTAACGTGAAAGAGTTAAAGGTCATTTTTGAAATGGCAGCTTTTGACACCGAACGACGCGAACAGATTCTTAGCCAGATTGCGCCTAAGATGGTCAAGCAGATGGGAAGTGTCATAAATCAACTAAAAGCAGATCATTTGATTGTGGATTGGCCGAATGATTTGATACTGCAAAGTTTGTTATCGCAGCTATTCGGTTACCTAGCGCGGTTAATACTGGAATTGCCGGGAACTGAAATTGAGCGCGAACAAGCGTATTTGATTACGGTGATGACCAAAATATTGACCCCGGGTGAACATGATCAAATTACTGGTCAGTGAGCTAACTGTTACTTGATATAAACTAAAGCCACTTCTGTACTTAGCGTTCAAATGACCGCTAAGAAGCTGTCTCAGGAATCAGCTTACATCCAAAATATTCGCCATTAATTACCCAAACAAAAATTTCAAACTTGATCCACGTCAATTCTTTATCGGTCGAACCACCATATACTAAAGACATCAATTAAGAAATGGAGCGGGGATTATGAAATTTCAAAGATATATTAATCAACACACAAATCAAATTACATTGATAACGGCAATATTAATTGGCGTAGGTCTCTTGGGGAAAGTTGTTGACAGCGATATGATCTACACGGTTTCATTTATCGCCGCTTCAATTATCTCAGCTGTGCCGATCGTTCTTCGGGCGGTTTCAGCACTCCGGTTTAAAACGATCAGCATCGAATTACTTGTCAGCATTGCTGTGATTGGCGCTTTCATCATTGGCGAGTACAATGAATCAGCAATCGTCACTTTCTTGTTCTTATTTGGGACGTTTTTGGAAGACAAAACGTTGGCCAAAACCCGCCACTCAATTAAAGATTTGACGGAAATGGCACCGACTACCGCAATGATTGTAGATGATGACGGCAACACTGAGAAGACGGATGTTGACTTTGTCGACGTTGACGACGTCGTCTTGGTCAAAGCCGGCGGTCAGATTCCGGTTGACGGGGAAATTGTGGATGGATCCGGTCACATCAACGAAGCCAGTATTACTGGTGAATCAAAACTAGTCACTAAGGGCACTGGCAATCAGGTATTCTCTGGCACCATCTTAGACAACGGAACACTTAAAGTTCGGGCAACCAAGGTTGGCGACGACACCACGTTTGGCAAAATTGTTGAACTGGTTGAGGATGCTCAAGACACCAAGTCGCCAGCAGAAAAGTTTATTGACAAATTTGCGACTTATTACACTCCGGCAGTTTTGATCATTGCATTGATTGTGGGCTTGGTTACCAAAGATTTCCGATTAGCGATTACCGTTTTGGTCTTGGGATGCCCTGGGGCCTTGGTCATCGGCGCCCCGGTTTCAAACGTGGCTGGAATCGGTAATGGTGCGAAAAACGGTGTCTTGATCAAGGGCGGTGAAGTGATGAACACCTTTGCCAATGTCGACACGTTGGTATTCGATAAGACCGGGACCCTGACTGAAGGGAAAACGGCGGTTACTCAGTTCAAAGATTACTCAAGAGACCAGTTGGCCTTGCAAATTGCCACAGCCGTTGAAAAGCAGTCGGATCATCCATTGGCACAAGCAGTTGTTAAATTCTCAGGTGATCATCATATTCCGTTTGAGGACGTTCAAGTTGCCGATGCTGACACAGTCAAAGGCCGTGGCGTTAAGGCAACTGCCAACGGTAAAAATGTTTTAATTGGTAATTTGAGAATGATGAACGATGAAAATGTTGATTTGACGTCTGAACAACGTCAAGACTTGGAAAACATCCAAGGCGAAGGCAGTTCAACAGTTATCGTTGCCTTCGACGGGCAAATTCAAGCCATTCTTGGTATCTCGGATGTGATTCGTCAAGGCGTTAAGCAAAGCCTGGCGACACTCAAGTCACTCGGCATCAAGAAGACGGTTATGCTGACCGGTGATAACCTGCAGACAGCCAATGCCGTTGCAGAACAAATCGGCATTGACGAAGTCCACGCAGAACTTTTGCCGGAACAAAAAGTCGAATACGTTAAACAATTCCAGCAGGAAGGCCACAAGGTTGCCTTTGTCGGCGACGGCATCAACGACAGTCCGTCATTAGTGACGGCTGACATCGGGATTGCCATGGGAAGTGGAACCGACGTGGCGGTTGAAACCTCTGATGTCGTCTTGATGTCATCAGGATTCAATGAATTGATCCATGCATATGGACTTTCCAAAAAAACGGTCATCAACACCAAGGAGAACATTTTCATCGCCATTGCGACGGTTGTCGCCCTCCTGATTGGCTTGATTCTCGGATTTATTTACATGGCCAGCGGAATGTTTGTCCATGAAGCCAGTATCCTGGTTGTCATCTTCAACGCAATGCGATTAATTAATTATCAGCCAAAAGCTGCCAAACTTGATCCAGATCAATTATCGGTTGGCGAATAGGATGTATCATTAAAACAGTAAATGAGATGGAGGTTATCAATATGAGTAAAGCAATTTTACAATTAGACGCGCTGTCATGCCCGTCATGCATGCAAAAGATCAAGGGCGCACTTGAAAAGCAGGATGGTGTGGAAAACGTCAAAGTCTTGTTCAATGCAGCCAAAGTCAAAACTGATTTTGACGGCGATAAAATTTCCGCAGACAAATTGTCAGACACGGTAACTGATTTAGGCTATGAAGTTCAATCAATGAAAGTGAAATAGGTGAAGAATATGACAACAGCAACCCCCGAAAAATTATTTGAAGCAGAAGTTAAGCAAGCAGATATCGACCACCATACCCCAACGGCTGGTGCGATGACCGGCCACATCGTTGCCAATTTGGAAGTTTTATCCAACAAACTCCAGATGGCAAAATGGTATGTGAAGGGAATGTCGGCCCAACAGCTGAAAGTCCTATTCGGCGACTTACTTAAGCAGGCGTACGACCAAAAGGATGCCTTGGGCACGGTCTTAATCGATGAGGCCTTAATTACGCCAAGTACCCAAAAGGAATTCACAGAGTACACCATGCTGGAAGAAAATGGTCAGAACAAATATGAATCTGTAGAGTGGCTGGTCAACGACTTCGTCCACGACTATGACACTGAGAACATGTTTGTCACCCGGGCAATTAAGCTGGCTGAAAAAGAAGACCGTCCAGTCTTGGCACAACATTTGGTTGGCCTGCTGCAAGATAACAACCACAACATCGCTACTCTGCAGGCCTTGCTTGGTAAGACACCACGAGAAGGCTTGGATGAGGAAGACGACGAAGATTAATCCTCAATAGATACACGAAAAAAGTTCCGAAGCAATTTTGCTTCGGAACTTTTTTAATATCATTTTTTCGAATTCAAAGATTCAAACAAATCAGCACAATAACACAGGCAATCGTACTTGCCAGGATCCACCAGCCAACCCGATAAGCTGTCCGCTGATAGGTTGAAATTTGTTCCTGACTTAATTTGTCAAAATCAGGCATCCTAAGAAGCTGTCTAAAATCTCTTAAGTAATAGTGCTAAAAACGCTAAAACGACCATTTGCAGACTGGTGGTTAATTGACGCTCACAATTTTTCCAAAGTCGCCGACAATTCTCTAGCCAACTAAAAGATCGTTCGACTACCCAACGTTGGGGCATGACTTCGAATCGATGCAACTCATTGCGCTTCGCAACCTGCACGGTTGCGTTTAAATTACTGGCTACATCGAGCTGAAAATTAACGCCTGAATAACCACCATCAACTAAGACATTTTGAACCTGGCGTAAATGCATGGCATGTAAAGCGATCATTGCACTGCCCCCGTCTCGATCAGAGACATTCGCTCGCGTCATGTGAATGGCCTGCGGAAAGCCATTGATATCAACTGCCAGATGGCGCTTAATCCCCGAGATTTTCTTACCAGCGTCGTAACCTTTGTTTTCAGCAGTAGCGGTGTTTTTGACGCTCTGAGCGTCAACGATAATAAAGGAAGTTAAAGCTGAACGTCCTTGGTCAGTTCGCCGAGCAATGACAATTTTTTTAAAACTTGTTCCAATAAAGAATCAGCCGTAGGCTCAGCTTTAGTTGACCAAATTTTGTAATAGTTGTAAACTGACCGCCATTCTGGGAAATCACCGGGGACTTGACGCCATTGGCAACCGGTTTTCAAGACATATAGGACCGCACAGAAGACCTCGTAGAGGTCATATTTTCGAGGCTTAGTTCGCTTACGAAAATTTTCTAAAGCTGGTCGAATTAATTCAAATTGTTGCCGAGTAATATTGCTTTGGTAATGATGACTAAAATGTTGCATATGATCACCAACTTTTTTGACAGTAGTTTATCAAATTATTGGGTCAAAATCCAAGATACTAAACAGCTTCTAAGCACCGCTTTTAGATTGTATTTAAAAGTTAGCAGCGTCTTATGCATTAGGGTTCCAATTGAATCTTTGCTGGTAATCAATGATTTAAGCTCATGCGTATTGCCAGTTTCAACGGCTTGAATAAAGCTTTGCATCAGGTTATATGAATTCTCTAAAGTAGTGCTGGTGTTAATGCCTTCTGTAACTACTTGTGCTTGAGTTAAGCAGTCTTTGTAATGCCAGTTGTAGCGAGGATGAACTTTTTCAAGCTCATCAAACTTCTTCAAGTATAATTTCCAGGGAGATTTGAGTAGCTGATACTGTCTGGATCTTTTATCAAAGGTCTTCATGACTTGGACTCTCAGTGAGTTAAAAGAAAAATATTTGGAAAAGTTGCAACGAATTATCCAGCAATATTAATTTTGAAATTCTGTCATAACTTGGCGGTGCTTAGGAATATAGTTGAATAGCAGAACATAGGAGGTAAAAATCATGACAAAAATAATGAACGAAGATTTTTTAGATGTTTTACAAGACAAAGGGCCGGCAACGATTGTCTCGATTAATGGTAATCCAGCTAGCGTAGTTAATACTTGGTCACAATATATTAACGTGGTTTCTGATGATATAATTTTGATTCCAGCTGCGGGGATGCACTCGATTGAACAAGATTTTGAAAAAGATCCAAAACATGAACTGATCATTACGATTGGTTCTTACAATTATTCAGGAACCGCTGGAATGGGTCGCGGTTATCATATTCATGGCAGTGGTCAATTCATTAATGAAGGCGCATATTTTGACCAAATGAAAGCCCAATTTGATTGGATTCGCACTGTATTAGTTGTGAAGATTCATGATGTTGAGCAGAAGATATAGCAAAAAAGTTTGGAGCGTCAACTCCAAACTTTTATTTTTAATCAATTTATTGAGCAAAATATGATAGACATTAAGTAATAAGTGTTACTCTTGAAAATGTAATGAAGAAACTATTGTGTTAGGAGGATTTTATGGATAAACGTAAAATTGTAATTGTTGGTGCTTCACATGGTGGTCATGAATCAGCAATTGAGCTGTTGGATAAATATAATGATGTAGATGTAACTGTTTATGAAGCTGGCGACTTTATTTCATTTATGTCCTGTGGTATGCAATTATACTTAGAAAATAAAGTTACGGCTGAAGATGACGTCAGAAACTTTGCTCCTGAAGATGTTGAAAAGAAGGGCGGTCATGTTTATGCCAACCATGAAGTAACCGCGATTCATCCTGAACATAAGACAGTAACAGTTAAGGATTTAACCAATAATTCTGAAGAAGAAGTTCAATATGATAAGTTAATTCTTTCATCAGGTGTAACGCCAAAGTTTTTACCAGTACCTGGCAATGATCTTAAGAATATCTATTTAATGCGTGGACGTGATTGGGCTTCTAAGTTAATGAGTGCTGTTAACAATCCAGCAATTAAGAATGTTGCTATTGTTGGTGCTGGTTATATTGGTACTGAAGCTAGTGAAGTATTTGCTAAAGCTGGCAAGCATGTAACTTTAATGGACATGATTGATCGTCCATTAGGAACTTACTTGAACCCTGAATTGCTTGATGTTTTGGAACCTACCTTTAAGAAGAATATGGACTTGAAGATGGGCGTTAAAATTGAAGGCTTCAACGGTAATGAAAAAGTTGAAAGCGTCAAGACCGATCAAGGCGATATACCAGCTGACTTGGTTGTTGTTTCAGCAGGGGTAACTCCTAATACTGATTGGCTAAAGGACACAGTTGATTTAGATCAAAGAGGCTGGATTAAGACTGATCCATACTTGAGAACGAATGTTAAAGACGTTTACGCTATTGGAGATGCAATTTTGCCACTTTCTATTCCAGCAGGTAAGCCAATGCCAATTGCTTTAGCTACTACTGCTAGAAGAGAAGCACAATATGTGGTTGATCATATCTTTGAAGATAAGCCAGATCGCGCTTTCAAGGGTGTTATCGGTGCTTCAGCTCTTAGCGTCTTTGACTATCACTTCGCTACTGCGGGATTAAATAAGTTTTCAGCTGCTAAGAATAAGCTTGATTGTCAAACTAGCTTCTATGAAGATCATATGCGTCCAGCTTATGTCCCAGAAGCAGATAATCCTAAGGTATATGTCAGCTTAACCTTTAATCCATATACTCACCAAATCTTAGGCGGTGCTGTCCTTTCTAAGTATGATATTACTGCTCAAGGCAATGTTTTAGCTTTGGCAATTAGTCATAAGATGCGCTTGGAAGACTTGGCTGAACAAGACTTCTTCTTCCAACCAGGATTTGACCGTCAATGGAGTTTGCTTAACCTAGCTGCTCAACATGCATTAGGTATGGCAAGATTCTAATTTAATCGTTAATAAAAATAAATTATAAAGATAAAAACTAGTCATGTTTTATCGAGTAGGAGATAATTGATTAGTTCAATTATCGACCTCTCACACCACCGTACGTACGGTTCCGTATACGGCGGTTCGACAACTTAATCACATTGAATTGACTGGAGCGTCTTGGACATATTCATAAGTCCGAGTTGTTCCAGTTTTCTATTAGTTAGAGAATAGCTCAAGGTCTTACTATGTGCAGTTCGCCAGTAGCCCTTTCGGGTACTAGCGAAGACATATGCATCATGCTGGGACAGCCCCAACTTCTGTAAGTTAGTTACCTTAGTTTTAAACTTTTTCCATTGCTTCCAAATATACTGCCTTATTCGGACCCTCAACCACTTGTCAAGGCGTTGAATAAAGTTAGTTAGTTTCCCAATTGAGTAGTACTGAAGCCACCCACGCATTTTTCGATGAATTTCTTCAAACATTCTTGTCAGAGATATTCCACGATTACGTTTAGTTAATAACTTCAGTGCTTTCTTTACTCGTTGTTGCGATTGTTTAGCTGGACGGGCGTAGGCCCCATTGTGGTCTACACCCAACGAAAAGCCAAGAAACTTCAACCGTAGCGGGCTACCGACTTTGGTTTTATCTGGGTTCACTTTAACTTTCAAGCGCTTTTCTAGAAACTGGGTAATGCTTCGCATTACTCGTTCTCCGGCTCGTTGACTTTTAACATAGATGTTACAATCATCCGCATAGCGCACAAAGTGATGACCACGTCTAGTCAACTCTTCGTCCAACTCATTTAGATAGATGTTCGCCAGTAGTGGTGACAATGGCCCTCCTTGTGGGGTTCCTTTTTCACTCTTAGCGAAAAGCCCATGGTCTAAGACTCCGCTAGTTAGAAACTTACGAATGAGTCTTAGTGTCCATGGGTCATCAATATATTGTTGGAGATACTTAATCATCAAGTCATGATTAACGTTATCAAAATAGGCTTTTAGGTCTAAGTCGACAACTCTTCGATAACCTTGATTATAAAGATCTACTACTTGGGGTCAATGGAACATCCATACGAAAAGTAGCGGTAGGATCCCGAACAAAAAATCAGAAACGTTGATTTAACAGCGTTTCTGATTTTTTATATTGGCTTTATTTAAAAAGAGCTCTGGAACATTCGTACGAAAAGTAGCGGTAGACTTTAAAAACCGAACAATCTTATTTTTCGTCTGCTTCATCCAATGGTCTTAAATGACCATTTTCTAACGCTTCATTATATTGGAACGTGTACTTACCGACAAAGTTAATGTGTTCAAACATCAGTGGCGATAATTTGCCGATCATGTCGTCAGAACAATCAAACCCTTCTGATTGCATCTGCGTCACAATCTTTTCCAGGTAAACGGTATTCCAATAAATAATGGCATTCGTGACTAAACTGAGAGCGTTTAGTTGTTCTTCCATACCATCAAAATACGTTTGATAAAGCTTCCCTTTCCGACCATAAAAGATGTTTCGACAAAGCGCGTGCCGAGCTTCACCTTTATTTAGCTGTTCCAAAATTTGACGCGCATAAATCTCATCTGAAAGATAGCGTAATTGATGTTTCGTTTTATAGACTTTGCCGTATTCAGTAATCGCTTTACCCAAAGCGGTTGGGTGGCCTTCACGTTGCAAGGCCTGAGTTAATTCTGTCGCATTGACCTTACCAGACTTTAACGAACCGGCCACGCGTAAAATATCCTCCCAATGTTCTTCAATCAACCTTAAATTAATGCGGTTTTGAGACACCCCATTTAAGACTTGATAATCAGCGGTCGAATCAATCCGCCATAGCTTGGTTCCCTGACTATTAGCAATTCGGGGACTGAACTGAAAACCTAATAGGCCAAATAAGCCAAAGACTAAATCGCTATAACCGGCGGTGTCGGTCATAATCTGAGTGGGTTCCAAACTGCTGCCTTGATTTAAAAAGCCTTCTAATAGGTAGAGAGAATCTCGTAAGGTCCCTGCAACCACCATGCCATGAAAGCCGATATATTGATCAGAAACAAAATTGTAAAAAGTAACCCCGCGACCGCGGCCAAAGTATTTTGGATTGCTACGAGAATATAAAGACCTTTGGGGGGTAACGTAACGAATGCCATCGGCCGAAGCCATTTGACCGTCGCCCCAGATGAGCGCACTTTTTAATTTTTTATGCGCGTTAATAATGCGGCGATTGGCGGCGGCAAGGGTATCAATTCGCAAGTATTGATGGTCCACGTACATTAACCGATCGTATTTTAGACTATTTGAACTGTTTTTAGCCACTGGCGAAAGGCCAATGTTACAAGCCTCAGCTAATAAAACCGCTAAAATACTAATATCAACGTGTTTCATCTTCGTCCCACTTTCACTAACGTGACTAAAACATTGTGTTAACTGTAACTGTTGGTTAACCTCCAAGAGAATATCCGATAAATCAATTTTGGGAATTAAATGCCGAACCCGACTTTTAAAGGCCGCTTCGTCCTTTTGTTCACGGACTTTGCGTAATTTGGCCACAATAATTTTTTCTTGGCCGTCAACCTCTTTGACCTGGGCCATTTCTGAATCAGCCCAATTTTTTAGGGCCTCGGCATAGGATAAAGCTAAATCCTGTTTCACCGCTTCAACGGCTGCTTGACCAGTCTGCGGTAAATCAAGTTGTTGAATCAAAACGGCCTTTTGTTGACGCCAAGTAGACTTATCAATTAAGCAGGCCATGGGATCAAGATAGCGATTACTTTGCCGGACGTAAATATCATGACGCTTAAGACCATGAACCAGAAGCTCGATGCCGGCAATCAACACACACTGATTGGTTACTTGGGGGTTCTCACGAATATAATAACGCCATTTTTTCGGTAGTTTTTCGACGATCTGTTCAAACATCCGATAGGTAACCGGGCGCGGAAACCGTTGGCGAATAAACTCCCAAACCATCAGACAATCTTGGCCATTGGTAGTCCCTTCAAAAACAATAGTGGCTAAAATATCCGGAATGAATTTCCGGAATTTTCGATAAGCATTTAACAGTTCTTCAATGGCAATTGGTTCTCGCTCATTACGCACTAACTGATTAACCTGGGTAACGGCTGACTCAATTATTTCAGGTGGATAAGTTGCTAAAACTTTGTTTCTGAGATCTTGACTGCTGATCGTTTCGTCCATCAATAACCTGACAATCTGGGAGAGCGTTAAAGCTGCATGATCAAAATCTTTAATGGTTCGCAGCCGTTCCTTGGCTTCTTTATTTTTGGCCCGTTTAAAAAGCGTCTCGTAGAAGCGTGAAAGAGCTAGTAATTGTTCATCCATCGCTCGTTTGCGATACTCGGAAACAAAAGCGACCAATAACGCCGTTTGTCTTTTGACGGACATCCGTTTAATCAGACAGGCCTTGGCTTTAAAAGCATAGTTGGCCAGATTCTTTAACTTTCCTGCTGGAATTGCGCCTAATTGCCAATCCTCAGTTTTAAATTGTTGAAACTGTTTTAATCGAGTAAAGCCACGGTTAATTTCTTTGCGGCTTTCATCCATCAAAGGATTTCTTAAGAGATCCATTTTAATGGTGGCCCCATAGATGGGTTCCCCCAACGGCAGTTAACAGATTTAAAAGTCGGTCCGTTTCTTCCGCTGAAGGGACGGCCACTAATTGACTATCCAAAAGGTCGGCGGCAACCTCCGTGACCCCATTAACAAAGCGTTCAAAGGTGGTCACCCCTGGTAAGAGAATTTTTTCATCCAAACATTTTTTTAGCAGCATATCAAAAAGTAGTTTTTCGGTTTCGTTTGTAAAACGCGCTCGCTCAAGCAGCCAGTCGTTCAGGCTCGCTTTGACCGCGGGATCAGTAAAGGCTTGATAATGATATTTTCGCTTAATCAGCGCCATATGTTGGCTAATGGTCATTTTTCGCGTGTAGCCTGCTAATGCCCGACCATCAATAGTTAACTGTTTAGCTAAATAATCAATTACCTCAGCTGGGACTTGTTGTAGATTAGTTGGAAAAGTTCCTAAAAATCTAACTGAGCTCAATTGAACGGCAAAGCCTAATTTAGTCGTTGCGGAACGCATTTCATCAATTAACGCGCGATCAAAATCAGTTAATTGAAAATACAGCCGCAGTTGATCGGCAGAAGAGATGCCCTCAAAAGTTCCGAAGCTTTGTTGGTGATGCGGGTTAGTCGGCATATTATTCTCTAATGTTTTTAAAAAACTATAGTTTTTGGAAAGGTTTCGCTATACTTTGATTAGGTTGATTTAACCGGGTTTTGAGTTTTCAAAAACTCATTATCAAAAAGTTTATAATAAACCATTGCCAAAAGATAGCTAAATTTACCCTGGCTATCAAAAAACTAAGGAGTCACTCATGATTATTGGATATGCACGGGTTTCAAAAGATGATCAGAATCTCAATCGCCAAATTGATCAATTAATGGCTTATGGTGCCGAAAAAATCATTCAAGAAAAGTTTACCGGGACCCGGCAAAGAAGACCGGGAATTACCCAGCTTCTCCAAACCATTCGGGCTCATGATGTCGTGGTCGTTGAAAGTATTTCCCGCTTGGGCCGCAATACGTTGGACATTTTAAATCTGATTCAATTACTGCACCAAAAACAAATTAAGTTTGTTTCTTTAAAGGAGCAGATGGACACCGAGACCCCAACTGGTCGAGCCATGCTGCAAATGATGAGTGTGATTGCGGAACTGGAGCGGAATTTATTAGCTGATCGGGTTAAAGAAGGGATTGCGGCCAGTCGTCGGCGTGGCGTGACAGTTGGCCGACCACGAATCGCCCAAGAAAAGTTGGATATTGCCATTCGGATGTATCAAAGTGGTGACTATTCAGTTAAAGAAATTTTGGCCACCAACCAAATTTCCTCAGGAACTTTTTACCGCGAAGTGAATCGGTTAAAACTAAAAAAGCTTAAAAGAAAAGATGACCCATCTGCTTCTCACAACTGACTTCTAAATATTATGGATTCCAAAAAAGATTTACGACCTTTAGTTTTAACAAAGTTGACAAGCCATTGGAGTAGCTCTTATACTATACATAGATGATCGTCTATGTAATGGAAGGAGAAAAAATGGATTATCAAAATTACGTTCAAATGCTAAAAGCAATGGCTGACCCGAACCGCCTAAAAATCATTGATCTGCTTTCATGTGGATCACTTTGTGCTTGTGATATCCTCCAGCATTTTGATTTTTCTCAACCCACTTTGTCTCATCATATGAAGGTTTTGCAAAATGCAGGTATTGTGTTTGCGGTAAAGGATGGGAAATGGCAACACTATTCCCTACAAAAAAGGTTTGTCCAAGAGTTTAAACAGAATACCGACCAACTGTTAGCCGCTGATGAGCACTGCCTTTGCCAACGGTCTGATTGTGAAAAAGATGTTGCCAATTAAGTTTTTTTAAGCAATACATAGACGCGTGTCTATATAAGGAGCTGAAAAATGATGGAAAAGTATTCGCCACAAGAGATTAATTTAACCAAGTACCTATTTTTTACCGGCAAGGGTGGGGTTGGCAAAACCACGGTTGCCAGTGCCACTGCAATTAGCTTAGCTGATGCTGGTCACCGAGTTATGATCGTTTCCACTGATCCAGCTAGTAACTTGCAGGACGTTTTTAAAGTTAGTTTAACCAATCAGCCAAAGCCGATTCCAAACATTTCCGGTTTGTTTGCTGCCAACTTTGATCCGGTCATTGCTGCGAACGAGTATCGCGAGCAGGTTATTCAACCTTATCGAGGCGTGTTGCCCAAAGAAGCCATTCAGAATATGGCTGAACAATTATCAGGCTCGTGTACGGTTGAAATTGCTGCATTTAATGAATTTGCCAACTTTCTAACTAGTTCCAAGATTAATCAGCAATTTGACTATATTATTTTTGATACCGCGCCGACCGGCCATACCTTAAGAATGCTGCAATTGCCTTCTGCTTGGAGTAATTACCTGGATAAGAATGATCGTGGTGCATCCTGTCTCGGCCAACTAGCTGGCTTAAATGATAAGAAAGCTATGTATCAAAAAGCGGTTGAAACTTTAGGCAATCCTCAAGCGACGACTTTGTTTTTAGTTACCCGACCACAAAAAGGCGCCCTTCTGGAGGCACAACGCGCTTCACATGAGTTGGCAGCCTTAAACATTAAGAACCAGCAACTAATCATTAACGGTATCTTAAATCAGCCAACCGACGCAGTTTCTCAGACTATTTTTAAACAACAGCAAGCTGATTTGCAGAATATGCCAGTCACTTTAGACCAGCTACCCAAGTTAGCAATCCCATTGCGAGCATACAACGTATTGGGATTAGCTAATTTACGACTACTATTGAAAGACCAGCAGCCGCAAATCACTGAGGAACCGGTTACTGCTAGTCACTTTCCTGATCTGGATGTTGTCGTGAAGAATTTAGTGCAGTCAAATAAAAAAATTATCTTCACCATGGGCAAAGGTGGCGTTGGTAAAACAACCGTTGCCGTTCAAATTGCCCAAAAGATAGCTGCTCAACACAAAACCGTGCACTTGGCTACCACTGACCCAGCTGATCATTTGAAATACTTCAAAATCACAAGTCCGCTGATCAAGGTGAGCCATATTGATGAGAAAAAGTCTTTAAAAGAATATCAAAACGAAGTTCTCACTACTGCTAAAAAGACCATGAAGTCTAATGATGTTGATTATGTCGCTGAAGATTTGCGTTCACCATGTACTCAAGAAATTGCTGTCTTCCGAGCTTTTGCTGAGTTAGTCGCCCAAAATGATAGTGACGTCGTTGTGGTTGATACGGCTCCGACTGGTCATACACTCTTACTGTTAAACTCGACCCAAAGCTATGCTCAAGAAGTTGCCCATACCTCCGGCAGCGTCCCACAAGCAGTCGTTAATCTGTTACCAAGACTACAAGATCCTAAGCAAACTGAAATTGTTATGGTAACGCTACCAGAAGCCACGCCGGTTTATGAATCAATGCGGTTAGATGACGATTTGAAGCGAGCCAGTCTAGCTCATACTTGGTGGGTGGTCAACCAAAGTATGTTGGCAACTCAAACCACTGATCCATGTTTGCTGGCTCGAGTGCAAAGCGAAGTTAAATGGATTGATCAGGTAAAAGAGCTTTCGAATAATCATTTTGCTGTTATGCAATGGCAACCAAATTACGAAAAAACGCTTTTAACGGTTTAATTAATTAAAGGAAAAAAATAATTAATCAGTTTAGGAGGTATCATGCAAGTCTTTTTTGCCGTTGGAATTTTCTTACTCACATTATTATTCGTTATCTGGCAACCTAGAGGATTATCAATTGGATGGACAGCCGTTGGTGGTGCAATTTTAGCATTATTGTTTGGCGTGGTGAGTTTTAAAGATGTTGGAACAGTTACCGGAATTGTCTGGAATGCCACCTTATCTTTCGTGGCTATTATTCTGATTTCACTCATTTTAGATCAAATCGGATTTTTTGAATGGGCCGCCTTACACATGGCTCGCTGGGCAAACGGTCACGGTATTCGCATGTTTATTTTGGTGACCACCTTAGGCGCCGTCGTTGCTGCCCTTTTTGCTAATGATGGGGCTGCTCTGATTCTTACCCCCATTGTTTTAGCAATGGTTCGTGCCTTACACTTTGATGAAAAGCAAGTTTTCCCTTTTATTATTGCCAGTGGCTTTATTGCCGATACCACTTCTTTACCAATGATTGTTAGTAACTTGGTAAATATTGTCTCTGCAGACTTTTTTGGAATTTCCTTTTCAGCGTATGCGTTAAGAATGTGGATTCCTGATCTATTTTCGCTGTTAGGTAGTATTGGTATCCTGTATCTTTACTTTCGAAAAGCATTGCCACGAAAATTTGATGCCACTCAGGTTGCGGAACCCAGTTCTGCACTAAAAGATCAGCGACTTTTCAAGTTTTCATGGGTCGTCTTAATCCTCCTATTGATTGGTTACTTTAGTAGCGGTTTCTTAGGAATCCCCGTCTCCTTTATCGCACTGAGTATTGCGGCTATTTTTCTGATAGTTGGTCAAAGAAGTTCCCATGTTAATGCGATGGCAGCGATTAAAGGAGCTCCTTGGAACATTGTCTTTTTCTCAATCGGTATGTATGTCGTAGTCTACGGCCTTCAGAACGTTGGTCTAACAACATTATTATCAGGTGTCATTACCGAAATCGCAAAAGGTGGTCGGTTTGCTGCCACAATGGGCATGGGCTACTTAGCAGCACTTTTATCGTCATTAATGAATAACATGCCGACCGTCATGATTAATGCACTATCAATCAAAGGCGCTGACGTTTCAGGGCTCATCCATCATACGTTAGTGTACGCAAACATAATCGGCTCAGATTTGGGACCTAAGATTACCCCAATTGGCTCTTTGGCTACATTAGTCTGGCTACATGTGTTAGCTCAAAAGGGAGTTAAAATTAAATGGGGGACTTATTTTAAAATTGGAATTGTAACCACGATCCCAGTGTTGTTTATTACCCTATGTGGCCTCTGGTTATCATTATCGATTTTTGGTTAGAAAATATAAATCACAATTACTTTGGAGATGAATAGAATGAAAAAAATAGAGCTTTTTGAACCAGCAATGTGTTGTTCAACCGGTGTTTGTGGTCCCAGCGTTGATAAGGAATTGATTCAAACAACGGCCATTCAGCGGTATGTCAGTGTGAATGCACAGGGGCAGGCCATGTTCATTCGTCGTAATTTAGCCCAGAACCCCGATGCCTTTGTTCGAAATCCGATTGTTGCCCAAGAACTAAAACGTCAGGGTATAAATGCTTTACCAATTACGTTAGTGGATGGTCAGTTGGTAAAAACCGGTGAATACCCAACCATTAACGAGTTTAGCAGTTACTTAGACATGGATTTAGTAGCTGCTTTGGTTCACTAATAGTTTAGATGGAGGATTAATGATGACACAAATTTATTTTCTATGTACTGGAAATGCTTGTCGAAGTCAAATGGCTGAAGGATTCGCTAAAAAAATTTTAGGCAATGATTGGCGCGTTGCCAGTGCGGGAGTCGAGGTGCATGGCTTGAATCCATTGGCTGTTAAAGTTATGGCTGAAAAAGGAATAGATATTTCCCAGCAAACATCAAAGTTAATTGATCCCGATTATTTGCTTCACAGTGACCTAGTTGTCACCTTATGTGGAGACGCTCGTGATCGCTGTCCAGTCACCCCACCAACGGTCAAGAAAAAGCATTGGCCACTTCCAGACCCGGCTTTAGCAGCTGGATCCGAACAGGATAGAATAGTAGTTTTTCGGAAGGTCAGAGATCAAATTGAGCAGCAGATTATTGACTTAGCAAAAGTCGGTAACCTCTGAGGAATCAGTAGGTCCGTAACCAATACGAATTTTAAAATAGCGGTAGAAAACCGTATATTCAGATAACAAACATTCTGAGTGTTCGGCTTCCTACCGCTACTTTTCGTATGGATGTTCCATTAACCCCTATATGGCCGGAACGGTCCTGGTTGGCGCTATTCTCACTGCGCTAGTCAACTGGTGGTGGGCCGATTCCGTAGCAGCGCTCGTGCTAGTCTATTTTATTGCTAGCGAGGGCTGGGAATCATTTCAGGCGGGCCGTAACCAATAGCAAGCCAGCATCTGCGTAAAAAAATAAGGTGCTAACCACAACAAGTTACTAGAACTTGCTGGTTAGCACCTTATTTTTTACGCAGTATTGCGCTCTTTTACAGAGATCCTGCGCTACAATCGGCCTTAACGTCCCCCAAAAATAACGCTTAAATCTCTTTTGCACCACACATTATTTTTTACGCCGGAGACCCTTTCTAGCGCGTAAGGCCAACAAAATCGTCATCATGTCAACGACTTCTTGAAACATTGCACCGACTAACGCTGGAATAACGCCGGTTGCAGCAATTAACATTAAAATAACGAGAACGACAATCCCTGCTAAAACATCGTTGCGCGCTATCTGCATAGTCTCTTGACTGATCATAACGGCGCTCGCCACCCGGCTAAGATCGTCTTTTAAAATCACTACATCCGCCGATTCACTGGCCGCCGTGGCACCATGCGCACCCATTGCAATACCAACATCCGCCGTCGTCAGGGATGGTGCGTCGTTAACCCCGTCGCCGACCATAATTGTTGGCCGTGCGTTTTGATCAACAGCTTGAAGCAGCCTGATTTTATCCTTTGGCAACAAATTACCGTGAACTTCATCAAGATCTAATTTTGCCGCAATGGTCTTAGCGATCGTCGCCTGATCGCCAGTTAACATCATGATATGCTTCAACCCAAAATGGCGTAATTTTTGAATGGTTGCGGCAGCCTCTGGTCGGAGTTGATCCAAAAAGCTGATGTAGCCCGCATATTTTCCCCCGATACTGACATAGACGGCCGTTTGCTCGACAGCTTGAACCGCCTGTTGCGTCACAAACGCTAATTTACCAACTTTAACAACTTGATCGTCAATTATCGCTTCAATGCCTTGCCCGGTCACTTCACTGAGCTGGCTAACCGCGCCTAAGCCATCAACACCAACATAGGCAACTAAGGAACGCGCCAAAACGTGGCCTGAACGCTGCTCAGCGCTGGCCGCAAAGTGTAATAATTCTTGGGCCGGCCAGGGTTCAATCGGCTTAACTTCATTTACTGTCAGCTGGCCTTTGGTTAAGGTTCCTGTTTTATCGAAGGCAATTGTCTTTGCGCTAGCCAACTTTTCAATTGTGGTTCCGGTTTTAACAATGACGCCGTTTTTACTGGCCCGGCTCATTCCGGCAACTAAGGAAATTGGTGCGGCCAAAATTAATGGGCACGGTGATGCCACCACTAAAACCTCAGCCAAACGAACAGGGTCACCGGAAATCAGCCACGCGACAACGGCAATGACAATCGCAATTGCCGTGAATGGCACGGCATAACGATCGGCCATGCGCACAAAATTGGCCGGCTGATTTGCCGACTCTTTTACTAACTGAACAATTGCTTGGTATTGGCTATCTGCCGCCGTACTGAGTGCCTCAATTGTCACGGCCGCAGCGCCATTGACAGATCCGGACATCAATTCACTGCCAACTAGCTTTTCGAGTGGCCGTGATTCCCCGGTTAAGGAAGATTCGTCAAAAGTTGAATTACCCTTAATAATTTTACTATCCACTGGCACTAGTTCACCGGGTTTAACCAGTAATTGATCACCTACCGCGATTTTTTCAACCGCAATATCTTCTAAGCGATCAGCACTGACTAAATGTGCGTTTTGCGGCGAATTATCCAGTAACGATTTTAATTCTTGACCGGCCTTGCGCGTGGCGTAATCCTCCAAAGAATCCCCGCCAGTCAGCATCACTAAGACCATCAAACTCGCCCAATATTCACCAACTGCAAGTGTCGCAACAATCGCCATGATTGCCAGTAGATCAACACCGTATTTTCCCGAACGCAACGTCTTAATCATTTCAAAAAACATTGATAGCGCAACTAAAGAACCCGCAACAGTCACTAATACTTGCGCGGCCATTGGTTGTTGCAGCCCAAACGCCAGCACTAGTGCCACGGCGCCAACCACCAATGTTGCTACTAATTTCCAAGTATGTTTCATTGGCCAGCTCACTCCTCCATTTTCTTTCAGTATAGCACGGCGGTGGGACGCAACAATATTATTAGGCTGGACTTTAATAATTTATTTTCACGTGGTTAAACTATCTAAAAATCGAATTTTATCAGCAGCCAAAGACAAAAAATAGCCTTGTGGTGACCGATTTGGTCGCAAGGTTATTTGCATGAATATAATGAAAGGCCTTGGACATGTTAACTGTGCTCCAAGTTGTCTTGGCGGGATTGGGGATCGTAAAAGCGGTCCTCGAAATCCTGCGGACAACAAAAAAGACCAGCATTAAGCTGATCTAATCACATGATAGACTGCAATACGATTACAGCGAACCAACACGTGGCCGCGTGTTGGTTCTTTTGATACTCATAGTATAGCTCAGTACTTTTAATTCATCAAGAATTTGCGTAACTATTGTGTTAGCAGGAATTGCACCTGTGAAAGAAACGATGCTTGCTTTAATTACCGCGTTCCTCTGCAATATTAGTGGTACCGCGAAATAATCTGGTCCGTCATAGGAATTTTGAAGACAAAAAAGGAACTATCCACAATCCTGCCAAGTTTGCGGTTCAAAAATGAGGAATAGGTCATCCATTGTTATCCCGCGTACCCGAGAAACACCATTTCTAATATAGAATACTAGTGCCTATTGCTCTCACTATTTTCCCTTAATTTGGTGCAATTTTAGCATGACAAAACGTGCAATTGGTTGTGCAACTAATAATTCAACGGCAAATGAAATCGCAAAATTACGGGGCCATTTGTAGAAGAAGTGCGTGATTGGGTCCAAACTGATTTGCTGACTGCCAATCCAAGTTCCCACCACAGTTAAAACGACTGACATCATCAAAACGGTGCACAGAATATTAACAATGATGTGCGCGTTAAAACTATCATCCTTCGCAATAATTTTCTTAGTTAATCGTGCGGCCGGCTTATACGTCAACAGCACAAGCGCAATGACGCTCAACCAGATAAATGACAGCACGCTCAGCGCCAGCGCCCACGTTCGCAGGTGAAAACCAACTTCAAAGCAAGTGATCAGTGGTGCAATAATGTTAACTGAAACCAGCGAAACAATCGCCATAAACAACACAAATTCTTTTCCATTACGCGGCAGCCGCATATAAAAATCCATTAAAATCGCTCCATTTCTATTTTTGAACGCAAAAAAAGCGCAAAACCCCTATGAGTTTTGCGCTGATCAATTATACGCGCTCTGATTAAATTTTATTCGCAACATTCGGCCTTAAAGAAAGTGCCACCAAGCAAAATAGTGGCGTTCTTACTTTTTTAGCAACGGATTCTATCCTACCACATAAAAGAAATTTTCATAAGCCTTTTTTAAACACACTAGTTCAAATTGATTTAAAGGCCATCAACGCACGCCAATTTCAGAATACACTGGCCCACCGCTTCCAATCCTGCTATATTAAGGTTATCAGCTACAATTGACCGGTAAAATTAATAATTGCACAAATGTGTCTAAAAAGGAGTCTTTCAGCATGGACGATAATCGGCGTCACCTTTTGGCGAAAGTTGCTTATCTTTACTACATTCAGGGCCGAACGCAAAGTCAAATTGCGACGGAATTGAACATTTATCGCACCACCATTAGTCGCATGCTCCAACAGGCCCGCCAACAGCACATTGTGACTATTCAAATTGAAGATTTCAACCCGCAATTATTTAATTTGGAGGAAAAACTCAAACAACGTTTCAATTTAAAAAATGCCATTATTGGGTAGCGTCAAAAATCTTGTGTAAATGAAATGCCTTCGTACATATAATATGTAACTAACTTAAATAAATGATGCTTCCAAGGTGTCCTGGAGTCCTTTAAAGCCTCGGTGGATCCGCTTCAGAGACTTCTCGTTATAAGCATTAAACTGAGAAACCAGGAATCGATCCAGTGAATCTTCCGTTGGAGATTGTTCTTTGTGGTGGGTGGTGCGCTTGAGATGCTTGTTAAAGTTCTCAATCAAGTTAGTGGAGTAGAGTGATTGCCGAACGGCTGGTGGAAAGTCCATGAAAGTGAGCAGATTCGGCATTTTAAGCAGATCTTTGATTAACTTGGGATAGGTACGATGCCAGTTGTTGGCGAACTCATTCAGTTTCAGTTCGGCTGCTTCACGATTGGCAGCTCGATGAACTTGTTTAAGTCATTGATCACGGCCTTACGGTCTTTCACACGAACTTTGTTCATCAAATTACGCCCAACATGAACCAGGCAACGTTGTCGTTTGGCTTTAGGGAAATGCCGATTCAAGCCTTCATCCAAACCAACTAACCCATCGGCCACAAATAACAGCACATCTTTAACGCCCTGCTTGATCAAGGTTCCCAGCAGTTCAGTCCAGATTCCAGTCGATTCCGTTGGCGCCACTTGGTAGTTCAGCACTTCTTTCGTACCATCTGGACGAATGCCAATCGCAATATGAACGGCTTCTTTTTGAACGGTATCCCGCTTTAACGGCAAGTAAGTGGCATCTAAGAAGATGGCCGCATATTGTGAAGCCAGTCGACGTTGCTGGAAAGCTTGAACCTGTTCATTGACGGCTTTAGTCATGTTGGAAACCGTGGCTTTGGAGTAGTGAGCACCGTACATTTTCTCAATGAGTTCGGCAATTTCAGCAGTGGTAATTCCCTTGGTATACAACTGAATGACCGTTGTTTCTAAATTATCACTGTGCCGACCGTAGGCTGGCAAGGTATGATTTTCAAACCGGCCATTGCGATCTCGAGGAATGGTTAAGTTAAGTTGGCCGTACTTCGTATCAAACGAGCGCTCATAACTGCCGTTGCGGTTATTACCAGCGTTAATCCCAGCGTATGAGTAGCGTTCGTAACCCAAAAACTCTGCCAATTCGGTTTGAAGCAGCTGGTTAATCGCAATTTCGAGGTGGTGACGAAAAACTTCGTCCAAATCTTGCTTTTGGGCTAGTGCAGCGATAATTTCTGTGGTAAGTTCATTCATGGGGAATGCCTCCTGTGATGTTTTCTGTGGTTACTAAATATCATAAGGGAAGGCATTCCCTATTTCTATACAATTCAGAAATCTTTTATGCATTTACACAAGATATTTTACGCTCTCATAAACAATTGCACCAATAAAATGATCAGTATTAGTTTGCGCCGCAACGGTTAGGTCTTTAAATAATTGTTTACATTGTTCTCTATCCCACTCATAATTTCGCTGGAAAACAGGAATTTCAAAAATTGTTTTACCATTCCCCAGGAAATCAAATAAGTGTATGCTATCAGCTTTCATACTATTCTTCCTCCCCAAATTCGCGTTGTACTATTTCTGGCAGCGTACCTTCTTGCTTAATTTACGTCATTAAATTCGTTCAAGTTATTTCTTGCAATCTGCCATACATTATGACCTAGCAGTTAAAAACTGTTTTTACAGATATAAATATAGTTTTCTTACTGATTCTTTAATTTTACATTTAGATTACAAGTGCATGTCCCCATCTTCATGCCGATTTCGAGTTTGGTGTTGCCGTTGCTTTTTCGTCATTTCCCACTCGGCCTCTTTTAAACCTTGCGCCTGTCTTTGCCCTTGGTAATCTTCATCACGGGCATATAGAGCGGCCATGATTGCGTCACTAAAGGCCGTCTTTAGGTAATATTCTGGACTAACTGGCTTGTAGTTCAATGGTTGATAATGTGCCAGCTGGGATTTTCGGTATTGATCGTCCTTAGCTTGTTGCTCTTTTAACTGTTTTTGGATTTTCTCAATCTGACTGTTCTTAATCGTTGGATCGGCTTTGCATTCGCCAAAAAAGAGTTGTTTAGTGCCATCATGCTTTAAAACCCGTTGTAAGTGATGATTTTCTAACTGATCTAAGCTAAGCTGTCCCGATAAATAAGCTAGTCCTTGTTGATGTTCTTGGGGACTGAACACCTGTGGTGGATTTGCTTGCCACTGTTCAATTGTTTCAGCCTGACATGGCTTTAAAACAGGATCATAGTACATCACGGCTGTATAGGCTTGTTCCTGTTTAGTCATTGGTAATTCATCTAAATCGCCTTTGGGAAAGGCTCTTTTCAATACTTCATGGTATTGCGTTTTAATGACTTGCTTAACAGCCATGATTGTTCGCAAATCTTTGACTGCGCGAGTAATCTTTTGCTGCTCGGTTGGTGAATACTTTTCTAGTAGACCTTGATCAACGTGTTCTAGACTTTCTAAGCTATCATCATGAATCATCAGCGTATATTTAAGCTCGATTTTGACTTCCTTTTCTTGTTGCATTAATAACTTAAAACCAACGTATGGCCGCTTAGTAAAGGCCAATAATTGTTGTGTCAACAAATCATCACGAATATTCATTAAACGTTCGTTTAATTCACTACCCTTGAAAACTGTTTGTTCGCTATCGGTTTCCTTAATTAATTCTCGTCTTTCAGCTTGCGTGGTCTGTTCAAAATTAAGCTCTGGATAAAGTTTTTTCGTAGTGCGATCAACTACTTTATTTAAGAGTTCATCTGCTTTTTTGAGTGAGCTTTCTTGTTGGTTAATTGTCAATAATTGTTTAGTCACATCTTCACCAACCGCATGTTTAATTAAGGTGCTGTTTTTCCAATTAAATAGCATGCGCCGCTTATCATCTAAGTTCTCCAAACTGATATAAGTTTTCAGTTCATGGCTTAACTCTTTAACTACCCGTTTTTCATTAAACGAGAAGTGTTTACTTAGGCTATCTAAATGACCTCTATTGATTACTTTTTCTTGGTTGTTTTTATAGCCAGCTTTGGAATTACGATAGTTCTTAACTTGTTGGTTAAATTCTTTTCTTTCATGCCGCTTACTATTAATTCCCTCATGTTGAGTTGGTGTATCATCTATTCCCTCCTCGATAAATGATTTTTCGCTGATCCGATCGGGAATATTTTTTTGCTCTAAAACTTGATTAACACTAACCGCCCAATTGTGCCGCCATTGATTGATTTTTTCTTTTTTATCCCAATCAACTAACCACACCTTTCTTGATCTTGGGAAACGACTATTTCCTGTATAAGTCTTGTTCCCGTTTTCGTCTAATATGTTTTCTCGTTTACTTTTCAATCCCCACGTTCCGTCTGGGTTAAATGGACGGTTAGTTAACATCACATGAGCGTGCGGATTATCTGGGTGATCTCTATGAATTGCCACATCGGCAACCATACCTTCATCAACAAAATTTTCTTGTACATATTTTGTCAATAATTTTTTCTGTTCATCTTCACTTAATTCAACTGGTAGAGCCACGTTAAACTCTTTAGCGTACCGTGAGTTTGCTCGACGGTCTTTTCTTTCAACTTCGTTCCATAATTTCTTTCTATCACTCGCCCATTCTGGCGCATTCTTCGGTGTTAAAATAAAGCTTTCTGGCATAACCGACCGAGCATAAAAATAACTTCGGCCTTCTTTTTGATCGAATAATTTTTCGCCACTTCGATAACTTGCTCCAGCAATTGCACTTCTTCCTTTTCCAGCACTAATATTACTAAAGCTCATGTGAAAAATTGCCATGTCGGTCACCACCTTTCTTTGGGTTTATGGGTTTGATTTTGTTGTCGCCAACGGCGACTTCTAATACAAGTGTTTAGCACAATAACACAACCAACTTTAGTTGTTGTGTGTAAGTGCGCATTGACCTCGTTTCACTCAGTCTTCTGATTCTCCTGAATTTACTTTTAGTGTATGACTTCCGCTTCGCTATTTCAACTTTCATCCTTTGACTTAACGTTCTCTGTATGATATAGTGTCGGTGATTATTTCTAATATGATTGGAGGGATCGTTATGTCTCAAAGTAACTTAGAAAAACAAGAAGCTAAATTAAAAGCCCTTAATCAAAAAATTAAGGACGAAAAAAATAAGATTGAACAACGGCTAGGTAAACAAATCATCAGTCAAGCCAATTTAGATTATGCTAATTTGTCTAACGATCAGATTAAGCTTTTAGCCAAGCAATTCTCTGAATTTTTAAAGGTAAAGTCCGTAGATCATTAGCCATACGAGATGGGGAAATTCCATGTCTAATCAATATGAAAAACTAGTCGAGCAGCAAGCGCGTTTAAAACAAAAAATTGAGCGAGAAGATTTTAAATTACGACAATCTAAATACTATGAAAATCGGCAAGCCCGCAAAGCCCGTTCTCGCCGATTAATTCAAAAAGGGGCTTTGCTAGAAAAATACTTCCAAGCTGATAACCTTTCGATCGAACAAACCGAAGAGCTTTTAAAAACATTCGCCGATTACGTTAATGCCCATAAACCGAATAAACTCAAAAACGATCAACCTAATAACTAGGCCGATCGTTTTTATTTTCTGGATCATTTTTAGGCTTTACTTCTGGGTTTTGATCTGCAAAATTTTGTAACTGCTTTTGCACCTTTTCTGGATAAGTAATATTTTGGTTTATCCAAGGAAAATGCCTCAAATCGTTCTTAAAAACTTGTCCCTTCTCTCTTGCATAAACAGAGGTAAACTTTTCGCTATTATCATAGATCATGACCTTATCAGATTTAAAGGCCACTAATGGCAAATTATGTTTGGATTGCTGATAACGTTTCTTGATCGTTGCTACTGGAACACCGTGGCCACCTTTTTGTACCCGTTCGTTGACCCTTTGGATAGCTAAATTTTCATCTCGCAAAGCAACATATAATAAAGTCACTTCAAAGCCATTTTTGTGAGCTTTGTCAATCAAATTGAGTTGAGCTTTGCCTCTACCTGCCAGTGTTGTTTCTACGTGAATACTTTGCTGGTGATCTAAAGCATAGTGTAGTTGTTTGATTTCTTCTTTCATGGCTTTTAAGTTGTCACTATCTTTATGCCAATCGCCACCCATTTGTCTTAAAAGTTCATCAGCGTTAATCCGTTTTGTTTTGTCAAACAAGATGGGAAATGTATCGTATAGCGTACTTTTTCCTGCTCCGTTAATACCAGCAACAATTATATATTGGGGTTTATCTATCAACGGACAAAGTCCTTTCGCTTAATAACCTCATCTTGCCTTTTATCTAAAAAGTAGGTATATAAAGCGTCATATACTTTGCGCTTTTCTGGATCTGGCTCATGTAATGACTTATCAAGTAAATCTTTTAAATCAGTTTCTTTGGCAATTTCAAAAAAGTCATTAATTGTGATTGTATCTTTCATGTTCATCACACTTCCCAGTTATTAATTTATTTAATCTGATAAGCCATTAGTCCTCATCTGGATCATTGAGCCAATCAGCGACTTCTTTAGCGTCTTTGAACTCTGTTACTGGTGTCTCTTTGGTAGCCTTTAAAAGGCTTAAATTAGCTCTTTCGGCTTCGCTCAGGGCTGGTTTAAACGGTAATGCTGCGTCAGCTACGATCCGCTTATAAAACATATTGATCGCCGTAGTTGGGTTTAGACCTAACTGGCTTAAAACGGCTTCGGTATTATCTGCCAATTCTTTGTCAATCTGGACTTGTACGCGTTTCTTTTCCTTAACTGCCATGATTTTCTCGCCCCCCTTTATTACTACTCACATTATACTAATCTTTGAGTACCATCTCAATTAGCCTGCTTCTTTAAAAGTTGTGATTTTAAGTTTGCTGTCCTTTCCGCAATGGCACTTATACAACGTTCCTAAAGTGCCCGTAAGCGCATTTTAAAACTCGTTTAATATAATTATGCTCTATCTGTTTAAAACAGCTTAAACGGCCTTATATAGCTTTTTAGTTTTAAGCACGCTCATCGTTAGGGTGTTTGGCCGCATATTCTCTAGCCGCTTGTTGATTCCACCAAGCGCCAATTCAGCCACTCAAGGTGTCTATTTTTGCTTCTAAGCGATTTTAAAGCAGTTTTAATATAATTATGCACTGCAACGCTTAAAACGGCTTAAATAAGCTCATATGACGTTTAATTCCAAGAGCGCTCATTGTCAGTGTTCTGTTCTTCGGGGTGTTTGGCCGCATATTCTCTAGCCGCTTGTTGATTCCACCAAACGCCAAATAGGTTTTGCATGGTGCCATACAAGTAGTTTTCAACGTTCTTGATATGTTTCTCATTGCTTCTAAGAACGTTAAAGTAGCGTCTTAAGGCTTTAGTCATCAAAGGTTTTAGTTCTTCGTCGTAAAGCGGGATTATGACGCCAATATCTTGATGATCCTTTTCAACTCGGTACTTAGCATTTAAGATAATGCCAATGAAGCGCCGCATTTGTTGCGGGGTACGGCACCAAAAACTAAGTAGTTGCACAGCTTCTGGTTCTAAGAAAACCGGTAAGCCACTGTCTTCATCAGTTAAGAAATCATTAGCATGGTTCACCAAATCCTGGTTTTGCTTTTGAATTTCTGCTGGTGAGAAATTGGCTGTGGAAAAGTTCAACTTTTGAGTATCTATATTGTATCTGTTTTTGTCTCTTTCTTTAGGTTCTCTATATAGATTAAGTCCATTTTTTGAACTTCCGCTCGTAGCAAGGGTTTGAGAGCTGTTGTCAACGAACTTATGCGGAAGTTCATTTTTTGAACTTCCGCTCGTAGCAAGGGTTTCAACGGTCTCCCGCGGAAGTTCATTTTTTGAACTTCCGCTCGTAGCAAGGGTTTGAGAGCTTTTTTGACCAAATTCGCCGCGTAAATAGACATCGGTTGCTTTCACATCGAGCTTGGACAGATATAAGCGATTCGGTTCATTTTTCTTAGTTTTCGGGTTAAAGCCCATTTGTTTCTGAACGAGTAATCCGATTGATTCCAGCTCTGCTTTTATTTTGATGACTTTTCCCTTTGAACAATTGAACAAGTCCATTAGTTCTTGATTGGTAAAGATAAAGTAGACGTGTCCTTCACTATCAACCCAGTTATTGCGCAAAGAATACTCTAATCGGTCTTTTAGTACCATATAGGCTAATTTAGCGTCATTGCTTAAATGCTTGTATTGCTCGCCATACATTAATACCTTAGGGAACTGGAAAAATAAGGCTCCATATACGTTATCTGCTTCATAGTAATTAAAATTTGTTGATTTTGTCATAATAAAAACTCCCTTTCTTGACTGGCACACGCTGTCTCAAAAGAGAGTTGCTAAAACATTCGACTTGCATTACAATACAAATCTGATATGATTTAACTGAATTACAAAGCCTCACGGCTAAATGAATGCTTTGTAATTTACCAGCATGTGTCTATTCTGGGTTGCCTATACGGCAACTTTTTTAATTTCTAACAACAAAAATGGACTAAATAGCATTGGTTAGCTACTTAGTCCATTGGATTTAATTTGTTTTTAACTATCCTTCACTTGTCCCATAGGACTGGTTTGCGGTATAATTAACCTACAAATTAAGAACAATGTTCAGACGATTTTAACTTGGCGGTCTAAATTGTCTGAATCTAAGTAGCTCTCTATTAGCTACTTGCTAAACCCAAAATCCCTGATTCCTCGTGAATCGGGGATTTTTCTGTTTAGCTTGATCTCTTTATTCGGTTGTTAAATTAGTCATAGTCTAGCATAGTGCTTGCCTACCGGCAACTTTATTCTGTCTTGTATACTTTACCAGCCCCCATCGGTCCGTTGATCAGATACAAGGTCTTCGTATCAATTATTGCTATCAACTATTTGTGATTTCATCATTTTCCCCACTCAATTATTCTTGAAAGTCTCTATAAGCATTTTCTATTATGGTATCTAATAAGGTTGATCTTGATTTTGCGTTCAACTGATTAACCATTTCATCTAAACGATCAATATTCTTTTGTTGAATTGAGAAGCTTGTCTTTACTTTTCGTTCCCAATTCAATTTTTCGTTAAGTGCATCTTTTTGCTGAATGTCTCTAGCCACTTGGTAATCGTTGTTGGTACTTGAAAACTTTTCAAATTTGTTTGCCATAAGTTAATCATTCCCCTGTTTTTGGATTTCTGAAAACACGTCACTTAATAGTTTGAGAAATGGCTCTTGTTCATGCAACTTGTCATTCTGGGTTGCATATTCTAGTATGCCCTCCTTTGCAAGCATACTAGCGTTAACTAATTCCTTTTCTGGGATAACCCCAATGACATTATCTATATGTTTGAGTGCTGATAAAAATTCGTGAGAAGAATTAGTATTGTGTTTGATTCGATTGCCTAAAAAGAATACGTTGGCAGTAATATATGATTTACCACTAACTGGATCAACAACTTCATCTTGTAAAGTTCCCACACTTTGCAATACTTTTGTATGACTTTCATACCCAAATCGACTTGGTTCCATTGGAGAAATGATTTTATCGGCTACAGCTACACCATTTTTGCTTAACAGGTTCCAAGCTGGTGGCAAGTCGATAATTATGTAGTCATATTTTTGATTCAGTTCTTGCGCATTTTTAACAAACCACATAAATAATAGCAATTCTCTATTTGGTTTTGAGGCTAAACGATCTGCTACTTCTTCCAGGTTGCTAGTTGATGGAATTATCGCGATATTATCCTGAACTTGTGTCTCAATTAACCCGGAGCTTGGTTTTTCTAGGACATCTGCAATGGTGGGCTTTCCACTGAAATTAAAATGTTCATTTTCAAAAGTGCCCGTCAAACTCTTCTGTGCGTCCAAATCGATCATCAAAACTTTTTGATCTTGTGTTTGTAAAAATTTGGCGAACTGAAATGCCATTGTGGTTTTACCAACGCCACCTTTGATAGCCATAAAACTGATTACTTGCATAACACACTTTCCTCCTAACATATAAAGATAAAGGTAACACTTAACAAATACCTTGTTCTCCTACATAATACGACTTTAAGAACACAAAATCAAGATAAAAGTAGTACTAATGGAATACATAAAACGCATAAAGGTATTTATTTGGTGGTATAAATAGGTTTCAACAATTAGTCATACCTATTATCTGTTAACATTAAATTTCTTTCGATACCTTATAAAGGTTGTCCGTTTAATTCCTGTATTACGGGCATGCTCTTGTTGCTAGTTTTACAATGTGATAACATTTAATTATTATGTTTAGTTATCACAATTGGAGGAACTTGGAATGAAAAAAGGGCATTATGCATTGGGCATAGTTACAATTGTTTTGGGAGGACTGGGTCTTTTAGGATCATTAATTCCTATAGTCAATAATATTTCTTTTGTGTTTGGAATAATTGCTTTAATTCTAGGGATAATCACACTAATTATTTCAAAGAAAGCTAAGGGTAAAATTACATTAGGACTGATAGGAACAATTTTGTCTGTTGTGACAATAATCTTGGTTCTTGTGTCACAGTCCTTCTACTCAAAAAGTATTGAAAATGCTACGAAGGATGCAAGTGAAACATCGTCAATTTCTTCAAATGGAGTAAAAAAAGCTGACACAACTTCGTCCAAGAAAGACAGTAAGAAAGAAAGTTCACTTGAATTATTGAATAAGCTAGCCGCAAATGGAAAATCAACCGGAGATTTAATGGTAACAGGAACTATCACTGTTGGTAAAAGTTCCGAGGTTGTACCGGGAATTTATGATTTAGAAATTCTGGGTGGGAGCGGTAATATTACAGGTGAAAGAAAAAGCGTTGACAGCTTATTTATTAATTATCTTGGTGCTGTTAGTGGCAGTGATAATGGCTATCCAAGTAAGATTCGTATAATTTTATTTGATGGCGATACTCTTAAATTGGATAGTATATCGAAAATTAAGCTTACAGCAGTATCAAAGAATACCACTGCAGGAGATCAATTAGGCCAGGGCGAATGGGTAGTTGGCCGTGATATTAAAGCTGGAACCTATAAGTTATCAACCAATGGTGTATTGGATGAGGAATATGACAATCTTGGATGGACAATTTCTCAATATGATGACACAACTGGTGATAGCCGAGATGTTCAATTAAATCCAAGCTCGAAGGATGTTGTTATGGAATTAAAAGATGGTCAGGTGTTATCAACAAGTTATGATAATACGTCTGATACTGTTAATGCTGACAGTGTTAAATTAATTTTTACCACCCAGAAATAGTGTGTTAAATCGACGGTTTTTAGATACACATCAATCTCTATTATTTGAATGAAAAAAATAGCCGGATTTAAAATTGAAGTGCAACACCTAAATGACTAGGCCAAAAAGGCCATGAAGACCTATTCGGTAGATTGCAAATTTAATCCGAATTTTTGGACAAATTGGTCAGCATGACCTGATAAGGTGTTTGCCAGTCAAGTATTTTAAGTGGTCGCTGATTAATTTCGAGTAAGGTGGTTTTCAAGCCTTGAGCACTAATGTGCTCAAAATAAGTCCCCTTAGGATAAAAATAGCGTAAGTTCC
>NZ_AZGA01000002.1 GCF_001436375.1 Agrilactobacillus composti DSM 18527 = JCM 14202 | reverse complement strand
ACGCCGAGCGTAGTTGGTGGGAAACTGCCTGCGAGGGTAGGAAGTCGCCGCGCTATTTTTTTGCCTAAAATATCTTGTATATTTAGGCACTTGGAGAGTTGTCCGAGTGGCCGAAGGAGCATGGTTGGAAACCATGTATATGGGTTATACCTGTATCAAGGGTTCGAATCCCTTACTCTCCGTTATTTTTTAATAACGACCCGTTGGTCAAGTGGTTAAGACACCGCCCTTTCACGGCGGTAACATGGGTTCAAATCCCGTACGGGTCACTTTTATGGAGGTTTAGCTCAGCTGGGAGAGCGTCTGCCTTACAAGCAGAGGGTCACAGGTTCGAGCCCTGTAACCTCCATTTTTTGGTCCCATGGTGTAGGGGTTATCACGCCTGCCTGTCACGCAGGAAATCACCGGTTCAAATCCGGTTGGGACCGTGACGTGGGTCAATTCAAAGAGCACTGTCATCAATTAATCTGATGACAGTGCTCTTTTTAGTATCACGGCTTTTATTGGCTCAAGAAGCCATTAATGAGCAATAGAATTATCAAAAAACTTTCTGTATAAGGCAAAATGCTAGCCAACTTGGGTAACTTCGAAACAAATACGAGGGCAAGGATAGTTAAAGCAGTCAAGAGCAAGGCCATAACGCTAAGGTAACGGTAGCCTATAACGCTGTTGATCATGATTAAGACGGTTGCTAAAACAAGGGACAGTTTTAAATGCCGCAATAAGCAATAAAGTATAAATATGAAAAACGGCAACAACAAAGGGACTAAAATCGTTAATGAGGTCAATCTGGTCTGTAGGATGGTCAAACTAAAGCTGAGGAAAAACCAGGTGACGACATTTAAAACTTGGGATAATTTAGTGGTGGGATCTAAGCTGCGGATGCCCCAGGCTAATAAAATAATACCGCTCAACAATAATGCTAATGTTTTGGAAACTTTGAGCAGTGTGAAAAGGCAAATACCCAAGTCTAAGGGTAATAAATATAAGGGCCAAGTCTGGGGAAGATTAAGCAGCAGTAGTACAGAAATGGTCAGGCCAACAATAAGCCAGTTGACAATATTATCACTGCCATAAAAACTGTGGCTTAGTGACAAAGGATAACTGAGTACAATTAACAAGGCAATTAAGAAATGAAGCCAGTGGTCTTTTTGCAGATTTAATTTCAATCAAAAGTCTCCTCGCATAAGATGCTTAAGGCTAATTATCTATAAAGATGGCCGCCCTTGTCAAGGTGATCAAGCACAGAAAAGTGATCCGTTGCTAGAATTCATTTTGATTTTTGAGGCTGATTCTGCTAAACTCTATAAGTTGACTATCATTCCCGATAGGATTCGCTGCGTGCGAAGTACCTTGTAACCTACGAAGAGGGGGAAATATTTTTTATGCAAGAGAGACATTTATTTACTTCAGAATCTGTTTCTGAAGGCCATCCTGATAAAATTGCTGATCAAATTAGTGATGCCATTTTAGATGCGATGTTACAACAAGATCCAGAGGCCAGAGTGGCTTGTGAGACAACGGTGACCACGGGCTTAGTTTTAGTATGTGGTGAAATTTCCACCAGTGCTTACGTGGATATTCAAGGCGTGGTTCGGCAAACGATTCGTGAAATTGGTTATAATAATAATCAATATGGTTTCGATGGCGATACTTGTGCCGTTTTAGTAGCCTTAGATGAACAATCACCTGATATTGCCCAAGGGGTTGATGATTCGCTGGAAAACCGCGAAGATGATTCTGACCCTTTGGAAAAAATTGGTGCCGGCGACCAAGGATTGATGTTTGGTTTTGCGATTGACGAGACACCAGAATTGATGCCTTTACCAATCTCGTTGGCCCATAAGATCATGCAACGCCAAGCTAAATTGCGCAAGACGGGGGAAATTCCCTACTTGCGGCCGGATGCTAAATCCCAAGTCACTGTGGAATATGACGATGATGGCAAACCACAACGGGTAGACACTGTGGTGGTTAGCACACAACATGATCCTGATGTCAGCCAAGATCAAATTACCGAAGATGTCATCGAGAAAATCATTAAACCAGTCATTCCAAGCCAATACTTGGATGAAGATACAAAATATTATATCAATCCCACGGGCCGTTTTGTGATTGGTGGTCCGCAAGGTGACGCAGGTTTGACTGGGCGTAAAATCATTGTGGATACATATGGTGGTTATGCTCGGCATGGTGGGGGTGCTTTTTCTGGTAAAGATGCGACTAAAGTTGATCGCTCTGCCAGTTATGCTGCTCGCTATATTGCTAAGAATGTGGTTGCTGCTGGTTTAGCGACGACCTGTGAAATTCAATTAGCTTATGCTATTGGGGTTGCTACGCCAGTATCTATTTCTGTGAATACTTTTGGAACGAATAAGGTTTCAGAAGCAGACATTGTCCAAGCTATTCGGGATTATTTTGACCTTCGACCAGCAGGAATTATTGCAATGTTAGATTTAAAGAGACCCATCTATAAGCAAACTGCGGCTTATGGTCATTTTGGACGTACAGATGTTGATCTACCTTGGGAACGTTTAGATAAAGTTGAATTACTCAAGAAATTATTAGATTAAACGAGAAAAAGAGGCGTCTACACTTGTTTAGGTGTAGCGTCTCTTTTTTTATGGCCAATATTAGAAAGTAGGTAATTATGACAAAACAAACAAATGTGGCTTTGACCACCACAGCAATTTTTATCGCTACGTTTATGACAGCGATTGAAGGTACCATCGTATCTACAGCCATGCCAACCATTATCGGGAGTCTACATGGTGTGGAATTAATGAACTGGGTCTTCTCCATATTTCTATTAACCAGTGCCATGGCCACCCCGATTTATGGCAAGTTTGCGGATCGCAATGGCCGTAAACCAGTCTTTATTTTAGGGTTGATTGTTTTTGTGGTGGGCTCAAGTTTATGTGGCTTAGCGCAAAACATGCTTCAACTCATTATTTTTCGCGCTTTACAGGGAATTGGTGCCGGTGCGATTCAACCTATCACCTTTACCATTATTGCCGATATTTTTCCTTTTGAAAAGCGGGCCCGGGTACTCGGGTTAAATGGGTCGGCTTGGGGTGTGGCCTCCGTGATTGCGCCATTATTAGGTGGCTTTCTAGTGGAGAAACTAAGCTGGCATTGGATATTCTTTATTAATTTGCCGGTGGGTCTGTTAACAATTTTGCTGGTGGTGTTTTACTATCATGAAGATTTTCAAAAGAGTCAGGCGACTATCGATTGGCGGGGGAGCTTTTGGCTATTGGCGATGCTGCTGAGCTTAATGCTAGCTTTTCAAATGCTAGGGCAAACTTTAAATTGGCCCGTAATCTTCAGCCTCCTAGCCGTTACCGCATTTTCTGGCTGGCGCTTTTTCAAACAAGAACAAGCAGTACCTGATCCAATTTTGAATTTAAAAATGCTGCATAATCGGACCTTTATGAGTCAAAACATGATTGCGCTGTTTATCAGTGGTTTTTTAATTAGTTTTGAAGTGTATATGCCCATGTGGGTGCAAGCTATTTTAGGTTTGCCACCCACGCGGGCGGGTTTTGTAGTGACCCCAAGTTCGGTGTTGTGGATCGTAGGGTCTTTTGTAGCCGGGAAACTCATATTAAAATATCGGCCCCAACAGATTTTAACCGGCGCGTTGCTGTGGCTGATGGTGGGTGGCTTAGTCTTGGCGACGAATTCAATTGCCGCCAGTTTTAGCTGGTTCTTAGTCTGGGCGGGTTTTATGGGCCTTGCCTTTGGGATTATCATTACCACCACAACGGTGACTATTCAAAATGTTGTGCCCCACAATCAAGTAGGGGTGGCCACCTCGTTAAATACCCTGGCCCGCACCCTAGGGCAAACCTTGTTAGTATCTGTTTACGGCATTGTTATGAATCGTGCCCTTTATCAAGGCACTCAAACACATGCCGGCGTGACCACAGAACAGTTGAATCAACTCATTGATCCGCTAAAGGCCCGGCACTTGCCGGTAGAGAGTTTACCAGTATTACGAGGTATTTTGTACAATGGCCTGCACGCTATTTATATTGTGGCCGCGGCTATCATTTTATTAGCGCTTGGTGTCAATTGGTATGATCAAGCTAAGCGTCGCGGGGAGCTGCGGGTGGCAGCGCTGGCAGATAAAAGCGAGCGCTAAGCCAGTAACACAAGCCTAAATTACCCAGGGCACTACTCCAGCCGCCTAGGACATCGCTGGGATAGTGAACTTGCAAATAAATCCGGCTTAGGCCAATCAATAGAATTAAGCTGACGGCCAGGATAGTGGTTAACTTGCGCGTTAAGGCCGATTGCGTGAGATAGTAGGTGATGATCAACAAAGTGCCATAAAGCATCAGGCTGTTCGCAGAATGCCCGCTGGGGAAGCTGTATCCGCCTTGATGAACGAGTTGTTGTAGATCTGGGCGGGGGCGTTGGATTATTAATTTGACCCCGAGATTTAATAAACTGCCCAACAGCACATTTTGAATGAGAAACACACATAGTGGGATTTGCTGTCGGCTAATGAGCAAGATACCAAAAATTAGCACTAAGACAACCGTCCACTGCTGCTGACCTAATTGGGTGATGATTTTGGCAAAGGGCGTCGTTTGGGGATGGGGCAAGGTTAAAATCAGCTGGTGGCCGGCTTGATCTAAAGCCTTTAACCAAGGTTGTTTTGTCAAGAAACTGATTAAAATGCCGAAAAAAATCGTGTAGCCTACAATCATGAGATAGCGGGGCAAGTGGTTTTTTGTTATGATGGGATAAGTCTCCTTTAATTAAAATAAAATTAAATCCATAAAGTTAATTATAACTTATTTGACAATGTATGTGCTGACAATGACTTACTGGTGGCCACTTTAAGGCTAGAAAAAAGGGCCTTTAATTGACCTGAAACCAAAATTAATTATCCATTAGTATTGAATGCAAATTTGAATTTTGGTATCATCGGTTTATGTTTCCTAAAGTTATTTGGGGAAAATTCCAATAACTGGGATTGGAAAACAACGATGGAACCTAAATTAGTCCTGTAGAACTAACTTTAGTTCGCAGGACTTTTTTAAGACTCAACAACAAGATTGATCTGGAGGGAACGTTAATGACTTACAATCACCATGTGGTTGAAAAAAAGTGGCAGAAATACTGGCACGAACATAATGTGTTTAACACAACCAATGATCCTGATAAAAAGAATTTCTATGCTTTGGATATGTTCCCATATCCATCTGGGCAGGGCTTACATGTAGGCCATCCAGAAGGTTATACGGCAACGGATATTCAAGCACGGATGAAACGCATGCAAGGCTATAACGTCTTACATCCAATGGGTTGGGATGCATTTGGTTTACCTGCAGAGCAATATGCTTTGACCACGGGCCATGATCCGAAGAGTTTCACCAAAAAGAATATTGAAAATTTCAGAAGACAAATTAATTCACTGGGTTTTTCTTATGATTGGAATCGTGAAATTAATACAACTGATCCTAATTATTATAAGTGGACGCAATGGATTTTTGAAGAAATGTATAAACGTGGGCTGGCTTATGAAGCTGAAGTGCCTGTCAACTGGAGCCCAGATCTAGGCACGGTTGTGGCCAATGAAGAAGTCATCGATGGCAAAACGGAACGGGGCGGCTTTCCAGTCGTTCGCAAACCCATGCGTCAATGGATGTTAAAAATTACCGCTTATGCTGACCGTTTATTAGATGATTTAGATTTAATTGATTGGCCAGAAAATGTTAAAGAAATGCAACGCAACTGGATCGGCCGTTCTGTCGGCGCTACTGTGACCTTCCAAATTAAGGGCAGCGACAAGACGTTAGACGTTTTCACAACGCGGCCAGATACATTATTTGGGGCAACTTATATGGTTATCGCGCCGGAATTAGCTGTGGTGGAAACAATCACTACGCCGGAACAACGGGATAGCGTTAAGGCTTATCAGGATGCGACTGCGCATAAGAGTGATTTAGATCGGACTGATTTGAACAAGGAAAAAACTGGGGTCTTCACCGGTGCTTACGCCATTAATCCAGTGAATCAAAAGGAAATCCCAATTTGGATCTCTGATTACGTTTTAGGTAGTTATGGCACGGGGGCTATCATGGCCGTACCCGCCCATGATGAACGGGACTATGCTTTTGCTAAGAAATTTGACTTGCCGATCGTACCAGTTTTAGAAGGTGGCAATACCGATGAGGCCGCATTTACTGGTGAAGGCGTCCATATTAATTCGGAATTCTTAAATGGTACTGGTCTAGAAGACGGGAAAGCTAAGATGTTAGCTTGGCTTGAAGACCATAAAGTTGGCGGCAAGAAAGTGAATTATCGCCTGCGGGATTGGTTATTCTCACGGCAACGTTATTGGGGCGAACCTATTCCAATTATCCACTGGGAAGATGGGGAAACCACACTCGTTCCTGAAGAAGAATTGCCTTTGATCCTGCCTGAGACACCTGATGTTAAACCGTCAGGCTCTGTGGAGAGTCCTTTAGCAAACCTGGACGATTGGGTCAACGTGGTGGATAAAAATGGCCGCAAGGGTCGTCGGGAAACCAATACCATGCCACAGTGGGCTGGGAGCTCTTGGTACTTCTTGCGCTTTGTGGACCCCCATAATAAAGAAGCTTTAGCAGATTATGATAAGTTAAAAGCCTGGATGCCAGTAGATTTATACATTGGTGGGGCGGAACATGCCGTGTTACATTTACTGTATGCCCGTTTCTGGCACAAGTTCTTATATGATATCGGTGTGGTGCCAACACCAGAACCGTTCCAACGTCTATATAATCAAGGGATGATTTTAGGTAAAAACCACGAAAAGATGTCTAAGTCTAAAGGCAACGTGGTTAATCCAGATGATGTTGTCGACCAATATGGGGCTGATACCTTGCGGCTTTATGAAATGTTCATGGGGCCACTGGATGCCGCTATTCCTTGGAGTGAAGAGGGCCTTTCTGGGGCTCGGAAGTTCTTGGACCGGGTTTGGCGCTTGATTATTGACGATGAAGGCAAACTGCGTGATCACGTGACCACTGAAAATGATGGGACGTTGACAGTGGTTTATCATCAAACTGTTAAGAAAGTTACTGAAGACTATGATGCCTTGCACTTTAACACGGCCATTTCACAAATGATGGTCTTCGTCAATGAAGCTGGCAAAGCTGATGCTTTACCAGTGGATTATATTGAAGGCTTGGTGAAGATGCTGGCGCCAATCGCCCCCCATATGATGGAGGAAATTTGGCAGAAATTAGGTCATGATGAAACCTTGACTTATGCCACTTGGCCAACTTACGATGAAAAATATTTGGTAGCTGATGAAGTTGAAGTCATTGTGCAAGTGAATGGGAAAGTTCGGGGCAAGTTAAAAGTTGCCCGGGATACCGATGAAGCTAAACTTAAGGAACTGGCTTTAGCTGATGAACATGTGGAGAAGTTCTTAAGTGATAAAGATGTTAAAAAGATGATCGTTGTGCCAAATAAGATCGTCAACATCGTCGCCAAATAACAAACTCAATTTGAAAAGAAGTTGTGCGCAAAAAGATTGCTGCAACTTCTTTTTATTGTGAAAGCTATTTAAAGTTTAAAAGTTGGCGGGCTTTTGCTATACTAAATAAGGTTTAATTTTTTTGAGCGTGGTGGTTCGCAAAATCCCACCTAAAAAAACTAAGGAGGAAATTTTTATGGTGGACAAAGTTGCCCATAATACATTAGAACTTACAAAAATTGCCGTTGTCGCTGCATTATATGTGGCTGTCACTTTGTTGATCGCGCCGTTAAGTTATGGGGCGATTCAGTTGCGTTTAGCCGAGGGATTTAATCATCTAGCCGTTTTCAACAAGCGTTATATTATTGCACTAACTATTGGTTGTGCTTTAGCCAATATTGTTTCGCCATTGGGTATTATCGATATCATTTTTGGCTCACTGGGAACGTTGGTGATGACTAGTTTGAGTTATTTCATCGCGAAGCGCTTTAAATCAGTGGCCGCTAGATTAATGACCAGCACGATTATTTGTACCCTGATGACCTTTAGTGTCGCCTTAGAGTTAATGGTAGTTAATAAATTGCCATTTTGGCCAACATATGGCACAGTTGCCCTCGGGGAATTTGTATCGCTATTGATTGGTGCGGTGGTTATTTATGTGGTACAAAAGCGTGTGGCCCTTTCAGATTAGGAGTGTGTATTGATGACTTTTGAAGAAATCTTGCCTGAAATTAAGCAGGGTAAAAAAGCGATTCGCCAGGGGTGGGGCGGTTCTGAGCTTTATATTTTTGAAGTACAGCAACCCGTTGAAGCTGGGGAAGCTGTTACCCCTTATTTTTTAATTCGCACCAAAGAGACACCTGCATTATCCATGTTTCAACCCACTGTCTGTGATATTTTAGCAGACGACTGGCGCTTAGTAGATTAATGGCACCAACATATCCTGAACTGGCCGATAAGTACAGCATTATCACTGGCAGTGGCTCCGGCATTGGCTTGGCACAAACCGAATTGCTTTTAGCCCAAGGGACCCATTGTGCAGGGATTGATCGCCAGCTTTCTGAACCATTACAACAGTTGCAACAGCGCTATCCGCAATTATTGAAAATATACCAGTGCGATATCAGTAACGACATAGAATTACGGAGAATTGCGGCCGATATCTTGAGCGAGTCGCCGCAAGTGGATTTTTTATTAAATACTGCGGGCATCTTAGATGACTACCGACCATCTTTGCAGACAACTTTAGCCCAATGGGATCAATTTATGCAAACAGATTTACGAAGTCAATTTGTATTGACGAATGCGATTTTACCGGGGATGTTAGCCCGCAAATCCGGTAAAATCTTAAATATGGCCTCTATTGCCGGCTTAGTGGCTGGCGGTGGCGGAGCTGTTTACACCGCCGCTAAGCATGCGGTCATCGGCTACACCAAACAATTGGACTATGATTACGCCAAATATGGCCTTAGTGCTAATTGTCTCGCCCCAGGAGCCATTGATACACCGATGAATGCCGCTGATTTTACTGGGGATGGGGCGATGGCTAAGACTGTTGCCGACCAGACGCCGGCTAGACGTTGGGGGCATGCCCAAGAGGTGGCTTTGGTGACTTTATTCATGCTAAGTCACGGTGCCGACTTTATTCATGGGGCAGTGATTCCAATTGACGGCGGTTGGATCGAACAATAGAGCTGTTAAAATAACAATGAAGCTGTTTCAAAACATTAGTTTTGAAACAGCTTCATATTTTTTTGTGGATAACTTCTGGTTCTCATTGTCAAAGGGGAATTTATAAATTACAATGAAGTTTAATGTGTTTAAAAGGAGACCGGATAATGGCCAAGCAGCCAGCAACAACTGAAAATAAGCAATCACAAATCGATGCCCATGGTTCTTTAATAAAGGGCTCAGCTTGGATTACAGCGGGCAGTGTTTTTTCACGGGTTTTAGGGGCGTTATATATTATCCCCTGGACCATTTGGATGGGGGCGGATTTCCAATCAGGGAACGCCATTTTCTCCAAGGGTTATAACGTCTATAGTTTGTTCTTGGTGATCTCAGCAGCAGGGATTCCTGGTGCAATATCTAAACAAGTGGCCCATTATAATTCTTTAAATGAGTATGCCTTAGGGCAGCGTTTGTATCGCCAAGGCTTAAAAATCATGGCCTTATTTGGCTTCATTGGAGCTGTGGTACTGTTCTTTGGGGCACCGATTTTTTCAGTGGTGGATATCGCCACTTGGAAGATTGATACCAGAACGATTCCCTTGTATCGCGCCTTGAGTTTTGCGTTACTGGTGATCCCAGTGATGAGTATTACCCGGGGATTTTTCCAAGGATACAATGAAATGGCACCTTCGGCCTTGTCCCAGTTCTTCGAACAACTGGGTCGGGTCATTTATATGTTATTGGCTACTTTCTTAATTATGCGAGTCCAACATGGCAATTATGTCAGTGCGGTGACCCAGTCTACCTTTGCGGCCTTTATTGGGGCACTATGTGGGATTGCCGTGCTAGTGTGGTATTATATGCGGCGTAAACCAGAACTGGATGATTTAGCCGCCGGCAGTGCCAATGCTGTGGACATTTCCACCGGTGAGATTATTCGCCAGATTATCCACCAGGCCATTCCTTTTATCATCTTGGATAGTGGTATTACCTTCTTCCAAATTTTTGATCAGTATAGTTTCTATCCAATGATGGCTTCCGTGGTCAATGCCACCCAAACCCAGTTGGATAACTACTTTGCCATTTTTAACTTCAATGCTCAAAAATTGGTGATGATCATTATTTCTTTGGCCACCGCTTTATCCTTGACCGTGGTGCCTTTGTTATCTGGGGCTCATGCTCAAAAAGATTTCAAGGGTATTCGTAAGCAGATCAATGATGCCTTGGAGCTATTTTTGTTCGTCATGGTGCCTGCTGCCTTTGGGCTATCAGCGTTAGCTAAGCCGGTATATACCTTATTTTATGGCGCCAATCCTGACTTAGATACGTACGTCTTACAGTTTTATTGTTATTTAGCCATTTTCTTAGGGCTTTTTACAGTATTAGCAGCTATTTTGCAAGGCTTGTACATGAACAAAAAGGCAATTATTTATTTGTTAGTGGGTTTTGCTGTCAAAGCAGTGATGCAATATCCGATGATTGCACTTTTTAAAGTCTTTGGGCCGATGATTGCCACTTGCTTAGGCATTGTCGTGACCTGTGGGTTAATGCTGCGGGCCTTGGATAAACTCTACGGCTTTAATACCGGCCGTTTGCTGCGCCGCAGTTTTGGTATTGTCATTTTCTCCACCATTATGTTAATTGCCGTGACCATTGTCGTTAAAATCATTGCCGTCCTCATTGATCCTAATGTGCGAACTTATACTATTTTCCCACTAGGATTAGGCGTGATCACAGGGGTTTGGATTTATGCACTGCTGACGTTAAAGACCAAGTTAGCCGATCGCATTTTAGGCCCGCGGGTGGATATATTACGCCGAATTTTAAAAATTAAGTAAGGAGATTTTATGCGCTTAGATAAATATTTAGCTGATGTGACCCCTTATTCGCGTAAGGATGTCAAATTATTGATCAAACAAAAGAGGGTTCAGGTCAACGAAATCTTGGCCAAAACCCCTAAACTACAGGTTGATGAAAATGCTGATACAGTCCAAGTCGACGGTATCGCGATTACCTATCAAGCTTTATTTTATTATGAAATGAATAAACCCCAAGACGTGGTCTCAGCCACTCGGGATAAATTTGATGCCACGGTCCTGGATTTATTGCAGCCAGATGACTTTAGGGAAGACTTATTTCCGGTCGGCCGTTTAGATAAAGATACAACGGGATTGTTGATTTTATCCAATGATGGTCAATTGGCCCATCGTATTTTAAGCCCCAAAAAACATGTCCCTAAAATTTATGAAGCTTTAATTGCTGGGGAAGTAACTGCCACAGATGTAAAACGGTTTGCCCAGGGCATTCAGTTAGAAGACTTTTTGGCACAACCCGCCCAACTTGAAATAATAACATTTGATGCAGTTGCCAATCAGACCTTGATCCACGTGCAGATTGCCGAGGGTAAGTTCCATCAAGTCAAGCGCATGTTTGAGGCGGTGGATAAAGCCGTGGTGACTTTGAAACGCATTCAGATGGGGAGCTTAAAGCTGGATGAAGATTTGGAACCAGGGGCTTATCGGCCATTAACATCGGCGGAACTTGCGGCTCTTCAAACTAATCCGACGCCAGACGCCCCATGAATTTCGGCAGGAGCGGGATGATCTCTTGAGGTAACGTGACGTAATTGCCATCATCGGTTAATTCGTCGGCAATGTCACTGTGAATATAAACCCCCGCCAGTACCGCTTTGTCTGCCGGCTGGAATTGGCCCACACAAGCGGCTAAAATGCCTGTGAGGGTGTCCCCTGAGCCCCCAGTGGCCATACCAGGGTTACCAGCGGTATTTTCCCAGACACTATTGTCTGGCAAATAGACTTTGGTCCGGTGGGCTTTGAGCACCAATGTGATGTTGGGATTGTGTTGCCGCCATTGAGCCAGGACAGCTTGATTTTGGTCGTCAGTTTGATCAGCAATGGCAATTTGGCTGAGGCGTTGCCACTCCATTTGATGGGGCGTAAAGATGAGTTTTGGTGCTGTGGGGAAGGGGAGGTGGTGTTCGGCAATCAACGTGATGGCTGACCCATCAATAATTAAGCTTTGCTCAGCGGAGACTTGGCCCAGCACAAAATTTAAAATCTGCAAACTTTTAGCACTCGTGCCCAGCCCCGGTCCGATCACCAGGACATTCATCGTGGGGATAAGTTCTTTAAGATAAGTTTCATCGCTGTAGTCCACCACCATGCTTTCTGGCAGGCGACTATGTAAGGCTGTAAAGTTGCTAGGTTCCGTGGCGGTGGTGACCAGACCCGCCCCGGCATACACCGCCGCTGACGCACTCATGATAATCGCCCCGCCAAAGTTTGCGTTACCGCCAATGACTAAGATACGTCCGAAATTACCTTTATAACTGTTTTCGGGACGTTTGGTGATGACACTTTTAGTGAATTTTAAATCAATTTTTGGCATATTTATTCAAACTCCTTAAATTAATGCTTTTCATTTCTGAAATTTCTGGTAAAATATAATATGTTGTTGCCGGCGTGGCGGAACTGGCAGACGCGCAGCGTTCAGGTCGCTGTGGGATTTTATCCCGTACAGGTTCGATTCCTGCCGCCGGCATCAGATAAACACTGTTGATTCCTTGGAATCAGCGGTGTTTTTTTATTTATCAGGACATATTCTTTTGAAAATTCAGGTCCACCACAACATAAACTGCAATAGATATCCCTACAATTCAATTATACCGCTTTCAGTAGATTTTGGACGGCCAGCCAGCGTTTCATTTTCAAATTAGTGGGTATCAGTTGTATAATCGATTTTAAAGACAGGAGGTTGTGTTATGGCAAAATTTAATATTTGGTCCGCAGTTGCCGCGGGAACGGCTGCTGGTATTGTGGCAGGTATGGTCAAGATGGGGTGGGAAAATATACTCCCGCCTAGAACCCCAGCTAGGGATGCCACCAATCCGCCCCAACGGACGTTAGAGATGATGGGCATCAGTCCAGAAGCTGCCCACGCCACCTATAGCTATAATGGCCATGATTTACCTTGGCCTAGCTATTTAGTACATTACACATTTTCCACCGGCTTTGGGATTGCCTATACCGTCTTAGGCCATTATTTCCCAATTATTAAAACTGGCCATGGTTTGTTCTTTGGTCTGGCGGCTTGGGCCGGGGCCCACTTGTACACCTTGCCAAAAATGGGTGTCATTCCGGCTGCCGCGGATCAACCTGTTGAAGAGCACGTCTCAGAAGCCCTGGGGCACATGCTGTGGATGTGGAGTATTGATGCCATTGGCAATACTTTTTATGAACGCATGACGGCATTACATCAAGATCAAGATTAAAAATAAAACTATGACTGGGCTTTGATTTAAAGACCTAGGCCATAGTTTTTTAAATGAGCAAAAATTAGCCGGTTTTAGGTGATATTTTGCCGCATCTTTTCTAAATAGGCGATGACCCAAGTTAAGAAGTCTTTTTCCGAGATGATTTGAGCACCATAACTTTTGGCCAGTTGTAGCCGGGTGGTTTCTGGGGATTCAAACATGTTCTTGCGAATGGTCCCAACGATGAGGTAATTTGTTTGGCGATTGACATGACTTTGGGGTTTTGCATGAATAATGTTGAGTAGGGTCAAACATTCATGGAGGGTCATTGTTTCAAGTTTGCCGGTGACGGCGACCTGGGCACCAGTTAAGTTCATAATATCTGCCTCGTTTCTTGACTTAACTTTAATTATACCAGACCCTTATCTTAGGAGTTGCCGAAACATTAGATTAAAATTAGGATAGTATTTTTAAAAATCACAAGTGTTATGAAACTTAAAACGCCAAATTCAAACTTTTTGAGTATAAATAGTTGACAGCTTGTGAAAAAGAGCGTAGATTAACACTACGCTATATGAGCGATTTTTAATAATTTGGAGGTAATAAGATATGAAATATAAAATCTTATTAGATACTGAGACACAACTTTTTACAGTCGTTGATGCTCAGCAAAACTCTGGTACAGGCGTGACGATTCAAGCCGCTATCAAAGATTTGGAAGCAAAGGCTAATTATGCCGCATAATTATAAACTTTGAGGCTCCAAGCTGGTCAATCAGCACCGGTTCTGAGGCCTTTTGTTTTGGCCTTTTGAAAATTAAAATGAAATTAAATTTGACATCCCGTACTTTGCGCGTATACTAAGTCTATTCGCTACCAATACCATTCGGGACAATTGAATGGAGGTAAATTACATGAAATATAGAATTCTTTTGAATACTGAGACACAGATCTTTACTGTCATCAGTCGTTTAGACGACAATGTCGTCGGCAACGGTAAAACAATCCAAGAAGCTATCAAGAATGTAAAATAAACAAAACGCCCTTCTGTCATGGATAGGGCATTTTTTGGTGGGCAATTAGAAATGGCTATTGATTCAAGTACCTGGATGTATGTTAAATGACTGCGTCAATAACTTAGCATTTAGGGACCAAGCTTGTCTCTCACCACAAATGATGAGTATACCTGCTAGGCAGATATTGTTTAGACTTACGCCTAACGCCATGTGGTCTAACAACCAACCTATAGTCTCCCACATGGTTTGCGTGAGATAATCACGCGCTGTGTTGGCGTTACTCACCGCTGGGTCTTATCTAAAGATCCCGGCAGTCCGATGATTGACTTCATCGGCAATTGAACGGGTTTACCCGTTCGCACTTTGTTTATTTTTGAGTTTGGGGTGTTTTACACCATTGACATACTGTTTACCCAGGTATTGGATGTTCATGGCGCCTATTCGGTCATCATTAGACTGGTAACCACAGTTTGAACATTGGTAGGCATGCAATTGGTGCTTGCGATTCGTCTTATTGATCTCGCCACAGGCCGGACAGCGTTGACTGGTATAAGCCGCATTAACGCTGATAACTGCAGCACCGGCTTGGATGGCTTTATAGGTCAACAGTTGTTCCAGTTGATAAAATGGCCAAGACATCCTACCATGATAAGTATCTTTAGCAATTTTTATTTTGGCAAAACAAATGTCGCCGATATTTTCTAATACAAACAGGGTATTTGCGCCGTATTTTGCAACAAGTGTCTTAGATAACTGATGATTAATATCAGTCATCCAACGGTTCTCTTTATTGCGGAGTTTACGGCTTCGTCGCTTCGAATTTCTGGTATTATGATTTTGCAAACGATCGCGCAGTGCTTTGTAGTGACGCCGTTTGCGGTTGATTGCTTGACCGTTGAAGAACGTTGTTTTTCTCTGATCATCATAAGCGGTGACTAATTGCCGAATCCCGCGATCAAGCCCCACAATGTGTTGCATATCAGTACTAATCAATTCAGAGAACTCTTTATTGACTGCAATGTGTAAAAACCAATTGGCACCAGACTTAATTAGTTTCGCCCCGCCAAACTCCCAAGTACCATCCAGATATTGTTCAAAGCCAGTTTTTAACACAAAGCGGGCTTTCACCCGGCCTTGGAGCGTATTGATGGACAACTTTTCACCATCTTCGATGATAGACCAATCCCGATTACGGACTAGGTCAGCTTGCGGACGTTTGAAATCAATCGGCTTCCAAAGCCAGCGCAGATCTCTGGGAACTTTTAGATAAATTTCTTTTCCCTTTTTATCTTGCTTACCGGTGGGATAGGTCATGGGTTTACGACGAAGTTGCGTCTGAACTGCTTTATAGCGAGCAAAGGTGGTTTTGATTGCGGAAATTGCCAGTTGTGCTTTCAAACTAAACAATTGGCGTAAGTCAGTATAGATTTGCCTTTGAATTTGATAGGGAGATAAGTCAAAACAATTATTCATAAAAATATATTCTGAAACATAGTTACAAGCTAACCGATATTGTTCAGCTGTTTCTTGAAATTTTGTACCATCCATTGCGTTTTCAAGCTTGAGTTTTACTTTGACTGTCAGACTAAGCAGCATATACATCACCTACTTTCCTTATGATTATTATAACTTATACATCAGTGACAAATGAAATATAATGCTCAAAATATCAATAAATATATATAATATTTGAATAATAAATAGCTAATTATGTCGGAAAGGACAAACACATGATCACACACACCGACCACATCACTGGCCCAACCCTAGACACAATCGCCCAAATTTGGTTGAGCAGCAATCTCGAGGCCCATAGCTTTATCGACCCCAATTATTGGCAACAAAACTTTGCAACGGTCAAAGAACAATTAGCAACAGCCGAATTATTCATTTCTAACGATGCTAATGATCAGATCACTGGTTTCTTAGGCCTGAGCGGTGATTATATTGCCGGGGTGTTCGTGGCGGCCAAATTTCGCGGAGAGGGGATTGGGCACCAATTACTTACAGCAGCTAAAGCTAGCCAAACCAAATTGACGCTGTCAGTTTACGCCAAAAATAAAAAGGCCGTTAACTTTTATAGCCGAGAAGGTTTCGGTCTCACGAATCAGGAAATTGACGAACCTACCGGCGAATTAGCCCTGCAAATGACCTGGACTAGGTCCGAGGCGAAATAACCCGCAAAATTCAGATGAAATCAGCCACAAATAAAAAATGAACCTCGCTTAAATGCTGTTAATTCAACATCTAAACGAGGTTCATTATTTTTAATACGTATATTTTTATCAATATAGCCCGTACGAGAATCGAACTCGCAACTCCGCCTTGAGAGGGCGACGTCTTAAACCATTTGACCAACGGGCAATAATGGCACGGCTATTATTGTACCCGATTAAAGTCAGCACTGTCAAGAAAAAATTATAACTTAATGCCGGCGATCCAAAGCCCAAATCACCACCATAGCAATGAACAGTAAAACACAATATAACATGCAGGCACCTAACGCATAGGTGAGCCAAATAAAAGGCAATAGGGCCTGCATGACCAATAGGATCAACGCAAACAACAAAAATGAGATAAGTTGATTGCGGAGATTTCTAAAAATTTTTAAGTAGGATTTGTGTTTCATAATTACTCAAAGGACAGTTCAAATAAAGCCAAGCCCGATTTGGTGATATGTGAGGTGGTGATCCAAACGGTTTTGAAGCCAACGGGTTTGCGTTCGCTGGTACGACTGTAGAAATAATCCAATAAGTCCTTGTTGGCTTTGATCTCTGCAGAGGTTAGCCGGACAACGTGTAGGCGCATTTCTGGAAAAATAATGGGGTCCAGCGGATAAAACTTATCAGAAAATGCGTAGGTTAAAACGTTGGCGTATTCCCGGGGTTCTAAGACAACCTTATCCGGATTATCGTTTACAAAATTAAGTAGTGCAGTTAGAGTCTTTATTTCATCATTTGCCATAAACTTACCTCCTGGTTACACTGTATGACGACTTCGTGTTATCATCATTATAACAGTATCATACCTTATTTTAGCATGGTTCCAATATTTTTAGATAAGGAGCATCGTAGATGACCACGACCAATTTAATTTTAGTCCGTCACGGACAAACAGAATTTAATAAACACAGCCGCTTGCAGGGCCTAACGGATTCACCTCTGACTGAAGCGGGGGTTAAAGCTGCTGAAAAAGTGGGACATGGTCTGGTGGACGTGCCCATTGTCAAAGCCTACACCAGTGATAGTGATCGGGCCGTCGCCACCGCCGAACTTATTTTAAAGACGGCCCATGAAGACATCCCCCTAATCAAAGAATCTTTTCTAAGGGAATACCATTTTGGTGACTTAGAGGGGCGCAAATTTGACCAAATATTTATGGATGTGGTCCGACGCTACGGGTTAAAAAACGCGCGAAGCTTCTGGGATGGGCCCACATTTCTAAGAAAAGTCATCAATGGCTTTCACGATTTAGATGCCACCAAGCAAGCCGAAAGCTATGATGAAATTACCCAGCGGATCCAAAAGGGCTTGGCACAAATTTTGGCAGATCCAGACGTACAGGGTAAAAATATCCTGCTTGTTTCCCACAGCCTATTGTTGAGCACCTTAGTTTATCAAATTGCCCCCGAACAAATTCCCAAGACGCTGCTTAAAAATGCCAGTGTGAGTATTCTAGGGGCGACTGATGGGAAGCTAGAGCTTAAAGCGCTGAATTTATTGGATTTTAAAGACATACAAAAATATTTATAAAAAATATTAAAAAAGTACTTTACAAACTATATCAAGGGCGTATAATGACACTTTGTCATATGACAGTGTGTCATTTTTATTTTGTCCCAAAATAAGGCACAACTGTCAGTAATAGAACCGAAAAATATATTACCAAAGAATGGAGGTGCTTTATGCCAAAACCAACCTTTTTTAATTTACCATCTAATAAGCGTCAGCATTTGTTGGATGAAGCTTTACGCGAGTTTAGTCACAAACCTTATAATGAAGTCTCTATTTCAAGTATTATCAAGAATGCCCAAATTCCACGGGGGAGTTTCTATCAGTATTTTGACGATAAAATGGATCTTTATAATTACCTCATCAAGACCAAGCAAGCAGCTTACTTAGATGACTGGCTTCAAGCTATCAAAAATCATAATGGTGACTTGTTTCAAGTTTTCAAAGATTATTATGGTGACTTATTGTTGCAGATAGCTTCAAGTCCGGATGCTAACTTTTTTCGAAATGTGTTTTTGCATATGGATTATAAGCGATCACAGAGCTTTAATGGCATGATTCCAAAAAAAGGGGAGTTCCATCCTGATCATCCTCCATTTGACCGCTCCAGATTTGATATTTTAAAAGATGTAGATACTACAAATTTAAAGATTAGTTCGAAAGCAGAAATCATGACTTTAATGCACTTACTTAGCAGTGTATTTCAACAAGTGCTTTCTTATTATTACTTAATGCAACAAATCAAACCCGGGACTTGGCCGGTGGAAAAAGCCCAAGCCCAATTTGATCAATTGATCAGCTGGATCCAATATGGGGTCCAAAAAGATAAAGCACAGGAAGAAGGATAACTACATGTGGCAAATTATGAAGCGCCGAATGTCACCACTAGCGGTGACCGGGGCCACGATTTTTATGATCATTCAAGTCATTGCTAATTTAAGTTTGCCCCGCTATACAGCCGACATCGTCAACAAAGGGATCGCCAATGGGGATATTGGCTTAATTCAGCATTACGGCATGATTATGCTGGGAATTTCCTTGATTGGGATACTGGCAGCCGCCGGGAACGTATTTTTAGCATCTCGAGTCTCCCAAGGCCTTGGCCGGGATTTAAGAAATGATATCTTCACCAAAGTTGTCAATTATTCCAATGATGAATTCGATGAAGTGGGGACCAGTTCACTGATCACCCGGACCACCAACGACGTGTTACAAATTCAAAACGTGGTGATGATGATGTTACGGATGATGATCATGGCACCTATCACGTTGATTGGGGCTAGTTTTTTGGCTTACCAACGGGATCATCAACTGACAACCATCTTCTTATATGTCATTCCAATCATGTTCATTGTGATTGGGGGTTTGATGTTTTTTGCCGTACCATTATTCAAGAAGATGCAAAAACTTACCGATGCGTTGAACCTGGTTTTCCGGGAAGGATTAACCGGGGTACGGGTTATTCGGGCCTTTCGGCGGGATAAGTTTGAGTTAAATCGTTTTGATACCGCCAATGCCAATTACACCAATAATGCCTTGCGCGTTTATTCCATTGTGGCCGGCATGATCCCTTTGATGACCTTGATCATGTCCGGGACTAACGTGGGGATCACTTGGATGGGGGCTAACTTGATTGCCAATCAAACCACTCAAACTGGGAATATGATCGCCTTTATGACGTATGCCATGCAAATCCTATTCAGTTTCATGATGTTATCCATGGTGTTCGTTTTCGTACCCCGGGCGCAAGCCGCTGCGGTTCGGATCAATGAAGTTTTGAATTTAGAAACGAAAATTACTGATCCGGCCAAACCATTGCCTTTAACAGCTGAGCACATCAGCCTCAAATTTGATCATGTGAATTATCGTTACCGTTCTGCTGAAAAGCTGGCGCTGACTGATATTAACGTGGATATGCAGGCTGGGCAAACCCTGGCAATTATTGGGGGGACTGGGTCTGGGAAGTCGACACTGATCAACTTGATCCCCCGCTTATATGACGTGGAAAGCGGTGCGGTAGAAGTTAATGGCCTAGATGTCCGTCAGGTCAGTACAGCTGCTTTGAGAGATCAAATTTCACTGGTGCCACAAAAAGCGCTGCTATTTAAGGGGAATCTCCGGGACAATATGAAATATGGGAATGAAAATGCCTCAGATGATGATATCTGGCGGGCCTTAGAAATTGCCCAGGCCGCTGATTTTATTAAAGCAGACCAAGGGTTAGATACGGTTGTGGAGCAGGGGGGCAATAACTTCTCTGGTGGTCAAAAACAACGGTTAGCCATTGCCCGGGCATTGGTCAAAGATGCGGCAATTTATGTCTTTGATGACTCATTTTCTGCCTTAGACTTTAAGACCGATGCTAAATTACGGCAAAATTTAAAAGAAGATCCGAAGATGAAAGAAAAAATCGTGGTGATCGTGGGCCAACGGGTTTCCACCGTGGCTTCAGCAGACGAAATCTTAGTTCTGGACAATGGGAACATGGCCGGTTATGGCAGTCATGAACAATTGATGCAAGACAGTCCAGTTTACCAAGATATTGTCGCATCACAAATCAGAAAGGCGGGGACTGAAAATGGCTAAAGATGATACCAAGAATGCACCAAGAGCCAACCATGGCGGCTTTGGCGGTGGCGGACCCCGATTGGGGATGCCCACGGCTAAACCCCGCAACTTCTGGCATACCACAGCTCGCTTATTCAGCTATATGCGCAAATATTATTTTGGCTTAGCGGTGGTGTTGGTTTTTGCCATCACTTCCCAAATTTTTCAAATTAGAACTCCTAAAATTTTAGGGGAAGCGACGACTGAAATTTTTAAGGGTGTTATGAAGGGGACGGCGCAACAAAAAGCCGGTATTGCGGTCAGCCGCTATCCCATTGATTTTGATAAAATCAAACAAATTATCCTGATCGTCATTGTCATGTACTTATTGTCGGCGGTGTTTAGTTTCGTACAACAGTTTGTCATGACTCGGATTTCTCAGCGGACGGTATATCATCTGCGTAAGGAACTCAAAGAAAAGATGGCCCGCTTGCCAATCAGCTATTATGATACCCATGAAAATGGGGATATCATGTCCCGGGCCATCAATGATATGGATAATATTGCCAACACCCTGCAACAAAATATCACCCAATTTATCACCAGTATTATTACGTTTGTGGGGACATTATGGATGATGTTCACCATTAGTTGGAAGTTGACGTTGATAGCCTTGATCATGATTCCGCTGAGTTTAGTCGTGGTTGGCATTGTCGCACCGCGGTCGCAAAAGTTCTTTGCTGCCCAACAGAAATCACTGGGGTTGTTAAACAACAAGGTGGAAGAAACTTATAATGGCCATGTGGAGACTAAGACTTTCAATCATGAGGCCAAAGATTTGACGGTATTTAAGTCTGAAAATGACCGCTTATACCAATCTTCTTGGAAGGCGCAAATGATTTCCGGCTTTATCATGCCCTTGATGACCTTTGTCAATAACTTGGGTTATATCGTGGTGGCGATTATTGGGGGGACAGCCGTTGCCCAAGGCACGATTGCCTTAGGGGATGTGCAAGCCTTCTTGCAATATACCCAACAGTTCTCACAACCCATTACCCAATTGGCCAACTTAGCCAATACGATTCAACAAACTGTCGCTTCAGCTGAACGGGTCTTTGAAGTCTTAGATGAACCTGAGATGTCCGATGCCGGTGTTAATGTGCCGGATGTGCCCAATGACGATCGTAAAATTGCCATGGATCATGTCCAATTTGGTTATGGCAGTCAAGATTTGTTATTGACGGATTATAATTTAGACGTCAAACCTGGCCAAATGGTGGCCATCGTTGGGCCTACCGGGGCTGGTAAGACCACCATCATTAACTTGTTGGAACGGTTTTATGATATCTCCGGGGGTTCCATTAAATTAGATGGTCGCGATACCCGGAATATGTCCCGGGACCAATTACGGGAACACTTTGCCATGGTCTTACAAGATACTTGGCTATTTACCGGCACGATTTATGATAATTTGAAATACGGCCGGGAAGATGCCACCCATGATGAAATCATTGCCGCCGCTAAAGCCGCCCATGTGGATGAATTTGTCCGGCAATTGCCGAATGGGTACGATACGATCCTAAACGAAGAAGCCTCCAACATTTCCCAAGGGCAGCGCCAATTGCTGACGATTGCCCGGGCCTTTGTTGCCGATCCAGAGATCTTGATTTTGGATGAAGCCACCAGTTCCGTGGATACACGAACTGAAATGCACATCCAACACGCCATGGGTCGACTGTTGAAGAATCGGACTAGTTTCGTGGTGGCCCATCGGCTGTCCACCATTCAAGATGCGGACAACATTATTGTGATGAACGAAGGTAGTATTATTGAAACCGGCACCCATCAACAATTGTTGGCTAAGAAAGGCTTTTATGCCGATCTTTACAACAGTCAATTTAGCGGCAACGCTGATTTGGCTTTAGGATAAGACCAAAAAGAAGTTTGAATGTCCAATCTTGGGCTTCAAACTTCTTTTTTTGATTCTATTATAATGAAGCAATTGTGTCACTTTTTTGAAAACTGTTCAAGTAAAGGCTAATTGGTAACAGTTTCAGCTTTGATGGATTGGGCAATGGTATCAGCCAAGGCGTTTAAAGTGACTTTTTGATCTTCAGCCATGGTGGTGCGTAAGGTGATGGTGTCGGCTAAATTAGTCCAGCCACTTTGGTTAGCCATGAATTCACCCATTAACTTGGAAGACATGGGTGACCAGCTGCCGTTACCGATCAAGGCGTACTGGCGGTTTTTGATCATCAATTGGGCCATTTCATCTAAGAAGCTTTGCATAGCTGGAAAAATGGCAGAGTTGTAAGTGATAGAAGCAAAGACAACGTGACTGTATTTAAAGATATCTGCAATTATATAAGAAGGATGGGTCTTGGCCACATCATAGATTCGAATATCTTCAACGCCGCGCTTGGATAATTCAGCGGCCAGATAATCCACGGCAGAAGCCGTATTGCCATAGGCTGAGCCATAAGGAATAACGACGCCCGGTTTTTCGGGGGTATAGCTGGCCCATTTTTGATAACGGTCTAAGATATAGGTTAAGTTACTCCGCCAAATTGGGCCATGGAGTGGGGCAATCATGGCGACGTCCAGCTTGGCCACTTGTTTCATGGCCCGGGTGGTTTGTTTGCCATATTTACCCACGATATTGGCATAATACCGGCGGCAGGCATCCCCATAATATTCCCCGTAATCCATTTCATCCGTGAACAAATTGCCATTCATTGCGCCAAAAGTCCCAAAGGCATCCGCGGAGAACAAAATCTTTTCAGATTGTTCATAAGTAAACATAACTTCAGGCCAGTGAACCATGGGGGCAAAAACAAATTGGAGCGTGTGTTGCCCTAAAGAAAGTTCATCTTTATTTTTGACCAAATAGTAATTTGGTTTCAGGTCAAAGTTAGGGTAGAAATGTTCAAAGAATTCAAAGGTCGTGGCATTGCCCACCACCTTCATATTGGGATAAAGTTTGGCTAATTCCACGATGTTGGCACAGTGATCCGGTTCCATGTGGTTGATGATCAAGTAATCTAAATCCCGCCCCTTCAGGACGTATTTGACATTTTCCAAATACTGCAAGGTCACACTTGAATCCACTGTATCTAAGATGGCCGTTTTGGTGTCATCAATGAAAAATGAATTATAACTCATCCCATTAGGTAGGGGGAATAAGTTTTCAAAACGTTCCAAGCGGCGATCATTACAGCCAATGAATTGAATGCTGTTGCTAACAGGTTGTACAGTTTCCATATGTATCGACTCCTAGTAAAATAAATTTTGGCGAACATGGATTGATAAAAATTTCACATAATTTTATTGTAGTCTGTAAAAAAACATTTAGCAAGTCATGTTGTGACAATTTATCCCCGGCAAAAATGGGGATGGGAGCTTAACCTTTTTTTAAAAAATTGTTTTGACAGTGACACATTAGTAATAGAAGGTATTATTTTTGTAACATATCTGAAATAAAACCCATATCGTGGTATCATAGTCTATGTATCTTCTAAATGTAAGCGTCTAGCAATTTTAGAAATTACAATGACATTCAGTGGGATTAGCCACTTAATCATAGCGTTTAGTTTGCAAAACTTGACATGAAAGAAGGGGAAAATAGTGCCAAGAGCATCTCGTCTCATCCGCGGTATCTGGCTGGCATTGCTTTGTCTGGCGGGTAGTATCGCTGTCTTTAATGGCAGCAGCCAAAATGTCCAAGCGGCAAATGAGGATCCGATGACACTACCTTTGCCTATTAGTGGTCAACCACAAAATACGGCCACACCAGCACCATGGACCATATCTTCTGACTTTAGCCAATCAGGTTCTAGCAGTTCCAGCAGTCAAAGTTCCAGCAGTTCTCAAAGTAGTTCTACCAGTGATAGTGCTAGTTCAACACCTAGTAGCAGTTCCAGCAGCAGTACGACCACCAGTACTGGTTCGACTAGCACTGGTGGCGGTAATAGTGGTAATCAAGGGGGTAATACAACAGCCCCAAGTACTGGTGGAACAACCGGTGGCAATAATAGTACAGCCACTAGCCAACCCACAACCAGCACGAACCAGAGTAATTCTGCTCAAAATGCGGCAGTTTCCGATGCTGTTCAATCCCAAAATCAAAATCGGCCTGCTAATGATAAACAGGGCCAAGATAAAAATTACATGCCTTATGAAGTGGATAAGGATATCGCCATGAATGACCCTAAATCCGGGTCGGATAAAAGCGACACTAGTCCTAAATCGGCTAACCAAGTCGCCGTGAACCCAGATCATAATATGCATTATGAAGTCGCCCCTGAACTGGCCAGCAGTGCCGCCAAAGCCAATTCCCGCAGAAAAGATAGTTCCAGCAGCGTCTTCGCTTTAGGCAATCGGCGCATTACAAGAGCCAGTATTGTCCGTAAAGGGGACTTAGTGATTGAAATCCTGTTGATTGTTGAGGCGGTTTTAGCCGTCGTCTTTGTGGGCATCCGCTTGTATTTTAAACATCATGCCCCAGATGACCAATAATCGCCTAACTTAGGTTCTCTGCAATTTGAAAGTTGCAGGGGGCTTTTTTTATTCGATTTTTAGCTGCATAATGGTATATATATTCAATTTAAATGTATAAACCTAATAATATATACAAAAAAATGAAAAAAGGCTTGCATTTGTCAGAAAATGAGTGTATTCTAATGAACATCAAATAAATATTCATTTTCATGAATAAAGAGGTGCTAACATGTATATTGCTTTAGTTGGTGTCAGTGGCTATAGTGGTCAGGCATTATATCAATTATTATTAAATCATCCCGGTGTTGAGGGGATTGACCTCTATGGACATCTGCGACGTGACACTGAGGCAGAGCAAACATTAGATATCGCCGCTTTGAATATTCATACTAAAATAACCGCTTTTGATCCGGCCACCATCATGGCTAAAGACGATGTGATTTTCTTCGCCACACCGGCGGGGGTCACCAGTCAATTGGCTAAGCCCTTTATCGCCGCCGATTTTCCGGTGATTGATTTATCCGGGGATTATCGCTTAAAGGACCCGGCAAGTTACACTAAGTGGTATCACAAACCGGCGGCACCAGCGGCTGATTTAGCCAAGGCCACTTACGGGCTCGCTGAATTTGAAAATCCCACCAGCCACTACATTGCCAATCCCGGCTGTTATGCCACCGCCACGATTTTGGGCACTGCGCCTTTGCTGCAAAGCGGGGTCATTGATCTAGACAGCATCATCGTGGATGCCAAGTCGGGGTTGTCAGGGGCAGGCAAGAAAGCTACTGACAGTTCTCATTTCGTGCATATCAACGAGAACTTACAAATGTATAAACTCAATGAACATCAACATATTCCAGAAATCGTTCAAGAATTACAGAAATTTAATTCAGATTTAAAGGCGATTCAATTTAGTACCACGTTGATCCCGGTGGATCGAGGGATCATGGCCACGATTTATGCCAAAGCCACTGCCGACTTGACCACGGACCAGGTGCAAGCCTTATATGAAACGCAGTATCAAGATAAACCCTTTATCCACGTTTCGGCCACGGAGATGCCCGATTTAAAGCGGGTGGTGGGCACAAACAATTGTGATATTGGTGTCAGTTATAACCCCGCTACCAAAACAGTCGTGATCGTCAGTGTCATTGATAACTTGCTCAAAGGCGCTGCGGGTCAAGCTGTTCAGAATTTTAATAAATTATTTGATTATCCCGAAACCACGGCACTGCCCACAACCACATTAGGCTTTTAGGAGGCTATCTATTATGAAAGTTATGGCACCCACCACTAAGATGTATGAAAAAATTGAATTCACTTGGCCCGCTGGTTTTTATAGTGATGGCCTGCATGCTGGTTTGAAACACGAAAAACTCGACATGGGTTGGTTATATTCTGCCGTACCAGCCACTGCTGCTGGGGTTTATACCACCAATCAGTTTAAAGCTGCTCCTACCACGATCACCCAGCAGTTGATCAAAGAAAATCATCAACTCCAGGCACTGGTTTTAAATAGTGCCATTGCCAATTCTTGTACCGGTGAAGAGGGCTTTCAAAATGCGGCTAAGACCCAAGCATTAGCCGCCGCCGCCTTAAACATTGATCCCAGCTTAATTGGCATTGCCTCCACCGGGCTCATCGGGGCCCAACTACCCATGGATAAAATTGCCGCTGGAATCGCCCAGTTGCAACTGACTAAAAATGACAAAGTCACCAAAGCCGTTTTAACCACCGATACCAAAGCCAAGACCATCACCGTGCAATTACATTTAAACGGCCAAGTCGTGACGATCAGTGGCTTTTGCAAAGGTTCTGGGATGATCCATCCCAACATGTGCACCATGTTAGGCTTTATCACCACCGATGCTGCCATTAGCCACGAAGCTTTGCAAACCCTGCTCAGTGATCAAACCGAATCAACGTTCAACCAAATCACGGTGGATGGGGATACTTCCACCAATGACATGGTGGTCACTTTAGCCAATGGCTTAGCTGATAATTTAGAGATTCAAACCGACACCAAAGATTATGACAAATTTGCCAGTGCTTTTCATGCGGTGATGGCTTACTTGGCCCAACACATCGCTGGAGACGGAGAAGGTGCCACCAAGTTAGTGGAAGTCAACGTGGCCCATGCCGCTACCACCAAAGAAGCCCAACAAGTTGCTAAAGCCATTGTTGGCTCCAACCTGGTGAAATCAGCCATTTTTGGCAAGGATCCTAACTGGGGCCGAATCGTGGCCGCCATTGGCCAAACCCAGGCCAAAGTTGATGTGGCCCATCTCAGTGTTTGGCTCAATCAATTGCCCTTAGTTGAAGATAGCCACGCTGCCGCTACACCCGAAGCTAAATTAGCCGCATCGATGGGTAAGAAAACTATTCAAATCGACGTGGATTTAAACGCCGGTTTAGCCAATGGCCAAGCCTGGGGCTGTGATTTAACTTACAACTATGTGAAAATTAATGCCAGCTATCATACTTAAATCAAAGTAGCAGACAATTTAAAAATAATCTAAGAAATCAAAGGAGATAATGACCATGTGCGAAACAATCGTGATAAAAGTCGGCGGCAATGCAATCAGTCAAATGGATGAGAAATTTTTCCAACGTTTACGAACTCTGCAAAACCAAGATGTTCACATTGTGCTCGTACATGGTGGCGGGCCAATGATTTCAGCAGCTTGTGAAGCAAAAGGCCTGTCCGTGGTGAAACGCCAAGGGATCCGGGTCACCGATGCCCAGACCATGGCCATCACCCAGAATTTGGTGATCAATACGATCCAACCTAAACTCCTAAAGTTAATGGCTGACCATGGCTTAGATGCCGTTGGGGCCAACTTACCCCAAGCCCAGCCAGTACTAGGGGAATTCTTAAATCAACAAGATTTTGGTTTCGTGGGCACACCCACAGAAATCCCCGCCAGCACTTTGGCAGCCATTGATGCCGGTAAGATTGTGATCTTTGGCCCCCTATGCCAAACCACCACCGGCACTTGGTTAAACGTCAATGCGGATAGCATGGCGGCTTTTGTGGCCCAAACATTGCAGGTTAACCGCTTGATTTTAGTCACTGACGTCCCCGGCTTGATGTATTACGGCCACGTGATGCCAAATGTCCATGAAGCCCAAATTCAGCGCCTGATCGATGGTGATATTTTAACCAGCGGGATGGTGCCTAAAGTTACCGCTGCTTATAAAGCCATCAAAGCCGGGGTGCAACAAGTCGAAATTTTAAATGATATCAGTAAACCCGGTACCTTAGTTTTACTTTAATAAAAATGCAAGGAGCTCTTTAAATGAAGTATACGTATCCAACTTATCAACGTTACCAAATTGAACCCAGTACCGGTCAAGGCAGTCAGTTAACTGCCACCAATGGCAAAACTTATTTAGATTTCACCAGTGGCATTGGTGTTTGTAATTTAGGTTATAAAAACCCAGCACTATTGGCCCAGGTCCATGATCAAGTGGACAAGCTTTGGCATATTTCCAATCTTTATGAAAATGACCTGCAGGACCAAGTGGCCCATTTGTTAGTGGGAGCGGCCGACAAGCAAGTCTTCTTTTGTAATTCAGGTACAGAAGCCAATGAAGCAGCCATCAAATTGGCCCGCCGAGTCACCGGTAAAGCTGGCATTTTAGCCTTTACCAATGGCTTTCACGGCCGTACTTATGGTTCTTTATCCGCCACCGATAACGCTGCCATTAAAACCGGTTTTGGGCCCTTTGTTCCGGACATCAGTTTTGCCCCTTACAATGAACAGGCAGCCCTAGCTCAGATCACCCCTGATTTAGCAGCGGTGATCTTAGAAGTGATTCAAGGGGAAGGCGGGGTCGTTTTAGGGGATCCAGCTTGGTTACAGGCTGTGAATCAAAAATGTCAGGCCACTGGGGTATTATTGATCATTGATGAGGTTCAAACCGGCATGGGGCGGACCGGTAGTTTATTCGCCTATGAACAGTTTAATTTGGATCCGGATATCGTGACCTTAGCCAAGGCTTTGGCCAACGGTATACCTGTGGGGGCAGTGATTGGCCGTAAAGCCTTTGCCAAGGACTTTGGCCCCGGTAGTCATGGTTCAACCTTTGGAGGTAATTTGATCGCCATGGCCGCGGCTAAAGGGGTTTTACAACAACTGACCCCTGACTTTTTAAAGGATATCAAAGCCAAAGGTCAAGAATTCCAACAGGATTTACAAGCTAACTTGGCCGCTTTACCCAACGTGGTGGCTGTCAGTGGCCTGGGCTTGATGGCTGGGATTCAATTAACAGACAAATTGTCGGCGGATCAAGTGGTTCAACAACTCCAAAAAGTGGGGTTATTGACCCTAACGGCTAAACATAATGTCTTACGCCTGTTACCACCATTAGTGACTACAACAGCAGCATTGCACCAAGGTATTAGCCTAATTAAACAAGTTTTGCAGGAGGTCCCATATGAATCCATTTCAAGGTAAAAGTTTTTTAAAAGAGTTAGACTTCACTGGAGAACAATTAGAGTTTTTGATTGATTTTGCCAGTCACTTAGATGATCTCAAAGCCAATCATATTCCCCATGAATATTTAAAGGGTCAAAATATCGCGTTGCTGTTCGAGAAGACTTCAACCCGGACCCGCTCAGCGTTTACAGTTGCTGCTAATGACTTGGGGGCCCACCCAGAATTTCTAGGGGTCAACGATATCCAATTGGGCAATAAGGAGTCCGTGGCCGATACCGCCAAAGTATTAGGTGGCATGTACGATGGCATCGAGTACCGGGGCTTTGCCCAAGAGACAGTGGAGACTTTGGCCAAAGAAAGTGGCGTGCCCGTTTGGAATGGTTTGACCGATGAATGGCATCCTACCCAGATGATTGCGGACTTCATGACCTTAAAGGCTCACTTTAAAACCTTGAAACAGCTCACCTTGACTTATTTAGGGGATGCCAAAAATAACGTGGCCCATTCTTTGTTGATCACCGGCGCTTTATTAGGGGTGAACATACATATTGGGGCCCCTAAGTCACGGCAACCGGAAGAAGAAATTGTCCAAAAAGCTCAAGCCATCGCTAAAACTACTGGCAGTCAATTGTTGATCACCGATGACGCCAAGGCCGCCGTGGCCGGGGCAGATGCCTTGTATACTGATGTGTGGGTATCCATGGGTGAAGATGTGGATTATGGTGAACGGATCAAATTGCTGTTGCCTTATCAGATCAATGCTGATTTGGTGGCGGCTACCGGCAAAAAAGAAACAATCATCATGCACTGTTTGCCGGCTTTCCATGATTTGAAGACCACCACTGGGAAGAAATTTGGCGAAAAATATCATTTGGATGCTTTAGAAATTACCGATGAGGTATTCTTGTCACCAGCGTCTGTGGTCTTTGAAGAAGCCCATAACCGGATGCCAGCCATTAAAGCGATCATGGCAGCTACCAGTGGTCATTTATTCTTTTAATATTTAAAGTGAACCTGTCAGCACACTTGCCGGCAGGTTTTTTAGACCCAAGAGAACTTTAATTGGCATACCCGCGTATTTCGGGGTAAAATAAAATCCAATAACTATATTTAAGTCAGGTGAACGTATATGAAGAAAATTGCAGTATATTGCGGGGCTGCTAGTGGTGATAGTCCTATTTATGAACAAAGTGCCCAAACATTAGGCAACTGGCTGGTACGGCATCAATTAGACCTGGTTTATGGCGGGGGCCGCTTTGGCTTAATGGGTGTCTTGGCCAATACCGTCTTGCAACAAGGGGGAACAGTTTATGGCGTGATTCCCCAAGAATTATTGGATCGCCAGGCGGCTTTAAAGCAAGTCACCCATTTAGAAGTTGTGGCCAATATGTCCATTCGTAAGGAACGCATGCTGGCTTTATCTGATGGCTGTATTGCGCTGCCCGGTGGGGTGGGTACTTTAGAAGAAATTATCGAAGCTATTTCTTGGGCCCGCTTAGGGGATAACGAAAACCCTTGTGTTTTTTACAACGTGCACGGGTATTATGATCCATTGCAAACCATGCTAGATCAAATGACCCAAAAAGCTTTTTTGTCCTCTGAAGACCGGGAGAAGATCCTATTTTCGGATGACTTAGACCATATCATGACGTTTATGGCCAACTATGAACCCCCAAAGATTCGGACATATAAAAAGAACGTGGGCTAGTCTTGATTCCAAACACCATCAGACACTGTAATTTTGATTAGTGGTAAGATAGAGATAGTAATGTAGTCGGTTACAAAGCTACGCTAATTCAAAATTTAAGGATGATGTTTAAATGAAAGACTTTCATATTGCACCGGAAACCCGCATTGGGTTCATTGCGTTAAAAGTTGCCGATTTGCAATCTATGAGTGATTTTTATACCAAGATAGTTGGTTTTGATATTTTGAAACAAACAGAAGACACCACTTATTTGGGCGTGCGGATCAACCAACAGGTGTTATTAACACTGCGGCATGTTCCGGCCAAGGCCACGGATACGCTTAAAACTGGTTTGGAGCACTTTGCAATTTTGCTTCCCCACAGTAGTCAATTGGGGTTGATGTTAGAGCATGTACAAAGTAATGATATTAAATTGACCGGTCTGTACGAAAATGGGTATAGCCAGGCTTTTGATATTATTGATCCAGAAGGTAATGGCGTGGAATTTGCTGTGGATAAATCCATTGAATTGTGGCAATCCATGGATAAATTTGATTGGGAAAACGAAGTCACCCGGACCATTAAAGCAGCGGATATTTTGCAACATAAATCTGGGCACCTGTCTGGCTTACCTAGTGGGACGACCATTGGCCATGTACAGTTGCGGGTCAAAAATATGGCGGCCACCGCTGATTTTTACACCAAGAGCCTGGGCTTTAATTTGAAGAAAACTGGGGATACTAAGGAACGCTTTTTATCCGCCGGTGATTATCATCATCACATTGGGGTCAATTTAGCCGGTGAAGATCGTGATCAATTGCAATTGATTGGCGATAATGATTTAGGCTTAGATTTTGTGAATATCGTGCTCCCAGGTGTGAGTGAAATGGATTTATTATTACAAAACTTAGAAGACAATGGCGTCAAAGGCTACGATTATTCGGCAGCTAATCACTATTTGATGTTGCAAGATCCAAACAATATTCGCCTTTGGTTCTCCATTGCTTAGGAGCCTTATTTTGACCAATTTTTCAAAAACACAAACTTTAATCGAACAGATGGTAAGCCAACATGTTGTACCGGGGGTCAGTTTTGCATTTATCACCGATTCTCAGGCCCAACTGCATTATCAAGGGCAAAGCCAATGGGTCCCCACAGAAAAACCGTTAAAGCCAGACCAATACTATGACATGGCCTCCTTAACCAAAGTGATGACCACCACGTTAATGATTTTAAAACTGATTAACGCAAAACAGCTAAGTTTACAGACGCCCATTCAGCAATTTTTACCTGAGTTTCAAGATGATCGGGTGACCGTCCAGCATTTATTGACCCATACCTCAGGCATTGCCGGTTATATTCCCCATCGCAATGAACTGCCAGCACCCCAATTAAAGGCGGCTTTATTGCAATTGCCAGTGGGGCCGGGGTTTGAGCGAGAGGTGAAGTATACAGATATTGGCTTGATTTTTTTAGGGTTTATCATCGAGGCCATCTATCAACAACCTGTCCAACAAGTGTTGACCGACCAGGTTTTGAAGCCTTTAGGTTTGGCTCAAAGTACCTTTACGCCAGACAAGGCCCAGACGATCCCCACGGTTTATGATCCGAAAACGGGATTGCTCCAAGGCGTTGTCCATGATCCTAAGGCGCGTATTTTAGGGATACACTGCGCTTCGGCGGGTTTGTTTAGCACCTTGCCGGATACGGTGAAGTTTGCCCGGTATATGTTAGGCCAATACGTGCCCGAAACAGCGCCAGTTGACCAGCATGTTTTAGCCGATTTGTATCAAAACTACTCGAACTTGCCAGACCAACCGCGATCCTTGGGCTGGGATCTACGCCAGGGGTTTGGGGACCAACATTGGTTGTTGTACCACACGGGCTACACGGGGACTTTTATGGCCTTAGATCGGCAAAATCAAAATGCCATGATCGTGTTGACCAATCGGATTCATCCCACCGGGCACAACGAAACTTTCTTGCAGCGGCGTGATGAGATTGTGGCGGCTTTTGCCCAGGAATCGATTTAAACTTCACTAGCATTTAGAATATAATAAAAAGACTAGCTGGTCAGTATTGGCAAGAGATTGCCAAGCTGGGGGCTAGTCTTTTTTAGGGCATACTAAATAAAGTGTTTGACAGAAAATAACAACAAGGGGTATATTTAATGCGTACTTAAAAAAGATTACACATCAGGAGACTAAATAAGATTAATCATTAACTACTCATTTGATGCCTAATCTTAGCGTATTGAGACGGGGTTATGTTCGATCAGCAGATGGCTTGTTTTGGCGACAATACCTTAAGGACATTGTACCAGTTTAACTTTATGGTTGCTTTTGAAAGAAGAATATGGAGATTGGGTAAATCGGATCGTTAAAAAAGCCATCCAAGTTAGTTGGATGGCTACGCCGTTCTAAACGAGGATCAAGGCTGTTTTTCTTGGCCTTTTAGTTTCTTGCTGGCATATTTAAAAACAGCTTGCTGATTTTCCTTCGTTAATTGCTTGAAGATTTCTAAGATATCCGCTTGGCGTTCTCTAGGGACATTCAGGCCCATGAGCCAACTTTCGCTGACACCAAGTTCCCGGGCAATTAAATAAAGATTATCCTGCTTGGGTTTGTATTTGGCGGTCACATAATCGTGGATTGAATTGCGGCCGATTCCGGTGGCGTTGGCCAAATCGGATTGGGTATAGTTGCGCAGTTTAAGCGCTTCTCTGAGTCGTTCACTGAAACTAGTCATTTCAGCACCTCCAATATTGTTATTATACTTGATTCAAAACTTTGAATAAACGGCAAGATAGCGATTGACGGAAGGTTAGAAAACCATTAAAATTATATCGTACAGTTACATGTACAACTACATGTAACGGATTGGGGGCAGATTATGGCCAAATTTGTGGGCAATTTTAACTATACTAAGCTGAAGCAACGCATGGCGGATACCCACTTAAGCTTTGCAGAAATTGCACAAGAATCTGAAATTGACGTCAATATTTTACAACGCATCTTGGACAATGAAGCTGAGTTTGACCAAGGTCAAATTATCAGATTGGCCCACCTATTGGGAATCGAGGATGGGGCAATATCACAGTACTTTTTCGACCTGAAAGTTCGGAAAAATGAACAATAATTTTTTACAATAAATGCACATAAATTATTATCTTTTGAATTTTTGGGATAATCTTGATGTGCAATTTAAGAGTGGGGCTGGGGAAATGGATCATTACGAAGATAATACACAACACACGTCAACACAAGATGCGCAGCAACAAGCGCAGGTTGGAGAACAAGAAAGGGGTCAGGTTGATGCTGAAGCGCAAGAACGCGCCCAGACTGTGGCAGCTAAGCAAGATAAGGACGCTAAAACATATTGGATAGTTGTGACCGGTATTAATCTGTATTTATATTATTTAGGATTAAATCAAGTAGTGTTCTGTATACTCAGCGGGCTATTAGCGGACCATTTACATTTATTTAAATGGCGATATATTTTTCTTTCGCTCTTTTTTCAATTTATCGTGTTAACTTTTTGGAACGTCTTTTAAAACGTCATAAATCACATTTCTTTTGGAGGAGGAAGGTGTCATAACAATTCAAAAAACAATCCAAGTCTGTCCCATTTGTGGGGGCACTAATCCAATGCAGGCCAAGTTTTGTAGTCGCTGTGGCCATGCATTTCGCCATAATGCTACAACGCCACCGGCACAAGGCATAACAGCTGCACAACTAGAAGTAGTTTGTCCTCACTGTGGCACACCAAGAACAGCTAAGGCTAAGTTCTGCCATAAATGTGGTTATCAGTTTCAAAAACCTTTGTCAAAAGCCAAACAGCAACGGTTAGATCGTGCCAAGGCTAACACAGCGCAGTTAAATATCATGAGCACCAGAGGTATGAAGTTAATGTTGCTCAATGTTGGGGTGATCATCGGCATTGTTTTACTGGTTATTGGCGTCGCCCATCACTATCAAAAATCAGCCAGCACCAGTGTGGCAAATCCACAAAGTACTACTGAGACCAGCAGTTATAGTCGCTTTTCAAGAAACGATTCAAAAAATGCGGATGCAGTTATTGCTGATATTGATGCCGATCGTAGTTTAGCTGCTGCTTTGGGGGATACAGATAGTAAGGATACATATAATTACCATGTCACTTATGGGGATGAGGGGTTAATGATTAGATTTGGGGCGAATTCTGATCTAATGTCTGAAATTATTGACTCGGATTATGGCGCCCATTGGGATAAGCTGGTCCGTATTTTAAAACAGGATTCTGCCGCCATTCGGGAAGTTGGGGGACATTCAGTCATCAAGGTTGAAAATCCCAGAAATAGCGACAAGATATTGCTAGAAGTTAACGACGGATCAGTCAGCTATAATGTCGCAACAGATAACTGAAGTATGTTGAAATTGGGAGGAAAAAATGGCAAATAGTGATGGAACTACCAAAATCTGTCCCAAATGTGGCAGTGTGAATCAAGTCAGTGCTAAATTCTGTGGAAAGTGTGGTTATGCTTTTAGCAAAGCTTCCTTAACACCAACGAAGGCGACACCACAATCGGAAACCATTTGCCCTAAATGCGGGACTAAACGCATAGCCGGTTCTAAGTTTTGTCAAAAATGCGGTTATCAATTTAAAGACCCGCTGCCGGCTCAACCACCGCGCAAGCAACAGCAAGTCGACCACAATCAGGGGCCAAAGACCAAAGCAGACGACGTGAATACTACGGGGATTAAAATCGTATTCGGTATTATTGGGGTAATTGTTGTACTGCTATTTATCGTAGCTGGGGTTTACCATAACCAGCAAAGTCAGGCAACAGACACGACGACAACTCAAAATAGCACGAACGATGACAGTAGCAGTGACAGTGATAATCGTTTCTATAAAAGTGCTAAGAAAAATGCCGACGTGGTGATTGACGATATTGATGATGTTGATGGTTTAGCTGATGCGATGGCTGATCCGGATAGTAGTGATACCCATGCTTATCATGTTATTTATGATGACGAGGGACTAACTGTTAAATTCAGCGGTGAGTCAGATATGTTTTCGGAAGTCGTCGGTAGAAATTATGAAGACCACTGGAATGAATTAGTGGATATTTTAAAACAGGATTCAGCTGAGATTGAAGACGCTGGTGGAGCTTCACATATCTTGATAAAAAACCCTAATAATTCTGATAGACGTCTTCTAGAAATAAATGCGGGCAAAATTGAATATAATGTTGCCACAGATAATTAATTAAGTTGGGTCGGGAAGTAAATGGGAGATACAGCAGCAACAAAAGTCTGTCCGATTTGTGGCAGTGTCAGTCAAATCAGTGCGAAATTTTGTACCAAATGTGGTTATGCCTTTAGCCAAGCGTCATTAAAACCGCAGCCAAATGTTGCAACACCTAAACCAGAAACAGTTTGCCCTAAGTGTGGGACGATTCGGCCAGCAGGGGCAAAGTTTTGTGTCACCTGTGGTTACCAATTTAAACAGCCATTACCGGCTGCCAATCAACAAGGGACACCAACCACGAATAGTAATGTTCAAGGCGCCACGCAAGCACCGCCGCAACCGATCATGTCCAAAGCTGAAGATATGAAGGATATTAAGCGGTTGTTTATTTTGATTGGCGCGATAATAGCTATATTTATTGTAGTCGTTGTTGGGACAAACGCTCAAGATAATGAAGGGCTGCATACGGCGGATGAAGTAATGCATTATATCAATGGATCAGAAAAGGCCAAGTCTGAAATGACGCGATTAGCCACAGATGATTTGGATGATGATGATCCGGAGAACATATTTGTGGTTAAGAATAAAAAGACTGGTAATTATGTATTTGAATATGAGGGTCGTAAGGTGTATCTAGTTCAGATTGTTACAAAATTCTATGACGATACTTACCGCTATGTTAATTTGGCAGTGGGTATTGATAAAGATAATGGCAACTATTATGTCGTAGAACCGTCAGATTCTTATGATGATAGGGATGCAGAAGTTGCTGGAAAATATGTTATTTAGAAGGCGGAGAATAGCAATAATGAAAAATATTATTTTGGAGGGGTTACTGTGAAACATAAACGACTAGCACTTTTTTTAACAGGATTAGTATTAACTGGGGCTGTTGGACTTAACACATCTGATGTTGCTGAAGCAAAATTAACAACAGAAGAAACATTATACTCCCAGAACAACCATATTGATAACCCAGACTTAGAGACCGAGAATCCTGGCATTGTCCGGGCATGGGAATTTCCGCAAGTAGATACATATTATGCGTTAGCTTCAAATGTAACAGTCACCGGACCCTTTGGCGGTAATTTATTCAATGGTAATGACAATAACAAAACTTATAATCGGGTCCTACCAAAGGGCTCTGTGTGGCAGGCTTTTGGGGTCACGCATCGGGGGGATGGCTATTACTACGATCTTGGTGGGAATCAGTGGCTAGAAGCTAAGCAAGCTAAACTAGCTGTTGTGACTTTAAATGATGCTTATTTGAACGTTATCATTTCTCAAAATCTTGCCAATGCCCATGTTCATTTATTAGCGTTAAATGGGGGGTGGATTTGGAATGGTTATTGGGGCAACCAGTATGTTGAAATTGGACAATATCATACGTATGGATTTGGCATCCGGGAGACTTTTTACGTGGTCTATCCAGATGGCAGTACGTATAACATCGGTCAATAAGTAATTAATCAATAAAAATAAGTTATTTTGGGAGATCATAAAATGAAATTTTGTCAAAATTGTGGGAAACAAGTGTTGGATATGGCCAAATTCTGTCCTTATTGTGGGGCTAAAATTGCTGAGGCGACTTCTAACGCTAACATGTCAAACCGGGTGTCACCAGATTCTCGAATTTCTGGTAATAATATTAGCCAGCAAAATTCGACAACAAATCAAGCTGATTATAACAGACAACAACAAAATTTTTCACAGCAGGATACAAGTCGTGAAGCTAATCAAGGTATGTATTCCAATACTTATATGCAACCAGAGATGCGAATAACTGATCCAAATCAGCCACAACTTGGTTTTTTGAAAAGTGTCGGCTATGTTTTTAAACACACTTTTGAATTTGGAAACGGACCTGCAGAAAGTCGGAAATCTATTTATTGGTGGTTCACATTAGCTGTCTCGCTTATTCAATTTTTTAGTTTTCTAGTCTACTGCGTGGACGAAATAACTGGTGGTATATTTTTTTTGTTACTGGCCGTTGTCGTCTTTTTACCTAATATAAGTGCAATGATGAGACGATTAAAATTTTTAGGGCACAGTCCATACTTGGCTTGGCTAGCTATTATACCTGTTGGTAATATTGTTATGTTAATATTTATGTTGCAGAGTAATCCTCGCCCTATTAGGTATAATTAATACGTGTGAGGAGATATCAAAATGAATTTTTGTCAGAATTGCGGTAAACAAATCGTTGCAACTGCCACATATTGTCCTTATTGTGGTGTTAAGATTAAAACAGCATTGCTAGAAGACTCTGATCAAGAACCAATACAAGGGCGAGCGTCAAATGAGACGAATGTAAGAAACGAACCACAAGTTCTTGGCAATCAGAATGTACAACCGCAGTTGAATATTTATAACAGTCTAGTTTATGTATTCAAACACACCTTTGAATTTGCCGATGGGCCAGCAGAAAGCAGACGATCTGTTTATTGGTGGTTTGTGCTAGCTGTTTCAATTCTCTTTAAAATTTGCTACCGAATTTCACCTGTTTTGGGAGGAGCATTGGGTTTGATCGTATTCCTGCCAAATGTAAGTGCCATTATGCGGCGATTAAAATATTTAAATATTGAGCCATATTTGGCTTGGTTGACTTATGTTCCAATTATTAATTTAATTGTTTTGGTTTGGATGATCCGAACTAAACCTGAAGTGGCTTAATAAATTAGGAGGATAGGATGAAAAAATATTGGGGGTTACTTGCTGTTAGTTTAGCATTGTCGCTGACGGCTTGTGGCAATAAGAATAATAGTTCTAGCACCACTGCATCTAGTAAATCTACTGTTTCTAGTACCATCAAAACGGTGGCTTATTCAGACCTATCCAAGAAGCAACAAGAGAAAATTTTCTTTCAATTTAAAGCTTTGCAGGATATTGCTAGCGGCGACGGCAACCATAACATGCCAGCACCTTTCATGGTGGACATGACGGTAAAAAATAACAGTAAGCAAAGCGTGACCTTTGATCAATCTAAGTTTTTGATGTTTGATGAAAATGGGGATGCACCCACGGTTAAATCTTCAAAGTCGGGGATGTTGACCTTAAAGCCGGGGGCACAGCAAAAAATACATTCAATTTTTAAAAATGTTCAAAGCCAGACGTTGGTCGGTCGCGGGGCATTCTACTACATAAATACTGATTTCAAATTGGCGTATTATCTAAATGCCAATAAGGGTGTAGATTCTAATAATCTGAAATCCGGAGAAGCTAAGGATTTAAATGATACACCAGCACATCCCCAACAAAGTGTTGCTAGTTCTAGTGAAGCTTCCCAAGCAGAAGCACAGGACAATACCAAAGTCGCTCAAAATGGTTCGAATGATTATGATGAAGACACAAATGATGACGGTAATTCTGATGGATCTATTTCGCCTACTTTAAAAGTTACACCTGGGGCACAATACAGTTCCTTTAGCATCAAAAATATGACGGATAAACCAATTACACTTCAAGGTGATATGTGGATGCCAATGGCAGACTATCATTTTATTGATCTGCCAGCAACAATTGCTGGGGAATCTGTCACGATTCAACCGGGACAAGTTCATGTTTACCCAAATTTTTTTGAGGGGCATACAAATGCGGAACATTTTACATTGTCTTATGGTAATGGTGGCAACATGCTGTGGACCTCAAAATAAAACTATGGGAGAGTAAAATGAAAAAACTAGTCAGCTTTCTGGTTGTTTGCTTAGTTTTACCTTTAACAGCGTGCCAACAAAACAATAAATCTAACCCGGCCAGTTCAACAGCAACCAGTAAATCAATGCGTACCAGTTCGGCAGCAACTATGGCCTATTCAGATTTATCAGCAGCACAACGGGATAAAGTTTCCTTCACATTTAAGCCGATTTATGATATTGCCAGTGGGGATGGCTCCGGTAATACACCGGCGCCATTTATCATTGACGTGACCATTAAAAATAATGCCAAGCAGATTGTTACGTTTGATAAGGCCAAGTTTTTGATGTTTGATGAGCTTGGGAAAAATCCGACGGTTAAATCTGCACAATCGGGTCTGCTTAAATTAAAACCTGGTGAAACTAAAAAGATTCATTCCCTTTATCAGAATGTTGGGAGCCAAGTATTTTTGGGTACCGGTGCATTTTATTATTTGAATACAGACTACAAGTTGGCCTATTTTTATAACGCGCCAAAAGATAAAAAAGGTGTGACCTCAGACAATCTAAAAACTGGAGAAGCTAAAGATTTCAATGAACAACAGGCCAGTAGTGCTAAGCAGGTACAAAGCAGTTCAGCTACACCGGATAACGACCAAGCAACTACTAAATCTTCTGACACCGCAACTGATGATCAGCGGCAAGTAACAGCAGATGGATCAAAAGTTGATGTCAGCAATCTAACCACGCAACAGGTAAAGGACTGGGTATTTCTCCATGTATTACCAAGTTATACGACATTTCATGTAACTGAGTCTGACTTTTTCTTTGAAACATACTTTGATGATGAAGGCCTTTTAAATATCGATGTCCGTGAAAATCACAATAGTCCCACTATGAGAGCTCAAGGTGCTGATCCTAAAGTAACCCCGCGGATGGCTGCTTTTAAAATAACCCAGGATGGTCAGTTATATGACACGATTCGCAATCAAGTAGTGGCTACTTCATACGGCCAATAGACTAGCTAGACTCGAATTTGAGAACTATTAAATCAAGAAAGTGACGGTGTACAGTGAAGAAGCTATTGTGTCTAATAATGATTGGATTAGTGCTACCTTTAACCGCTTGTCAGCAAACTAATAAGGCTAGTAATACACCTACAACCACCAGCAAGTCGGCCACTTCCCAATCGGTCGAACCAGTGGCTTATTCAGATTTAACCAAGGCGCAACAGGCAAAGGTGTTTTTTAAGTTTAAGGCCCTGTCTGATATTGCCAGTGGAGATGGTGATCATAACATGCCAGCTCCCTTAGTGGTGGATATGACTGTGAAAAACAATGGTAAACAGAACGTGAGCTTTAACCTAGCAAAGTTTTTGATGTTTGATGCCAAGGGTAACGCACCAACAGTCAAATCCGCTAAGACTGGGACTTTGAAGTTAAAGCCCGGTGAGACACAAAAAATCCATTCAATTTTTGAGAATGTTTCCAGCCAAGCCTTGTTAGGGACTGGGGCATTTTATTATATGAATGTTGATTTTAAATTGGCCTATTATCTCAACGCTGCCAATGCTAAAGGTGTGGATTCTAATAATCTAAAGTCTGGGAAAGCAAAGAATCTAAACGAAAAAGCCCAGGAGAAAATTGCTAGTACTAGTGAAAGTAGTTCCAGTCGAACAGATAATAATGAAACTGTACAGCAAAACAGTGCATCTTCCCAAGACCAGCCGGAAGTACAAGCAGCACAAACTCAACAAGCGCAAGGAATAACTGCACAAGAAGCAGTTAACATTGTCAGAAGGATTCATCCTATCGATGATACAACTGAAAATATTGGCGTAAATCCCGAGCCGACAACTAGTCATTCTGGCAGACTTGCTTGGTGGGTCACCATACGGCAAAAAGGCGGTATGGCTGCAGGGTTTCATTATACAGTGTACTTAGACGATGGCTCTGTAGCTGAAGGGCAACCATTTCAACCGGGGAATTAATGATTTAAACAACACTCCTTAGGGGTGTTTATTTTTCAAAGTATAAATGCTTGCGCATGCAAATAAATAGCCGTATAATATCCCTGTCATCCAAAAAAGGAAGTGTCTTAATATGTTTGATCCAGCCGAAGTAGACAGCGCCATCGCGAATATCAACACGCTGGCCCATCGTTTACAGCTACAATTAGATGAAATCTTACGGCCTTTAAATTTAAACGCCAGTAACTATTATTTTATCCTAAAGATCGATCAAGCAGGGATGTTGACCCAAGATCAATTGTTTAAGAAAATATTTTTGAATCAAAGCAACGTGACCCGCCGATTGAAGCAATTGATTGACCAGGACTTGGTGGTGAAAGTGCGCTCTAAAACAGATGGACGGGCTTGGGAAATTAAACTTACTGCTAAAGGTCAGGCGTTGGTGGCTAAAGTTACAACCGCGATTCAGGCGGTCAATGATTTGGCTTTCCAGCAAATGAACCCAGCGGAAATACAACATCTGATGGAATTATTGGCAAAAATTGAATTGAATCTCATGACAAAGAATGGGGCTAATATAAATGAGTAAGTATGTTGTGGTGCAAGGTAAACCGATTACTGATCTAGAAATTCCGGATAATTTTGTACAGGTAGCTGATGATTGGCGTCCCCGTAACAAAGAACAGGTTCGCGTCGTGCGCTATGCGTTACCCAAAGATACAGCATTGAACCATCCCCATGTTACCGTAATTTACGGGCAAGATCAGCGGTTGATCAGCTATAATAATTTTGCTGTTGACAGCGCCACACCTGTTCCAAACACAAAAGCAGCCATTGCAATCGCCCAGGAACTGTTTGCCAAATTAGATACGGCTTATACCCGAAATCTCAGCTATATCAGAGTAGATAAACTTAGCCGCCAATTTCTTGCTGGTACGAAAACAGTGGCGACTCCCATCGACTGGGTCAAGTTTGCTCATCGCAATGGTACCTATAATTGGGTATCTGTAGGGCCTGGTGGCCAAGTGATCGAACTGGAGCGGGAATCGCAATGGGATTACTTTGGCAACCGGCGGGCCACGGAAGAGTGGAATTATGACAACTGGGTCCTCGCCCGTCGTGGGGAGGGGCCACAACTTGCAGCTCCGGAAGCGCTAGCTTAAAGGGAGGTAATAATTTGGATGATGCCAAATTTGACCGCTTAATTGTCCGACTGGGACAACTCAATGAACAATTACGTCAGTTAGAAGATGTGGATTATATCACGGCTAGTTACAAGGGCTTTAGTGCCAGTGGAGCGACCTTAGCTGACGTTCAAGCTGATATTGCCACAACCCAGCAAAAAATCATGCTGATTCAAGAACAGTTAGCCCATTATGATAGTTAAGCTTTGACGTAACCACAAAAAAGCGCATCTATGACCCCTGGTAAATGGGGGATAGATACGCTTTTTATATTTATAATTATAATTATCTAAATTTATTTAAATCTTTAATATTATAATAAAATACTAAATATAATGTTATAAATATCTTAGAATTAAATTAATATAGACCAATTATTTGACGTGTTCTGCCTGTTTCAAAGTGGCATCACTTAATTTGCTGGCAGCAGCTTCGTCGATGATAACTGTGACGTCATCTTTATTTTGCAAGACAGAAGCTGGTAAATGATTAGTAACTGGTCCTTCGATCATGCCTTTAACAGCCTCAGCTTTTTCAGCACCAAAGGCCATCAGAATGATTTTTTTGCTCTTCAAGATAGAGCCGATACCCATGGAATAAGCATACTTGGGTACGTCATCTTCATTAGCGAAGAAGCGAGCGTTAGCATCGATCGTGGATTGCGTTAATGGGACCTTGCGGGTTGTGGCATCGAAAGGAGAACCGGGTTCGTTAAAGCCAATATGGCCATTACGACCTAGACCTAAGACTTGCAAGTCAATGGGATTATCAGCAATAACTTGATCATAGCGTTTGGTTTCAGCTTCAGAATCTTTGGCTAAACCATCAGGCACAAAAGTCTTGGCAAAAGGCTTCTTATCAAATAAGTGTTTTTGCATGAAGTAACGGTAGCTTTGATCGTTGTCTGGTGCCATCCCCACGTATTCGTCTAAGTTCACAGAGGTCATTTTAGAAAAGTCCACATCACTATTGACCATGGCCTCATACATTTTAACGGGAGTGCTCCCAGTGGCTAAGCCCAATACCTTAGCCCCGTTGTTCATCGCGTCCTTTATGAGTTCAAAAGCTTTTTGACCAGCTTCAGTGTCGTTTTTTGTAACAATAACTTTCATTTTATAGTTACTCCTTTCAAATTTGCCAATTTGTCGTTCATTTGGTATAGCCCAATTATAATTTATTGCGTTGAATTTTGTCAAGTATATTAGGCGGAAATATTTTCCAATAGCTTTGGCAAACTTTTGACACAACATTTTGTGCCAAAGTCTGTGTTGAGCTAAAAACGGAAAGCGCATACAATGAATCATGTAAACAAGTGAAAGGAGAATTAAATCATGGAAGCAAGTGCAAACAACGCGAAAGAAAAGACTTCGATCAAAACGAAGGTACAGCGCTTAGGCAGTAAGTTATCCGGTATGGTCATGCCCAATATCGGTGCTTTCATTGCTTGGGGGTTAATCACCGCCCTATTTATGAAAACAGGCTGGCTACCAAATGCGGAACTAGCCAAAATGATTACACCAATGGTGACCTATCTATTACCATTATTAATTGGGTTCACCGGCGGGAGTATGGTTTATGAGCATCGTGGTGGGGTCGTAGGGGCCATTGCCACGATGGGGGTCATTGTCGGGACCAATATTCCAATGTTTATTGGTGCAATGATGATGGGCCCACTAGGTGGTTGGTGTATCAAGAAATTTGATGCTTGGGCACAACCTAGAACTAAACAAGGCTTTGAAATGTTGGTTAACAACTTCTCAGCCGGCATCTTGGGTATGATTTTAGCTATTATTGGATTCTTTGGGATTGGCCCGGTTGTATCTGGTTTGAGTGGTGCTTTAGCAGTCGGTGTTGATTGGATCATTGCCAGAGGCTTGATTCCTTTGGCCAACGTCTTCATCGAACCGGCCAAAATTTTGTTCTTAAATAACGCCATTAACCAAGGTATTTTAACACCTCTTGGGATTCAGGCTTCAGCTTCAGCTGGTAAATCCATTCTCTTCTTATTGGAACCAGATCCTGGTCCAGGTCTTGGGGTATTGCTAGCCTTTATGTTCTTTGGTAAGGGCACTGCTAAAAGTAGTGCTCCTGGGGCTGCTATCATTCATTTCTTCGGTGGGATTCATGAAATCTATTTCCCATACGTTTTAATGAAACCAGCCTTGTTCTTATCTGTTATCTGTGGTGGGGTTTCTGGGACCTTTATGTTCAATCTTTTCGGTTCTGGTTTGAAAGCTTCTCCTTCACCTGGTTCAATTATCTCTATCCTACTCATGACACCAAAAGGCATCATGAACTATGTCGGGGTCATCAGTGGGGTCGCCGTTGCCACGGCAGTTTCCTTCTTAGTCTCAATGGTCATTTTGAAACGGGACAAGAGTGAAGAAATTGACGACATTGGCGCTAGTCAAGCTAAATTGGCGGATATGAAAGATAACGCCAAAGGCACAGCAGCTGATAATCAAGATGCCAAAGCTATCTTGTCTACTGCTGAAAATGTTAACCATATTATCTTCGCCTGCGATGCCGGCATGGGTTCCAGTGCCATGGGTGCATCCATCTTAAGAGATAAAGTTAAAAAGGCTGGTTTGGATCTTTCCGTTACCAATACCGCCATTAATAAATTAACTGACGAACCTGGTTTGTTGGTTGTCACACAAGAAGAATTAGCTAAACGGGCTTTGTCCAAGACGCCATCTGCTGTCCATGTTTCCGTAGAGAACTTCTTGAACTCCCCTAAATATGATGAAATTGTCACTGGTTTGAAGACTAAAGAAGTTTCTGCGGATACACCGGCTGAAACGCCAAGTGAAAAGGCTGAAGCCAAAGCAGATGCTGTTACCAATTTAGACGCAGCCAAAATTAAACGGGTTGATTTCATTCACCATGATCAAAATATTGGTTCTGCGACAATGGCCCGTTCAATGTTCAAGGATACGTTGAAGAAAGCTGACAAGACAGATATTGATGTTCGTAATGTTGCCGTTGGGGAAGTGGAAGACACAGACACTACCTTGGTAATTGCTAGTAAAGAAACTGCTAAGCGCATCAAACTATCATTTAAGAATGTGCAAGTTTTAGTTGTTAACGACATCGTGAATGCACCTGAGTATGATAAACTTATCTCTGAACTGAAATAACAGTAAGGAAGTAAGGGATAAGTCATGGACCTGTCTAATCGTGAAGCTGAGATTACGCTGTTGCTCCTACGTAATCCCCAAGGGTTAAGCATTGCCGACTTGATGAAAGGCGTTAGTGTTAGTCGCCGGACGATTTACCGTGAACTATCGAGTCTGGAGACCTCCCTGGCACATTTAGCCATCCAATTGGCTAAAGAAGATGGGGCATACCATTTAGTTGCAGATGATGCTAGTATTGCCAAACTAAAAAAACAGTTGATCAATACGACGAAATCGAGTTTCTCCTCAGTCATGACCCGTCAAAGTGCGTTAGTCTGTCGCTTATTGATGAGTGATCAGATTTTAACGACGAAGGCTTTAGCCACTGAGTTTGAAGTCAGTGGGGCCACCATCACTCAGGATTTAAATGCCATTGAACCAATCTTCAAAGACTATAATTTAGTTTTAGAGCGGATTCCGGCGAAAGGCATTCGTGTTTATGGTCAAGAAAATAATATCCGACGGGTGATCAGTGGTGTTTTGTCCAGCGAAATTAATGAATATGAATTTTTCGAAGTTTTAAATGCCGCTGGTCAGATTCAATTACCTGATAGTGATTCGCGCTATTTCATTCAACTGCTGCCAGCCAAATTGTTGCATGTTGCCAATCAGGCCATGCGTAGCAAAATCGATAGTGATTTCTCATCATTCTCGGATAGTCAAATCAAGCAGTTAACGATCATTTTGACCGTTTCTGCCCAGCGAATCAGCAAGAAGAAGTTCATTAAATCATTAGATCACGTGGATAAGAATGTGTTGTTCAAATATCAGCGCTTAGCGATTAGTTTGTACCAACATTTTGACCATGACATTGCGGACCATATCTCCATGGTGGAAATCGAGTTTTTAGCGCAACAAATTCATGGCATGAGTTTTAAATTGCAAAATAATTTGCTACTGGATAATTACGATCTACGCTTGTCTTATCAAGTGCGCAGTTTGATTCAAGATGTCTCTAAGAATTTTAAATACGATTTTAGAAATGACAACACGTTGTTTGAAGACTTGTTTGCCCACATTTCCGCCACGCTGCGGCGCCAGACGTCGCAGTTGCCGGAAGTCAATAATCCAGTCTTAGAAAATGTGGTTGGCAACTATCCTAAACTTTATAAACATGTTCGCCGGGCCTTGCATCAAGTTTTTGACCAACAACATGTTTCCGATAGTGAAGCAGCCTATATTCTATTGCACTTTGCCTCTGCTTTTGAACAACAGCGGCAAGGCAAACCGATTCGGGCACTGGTGATTTGTGCCAATGGGGTGGGGACGGCTAAAGTATTGGAACATCGGTTGAAGAAAATGGTACCAGAGATCAGTGATTATCGGGTTTCCCGAGTTGCTGAGTTAAACAAAATAAAAGTTGCTGATTACGATTTAATTCTCTCAACGATTTTCTTGCCGGGGTTTAATTATCCTTATAAAGTCATCTCGCCTTTATTGCTCAGCGATGAGGTTAAAGATATTAAAAATGACTTGGTGGCCCACTTTGGGGTTCGCCTGCCAGCAAAAGCAACACCGACTGTGCTACAAACCGACACCTTGCAACAATTTGATAGCTTGGTGGCGGCAGTTGCGGCAGCTAAGGCAATTTTGGACATGGTGGTGGTTCAAGCCGTTGATAACCGCCAGTTGGATTTAGAACAGACGTTATTGCTACTTTGCAAACGGCTGCGACCTAAGTTATTGACCAATGCTCAAGTGGTCAGCGATGCTTTATACCAACGCATGGCCGCGGCCCCAGTTGGGATCCCTGGTACGGGGATGGCCTTGGTGCATACCACCCATCAAGAAGTTAAAGCACCATTTTTCGCGATTTATAATTTAAGCCACCCTTTGGTGACCCAAGGGATGGACTATCAAGATGTGACATTTTCCAGAGCATTATTCATGATTGCCCCCAAAGAGCTGCCAACGTTTCAAGCTGATTTATTGGGAGATATCTCCGGGTCGATCGTATATAATGATTTAAATTTGTCGATTTACCAACAAGGCGATACTACCACTGTTAAACAGCTGATCAGCCGCCTGTTCTTAAATCGAATTAAGGGATAAGGGGTGACATGATGAAGGCACTAGATGCGAATTTAATTCAACTTCATCAAGAAGCAAAGACAAAAGAAGAAGCCATCCGCCAGGCTGGCCAGCTATTAGTTGATAATGGCAATGTTGAACCTGGTTACATCGATTCGATGATTGATCGGAATAAAGATGTATCCGTTTATATGGGGAACTTTATTGCTATTCCCCATGGCACTGAAGATGGCAAGAAGTTTATTAAGAAGACAGGGATTTCTATTGTACAATATCCTTGGGGCGTTGATTTTAGCGATGATCCTGCTGATGAAAAATTAGTAACTGTCGTTTTTGGCATCGCCGGTTTGAACGGGGAACATTTACAATTGTTATCAGCCATTGCGTTATATTGTAGTGATATTAACAATGTGGAAAAATTAGCTGATGCGCAAACACCGGATGAAATTATTAATCTATTGAAGGAAGTTGATTAGAGTGCAAGCAGTACATTTTGGCGCAGGTAATATTGGTAGAGGTTTTATTGGTGAAACTTTAGCTTCAAACGGTTTTGAAATTCATTTTGTTGATGTCAATTCAACAATCATTGACGCGTTAGATCAGCGTCATGAATATGATATTGAATTAGCCGCAGAAGGTCATAAAAAGATTCATGTGGCCAATGTTGACGGTATTAACAACAAAGACAACCCTGACAAAGTCGTTGCCGCCATTGAAAATACAGACATGGTCACGACAGCCATCGGCCCCAAGATTTTACCATTTATCGCTGATTTGATTGCCAAGGGTATCAGCGCACGTCTTGCAAACAACAATACCCAACCTTTAGATGTCATCGCCTGTGAAAACATGATTGGTGGCAGCCAATTTCTAAAGGGCGAAGTTTATAAACACTTAAATGACGCTGACAAGCAGTTTGCCGATGAATATATTGGTTTTCCAAATGCCGCTGTTGACCGGATCGTGCCAATTCAACACCATGAAGATCCACTGGCTGTTTCAGTGGAACCTTTCAAGGAATGGGTCATTGATGAATCCCAGATGAAACGGCATGACATCAAGTTGGACTCCGTGGTTTATGTACCTGATTTGGAACCTTATATTGAGCGGAAATTGTTCTCCGTTAATTCCGGTCATGCGACAGTTGCTTATACAGGTGAATATTTGGGTTATAAGACCATTGGGGATGCCATTAAAGATGAAAAAGTCTTGAAACAATTAAAGGGTGCTTTGTCTGAAACTGGTGATCTGCTTATTCATAAATGGCACTTTAAACCAGATGAATTGAAAGCTTATCAAGAAAAAATCATCAGCCGTTTCCAAAACCCATATATCTCCGATGATATTTTACGGGTAGGGCGGACACCAATTCGCAAACTTGGCTACGATGAACGTTTTATTCGGCCAATTCGGGAATTGAAGGATCGCAACTTAGATTACAGTGTGCTGTTGGATACCGTTGGCATGATTTTCACCTTTGATGAACCTAAAGATTCTGAAAGTGTTGAATTGCAAAAGCTATTAAAAGAAAAACCATTAGTTGACGTTGTTAAGCAAGTCACTGGTTTGAAAGATCAAGGTTTGATCGATGAAGTCGTCGCTTCGGTTGAAAATAAGATTAAAACGCAAGCCTAATTAAACAGTATTCAAAAAATCCGTTAACCACAATTGGCTAACGGATTTTTTGGAACTACCTATCTGATAATTAATTTAAAAGCCGGTTTTGATCAATTTTTCATTGGCCATGGCTTTGCGTAATTGCAACATGGCAGTATAAGTTGCCAGTACGTAGATCTGTTGGGTGGGCATTTTCTTCAATTCACCTAAGACCGGTTCCATCCCCTGGACGTGCACTAACTTAGCCTCAGGCACGTTGGCGACTTTTAAACGGAAGTCAATATCATCAGAGCGCTCACCGCCGGCTAGATAGGCTTTGATCTTGTCCTTGGGCAGGCCTTCAAAATCCCCGTCCCAGATCCAGCTGGTATCAATGCCATCGGCATAGTTGGCGTTTAATAAGACCCCTAGGGAAAAATCATGTTTTTCTGTTTTTAACAAATCTAAAACTTGGTTTAAACCCACGGGGTTTTTCACAAGAATCAGGGTGATTTTTTTATCGCCCATGGTGATCACTTCTTGACGACCAAAGACTTTCTCGTCATAAGCAAAGCCCTGGCGAATTTTATCAGGGGCTAAATGATAGAAGTTACCCACTGTATAAGCAGCTAAGGCATTGTAAATGTTATACATGCCACCAATATTAATGGTGATGGGTTGATCGGCAATGGTGAAAGTGGAGCTGGTGGGTGTCATATCATTTACTTTGGTAATGATCTGATCTAATTTTGGTCGATGGAAACCACAGTTGGGACAGAAGTAATCGCCCAAGTTTGCATAGGTCAGTTCATGGTAATGCAAAATGTGATTGCAACGCGGACATAAGACACCGTCCGTATTGACCCGGGCTTTTAGATCCCGGGTACCCGGCGTGGTTTGAAAACCATAGTAAATTTTGGGGTTGGGGATGTCTTGAGATGCAAAAATAGGGGCATCCCCATTCATGATCACTGTAGCTTCAGGCGCTAATTTGATGCCATCTAGAATTTTTTGATAAGTGGTATAGATTTCACCATAACGATCCATTTGATCCCGGAAGATATTGGTCAGGACAAAGGCCTTCGGTTTGATATAGCGACAGATGGGCGCAACATTTGCCTCGTCAACTTCTAAGATAGCTAGTTTTTTAGGTTGACGCATACTTCTGTGGGCTAAAAAGGCCGTGACGATACCTTGGGTCATATTGGAACCAGTGGGGTTGGTTAATATGTTATCGTATTGTTGGGATAAGACCTTAACAATTAAAGAAGTGGTCAAGGTTTTGCCGTTGGTGCCAGTGACGATAATGACCTCATAACCAGCCGCTAAGTGTTTTAAAACAGCCGGATCAATTTTCTCAGCGATTTTACCTGGGAAAGAACTGCCACCTTTTAATACATTGTGCAAAAACCAGTAACTTGATTTACCGGTTAGGGTTGCTACAGCTGACTTGATACTCATGATAGCCGCCTTTCTGCTTTTAACGATTTAAACTTAACCTATCATAGCAAAAACTTAGGGCCTTGAGTAGTATTAATGTTCAATAACTAATGAATTTTAATAACTGAGGGCGTATACTAAAAGGTTGTGAGTCAAACGAAAGGGAGGGCTATTGCGTGGCACAATTATTTTTCCGTTATGGTGCGATGAACAGTGGTAAAACCATTGAGATTTTGAAGGTCGCCCACAATTATGAGGAACAGCAAAAACCTGTTATTATTATGACTAGTGGTATGGATACCCGTCAAGGCGTCGGCATGGTTTCCAGCCGAATCGGCTTGGAGCGTGAAGCAGTAGCTATTTTTGACGAAACGAATTTGTATGAAATGGTCCAAAAATTAAATCCAAACGCGGCTTGCATTTTAATTGATGAATCACAATTTTTAAAAAAACATCATATTATTGAAGCAGCCCAAATCGTGGATACTTTAAATATTCCGGTGATGGCTTTTGGGTTGAAAAATGATTTCAGAAATGAGCTCTTCGAAGGCTCAAAGTATTTATTGCTATACGCAGATAAAATTGAAGAAATGAAAACAATTTGTTGGTTTTGTAAAAAGAAGGCTATTATGAATTTACGGGTCCATGGTGGTCAACCAGTTTATGAAGGCCAGCAAGTTGAAATCGGGGGCAATGAAATGTATTACCCTGTTTGCAGAAAACATTATTTCAATCCGGATTTGCCGGGGATCGATACTAAAGGCAACTAAAACAATTTTATAAAGGAGTTATCTAATTAATGGATAAAATATTCGAACAACTTGACGGCTTATTGGACCGTTACAGTGAGCTGCAAGAATTAATGTCTGATCCAGAAGTGATCAACGATACCAAACGTTATATGGAGCTTTCTAAAGAAGAGGGCAATATGCGTGAGGTCGTGGCTAAGTACAAACGACTTAAAGAAGTTCAATCTGATATTTCTGAAAGTGAAGAAGTCCTAAGAGAATCTAACGACCCCGAAATGGAAGCTTTAGCAAAAGACGACTTGAATGATTTAAAAACCGAAAAAGAACAACTTGAAGGCGAAATCAAAATTTTGATGCTGCCAACTGATCCCAATGATGACAAAAACATCATCATGGAAATTCGGGGTGCCGCTGGTGGAGATGAAGCCAGTCTATTTGCCGGGGACTTATTGAGCATGTATCAGAAATATGCTGAACGGCAAAATTGGCATTTTGAAATTATTGATGAAAACCGCACCGAAGTAGGTGGTTTCAAAGAGGTCTCCATTTTAATCACGGGGGACAAAGTTTATTCTAAATTAAAGTATGAAAATGGCGCCCACCGGGTACAACGTGTTCCACAAACTGAATCCCAAGGCCGGGTCCACACGTCGACCGCAACGGTTGCCGTCATGCCAGAATATGATGAAGTTGAGTTGGATATTGATCCCAAAGACATCAGAGTCGATGTGTATCGTTCTTCTGGTGCTGGGGGTCAGCATATCAACAAGACGTCTTCTGCCGTTCGGATGACCCATTTACCAACTGGTATTGTGGTTGCCATGCAAGACCAACGTTCTCAACAGCAAAACCGGGAAAAAGCCATGCAAATTTTACGTTCTCGGGTTTATGACTATTATGAAAGCCAAAATCAAAGTGAATATGATGCTAACCGGAAGTCCGCAGTGGGTTCAGGGGATCGGTCCGAACGTATTCGGACCTATAATTACCCGCAAAATCGGGTGACCGATCACCGGATCGGATTAACACTAAATAAGTTAGATCGTATTATGAACGGGGATTTAGGTGAGGTCATCGATGCCTTAATTGTTTATGATCAAACTAAGAAGCTAGAACAAATTCAAGATGGCACAAGAGACTTACTATAAAGTCCTGGCCCAGGCAAAACAGACATTAGATCAACAAGGCATCGCCTTTGATGATTTAATGTATGTTTTTTTGCAGCGTCAAAATTGGACTCAAACAGATTACCTAGTTCAGCAGCAACAAATTATGCCAGCGGCCGTTCAACAGCAGTTAGAACAAGATATTGCGGCTTTAGCAAAGCACGTGCCACCCCAATATATCGTGCACCAAGCTTGGTTTTATGGCCGACCATTTTATGTGGATGACCGGGTATTGATCCCCCAATATGACACAGAGAATTTAGTGGCTTGGGTACTGGCGGATTTTCCCGAAAATAAGGCTTTGCGTGTCTTAGATATTGGCACTGGCAGTGGGGTGTTAGCCGTTACTTTAAAGTTGGCACGCCCTAACTGGCAAGTCATGGCCACCGATATTTCGTCAGCGGCACTAACGGTGGCCGAAAGGAATGCCAAGGCATTGGGCGCACAGGTGGCCTTTCGCCAAGGGGACCTCTTAGCACCAGTTGTTGGACAACGGTTTGATATTATTGTTTCAAATCCGCCTTACATCAGTCGCCGTGAAAAAGCCGTCATGGACGCCAGCGTGCTCGAATATGAACCGCATTTGGCGTTATTTGCTGAAAATAATGGTCTAAGTTTTTATCAACGTTTTTTTAAAACCGTCGCACCTTATTTGACATTTGCCGGGACTTTTTATTTGGAATTCGGTTTTCAGCAAAAAGCTGCATTAAAAAAACTGACCACGCAGCTTTTGCCCAGGGCTGAGATAGCTTTTAGACAAGATTTAGCTGGTCAGGATCGTTTATTGCGCGGCAAAATTATTTCAGAAGAAAGCAGGTAGCATTTTGACAGTTCGTTTAACGAATACACAGATTCAACAGGCAGCAGCATTGATCAAAGCTGGGGAATTAGTGGCTTTCCCTACAGAAACCGTTTATGGGTTGGGCGCAGATGCCACCAATCCGGTTGCTGTAAAACAAGTCTATCAAGCTAAAGGTCGACCCAGTGACAATCCTCTGATCGTTCATGTGCACAATTTTGATCAGGTGAAGGCCTTGGCCATTATTCCCACACCAACTGTTGCTGCCTTGGTGCAGGCTTTTTGGCCTGGCCCATTGACATTGATTTTACCCATCAAAAATAATGCTCTAGACGCCAGTGTCACTGGGGGGTTAAAGACAGCCGCGTTTAGAATGCCTAATAATGCTGCCACTTTAAAATTAATTGAATTAGCGGGGGTACCTTTAGTTGGGCCTTCAGCCAATACTTCTGGTAAACCCAGCCCCACAACGGCTGACCATGTCTTACATGATTTAGACGGCAAAATTGCCGCCGTCTTAGATGATGGACCTACAAAAGTGGGCGTGGAATCGACGGTCCTAGATATGTCCGTGGTTCCCCCAGTCATTTTGCGGCCTGGGGCGGTCACACGGGAAAAGTTGTTAACGATTTTGCCCAAAGTATTAGACAATAAACATCACGTAGCCACTAACGAAGTTCCCAAAGCGCCAGGTATGAAGTACCGCCATTATGCCCCCGAAGCCAGCGTGATCATTGTTAAAGATGCCCAAGATTTTAATGCAGCAATCGATTGGGCTTTGAAGCAAAGTGTACAAGTTGGCTTATTAGCCACGGACCAAATTTTAGCGAGCCAGGATAAAATTCGTTTCAAAGAACAATTTTCACTAGGGGATTCAGTGGTTTCAGCGAGTCATAAGTTGTTTGATGGCTTGCGCTATTTTGACTTATATCCAGAAGTTAAGATCATCTTAGCACAAGGCTTTGAACCAAAAGGCTTAGGAACTGCATATATGAATCGCTTAGAAAAAGCCTCGGGGACGCATTATTTTGAAAAATAATTAAAGAAAAGTTAAGATGTGGAAGCGCTTGAGCAAAATTGAACAAGATTCCACTTACTTATGGTAAGATAGCGTTGGCATAATATAATGTCGTACTAAGCCATATTTAGGAGGAATATATCATGGTTAATTGGTTACGTCATAACAAGGTAGCAATGTGGCTACTGACAATTGTACGGGTGTACTTTGGCTTCTTGTGGGCCATCGATGGTTGGGGCAAAGTTTCCAAGGGCTTTGACGCCAAGGGCTTTATTGCCCACGCGGTGTCTCAACCGGTACTGACACCTGAAAAGGCCGTTGCTTATCCGCACTATACCAGCTTCTTGAAATCATTTGTGCAACCCAACATTAATTTCTTTAATTTCGCTGTTTCCTGGGGCGAATTACTTGTTGGTTTAGGTCTTATTCTGGGTGCTTTCACAACTTTAGCAGTATTCTTTGGCATGTTGATGAACTTTGCCTACTTGTTTGCAGGCACTGTATCTGTCAATCCGCTGTATCTTGCTTGCGAAATCTTCATTTTGATTGCCGGTGTAAATGCTGGTAAGATCGGTTTAGATCGTTGGATCATTCCTTATTGCCGCAAGAAATTGCCATTTTTAAAGGGTAATCCCAACTTGGAATAAGGTTTAGCAATGTGAGCATTAAAATGAATTGGTGGTCGACGTATCGTGGGATTAACGAATCAAACACCTAGTCAAACGGTTCAGCATATTTTTGATAATATTGCGGGCAACTATGATGTCATGAATAATGTCATCAGTCTAGGTTTTCATAAACGCTGGCGCAAGGTGGTCAATGCTAAATTGGCGCTTCAACCCGGTGATCATATTTTAGACGTGTGCTGTGGTACAGGAATTTGGACCTTTTCGCTAGGGCAGGCTGTAGGAAACACTGGCCAAGTGACCGGCTTAGATTTCAGCGCTGGCATGCTGGCGATCGCCCAAGACCATTTAAAGGACTATCAAGGTGCCAATATCAACTTTATTCAAGGGGATGCCCAAAAGCTCCCTTTTGCCGATAATAGTTTTGATCGGGTAGTTATTGGTTTTGGTCTGCGAAATGTGCCAGATGCTAATAAGGTTTTAGCTGAAATGTATCGCGTACTTAAGCCTGGTGGCCAAGCAGCCTGTCTGGAAACGTCTCAACCCACTAACCCCATCATGCATGCTGGGTGGGAATTGTACTTTGGCAAAGTCTTACCTTTGCTGGGGGGCGCTATCCATCATTATCATGAATATGATTACTTGCAAAAATCAACGCATCATTTTGTGTCTGCTGAAGTTTTAAAGAGCTTGTTTTTACGAGCTGGCTTCCAAGATGTTTCGTATGATCAGTTTGTGGCCGGCTCAGCAGCAGTTCATTACGGGACGAAGGGTTAATTTGATCAGGTGTTTTAGCGCATTCAAAGCGGGTCATGTAACCGTTTTGAATGCGCTTTTTGCTGTGGTGTGCGCTTATTTCCTGTGAAAAATTTAATCTACCTTTCATTTTCTTCAAATTGCCGGTATAATCTACAGTATTAACTTGTAGGAGGTCCTTATATGAGCAACTTTGAACAACAAGATCCTGAATTATTCACCGCAATTCATAACGAAGAACAGCGCCAAGCCGATACAATTGAACTGATCGCTTCGGAAAACATTGTGTCACCAGCTGTGCGTGCGGCCCAAGGTAGTGTATTAACGAACAAATACGCCGAAGGGTATCCAGGTCATCGTTATTATGGGGGTTGTGAATTTATTGATGTCGCCGAAAACTTAGCCATTGACCGGGCCAAACAACTTTTTGGGGCAGAATATGCCAACGTACAACCTCACTCAGGATCTTCTGCAAACATGGCAGCTTATCGGGCTTTCTTAAAAGATGGCGATAAGGTGATGGGCTGGAGTTTGCAAGATGGGGGACACTTGACCCATGGGGCAAAAGTCAGTTTCAGTGGTCAGGAATATAACTTTACTGAGTATGGCATTAACCCAGAGACAGAACGTCTGGATTATGATGCAATTTTAAAATTAGCTCAAGAAGTTAAACCTAAAATGATCGTCACTGGGGCTTCAGCTTACAGTCGGCCCATTGATTTCGCCAAATTCAGAGAAATTTGTGATCAAGTTGGGGCTTACTTGATGGTAGATATGGCGCACATTGCTGGCCTTGTGGCTGCAGGCGTCCATCAAAGCCCAGTGCCTTATGCAGATGTGGTTACCACGACAACGCATAAAACTTTACGAGGACCTCGTGGTGGCTTGATCTTAGCTAAGGCTGAGTATGGCAAAGCCATTAATTCCGCTGTCTTTCCGGGTATCCAAGGTGGGCCATTGGAACATGTGATCGCCGCCAAAGCAGTGTGTTTGAAAGAAGCCATGGATCCAAGCTTTAAGACTTACGCCCAACAAATCGTTAAAAATGCACAAGCTATGGCTGCTGTTTTTAATGACAGCGATGATGTCCGGGTTATTTCCGAAGGGACAGATAACCATCTAATGATGTTAGATGTGACCAAGCTAGGTCTTTACGGCCGTGATGTACAGGACTTATTGGATGAAGTTCATATTACTTTAAACAAGAACACTATTCCAAATGAACAAAATGGGCCTTTTAAGACCAGTGGCGTTCGCATCGGGACACCAGCCATCACCACTAGAGGCTTTAAAGAAGCCGACTGTCAAGAGGTCGCACGCTTGATTTTAAAGGCTTGCAAGGGCAAAGATGATCCGACAGTTTTGAAAGAAGTTTCTGATAAGGTCGCTGAATTAACACAACGTTTTCCAATTCCAGAATAAATTATAGTTTGCTATTGGTTTTTTCATCTCGATAGGCTAGAATAGTATGAGATTAAAACGAAGGTGGCTCTTAAAGTGGGAAAGTTTACAGTATTAAATCATCCATTGATTCAGCACAAATTGACAATTATTCGCAATAAAAACACTGGTACGAAGGTGTTTAGAGAGGTTGCCAATGAAATAGCCGAATTGATGGTCTATGAAATTACCCGGGATTTACCGTTAGAAGACGTTGTCGTGAATACCCCAATGGGGAAAACCACTCAAAAGACGCTTTCTGGTAAGAAGTTAGCAGTCATTCCAATTCTACGGGCTGGGCTAGGCATGGTCGATGGTGTGTTGGAATTGATCCCAGCTGCAAAAGTTGGACATATCGGTATGTACCGTGATGAAAAAACTTTGAAACCCCACGAATATTTCGTGAAAATGCCAACAGACATTGACCAACGTAACTTGTTTATCGTTGATCCAATGCTTGCGACTGGTGGCTCAGCAATCATGGCCATTGACGCCTTAAAGAAGCGTGGTGCTTCTAACATGCGTTTGGTGGTCTTGGTGGCAGCCCCTGAAGGCGTTCGCGCTGTTCAAGAAGCACATCCTGACGTGGATATTTATGCTGCGGCCTTGGATGAAAAACTCAATGAAGATGGCTATATTATTCCTGGTTTAGGGGATGCTGGCGATCGCTTATTCGGAACTAAATAATTGATAATTTAGGATTAGATGAAGCTGACGGCTTTATTTGGTCCTTTATTTTGTAGCTTACTTTTTTAGTGTATAAAATGTCCTGATAAATTGTGATTTTTTAAGGATTTATTGAAATCTGTTGTCAATTTTCATGACATTATGAATAAATTTACTGAAACAATGCTTTGTCTTTTCCTTATTTTGGTGGTATTATTTCACTTGTATTTTGACTTAACTCAGTTCGTCAAAATGCGGACTAGGTTCTGCTAGGTTTTGTTGATCACTTCTGCCAGATAAAGGGATCTACATAAGCATATCCAAGATAGAAAGGAGGAAGAAAGCGTTGAATGAAAAGTCTCCAGTTGTAAGTTTTATGGGATTGAATTTTGATCTCAGCAACGATATTTCTGGAATTATTGCTGCCTTGATGGTATTAGCATTTGTGTTCTATCTATCCAGACGTCCATCGTTACGACCGAGTAAAAAGCAAAATGTTATTGAATGGGCAATTGATTTTGTCAATGGTATCGTTAAAAGTGCCATTCCTGGAGAAGAAGGTCGCAAGTTTTATGGCTTGGCCTTCGTGATGTTTCTTTTCATCTTCATGGCCAACCAATTAGGTTTATTCCTACAGGTTACCGTGGGTAATACCAATTGGGTTAAATCCCCAACGTCAAACCCAATCGTAACCATGTCCTTAGCGGCCATTGTGTTGCTGCTGTCCCATTATTATGGGGTTAAAAAGTGGGGCTTTGGACAATACCTCAAGAACTATGCCCGGCCAGTGGCATTCTTGACACCAATTAACATACTTGAAGAGTTTACAAACTTTTTGACGTTATCTTTACGGCTTTACGGTAACATTTATGCCGGTGAAATTCTTCTGAAATTGCTTGCGCAATTTATGCACAGTTTCGGTGTGGTTTCTTTTATTCCTGGCGCACTACTAGAGATGGTCTGGCAAGCATTTTCAGTATTTATTGGAAGTATCCAGGCTTATATTTTCGTAACACTAGCTATGGTTTACATCTCGGGGAAACTCGAGCAAGAGTAACAAACTAAATTTTTAGGATTATCTAGGAGGTAATTTTTTTATGAAGACAATCGGTGCTGGTATTGCTGCAGGCTTAGCTGCCTTAGCTGCATCTTATGGTAACGGACACGTTATTGCAAAAACAATCGAAAGTATGGCACGTCAACCTGAATTATCAGGCCAATTGCGTGGGACAATGTTCCTTGGTGTAGGTTTGATCGAAGCGGTTCCAATTATTTCCATTGTCATTTCATTCTTGATTTTATTCTTGTTCTAAAACAGACTAATGAGAATAAATTCGTTTAGGAAGGAAGTGCAATAAAGATGGACAAACTTGTTTTGGGTGCTGCACTTCAAGTTGGCGATATGCTAATTTACTTGATTTTATTTGTACTCATGTTTGTTATTGTCATGAAATACGCCTATGGGCCTGTTTCAAAGATGATGGCTAAGCGTGAAGATAAAATCAATGGTGATTTAGATTACGCTGAAGATACCCGTAAAAAAGCGGACGAATTGGCAGCTCAACGTGAAGGTGAATTAAAAAATACCCGTAGCGAAGCCACGCAGATCGTTCAAAACGCTCAAAAGAGTGGGGAAACACAACGTGACCAAATCATCACACAAGCCCAAAGTGAAGCACAACAGTTAAAGACTAACGCCCAAAAAGATGCTGAACAAGCTCGTGCGGACGCTTTAGCCAGTGCAAGAGATGATGTTGCACAATTATCAATTGAAATAGCATCCAAATTAATTAATAAGGAACTCAGTGCCAGTGATCAGCAAGCATTGATTGATTCTTATATTGAAGGGTTAGGCGATACCAATGGCACTAGATAAATTTACTATTGGTAGACGTTATGCGAATGCATTATTTGAACTAGCCGAGTCAAAACAAGCACTAGATGACACTTATCAAGAATTATTGGGTATTCGCCAAATTTTTACCGAAAATAAAGATTTAGGGAATGTCTTAACAGATATGCGTTTGAGTTTAGCTGAGAAAAAGCCGATCATCGACAGTTTGAAACAACAATTCAGCCCGTTGATGCAGACCTTCTTACAAATGGTGTTTGACTACAAACGAATGAATGACATTTTATTCATGGTAGATTACTTTGAAGCAATGTACGATAAGCAAAATAAAATTATTCGTGCTGAAGTAACTACTGCAGTTGCTTTAAATGCGGCACAACAAGAAAAGCTGAGCGCACAAATTGCGCAACGTTTTGGTGCCAGTCACGTCCAGATCACCAGTACAGTTGATCCAGACATCATTGGTGGGGTCATTGTTCATGCCAGCGATAAAGTTATTGATGGCAGCATTAAGACCCGTTTAACCCGTATTAAAGCATTATTACTGAATAGATGATCAAAAATGAGAGGTGAATTAGATGAGCATCAAAGCTGAAGAGATTAGCGCTTTGATTAAACAACAGCTTGAACACTATGATGATCAACTTGTCGTTGACGAAGTCGGTACTGTTACATATGTCGGTGATGGTATTGCCCGTGCTCATGGATTGGACAACGTTATGTCAAACGAATTGTTAGAATTTTCTAACGGTTCTTACGGGGTTGCCCAGAACTTGGAGTCAAACGATGTTGGTATTATCATTTTTGGTCGCTTTGATGATATTCGAGAAGGCGATCAGGTCAAAAGAACTGGTCGTATCCTGGAAGTCCCTGTTGGTGAAGAACTTATTGGCCGGGTCGTCAATCCATTAGGCCAACCTATTGATGGTTTAGGTGAAATTAAAACCACAAAAACACGTCCCATCGAATTTAAAGCACCAGGTGTCATGCAACGCCAATCCGTCTTCGAACCATTACAAACCGGATTAAAGGCCGTTGATGCCTTGGTTCCAATTGGTCGGGGCCAGCGTGAATTGGTCATTGGGGATCGTAAGACTGGTAAGACATCAATTGCCATTGATACGATCATCAACCAAAAAGGCCAAAACATGATCTGTGTTTATGTGGCCATTGGTCAAAAGGAATCTACTGTTAAAAATCAAATTGAAACCCTACGCAAATATGGCGCTATGGATTATACAATTGTCTTAACAGCCGGTCCTTCTGAACCAGCACCAATGTTATATATCGCGCCTTATGCTGGGAGCGCCATGGGTGAAGAATTCATGTATAACGGCAAGCATGTTTTGATTGTCTTTGATGATTTATCAAAACAAGCAGCTGCTTATCGTGAAATTTCCTTACTGTTACGGCGGCCACCAGGTCGTGAAGCTTATCCTGGGGATGTGTTCTACTTACATTCACGCCTGCTAGAACGTTCGGCCAAGTTAAGTGATAAATTAGGCGGCGGGTCGATGACAGCCTTGCCATTTATTGAAACCCAAGCCGGGGACATCTCCGCATATATCCCAACTAACGTTATTTCCATCACTGATGGTCAGATTTTCTTGGAAAGTGATTTATTCTATTCCGGGACACGGCCAGCTATTGATGCCGGGGCTTCAGTGTCTCGGGTTGGTGGGGCCGCTCAAATCAAAGCGATGAAGAAAGTTGCCGGGACCTTGCGGGTGGACTTAGCGTCTTACCGTGAATTGGAATCATTTGCGCAATTTGGTTCTGATTTGGATGCCGCAACGCAGGCCAAGTTAAATCGTGGTCGTCGGACCGTGGAAGTTTTGAAACAACCATTGCACCGGCCATTACCTGTTGAAAAACAAGTCTTGATTTTATACGCTTTGACCCATGGCTTTCTTGACGCCGTACCTGTTGATGATATTGGCAGATTCCAATCTGAGTTGTTCGCATTCTTTGATTCCAATCATAAGGATCTCTTGGATACAATTCATAATACTGGTAATTTACCAGATGAAAAAGATATGGATGCAGCCATTAACTCATTCATGTCTGGTTTCTCAGCTACTGGCCAAGATCATGCAGAAGCAGATGACCAAGCTGATGATGCTAAAAGTGGGACAAACTGATCATAGACAATAAGGTGGTGTGACAAGTTGGCTGAATCTTTAATCGATATTAAACGTCGAATTGGTTCTACAAAGAGTACACAACAAATCACAAAGGCAATGCAGATGGTATCAGCCTCCAAGTTGTCACAAACAGAACAAAGAGCAAAGAATTATCAAATTTATGCTCAAAAAGTTCGCGATATTGTTGTGCACCTTGCCGCTTCTCAAGTCCTGAACGGTGTTTCACTAGGTAGTTCTTCTAAATCTGAAAATCCAGATAATATTTCCACCAGCAGTTTGTTGGTTAAACGGCCAGTTCAAAAACGCGCTTACTTGGTAATTACCAGTGATCGTGGTTTAGTGGGCAGTTACAACAGCACAATTTTAAAGAATATTATGTCGGTCATCGCAGATAGCGAAGATCCTGATAAGTATTGTTTGATTGCGATTGGTGGGATGGGGGCCGATTTCTTTAAGACAAGAAACATGAATGTTTCTTACGAATACCGTGGGGTCAGTGATATCCCTACTTTTAAAGAAGTTGCTGAAATCGTGAAGATGATCGTCTCCATGTATGATGCTGGTGTGTTTGATGAACTTTATGTTTGTTATAACCACTTCATCAACTCATTAAGTTCTGCTTTTCGGGTTGAAAAGATGTTACCAATCACTGATTTAGACACTTCAGAAGTTGATGAAAAAATCGATTATATCGCTGATCCTTCACCTGAAGAGGCGCTGACTGCTATTTTGCCACAGTATGCGGAAAGTCTGATTTATGGGGCCATTATTGACGCCAAAACCAGTGAGCATGCCAGTTCCACAACAGCAATGAAGAGCGCTTCTGATAATGCAGATGATTTGATCAGCAAATTATCAATTCGATATAACCGTGCACGTCAATCTAAGATTACTACTGAAATCACCGAAATTGTCGGTGGTGCAGCAGCACTCGAATAAATAATAGAAAGGAGAGTGACCATATGAGTTCTCAAGGCGAAATTGTTCAAGTAATTGGACCAGTTGTCGATGTGCAATTCCCATTAGATGGTAATTTGCCTGATATCAACAACGCCTTAAAAGTAAAAAACTTTAATGGCAATGAAATTGTCCTTGAAGTTGCCCTTGAAATGGGTGATGGTATTTTGAGAACAATTGCCATGGATTCAACCGACGGCCTGCAACGGGGTACTGCTGTAGAAAACACTGGTGCTTCAATTTCAGTGCCTGTCGGCAAGGAAACCCTAGGTCGAGTATTTAACGTCTTAGGTGAAACAATCGATGGTGGTGAAGAGTTCCCAGCTGATTTCCGGCGGGATAATATTCATAGGGAAGCTCCTAAATTTGAAGATTTAAACCCAAGTTCTGAAGTTTTGGAAACTGGGATCAAAGTTATTGACTTACTGGAACCTTATTTACGAGGTGGGAAAGTCGGATTATTCGGTGGTGCCGGTGTTGGTAAGACCGTTTTAATTCAGGAATTAATTCATAATATCGCCCAAGAACATGGTGGTATTTCCGTATTTACCGGTGTTGGTGAACGGACCCGTGAAGGGAACGACTTGTACTTTGAAATGAAGGCTTCTGGGGTCTTGGAAAAGACCGCCATGGTGTTTGGTCAGATGAATGAACCGCCTGGTGCCCGGATGCGGGTAGCCTTGACTGGGTTAACGATTGCGGAATACTTCCGTGATGTGGAGGGCCAAGATGTGCTGTTATTCATTGACAACATCTTCCGGTTCACCCAGGCCGGCTCTGAAGTATCTGCCTTACTAGGCCGGATGCCTTCAGCCGTTGGTTATCAGCCAACCTTAGCTACTGAAATGGGTCAATTACAAGAACGGATCACATCGACTAAAAAGGGTTCTGTAACGTCTATTCAAGCTGTTTATGTTCCTGCCGATGATTATACCGATCCAGCCCCTGCCACAACTTTCGCCCATTTGGATGCAACAACCAACTTGGAACGTAGTTTGACAGAACAAGGGATTTACCCAGCCGTTGATCCGCTGGAGTCCTCTTCTAGCGCCTTGGATCCAGAAATTGTGGGTGATGAACATTATCGCGTTGCCACTGAAGTGCAACACGTATTGCAACGTTACCGTGAATTGCAAGATATCATTTCTATCTTAGGGATGGATGAATTATCTGATGAAGAAAAGGTGATCGTTTCCCGGGCTCGGAAGATTCAATTCTTCTTGTCACAAAACTTTAGTGTTGCCGAACAATTTACCGGTCAACCAGGTTCTTATGTGTCTGTTGGTGATACGGTCAAGGGTTTTGCTGAAATTTTAGATGGGAAATACGATGACTTACCAGAAGATGCTTTCCGGTCTGTTGGTAAAGTTGAAGAAGTCGTGGAGAAAGCTAAGAAAATGGGCTTTGGCGGCGATTCTGATACTGAAACTGCTGATGATAGTGCAGACGCTAAAGCTGCTAATGCCTAAGGGGGTTAGCTGATATGGCGGATAATGATCAAAGTCAAGTTTTAACCGTAAATATTGTGACCCCCGATGGCGTGGTTTATTCACACCATGCCCATCTATTAGTCGTCAAGGCCATTGATGGTGATTTGGGGATTATGGCCAATCATGAAGCCATTATTGCACCTTTAAAGATTTCTGAAGTCCGAGTCCATCGGGTTGATGAGAACCATATGGATTCCATCGCAGTCAATGGCGGTTTCTTAGAAGTGAGCAATAATCAAGCTTCTATTACCGCTGACTCCGCTGAACGGGCGAAGGATATTGACTTACGCCGGGCACAACGGGCGAAAGCGCGGGCTGAAGAGAAAATTAAAACGGCGCAAAGTCATAATGATTCAGATGAAATGCTGCGGGCGCAGGTTGCTTTACGCCGAGCTGTCAACCGTATTTCAGTTTCTGGCCATCAATCACAATAATTTCATACGTGTATGATATATTAGGTCGAAGACGATAGTTTTGTCTTCGACCTTTTTATGTGCCAGAATATAAATAAATGTAGCAAATGGAGGCAATTAATTTTGAAGTTCATGGGAATACAGGCACTCTATACCGTTTTAAGCCATATGTTTTTTATTGTCCTGACTTTTTGGGGTATTCGGGCTTTGAGATTTGATCAGATCATTAAAAGAGAACATGTGCCCCAGGCACAATTGATCTTGGTTTTCGTGGCCATTGCCATTGGCTATAATGTCAGTCAATTCTTCTTGAATTTAGTGGATCAAGCCCATAGTTTCATTTATATTTTCAGTTAGCGAATTCTCGTCCCTTTTTAAAGGGGAATAGAGTATAATAAAAGCTTAGGGCTTATTGACCGCATTTTAAAGTGAGCGGGAATATGCTATAATCAACCAACGTGAACGTATTCGAACGACGAGAGGGGAACAAGCATGGCTAAGGGTATCGGCATTGATTTAGGTACAGCAAATGTTTTGATCAATGTTCAAGGAAAAGGTATCGTTTTAAACGAGCCGTCTGTTGTAGCCATCAATATGTCTGATGGCAAAGTATTGGCAGTCGGTTCTGATGCTTACCGCATGGTAGGCCGGACACCCGGTAATATTCGGGCAATTCGTCCGCTCAAAGACGGTGTGATTGCTGACTTTGATGTGACTGAAGAAATGTTATCTTATTTTATTAACAAATTAAACGTAAAAGGCATCTTATCAAAACCTGATATTTTGATTTGTGCACCTACAAATACAACATCTATCGAACAAAAAGCGATCATTGAAGCCGCTGAAGCATCAGGCGGTCGCAATGTTTATTTGGAATTTGAACCAAAAGTTGCCGCTGTTGGGGCGGGTTTAGATATTTTTAAACCCCAAGGCAATATGGTCATTGATATTGGTGGCGGGACCAGTGATATTGCGGTTTTATCCATGGGTGAAGTAGTGACGAGTCAATCGCTGCGTCTAGCTGGGGATAAGATGGATCAAAATGTCTCTAATTATGTCAAACAAAATCATGGCTTATTAATTGGGGATCATACCGCTGAAATGATCAAAAAAGAAATTGGTTTTGCCTTTGAACCTGACCCTGAAGCTAAATTATCTGTCCGAGGTCGCGACATGGTTTCTGGCTTGCCTAAAGAAGTTGAAGTAACTGCTGAAGAAGTTGAAGGGGCATTGCATGACACACTGGAAGCGATTATTGCCGCTGCTAAAAATGTGTTGGAACAAACACCCCCTGAATTATCTGCCGACATCATTGATCACGGCATTATGATCACCGGTGGTGGGGCATTATTGAAAGGAATCGACCGCTTATTTGCTGAAAACTTACAAGTGCCCGTTTTACTAGCGGATGAACCGTTGGACTCTGTGGCCCTAGGCACGGGCATTTTATTGACCCATATGGCTAAGACTAAGAAGACACGCTGATAGGATGTGATGAAATGGCTGAAAAGCGATCCGGTCAACAACATGTTTTAAATGAAGTGGATGAAGAGCATAAACAGTATGTCCGTTGGGTTTTAAAACGGATTTTATTGCTGGTTCTAGTGGCCTTTATTCTGTTGATTATCGGGGCGATGATTGGCTTTAAGCTCGGTGGTGGCAATCCATTGCGGGTCTTTTTGCCTAGTACTTGGCTGCATATTTTCAGTTTCTTCCGTTAAATGGGAGGTGGCATCAAAATGAAACAAATTCTGATTTATTTGGTGCACTTTTATCAGCGCTTTATTTCACCGCTATTTCCGCCAAGCTGCCGTTATTACCCAACTTGTTCTAACTACATGTTAACGGCTTTGAAAAAACATGGGGTTATTAAGGGCAGTATCATGGGGATTGCGCGCATTTTCCGGTGTAATCCTTTTGTCCACGGCGGCGTAGATCCAGTACCTGATTTCTTTACTTTGCGGCGCAACCCGCATCCTGAGAATTATGTGGATGAAATCATCGCCAACAAGTTTTACAAACATAATTAAGGAGATTTTATGCGTAAGAAAGAACAAAATGTCAAAGTTTCTGTTAATGAAACCAAAATTGGTGATAAAGACGGTTATGAAGTTGTGATCGGCACACAAACCATTGGGACGATCACTGAAGAGAATACCCAACGATTTATCACTCAATTTCAGGATTTACCTGAAAAACATTTCAAAACTTTAGATGATGCCATTAACGAATTGTTGATGACCTATAATTTATATCATAGATAGGCACAAGGAGTGTTGATACAATGAGAGAAGACACTGATGGCTCATCTAGAATCGATTATGGTATTATCTTAACGGTAATGCTGCTGTCGTTAATTGGGCTGGTATCTTTATATGTGGCGATCAGCCATGATTCATCTGCCGGCAGTCCCATGCGCCAAGTTGTGATTCAAGCATTATGGTATGCGCTTGGGGCGATTGCGGTCATTATTATTATGCAGTTTGATACGGAACAACTCTGGCGCGTGGCCCCTTATGCTTATGGTTTGGGACTATTCTTGCTGATTGCCGTTTTATTCTTGTATAGCCGCTCTTATTTCGCCCAAACTGGGGCCAAGAGCTGGTTTGCTTTAGGGCCACTGACTTTTCAGCCCTCAGAAGTGATGAAGCCAGCATTTATTTTAATGCTGGCCCGAACTGTCAACCGCCACAATAGCCAATATAACCAACACACCCCCAGATATGACTGGCTGTTGATTGGTAAAATGGTCTGTGTGTTATTGCCTGTAGCTGTGTTATTGAAGTTGCAAAATGACTTTGGGACCATGTTGGTCTTTTTCGCAATTTTTGGCGGGGTGCTATTGGTTTCTGGGGTAACTTGGAAGATTTTGTTGCCGTTTATCTCGGCATTTGTCGTGATCGGCGCAGCTTTGATCACGTTAGTCCGAACCACTTGGGGACGAGTCTTGTTAGGCAAAGTCGGTTTTCATGCTTATCAATTTGATCGAATTGACAGCTGGCTGAATCCATCACAAAACACCACCAATCAAGGCTACCAATTATGGCAAAGTATGAAGGCCATTGGGTCTGGTCAATTGGCTGGTAAAGGTTTTAATCATTCTACAGTTTATGTCCCAGTTCGAGAATCAGATATGATTTTTTCCGTCATCGGGGAAAACTTTGGGTTTGTGGGTGGCTGCTTATTAGTCCTTTTATATTTTCTACTAATTTATCAAATGATTCGGGTTATTGTAGACACTAAAAATGAATTTTATGCCTATATTTCCACCGGGGTCATTATGATGATTTTATTCCATGTTTTTGAAAATATCGGCATGTGTATTGGACTGTTACCCCTGACCGGGATTCCATTGCCATTTATTTCCCAAGGGGGTTCTGCACTGTTGGGGAATATGATTGGGGTAGGCTTGATTATGTCAATGCGTTATCACTCCAAGAGTTACATGTTTAGTACTAATGAAAACTTTAGATAGAGGTGTTTGGCTGTGGCCTTTAAAGAAACGAAATATTTTTGGCAAGAGCAACTCGATCCTAAAAGCATTCGCTTAGGTTTAACACCGGAAGCTCAAGATGAACTGGGCCGCGTCAAGTTTGTGGAACTGCCAATGGTTGGTGAATTAGCTTTAGGGGACACTTTGGTGGCTGTGGAAGCTGAAAAAGCTGTCTTAGATTTACCCACGCCGGTTGCTGGTAAAGTGACCGCGGTGCATACTGAAATTTCTGATGATCCTGAGCTCATGAATAGCCAAAAACATCAGGATAATTGGATTGCCGATTTGTTGGTGGACTAAATTAGTTGACAGCAAACGTAACATTGGCTATCATCTTAGTTATGAGATTTTGAATACAAATACAATGAACAGATGAGTAGGTTATGGATTTTTGCTTAGAGAGTTTCCGTTTGGTGTAAGGAAACCAAAAAGCCACACTGAAGATGGTCTGGGAGTATCAATGAGCGAGTTGAGATGAGCTCATTGCGGTGCCGCCGTTATCGGAGAACTCTTTAGAGTTCTTGAGGTTGAATTTGTAAAAATTCAACAAAACAAGGTGGTACCACGTGAAAACGTCCTTATACTGAGGGCGTTTTTTATTTTATTCTATTTTTTAAGGAAGTGAGCACTTGATCGAGTTCAAAGATGTCAGCAAGATTTATCATACCCGGCAGAATACCATCAATGCCGTAGATCACGTGTCCTTGAAGATTCAAGATAGCGAGATTTTTGGGATCGTGGGTTATTCTGGTGCTGGTAAAAGTACGCTAGTACGTCTCATCAATAATTTGGAACGGCCAACTTCAGGATCAGTATATATTGATGATGTTGATATGACGACGCTTAATGGTAAGGCATTACGGACCATGCGGCAAAACATTGGTATGATCTTCCAGCATTTCAATTTATTATGGTCCCGCACTGTTCGCGACAACATTGAACTACCCTTAGAGTTGAAGGGGTTAAATAAAGCTCAGCGGCAGCAAAAAGCTGATGAGCTGATTGACTTAGTTGGGTTAAAGGGCAGAGAAACGGCTTATCCTTCAGAATTGTCTGGGGGCCAAAAACAACGGGTAGGGATCGCCCGGGCACTAGCCAATGACCCGAAGATCTTGCTTTGTGATGAGGCCACCAGTGCTTTGGATCCGGCAACCACTGAAGAAGTGTTGGAGTTGTTGTTAAAAATCAACCAACAACTGCACATCACCATGGTGGTGATCACCCATGAAATGCATGTCGTTCGTAAAATCTGCCAAAATATGGCAGTGATGGATACGGGCAAGATTGTCGAACAAGGCGCGGTATTAGATATTTTCCGGCATCCCCAAGCTGACCTCACCAAAGAGTTTGTCCAAGAAGAGGTCAATCCAGAAAAAGACGATACGAAAGTTATTGTCAGTCAGCTTTTAGAACAAGTTCCCGATGGCTTGATTTTGAAGTTGACTTTCCATGGTGAGCAGGCTAAATTGCCAATCATTTCAGAAATGCTTAAACGATTCCCAGGCATCGAGTTGAATATTATCGAAGGTAATATTCACCAAACCCAAGGTGGCGCCTTAGGTAACTTATACTTGCAGCTGGTGGGGGAGCAGACATTATTAACGCAAGGTGTGGCCTTTTTGAACACCATGCGGGTGGATACGGAGGTGATTCGTAATGCGTGATCCTAATAGTTTTGCATCCTACTTTAATTTTGCTCAAGTTAATTGGAACAACCTCTGGAGTGCCACGGTGGAAACCGTCTGGATGACCTTGTTATCCCTGGTATTTGTGTTTATTTTTGGCATTATTTTAGGCTTGTTGCTCTTTGAAACCACCGGCAAACATACTGCTGGGGCCGTGATTCTCAATAAGCTGACCGCAATTTTTGTCAATATTTTTCGGTCCATCCCATTTATTATTTTAATTGTGCTATTAATTCCACTCACCAAGAAGATGACGGGGACCATTATTGGGCCTAGAGCAGCGATTCCATCTTTGATCATTTCCGCCGCCCCATTTTATGCCCGGATGGTGGAAATTGGTTTTCATGAAATTGATGCTGGAGTTATTGAGGCGGCTGAAGCCATGGGCGCTAGCCGCTTGCAAATTATGTGGAAAGTCTTGATTCCAGAAAGCTTGCCGGCTATTGTTTCTGGGATTACCGTCACCGGGATCTCTTTAATTGGTTATACGGCCATGGCTGGGGTCATTGGTGCCGGCGGTTTAGGGAATTTGGCTTACCAAGATGGGTTTCAAGCCAATCAAAACGCGGTGACCCTAACGGCCACCGTGGTTATCTTGATCGTGGTGTTTATTTTCCAAGCCATTGGTGATTTTGCCGTACGTAAAATTGATAAAAGGGCGATTGCCTGATTATAAATATTTTTTGGAGGTTATCTATAATGAAGAATTTTAAGAAGTCTGTTGGCTTTACATTAGCTGCTTTGGGTGCAGCGGTGCTATTAGCAGTTGGGGGTCAAAAAGCGCAAGCTGCCACGACCTTGACCGTCGGGGCTTCCCCAGTGCCCCATGCGCAAATTTTGGAACATGTGAAACCTCAGCTTAAAAAAGAGGGCATCAATTTGGTAGTTAAGAAATTTACCGATTATGTCATGCCCAACCGGGCTTTGACCGCTAAAGAATTGGATGCGAACTATTTCCAACACGTGCCATTTTTAAATGACTACAATAAAAAGAACAATACCGACATCGTCAGTGCGGGCACTGTTCATATTGAACCAATTGGGATTTATTCCAAACAAGTTAAAAAATTATCCCAAGTTAAAACCGGTTCAACTGTCTTAGTTAGTAACAACAAACCAGATTATGGTCGGATTTTAACGATCTTAAAAGATGCTAAGTTAATCACCTTGAAAAAAGGTGTGAAGATCACTTCAGCAACCTTTAATGATATTGCCAAAAATCCTAAGAAGTTAAAATTCAAGTATTCTTATGAACCTAAATTAATGCCTGAATTGCTTAAGAACAACGAAGGAACGTTAATTGCCATCAATGCCAACTACGCCGTTGGGGCTGATTTGAACCCAACTAAAGATGCCATTGCCCTTGAAAAGAGCTCTTCACCTTACGCTAACATTATTGCTGTTCGTAAAGGTGATCAAAATAAACCAGCCATTAAGAAGTTAATGAAAGCCTTAACTTCCAAGAGTACGCAAAACTGGATCAAAGAAAAGTATAATGGCGCGGTTTTACCAGTTAAATAAGGTTTTTCTTTCAGAAAACAGCTTGCGATTTCGTGAAGAAATCTGCAAACTGTTTTTTTGGTATCCTAATTTTTCTTTAGAGTGCCAAGAATCATTCTAAAGTGATTGAAAATCGTTCTCATTTAGCATAGAATGAAGTTATCATTTTGTTTTTAAATTACCTATTGGAGGTTTGCATAAATATGTCTACACTAGAAGTCAAAAATCTTCACGTCGCTATCGACACTCAAGAAGAAGGTCATCAAGAAATCCTTAAAGGCGTCAACTTAACAATGTCCACTGGTGAAATCCATGCCATCATGGGTCCTAACGGAACTGGTAAGTCTACTTTGTCCGAAACAATCATGGGCAATCCCACTTATCATGTCACAGATGGGGATATTTTATTAGATGGTAAAAGCATTTTAAACATGCCTGTTGATGAACGGGCCCGGGCTGGTTTATTTTTAGCAATGCAATATCCTGCTGAAATTGCTGGGGTCACCAATGCCGAATTCTTGCGGGCAGCTATCAATGCTCGGCGGGATGACGATCATCAGATCTCGGTTATGGAGTTTTTGAAGTTCTTAGATAAAAATATGAAAATTTTAGATATGGATGAAGACATGGCTGAACGTTATTTAAACCAAGGCTTCTCCGGTGGTGAAAAGAAACGTAACGAAATTTTACAATTAATGATGATTCAACCATCATTTGCTATTTTAGATGAAATTGATTCCGGCTTGGATATTGATGCCATGAAAGTTGTTGCTAAAGGCGTTAATTCCATGCGCGGCGATAACTTTGGCGCTTTAATCATCACCCATTACCAACGGCTGTTAAACTATATTGTGCCAGATGTGGTTCATGTTATTATGGATGGCCGGGTTGTGAAGACTGGCGGCGCTGACTTAGCCCAAAAACTGGAAGACGAAGGGTACGCTGGTTTGCGTGATGAATTAGGCATCGATGTCCCATTGGTGGATGATCATCTTAGTACTAGTACGACAAAGGAGGGATAGCCATGAAGTTAGCTACCACATTGCCGATCGATCCTGAGCAGGTAACGGCTTTTTCCAAAGCCCATGGTGAACCCGCTTGGATGACGCAAATTCGTCAAACTGCTTTGAGCCGTTTTGATGAGTTGGAATTCCCTCAATTTGAACGGATGAATTACCGTAATTGGCCATTAACGAATACGCAAGAATTAACAGGGGTCGATTCCGATCCTAAATTACTAGAAAATATTGAAATGTTCCATGACGATGCTGCCGGGGTTTTGATTCAGTTTGGTAAAAACACCACCAAAACGCAATTAGACCCTGAATTAGCGCAAAAAGGTGTCATCTTCACCGATATTTTCACAGCTGAGCAAAAATATCCGGAATTAATTAAACAATACTATATGCAATTAGCGATTACCGCTGATGCCAATAAATTAACGGCTTTCCATGCTGCCTTGATGAACAATGGCGCTTTTGTCTATGTGCCTAAAAACGTGGTCATTAAAAAACCGTTGCAAGGCTTTTATTTCCAAGATAGCACGCAAAAACAAGATTTTGTCCATCATTTGTTGTTAATTGCTGATGAAGGCAGTGAAGTCACTTACTTGGAGAACTATCAAACCGTTGGGGATACACCCAATGTGGCCAATATCTTAGCTGAAGTAATTGCTAAAGACAATAGCCATGTCCATTTCTCAGCCGTTGATGAACTCAGTGCCACCAGCACCACTTATTTAAATCGCCGGGGTTACTTGATGAATGATGCCCAAATCGATTGGGCCATTGGTGCCATGAATAATGGCAATATTATCAGTGACTTCGATTCTGAGTTAAAGGGTAGAGGGTCTCATGCTGAAGTTAACGTTGTCGCCATTGCCACGGGCAGACAAGTTCAAGGCATTGAAACACGCGTGACGAATTATGGTAAAAAGACGATTGGGAACATTTTACAACATGGGGTTATCCTGGAAAGAGCAACATTGACTTTTAATGGTGTCGGCCATATTGTCAAGGGGGCTAGAGGGTCTGATGCCCAACAAGAAAGTCGGGTATTGATGCTATCTAACCGCGCCATTGGGGATGCTAATCCAATCTTATTGATCGATGAAAATGATGTCATGGCAGGCCATGCGGCTTCTGTAGGTCGGGTGGACGAGCAACAAATGTATTACCTCATGAGTCGTGGGATTGATAAAGCGACGGCTGAGCGTCTCGTGATTCGCGGCTTCTTGGGGTCTGTGTTAATGGCAATCCCGGTTAAAGCTGCCCGCGAGCAATTAACCGCTACAATTGAGAGGAAGTTACGTGATGGTCAAACAACTGAAAACGATTAAAGCAGATTTTCCAATCTTAGATCAAAAGGTTAACGATGAACAATTAGTTTATTTAGATAATGCTGCCACCACGCAAAAACCAAAAGCAGTTGTGGAAGCTTTAGATCATTATTATTATCATGATAATGCCAACGTCCATCGGGGCGTGCATACTTTAGCTGAACGGGCAACGGAACAATTTGAAGCCGCCCGGCAAAAGGTGGCTGACTTCATCAATGCTGGCGATAAGAAGAATATCTTATTCACCAGAGGCACGACCCAAAGCTTAAATTGGATCGCAGCAAGTTATGGCGAAGCAACGATTCATGAAGGTGACGAAATCGTCATCTCTTATATGGAACACCATAGCAACCTAGTGCCTTGGCAACAATTAGCGCTGCGTAAAAAAGCGGTGTTGAAGTATATCGGCATGAATGAAGACGGGACATTAGATATGGCGGATGCTAAAAAGCAAATTACCGACAAAACTAAGATCGTCTCCATCGCCCATGTTTCCAACGTTTTGGGTGTTGTCAACCCGATTAAGCAGTTAGCTAGCATTGCCCACCAACATGGTGCTATTATGGTGGGGGATGGGGCACAGTCTGTACCCCATATGCCCATCGACGTGCAAGATTTAGATGTTGATTTTTATGCCTTTTCTGGGCATAAAATGTTGGGTCCCACAGGTATTGGTGTATTATATGGTAAAACCAGTCTCTTGGAGGCGATGCCACCCATCGAGTTCGGCGGTGAGATGATCGATTTTGTTGATCTGTACGAAAGTTCTTGGAAGGAATTACCTTGGAAGTTTGAAGCCGGGACACCAGATATTTCTGGTGCGATTGGCTTAGGGGCTGCCATTGATTATTTATCTGAGATCGGGATGGATCAAATCGAAAAGCACGAACAAGATATTGTGAATTATGTTTTACCTAAGTTGTTAGCGATTGATGACTTAGAAATTTATGGTCCTAAAGATCCCAGCAAGCACACTGGGGTCATTGCCTTTAACCTTAAAGGTCTTCATCCGCATGATTTAGCGACAGCGCTAGATATGGAAGGTGTTGCGGTTAGAGCTGGCCATCACTGTGCGCAACCTTTAATGAAATATTTAAACGTGCCGGCAACTGCCCGGGCAAGTTTTTACTTTTATAACGATTCAAATGATGCGGATCGCTTAGTTGACGCGATCTTAGCTGCAAAGGAGTTCTTCAAACATGGCACTGTCTAAACTAGATAATTTATACCGCCAAGTTATTTTGGATCATTCTGAACACCCCCATCATCATGGTCATTTAAGTGATGCCACTAATGATATTGAGTTACGTAACCCCACTTGTGGGGATGTGTTGCAATTACAAATTCAAATGGATGATGATGATCGCATTAAAGATATCGCCTTTTCAGGTTCTGGCTGTACGATTTCTCAAGCGTCAGCCAGTATGATGACAGACGCCGTTTTGGGTAAAAAAGCCCAAGAAGCTGATGATATGGTTGAAGTCTTTTCTGAACTGATTGTTGGGGACAAATCTGTGGATACAGATGTCTTGGGAGACGCCGCTGTTTTAGAAGGGGTCAAACAATTCCCAGCCCGGATCAAATGCGCCATGTTAGCTTGGAAGGCTTTGCATAAAGCCTTAGCTGCCGATGATCATGTCGCCAAAGTTGCAAGTCTACATGCGCGTGACCCTAAGGAGGACAATGTTAATGACAGAGACTAAAAATACGAAAAACAATGAAGAGTTGATGTCTTCAGTCCCAACGATTGATGACTACGACTATGGTTTTAGTGATGATGTCAAACCCGTCTTTTCCACTGGCCGTGGTTTAACGGAAGATATCGTGCGTAAGATTTCAGCCCATAAGAAAGAGCCCAAGTGGATGCTTGATTTTCGCTTGAAGTCTTATGAAATTTATAAAAAGATGCCAATGCCTGATTTCGGACCAGATTTATCTGGTTTGGATTTGGACAACATGTTATATTTCCAAACGGCAACCGATAAACAATATCGGGATTGGGATGATGTCCCTGAAAAAATCAAGGATACCTTTGAACGTTTAGGGGTTCCTGAAGCTGAACGGAAATATTTGGCTGGTTCTTCAGCCCAATATGAATCTGAAGTGGTTTATCACAATATGCGGGATGAATTCTCTAAGTTAGGGATCATCTTTACGGATATGGATACGGCATTAAAAGAATATCCAGATTTGGTTAAGAAGTATTGGGGCAAATTGGTGCCACCTAGTGACAACAAATTCTCCGCTTTAAATTCCGCAGTTTGGTCTGGGGGCACATTTATCTATGTGCCAAAGGGCGTTAAAACAGATACACCAATTCAAGCTTATTTCAGAATCAATGCCGAAAATTCTGGTCAATTTGAACGGACATTGATCGTCGTTGATGAAGGCGGCAGTATCAATTATGTCGAAGGCTGTACCGCACCAAACTATTCTTCAGACAGTTTGCACGCCGCAGTCGTTGAGGTAAACGTCTTAAAAGACGCCTATTGTCGTTATACGACCATTCAAAACTGGTCTAATAACGTTTACAGTCTTGAAACAAAACGGGCTCAGGCGTTAGAAAATGGCACAATGGAGTGGATCGATGGTAACTTAGGTTCTAAGATCACCATGAAATACCCAAGTGTTTATTTGAATGGCAGAGGTGCCCATGGCACGATGTTATCCATTGCCGTTGCCGGTAAGGGTGTCGATCAAGATGCTGGGGCTCGGATGATTCATAACGCCCCAGATACGTCTAGTTCAATTGTTTCTAAGTCCATTGCCAAAGATGGCGGGGCAGTGGATTATCGTGGGACGGTGCGTTTTGGCCGCAAGAGCGATGGTTCTTTTGCCCACGTTGAATGTGACACGATCATTATGGATGAGGAATCTAGTTCAGATACGATTCCATATAACCAAGTCATGAATGGCAATGTCTCCATGGAACACGAAGCCAAAGTGTCCAAGATTTCTGAAGAACAACTCTACTACTTGATGAGCCGGGGGATTTCTGAAGAAAAAGCCACTGAGATGATCATCATGGGCTTCGTTGAACCATTTACCAAGGAATTACCAATGGAATATGCCGTTGAATTAAATCGACTGATCTCCTATGAAATGGAAGGGTCGGTTGGTTAAACAACACCCAAATTTTATTAGCTTTCAAGACGTGCTTGGGCACGTTTTGAAAGCTTTTTTGCTACACCACATGGTACAATATTAACTGGACTGGAGGGAAGAAGATGACCGAATTAAAGCCGGATTCACAGGTATTTGTCACGGTGACGGGCACCAATTATTACTTTGAGTTAAAACCTTTTGAATTAGGCACAAAAGTTAGCTTGACTAAAGATGTGCGCAACCATCATGATAATGAAGCTATTGCGGTAATTTTACCTATCTTAGGAAAAGTTGGCTATGTGGCCAATAGTCCTTACACCGTGATTCGGGGGACTTATAGCGCTGGGCGTATTTACGATCACCTGGCCGAAAGTTGTTTGGGGATCGTCCGCTTTATTACCGATAAAAATGTCATTTTAGAGGTCTATCCTGACAAACGCTTAGATTTAGACATTGATATTGATGTGGTCAATAATGATTCAGCTTATTTCGATACAAAAAAATTGCCCCCCAAAGGTGAGCAATCTTTTTAAAGATGAGTTGAAATCTTAAAAAATACCAAAAGCGAAGCGATTAATGGCATGGGCAACCCCATTTTCATTATTAGTTGTGGTAATATATTGGGCGTGGACTTTCACATCATTAATGGCATTCCCCATGGCAATGCCAGTTCCGGCAAAGTCCAACATTGAAATGTCATTGGCTTGGTCGCCGATGGCCATGAGTTGGGCGGGGGCTAAATCCAGTGTTTGACTCAAGGCTTTTAGACCGGCACCTTTACCCGCTGTTTTATTCATGGCTTCAAAAACCTCAGGGATAGAGTGGACTAAGGTATATTTTTCAAAAAGCGGGGCCGGTATTTTCGGGATAAGGGCAGTGATTTTTTGAACTTGGTCTAAAAACATGATCTTGATAAATTGAGCATTCGCATCAAAATCTGTTAACTGGACTGGCTTGATGGGGAGATGGACTTTTTGACTTTCCGATTTTGTCTCAGGGATCGGCTGGTCAGAAAAGTTATAGGTGAATTAAAGTTATAGGTGAATTGATGGTCTTGGGCCACTAAATTAACGTCATAGCGTTGGGCATATTGGTTGAGTTCCTTTAAGGCACTTAGCGGCAAAGTTTTCTCGCTGAGAATTTTGGCCGTCTTGTTTTCTTGAATAATAGCCCCATTGCTGGCAATACTGTACTGCTGGGTATCCCACAACCCCAATTGGCTTAAAGCCTTGCGGAGGCCACTTAAAGGCCGCCCAGAGGCCAAGACAACTTTGATACCAGCCTGGGTTGCTGCATTTATCGCTGCAATGTTGGCCTGGCTGATTTTACCTTGATCATCTAATAAGGTGCCATCGATATCAATGGCGATTAGTTTAATATTTTCCATAGTTACCTCGGTAGTTGTATTTTGGATTCTTTTTAATATATGATGACGGATGCTTGGTTGACAAGTCAAGTCAGAGTTTGATAAATTCATAATTTAGGAGTGGTTTTTCATGGCAACAGTTAAAATCGTTTGGGCAAGTATGAGTGGCAGAAATGAACAGATTGCTAACTTTTTAAATGAATATTTTATGCAAAAGGGCGCGATCGTGGATATGAGTGAAGTGTCTCAAACCGACGCCGAAGATTTTGCAAATTATGATATTGACGTGGTGGTTTCTTATACTTATCATCAAGGTGAATTACCTGATGAGGCGGCAGATTTTTTTGAAGATTTAAAGACATTAGATTTAACAGGTAAGGTTTATGGCCTGACAGGGTCTAGTTCTTCCAAACATAAATACTTTGGTCGGGCACTAGATTACTATGATGAAGTCTTCCAGCAAATTGGGGCCACTAAGGGTAGTGAAATCCTAAAAATCGACGAAGATCCAAGCGCTGAAGATTTAAAGAAATTACGGCAATTTGCTGATGACTTATTAGCAGCCGTTTAACCCCAAGGAATAGGGAGGTCGTATTTTGGATACAGAACATCAAGTTGTTTTAAAAACGTCAAAGAAGATCCATCAACTGCGCCTGCAATTTGAGGCGGGGAATATCTTTCATAATTTATCCCTTAAAGTCGGACAAGTGTTTGATGAGGTGCCTTATTCTGAAACGGCGACCATCATGGATCTGCCCGTGGATGATAAGGCGGCTTTGGCTAAGATTCAGGCCATCAGTTTAACAGTCAAAGAAGCTGGGGAACCAGTGATTTTAGATTCAGATTTAGATTTCTTGTTAAGTCATTTGGCTGCACCCAATCCCCAGGTTCGGGATAAGGGCGTTTACTTTTTATTTAATGATTTACTCCATGCCCAAGCTTTTACTGAAAAGCAGTTCCATTACATCAAAAATACATTGTTGTCTGAAGACTTTTTGTTTTATCATATTTTAGAGCCAAAAGGGGACGGCATTTTCAAGCGCTCATTTAGTGTTTTAATTTTATCGGCACTGTTATATGCTGACCGGGCGATGTACCACACATTTTCGGAAGAAGATTTAGTGGACATTATTGACCGGATTACCACCTACGTTGTATTAGAACGGGATGGCCGGGGCTTTATTGGTCAAAAGGGCTGGGGACATGTGTATACACATATCGGCAATATTTTTGACGAGTTGATGGCTTCTGATTTGAACCGGGCCAACAAGCTATTTTTATTAACAACGATTTTACAAGGCTATCGGCGGATGAATGATGCATTGGTTTTTGGCGAAGATAACCGCTTGGCAGCTGTTTTTAGTTATTTAGCCAATAAAGATAGTTTCTTTGCGGAATACTTTTTGACCCTGCTTAAGGATTGGCAGGCCGAAGTACTGATGATTCGACCTGCAGAAAGCGAAACTTTTTGGAACCGTTGGTATAATCGCAGCCGGCTGCTACAAGCGATGATTATTCGCGGTGATTTTCCTGAGAATATCCAAGATTATCTCAATGAGATCATGACCACGTACTAATAATAATGAGATCCAGTGCAGGGGGAACCTTGACTGGATCTTTTTTAATGTAATATTAATGTTGACGACACATTGGTCTACATCCAAATAAATATCAATATTTGAATTATTTTTATTAATAATAGGTAACGTATGTTTGGCCGTTGATGGTTTAAGAGGATGATAATGGTATTATACCCAGTATTAAATAACGACTGTTATTTTACTTTCAATAATCGTTTTACTAATCGCTAAAAATGGTTTGCAAAAATTAGAAAAATTATAATATAATATGACAAAATCTTTGCTTTTTGAAAAATGCTATCATATAATAACTTTGTGGATGGGATTCATACCAGTCGTTGATTAGGATTCATCTTTTGGTTACACCTATGATTGAAAATTGATCCAGATATGCAAAGCTGGCAACAATTTTAAGAAAACCGGCTGATGCAAAGACGCTTATTAGAATGGAGTGGTTACCAAATGAAGATAATTGGTGATCGAATCAGGTATTATCGGCGCATTATGGGGTTATCCCAAAAGGATTTGGCAGCAGGGATCTGCACCCAGGCGACCATTAGCTTGATTGAAAAACAAAACAAATTACCCAGTATCCGAATTTTGATGAATCTTTGTGAAAGACTTAATATTCACATTGACGATGTGATCGTTAACTCACGGCAAAGTGAAATTAGAAATCAGCTCAATGAAGTCCGACAGCATATCATCCAAGGAAATTTTGATGCTGCTAAAAACCAGCTTGATCGGATTAAAGCTCGTAAGGTCAGTGATCGATTTTTATTAAAGCAAATTTATGCGTACAATGGTTTAATTTCTTTGTTGTTTAAAATGGATGGTGACAAGGCGATCTTTTATTTCAATCAGGCTTTAAATCAACGGGCCAATGGTATTATCCAACAAGATGTGGTGGCCATTGCCGGCTTGATTTTAGCCTATATTCAAAAGTCAGATTTAGATGCAGCAACAAGTTACGTGCAGCAATTGCAAAGTATGGTCCACTCGCGGCACAGTAAGATATTTATGGATGCTGAAACCAAATTATTTGTGGATTACGCTTTGAGCGTGGCCTTATTTAAGGCGGGCAATGTGGCTGGGGCTAAGTCATATATTGACCAGGGCATCGAGATTGCCAAAGCCAAACAAACAATTTTATTCTTGGCGGTTTTCTACGGGCTAAGTGCATTTTACGGCCAGCCTCAGACTGCTAAGGACCAAGTAATTGCCTTAGCCATGGCTGAAGTGGTGCATACTGATTTGGCTCGGTTGTTATTCAATCATGATATTGCCCTTAAACAATGGTTCTAAAAAAAGCTGTCCTCCAAAAACTTAGGTTTTTGGAGGCAGCTTTTTTGATAATAATTCAAATTATTTTTCTTTAGGGCCCTTAATGGTACTGCGTTTGTTGACAACGTCTAAGGCTGGTTTGTTATCCAAATCAGAACGAACGACTAAGACGTCACAAGTTGATGACCGAGTCACGAATTCGGTCACAGAGCCGATTAATAACCGTTCAACGGCATTTAACCCAGTTGCCCCAATCATGATCAAGTCAATGTTATGTTCCTTTGGAAAGTCACGGCCGATAATGGTCTTGGGCGCACCATATTCAATGCTATAGGAAACATCGTCTAAGCCGGAATCCTTAGCGGTCTTAACATATTCTTCCATGGTGCTCTTTGAAGTTTCAGTCACTTGGTCCACCATGGCGGAATCAAAGCTGGAAACATTTTGGAAAGCCCGGGTATCAATGACGTGGATCAAAAATAAATGGGCACCGTTACGTTTAGCAACTTCAACGGCTTTTCTAAAAGCTAATTCGGCTTCGTAGGAACCATCAACTGCGACTAAAATATTGCTGTACTGTTGCAACATGAAAATCACCTCTTATTTTGTTTACAACTATATTGTACTTTATTCAGCACTAAAATGATATGTAAACCCTTTATTATTACGATAGTTGTGAAATTCTTAAAGCAAAAAAAGCGGTAATAAAGCTTGCCAGCAATAGTGTTATCAGCTGAAGCTTCGGTTGTTGGAAAAATAATAAAATAACACCAAGTACACAAGTGGCAATGAGCAGATAAGCCGTTATTTGCATGCTGGAACGGAGGGTGGGGTTTTCCTGGGGGCTAAAACTCATGAAGGGCCGATCCAAGTGTTTGAGCAAATATACGGCTAACGTTAAAACTAATAACATAAAAAATACCATAATAATCGTTAAAATAAGCACCGAAATAAACTCCTTTAAAGGTAGAATTCAAATTGGATGTAAAAAAGAAAGGCCGCGCACAAAACAAAGTTTTGTGCCGACCTTATAAAGCATAAGCTTTATGTGGCAACTAGTGGTGCCGTTGCATAATTTCCCGATGTGTTGAACCCGCTGATATATAAAGCAGGGTGGGTTTGGTTAGCTGCTTGGCTCATTTCCTAGTGAAAAGGCATACTCACCGTCACAGCATAGCCAACCCAATATAGTATTACTTGATCGGTCAACCATAAGTGGGAAACGTCGTACACCTTAGTAACCACATCCTTAATGTAGCATAATTAATAACAGCATGCAAGAAAGCGATATCTAAAGGGTTATATTTTAATGCGATTTTAACAAACGCTGTAAACGCTCATATTGTTGTTTAAAAGCTTGTTCATATTTACCATTGGTTTTGGGCAGATAATATTGTTTGTGCCGCAAATTATTTGGCAAATATTGTTGGGGGACGAAATCGCCTTTAAAGTCATGGGGGTATTGATAGCCTAGTCCCCGACCTAAAGCCGCCGCCCCCTTATAATGGGCATCTTTTAAATCAGCGGGGATTGCGCCGATTTTACCAGATTGAACATCGCTTAAAGCGCTATCGATTGCCACCATGCCAGAATTTGATTTTGGCGATAAGCACAATTCAATGATGGCATCTGCCAACGGGATCCGAGCTTCGGGTAGGCCTAGTTTTTCAGCTGCTGTGACGGCTTGCACCACCCGGCTGCAAGCGGGTAAATTGGCCATGCCAATATCTTCATAGGCAATGACTAATAAGCGTCGGTTGAGACTTTTTAAATCCCCAGCTTCGATCAAGCGGGCAGCGTAGTGCAGGGCTGCATTTGTATCACTGCCCCGAATCGATTTTTGAAAAGCCGAGATCACGTCATAGTGGGCATCGCCATCACCGTCTTGGGAAAAAGCCTTTTTTTGCAGGGTTTCTTCGGCAATCGGTAGGGTGATTTCGATTTGTTTTGTGGTAGGATCAGGTGGTGTGGATAAGACCGCCAGTTCCAGGCCATTGAGGGCACTGCGCAAATCGCCATTGGTGGCGCTGGCAAAGTGCGCCATGGCCTCAGGTAAAAGCGTGACAGGATATTGACCCAACCCCTTGGTTGTATCGGCTAAGGCCCGCTGGAGTGCTTTTTTGATGTCAAGCGCGGTCAATGGTTTTAATTCAAAGATTTGGGTACGACTGCGAATAGCTGGTGAAATATTGATATAAGGATTTTCAGTGGTGGCGCCGATTAAAATAATCCGGCCACTTTCCAAATGCGGCAATAAAAAATCTTGTTTGGTTTTGTCCAGACGATGGATTTCATCTAACATTAAAATAACAGTGCCGCTCATTTTAGCCTCTTCAGCGACAATTTGGAGATCTTTTTTAGTGTTTACCGCCGCGTTTAACATACGAAAAGCATATTTGGTACTACCAGCAATTGCACTGGCGATACTGGTTTTGCCAATACCCGGTGGACCATAAAGGATCATTGAAGATAACATATTGGCTTGGACCATGCGGTAAATGATTTTACCAGGGCCCACTAAGTGCTGCTGACCAACGACTTCACTAATGTCTGTTGGCCGCATCCGGTAAGCTAATGGCTTTTGCAAGAGTAACGCCTTCCAATCTAGCCTCAAAACACATGTACATCCATTTCGAGGCAAGTTATAATATATGGATATGAAAAAATATGAAGTAGGTGAGAGTATTTTGTTTGATATTGGCCAGAAGATCCTTGAAGCCCATTGGCAAGATTTGTTAGCAAACACAAGTCTGCGTTTTGAAAAAGTGCTTGATGTGGTGACTGTGCACCAGCAGAAACAAGGGATTCAAAATGTGCGCCCCAAAAATCTAGCACCAAAAGCCCAACAGGCCTATTTTCAAACAGGTGCTGGCCAGACACAACACTTGATCACGGATTTTTTTACAGATAGCACTAAAATCTATCAACAATTAAAAGCATTAGATTCAATCTTAGTCCGTAACTTAGGGCCAGAGCAAATAATATGGCCCTTTAGCAATCGGCCCCAGGACTTGTTAGCTGATGAACCTAGTGTGCCGCCCAATGAAGCCGCCCAGTTAGGCGTGCGTTTGGTACTATCAGATGAGTTGTTAACACAATTATTTACCACAGAAACTGCCAAACAGTATCCTAGTTTTGCGGCATTTAAAAATGCAATTTATCTGCATTTGGCACAAAATATCATTAGTAATTTAGATATTTTGGTTTATTTCTTTGGTGCAGCCCCCATAGCCATGCCAGAAGCCAGTGGGGTCAAACGTTCTGCCATTCAAGCCAAACGTTTTCTTAATTGTAACATGTTTCAAGACTTTGATTCATATCTGCTAAGCCTCAGAAAAGCGGCCAGTGAGCCTCAACCCAAGTTGTTGCAAGCACCACTATTTTTAAGACCACAAAAAGGGGATTTGGACTACCGCCAAGGTGTCCAGTATTTGGACCTGCAAGTCCTGGATATTCAACCCAATGTGGCTGACGGCGTTTTCGATTACCAGGTCCAGTTTTTGAAGCTATTTTTATTATTTAATGTGGTCCATACAACCGATCCTGAAAAATTGACGACGGCGGCTCAGCGCTTCTACCAAGTGGCTAATGAAGACCCAACGCAACCTAGTCAGGCCCGGCCCCGGGTCACTGCTTATTTACAAGAAATGCGAGAATTTGCCACCAAATTCTTTCCAAAGACGGACTATCAAACAGCTTTGGATAAAATGACCCAGGTAGTAGCTAATGAAACCCAGGCACCGACTGCACAATTGGCGTTAGAATTTGCCCAAAGTGGGCTGTTTCAATTTGGCCAGCAATTAGCTGCTAAGAATCAGCGGATATTAACCGGGGAGCCCTACCAACTGCGGGGTTATACAGATAAAAGCTTAGAGATTCAGCAATTTATTGGCAGTGCCATTGAATTGGGGTTAAATTATCGCTTTTTGGATGGGACCGGTGAATTTTTGCAATTACGCAGTCAGCAACAAAGTGCCATTATCAATGCCCGAATCACGGCTAAGAACCCCTTGATACTCCAGGCGATTTTAGCAGATCAACAGGCCATGAATAATTTGTTGGGGTTCGCGCAAGTTGCGGTGCCCAAGGGGTTTGTGGCCACCGACTTAACGGTTGCTAAATCTTTATTTCATGCAGAATTTGAAAAGAGCGGCGTGGTGATTGCGCCGCAAAATGGTCCGAAGACAGCTCAACAAGTATTTACGACGCCCATTGATGAACACACTTTTACCACCAGTTTTTTAGAGGCCCTAGATTATGATGATACCGTGGTGGTCAAGGCCTTTATTCCCGGCTCCGTCTATGATTTCTATATCTTAGATCAACGCATATTGGCCATATTAGAACAAGTACCTGTCAATGTGGTTGGGGATGGGCAAAGTGACATTGAAAGCTTGATCGACCAAAAAAATGATGATGACCGCCGGGGGCGTTTGGGACAACGACCCTTGGTCACAATTCCGAAGACGGCCGCTACAGCTGCATTTTTAGCCCAACACCAACAGAATTACCAAACCATTCCAGATCGGGGGGAACAAGTCTTTTTAAGTGCCATTGCCGATTTGGCGGCCGGGGGAGATAGTTTTGATGTTTATGAAGAAGTGGACCAATCTTACCAGAAATTAGTTTTACGAATCGCCCAAACTTTAAATATGCAGCAAGGTCACGTGGCCATGATTATTCCTAATATTTATGCTCCCTATCAACCACAGCCCAATTCCGCAATAGTGACCGATGTTGCCGCAGCGGTTAGCATTATTCCCTATAGCTTTCCTTTTGCAGGGAATCAGCGTAAACTGAGCCAAGTTATAATCCAAAGCCTATTTTCTAATTCAGCAAAGGAGAGGGCAGATGATTGATCAACAGGATTTTGATGTTTTTAAAGACCCCACGCTAGCCGGGCGCCTGGTACTGATCCGCAGTCAAGTGGATCCCAAGTTTGAACAAATCGGCGCCCGCTATGCGACCCAATTTACCCAACAAAGTCAGTTTCAATTTTATGTGCATATCGCCAAGCACTTGCGGCGCCACAAAAATCCACCACCAGATACGTGGTTGGCTATTGGTGAAGGGAAGCGGGGTTATAAAATGTTGCCCCACTTTGAAATTGGTTTGTGGCCAAATGCCTTATTTATTTGGCTGGCTTATCTGGCTGAAGTGGATCAAAAACCCGTTTACGCCGCCAAACTGGCAACGCTGCCGAACCTGTATCCTGATCTGACCACCAGTGGCTTAATGCTGGCCCAAGACCATACTCAGCCCAGTAGTGTGCCATTCACGGGGACTAATTTTCAAAAGATTCAAGCCAGATTTAGCAAAACTAAGGCTGGCGAATTTTTAATCGGCCGCCTAGTATCGCTGGATTCAGAGATATTTTCAGATGCCCATAAGCAGGTGCAACTGCTAGATCAAACCATGGCACAGTTATTTCAGATTTATATGGCTTTAAGATAAAATGAGGTCCCGCCGAAACTTTAAGTTTCAGGGGACCTCATTTTTAGTAAGCAAAAAGCTGACATAACTGCCAGCTTTTCATTGGAAAGATTAAAGAATCTTGTTGTAGAATTCAACGACTAAGGATTCGTCGATATCTGGTTCTAATTCGTCACGTTCTGGTAAACGAACTAAAGTACCAGCAACAGCATTATCATCAAAAGATACGAAAGCAGGGCGCGCAACAGTTGCTTCTAATGCGGCTTTGACGATATCTAAGTTTTGAGATTTTTCACGCAAGCTAACAACTTGGCCAGGTTTTAATTCATAAGAAGGAATATCGACCCGTTTGCCATCAACAGTCACATGGCCATGGTTGACCAATTGACGTGCTTGTGGGCGTGTAGTTGCAAAGCCTAAACGATAAACGATGTTATCTAAACGTGTTTCAAGTAAGCTCATGAAGTTATCACCATGCTTACCTTCTTTAATTTTACCGGCACGAACGAAAAGATTTCTAAATTGACGTTCGTTTAAGCCGTACATCCAACGTAATTTTTGCTTTTCAGTTAATTGTAAGCCGTATTCAGAAGTCTTACGACGGCTGTTAGGGCCGTGATCGCCAGGGGCGTAAGGACGACGAGCTAATTCTTTACCAGTACCTGATAATGAGATACCTAAGCGCCGGGATAATTTCCAGCTTGGACCTGTATAACGAGACATATTTGTATCCTCCAAAATTTTGATTGGAGTAAAATAATAAACGTAAACTCAGCAGCCGTTCAGTTGATGTTACAATCTTCGCCTTTGCAGCACAAAAGGTTACACAATTGAACGTTATTGAGTACATAAAATGTAGTGCCAGCAACTGTTGCCGGACCTGCCGTTTACTGCTGCATTATTTTACACAAAGGCTAGTGTACCAAAAAACGGCTTAACTAGCAAGATGTTTTGCTAATTTCGTAACGAACATGCTTAAAACTTGTTCATCGGTGGCTGAGAAACGATCTAATAAGGGCGAGTCGATGTCTAAAACACCGATTGCTTTGCCGTTAACGTTGATTGGAATGACCAATTCTGAATTACTGGCACTATCACAAGCAATATGGCCCTTAAATTCATGCACGTTTGCCACACGTAAAGGGGCATTATTGTAAAAAGCCGTGCCACAGACGCCTTGATTATTCTGAATATGCATACAAGCTACGTTGCCTTGAAAGGGACCTAAGTCCAGGTTATCCGTGGCGGGATCATATAAATAAAAACCCACCCAGTTAATATCTTCAAGGCTTTGGTTTAATAAAGCTGCTGCATTAGCCAAGTTGGCCACTTGATTTGTTTCACCGGTCAAGAGGGCGTCAATTTGTTCTGGTAAGATAGAAAGTGTCGTTGTTGTCATGGCGTTATTTCCTTTATATTGGGATTTTAAAGCTTTTGCTATGTTAGGAAGCGGTACAATCTGTTATAATTTATTCTAGATTTTATTCTGATTTTTAGATTTATGCAAATGTTTATTACTTAAGTCTTGGAGGATGTGCTTTTCTTATGTTGTATTTTCTGGTTGGAATTGTAGTATTGGCCTTCGCCATCTATATTTACATACTTATTGCGATGAACTCAAATCGTAAACGTATTCGAATCTTAGAGGCCAGACAATTAGAATTGGCGAACCACCCACAAGATGACAAGATTCAAAAAATCGATGCCTTGGGACTTAGTGGGGGAAGTTTAAACAGTTATCAAAAATGGGCCCAGGCCTATCAAACGTTGACCACCAAAACCTTTGATCAAATCAATGACGATCTTGGCGCTGCGCAAGATCATAATTCTTTGTTGCGCTTTTATCAAAGTAAGCGAGACATTACCAAAGTTGAGTCCGCGTTAGGCAATGCCGAAAAGCAAATGGCGGATGTCTCAGAAGCTTTTGACAAGATATTGGAGAAAGCTAAGGAAAATGAACGTCAGGTTGCCGAATTGCGAACGCAATATGATGCCTTAAGAAAACAATTATTAACCCAGTCGTTTGCCTTTGGGGAGGCATTACCGGCTTTAGAGAATCAATTGACTGCCATTGAGTCAGCTTTTGACAAGGCAGAGCAACAAAAGAATAGTAGTGACTTTTTAGAAGAACAAACAACTTTGGCATCCGTGGCCAAACAGCTAAAAGATCTGGAAGCCAATATGATTTCAATTCGACCATTGTATGCCCAAATCGTCAATAGCTTCACCAGCCAATTGGATGAACAGCAAAAAGGGTTTGATATTTTGCGCAAGCAACAATATCAATTTCCGGGTTTTGATGTGCCTGGTGAAATTGCCAAATTGCGGCGCTTCCAGATGCAAACCTTGCAAATTCTGGCTCAATTAGCCATTCCGACTGCCAAAAAACGTAATGAGGATCAAAGCAAGGCCATTGATCGAATTTATGATGTGATGCAAACGGAAATTGATAGCCACCAATTTGTTGAAGCTGAGCAAGATCGTCTCAGTCAATTTATGGGGCATGCAGCCCATCAAAATAATAATTTATTGGATGAATTGGATCATTTAGATCAAAGCTATATTTTAAATCATGATGAGATGAAAACAGCTGCTGGTTATAAACAAACCATCGGCGAACTGCAAGGGGCTTTTGACCAAGATATTCAAGCTATCACCGAAAAGCGCGCTGTATATTCAATTATTGCTGATAATTTCAAACGTTATCGCAATGAACTGAAGAAAATTGAAACTGTTCAAATTCAGATCCATAACAAACTTGCCGATCTTTATAAAGGTGAGCAGATGGCCTTGGAGAGCCTTAAGGAGTTTGAAGTTGCCATGCGCAATATTAAACGCCGGGTGACGCAATTTAATCTACCCGGGCTACCTAAGAAGTATTTAGATTTTTATTATGTGGTCACCGATGAAATTAAACAATTACATACGGATTTAGACCAAGTGAAGATTGATTTAGATGCCATTACCAAACAATTGATTTTAACGTCAGATGATATTGATAAATTGAAGCAGCAAACTGAAGATTTAATTGATGCTGCTTCAATAGGCCAACAACTGTTGCAGTATGCCAACAAATACCGCAATGAAAATACAGATGTTGCCAATGCAGTCAGTGATGCCACCCGTTTATTTAATATCGATTATGATTATCCTGCTGCCTTGGACAAAGTGAGTAGTGTCATTGAAAATGTGGAACCTGGGGCTTATAAACAAATCGAGGATAGTTATTATAAGCACAAAACAGATGCTTTAATTTAAATATTAAACTAGTGTAGACTTGAGTTCCGTGTACTTTTGGGCTCAAGTTTTTTGTATGGAAATTTTCTGCCTTGTTATTTAGTGGCATTTTGTTATAATTTGTAAGTAAATTTGCACGTAGAAGAGGAATGCTGATGATTTATTTTGATAACAGTGCCACGACGAAAGTGGCAGATTCTGTTTTAGATACGTATGTGAAGGTCAGTCAGAATTTTTTTGGCAATCCTTCCAGTTTGCATGCTGTAGGACAAAAAGCAGATGATTTGCTGGAGCAGTCGCGACAACAAGTCGCTGATTTGATGGGTGTCAAAGCTAGCGAAATTTATTTCACCAGCGGCGGTACTGAAGGGGACAATTGGGTGATCAAGGGAACAGCTATGGAAAAAGCCCCCTTTGGCAAACACATTATTACGTCCCAAATTGAACATCCTGCGGTAATCAACTCAATGAAACAATTGGAAAAGCTTGGGTTTGACGTCACTTATTTACCTGTCAATAAGGCAGGCTTCGTGTCACCTGAAAGTTTAGCTGCTGCTATTCGCCCCGATACGATCTTAGTATCAATTATGGCAGTGAATAATGAAATTGGGTCGGTGCAACCCATTCACGAAATTGCCAAAGTCCTAGCCAAACATCCAACTATCCATTTTCATGTGGATGCCGTTCAAGCAATCGGCAAGGGCTTTGACGCGTTATTACGGGAACCTCGGATAGATTTCTTGAGTTTTTCCGGCCATAAATTTCACGCGCCTAGAGGCATTGGCTTTGTCTATGCCAAATCTAAGCGGGTTTTTCAACCGCTTTTGACTGGGGGCGGCCAAGAAAAAGACATGCGCAGTGGGACTGAAAACACACCGGCCATTGCGGCCATGGCCAAAGCTTTGCGGATTGTTTTGACGGATGAAGCTAAGAAGGTTGCCCAACAATTAGCCATTAAACGCCATTTGCTGGCACACCTACAGACCAAAGAAAATATCGTTATCTTTTCACCAGATGCCGCAAATTTTGCCCCTCATATTCTGTGTTTCAGTATCCCTGGGGTGCGGGGGGAAACAATCGTCCATGCTTTTGAGCAAAAGCAGATCTATATTTCCACTACCAGTGCCTGCTCTTCTAAAAAGGGCGTGGAATCCAGTACCTTAAAGGCCATGGCGATTCCGAATCATATTGCCGAAAGCGCAGTACGGATCAGCTTAGATGACCAAAATACTTTAGCCGAGGCTGATGAATTTATCCAAGCCTTTGATGAAATTTATAATCATTTTGCCAAATTATACGTCTAGCACCTAAATACAAGAGGAGTGAATTAATGGAATATACAGAAATTATGGCCCGTTATGGGGAGCTATCAACGAAGGGAAAAAACCGCAAAGATTTTATCGGTCGCTTAAATGGCAATATCACCAAAGCTTTGCGGCCCTTCACGGCAATTCGCATTCATCCTAAGCGCGATCGGATGCATATTGTGTTAAATGGCGAAAGTGCTCAAGATGTTATGACTGCTTTGGATCGGGTTTTTGGGATTCAAACCTATTCACCAGTGATCCGGATTGAAGCAACTGACTTTGAACAGGTCAAAGCCGTGGCCTTAGAAATGGTGAATGAAGCTGCACCTAAAGCAGGGATGTCCTTTAAAATTAATACCCGGCGTTCTAACCACGAATATCCGTTAGACACCAATGATATTAATTTAGCGCTGGGGGACTTTATTTCTGATGCGCGGCCAGACTTAGTTGTGAAGATGAAACAACCAGATGTCAAAGTACGGGTAGAGGTGCGACATGATGGTTTTTATTTATCTTATTTGACCGTTCAAGGCGCATTGGGTCTGCCAGTGGGCACCGCGGGTAAAGCCGTGTTGATGTTATCTGGCGGTATTGATTCGCCAGTTGCCGCTTATCTGGCTTTAAAGCGCGGGGTGGCCATTGAAATGGTCCATTTCTTCAGTCCACCGTATACCACTGAAAATGCTTTGAAGAAGGCTAAAGAATTAACGGCTAAAGTTGCCGCTTATGCGGGCCCTGTGACATTTATCCAAGTGCCATTCACTGAGATTCAAGAAGAAATCAAAGAAAAGGTCCCAGAAGGCTATTTAATGACCGTGCAACGCCGCTTTATGTTGCGTTTGACAGATAAAATCCGTGCCCAGCGTGACGGCCTAGCTATCTTTAATGGCGAGTCGGTTGGCCAAGTCGCGTCACAAACACTGAGCAGTATGGCCGCCATCAATGATGTGACCACCACACCGATCATTCGGCCCGTGGCCACGTTAGATAAAAATGAAATTATCGATATTGCCCGTAAGATTGATACGTTTGACCTTTCAGTACAGCCCTTTGAAGATTGCTGTACCATTTTTGCCCCACCACAGCCAAAGACCCATCCTAATTTAGAAAAAACCAGACACTATGAACAAGCCCTAGATGTCGACGCTTTAGAAGACAAAGCCATGGCTAATTTAACAATTAGTACCATTCAAGTAGGGGATAAGTTCTTAGGCCAAAATGCGGATGCCGCCGAAATTTCACAATTGCTGTAATTTTTTAATATATCGTAACCCAATAGCCGTCAGGTTATTGGGCTTTTTTGTTCAGTCGTGAAAGTCGAGAAAAGTTGCCGTTGTCAGCGCTTTCACTTTGTGCTATGATAGTGTGTGAAATAAAATACAAACTGGAGCTGTTGTCATGAAAAATAAACCAGAATTGCCCAAGGCAACTGCAGAACGGATCCCGATGTATTATCGCTATTTACAAATACTCGAAAGCAACCAAGTTAAGCGAATCAAATCACAAGAGTTGAGTAAAATTGTACAGGTGCCATCAGCGACGATTCGCCGGGACTTTTCTTATTTTGGCGAATTAGGCCGCAGTGGTTATGGGTATGATATTTACCTCTTAAAAGAAACCTTTGCCAAAGTTCTAAACGTCAAACAATTAGAGCAGATCGCGTTAATTGGTGTGGGGAACTTAGGGATGGCCTTAATAAAAAATAATTTTCGTCGCAATCCGAACCTGCAGATCACCGTGGCTTTTGAAAAGAATCCCGAATTGATTGATACCATTGTCACCGGTGTGCCTATTTATGATATGAACATGTTGTTGCAAAAAATCAAAGAAAATCAAATTACCACGGCTATTTCAACGGTACCCAGTGCCCATGCTAACTCGGTATTGCAACAATTAAGCCGTGCCGGGGTCAAGGCAGTGTTAAACTTTGCACCAGAGCGCCTAGATGTTCCAGAAGGGATGACGGTCCGTTACATTGATTTAACCTCAGAGTTGCAAACGTTGATCTATTTATCAGATTACCAACAAGAGGCAGTTGACCAAATCTAGCTGACGCTTTATAATGAAAAAAATGCAATGATCAAGAGCGGTTCGTCTAAATGATGGCTTAGAGAAGGGGATGCTTGGCTGAAACATACCCTATTTTTTTAGATATGACTGGTAGCTTGGGAGCTGGTGGACTGAAATAAGTAAGTTGACCCGGGATTAGACCGTTATCTAATTGAGTTGGGTTTTTAATGACCAAGCTAGGTGGTACCGCGAAAGCATTCGTCCTATGTATATAGGCGAGTGCTTTTTTGTTCATTCAAAAATAAAGGAGTGTCTTGTTTTTATGGAAACTAAAATGTCTACAAAATATGATCCAAAACAAGTCGAAGCGGGTCGTTACGACACATGGTTAAAAGAGGGCATCTTTAAACCCAGTGGCGATCAAAAAGCGAAACCGTATTCGATTGTTATTCCACCGCCAAATGTGACTGGGAAGCTACACTTAGGCCATGCCTGGGACACGACTTTGCAAGACATGTTGATCCGGCAAAAACGCATGCAAGGGTATGATGTACTTTGGTTACCCGGGATGGATCATGCCGGTATTGCCACACAGGCCAAAGTAGAAGCCAAGTTGCGCAAACAAGGCATTTCAAGATATGACTTAGGTCGAGACAAGTTTATTGAACAGGTTTGGGAATGGAAAGATGAATTCGCCCAAACTATTAAAGATCAATGGGCTAAGTTAGGGTTATCTTTAGATTATTCTAGAGAACGGTTTACCTTAGATGAAGGCCTATCAAAGGCTGTTCGGAAGGTTTTTGTGGATTTATACAATAAGGGTTTAATCTATCGCGGGGAATATATTATTAACTGGGATCCGGAGTTAAAAACAGCCCTGTCTGATATTGAAGTAATCCATAAAGATGACGCTGGCGCGTTATATCATGTGCGTTATCCATTAGCTGATGGTTCTGGGGACATTGAAATTGCCACTACCCGACCTGAGACAATTCCAGGGGATACGGCTATCGCTGTTTATCCTGGGGATGAACGTTATAAAGACATGGTAGGCAAGGAAGCCATTTTGCCATTGTTTGACCGTAAGTTAAAGATTATTGAAGACCATTATGTTGATAAAGACTTCGGGACTGGGGCCGTTAAAATTACCCCAGCCCATGACCCTAATGACTTCCTAGTGGGTAATCGCCATGATTTGGAACGGATCAATATCATGAATGATGATGCCACGATGAACGACAATGCTGGCAAGTATGTGGGGATGGATCGGTTTGCTGCTAGAAAAGCAATTGTTGCTGATTTAAAGGCAGCGGGCTATTTGTTGAGTATTGAACCCATCACCCATAGTGTGGGTCATTCTGAACGTTCTGATGCTCAAGTTGAACCAAGACTATCTACGCAGTGGTTTGTGAAGATGAAGCCGTTAGCTGATGCGGCATTGGCCAATCAAAAGACATCAGATCGGGTGGACTTTGTACCGCCACGGTTTGAAAACACCTTTACCCAATGGATGGAAAATATTCATGATTGGGTTATTTCCCGACAATTATGGTGGGGCCATCGGATTCCTGCCTGGTATCAAAAACAGACGGGTGAAATTTATGTGGGCATGACTGCGCCAAAGGATGCAGAAAACTGGGAACAAGACCCTGATGTCTTGGATACATGGTTCTCCAGTGCCTTATGGCCATTTTCGACCATGGGGTGGCCAGACACCAATGCCCCAGATTTCAAACGCTACTACCCAACAAATACCTTGGTAACCGGCTATGATATTATTCCTTTTTGGGTAGCTCGAATGATTTTCCAAGGGTTGGAATTTACGGGAGAACGACCATTTAAAGATGTTTTGATTCATGGCCTGATTCGGGATGAACAGGGCCGCAAGATGAGTAAATCTTTAGGTAATGGGATTGATCCGATGGATGTGATTGATAAGTATGGGGCAGATGCTTTGCGCTGGTTCTTATCAAACGGGTCCACACCTGGTCAAGACACGCGTTTTTCATATGATAAGATGGATGCTGCTTGGAATTTCATCAACAAGATTTGGAATGCCAGCCGTTTTGTGTTGATGAATTTAGCAGACACGCCGGCACCGGTTCAAAAACCTGACGTCGCTGATTTTGATTTGGCAGATAAATGGATTTTTGCGCGGCTCAACAAAACCATCAAAGATGTTACGCGCTTGTTTGATAGTTTTGAATTTGGTGAAGCTGGTCGGATTCTTTATAATTTCATCTGGAATGATTTTTGTGACTGGTATATTGAAATGAGCAAAGAAGTATTGTCCAGTGCTTCAGAGACTGCGAAGACCCATAAGCGCTATAATTTAGCGTATGTTTTAGACCAAATCCTGCGCTTGATGCACCCAATCATGCCATTTGTCACGGAAGAGATTTGGCAAGATATGCCCCACGCCGGGGAATCTATCAGTTTAGCAGCTTATCCCACGGTCACAGCAGACTATGATAATGATGCTGCCGTAGACCAGATGAGTGTTTTGATCAACGTCATTCGCTCCGTGCGTAACATTCGGTCAGAAGTCAATGCACCATTGTCAGCACCAATTGACATCCTGATTAAAACAGCCAATGATCACATCACTGAGATTTTAAAGAGCAATCAAGAATATATTGAACGCTTTGCCCATCCTAAGACCTTGACCATTGGGACAGATGTCGCTGCACCAAAATTGGCTAAAACAGACATTATGACCGGGGCTGAAATCTTCGTGCCATTAGCTGAATTGATCAATATTGATGATGAAATCAAACGACTTCAAGGCGAAGCTGACAAGTGGCAAGCTGAGATCGATCGGGTGGACAAGAAGTTGGGAAATACCAATTTTGTGAACAAAGCGCCTGAAAAAATTGTACAAGCAGAAAAAGATAAGAAAACAGATTATCAAACTAAATTAGTGACGGTTCAAAAACGCATCAAAGAACTGGCTAATCAATAAAGTGAATCAAAGCCGACCGCAAATCAATTTTTGGGTCGGCTTTTTTGTCGGGGACATGCCTTTCAATTAAGCCGGGTCCATGGTAGATTAATATTAATCGTCAAAATTTCAAATGTAGAGGCAAAAGCATGGAAACCTATGAAGACGCAGTAAACTATATTCACGCAAGGCCTAAGAAACATCGCACCCCAAGTTTGCATAATATGCACCAGATTTTAAAGGCCATGGGGGACCCACAAAAGGGATTTAAGGGTATTCATGTCACTGGGACCAATGGTAAGGGGTCAGTGACGCAAATGTTGACACAACTTATTTTGAGTCAAGGTTTTAAGACAGGGACCTTTATTTCGCCGTTCATTACCCGGTTTAATGAACGGATTCAAATCAATAACCAACCTATTAGCGATGCTGATTTATTATATTGGACCAAGGCGGTTGTTGCTGCCAGTGACCGGCTACAAGCGCAAGATCCTAACTTTAGCTTGCTAGAATTTGAATTGGTCACTACGATTATGTTTTGTTATTTTAATGCCCAGCAGGTAGACGTGGCGGTCATTGAAGTGGGAATCGGTGGCGCCCATGATAAGACAAATGTCTTTACCCCATTGTTATCTGTTGTCACAACTGTGGGCTTAGACCATGTACAGCTCATTGGCCCCACTTTAGCAGATATTGCCATTGAAAAATCTGGAATCATCAAGGCCAAACGGCCAGTGGTGGTGGGAGTGGTCAAACCAGAAGTATTGGCTATTTTAACTGCTAAGGCCCAACAAACCGATAGCCCTTTGTTGCGTTATGGCCGGGACTTCACAGTGGCCAACGTCACCACGAATCCGGATTTTACGCAAAGTTTTGATTATCAAACGCCCGATGAGAACTTCAAAAAAATCGTGATCAATAATATTGCCCCCTTTGAAGTGGACAATACGGCCGTAGCCCTTAAAGCATTTCAACTGTTTACCGCTATGATGAAACGCGCTTTTGACCTGGCCACGGTTAAGGACGTGTTAGCCCAGTATCAATTGATTGGCCGGGCTGAGTTAATCAGCCAAGAGCCTTATATCATGTTAGATGGGGCCCATAATCCCCAAGCCATCCAGCGCTTGCTGGAAACCTTACAACAGGATTTTGCCCAAGTGCCAATTCGCTTGGTGGCAGCTTTCATGAAGGACAAAGATATTGCCACCATTTTAAAATTGCTCCACAAACAACCTAACTTAGAATTATATTTAACGACCCTAGACATGCCCCGAGCTGCCAAAGAAGCCGACTTGAAGCCATATATGGCTCCGGGGGATAAGTATTTTGAACCTTGGCAACAGAGTTTTTTAGAAGCCTATCATAATACATCGGCAGATGAATTGATTTTAATTGCCGGTTCTATTTATTTGATGTCTGAAGCAAGACGCTATCTCACAAAAGGAGACGAATAATGTATAAAGGGATTATTTTTGATATGGATGGTTTGATGTTTAATTCGGAGCGCTTGTATTTACAAGCCAACTTAAAAGCCGGAGTTACAATGGGAATCCCAGTCACCGAGGCTGAATATCAAGAGCTGGTAGGCGCTTCAGAAGTAGAGGCTGAAAATTTTAACAAAAGTCATTTTAAAAATACCCAACAACAGGCTGAATTTTTTGCTTTAACCGAGGACTATGTCTTAGACTTAGTTCAGGCCGGCGAATTACAAAAGCAACCCGGGTTAGATGCGTTATTGACCTATTTAACCGCTGGAAAAATCCCCAGTGTGATTGCCTCTAGTAATAATCAACGCATGGTCACGGCATTTTTGAGTTATTTTGGGTTACAGGATTATTTTCAAGGGATCATCACCCGGGAGCAGGTTTCGGCCAGCAAACCAGATCCGGCGCTTTTTATAAAGGCCCAGCAAGTCTTAGATTTGCCGAAAAGTGACTTGTTGATTTTAGAAGATTCCTTTAACGGTATCAAAGCCGCTGAAGCAGCAGGGATCGATGTGGTCATGATACCCGATTTATTACAGCCAACGGCGACCGTTCAACAACAGACTAAGGCAATTTTGCCGGATTTAGCTCAAGTTATTACATTGCTGCCATAATGTGCGGTGATTCTTGTTTCTTTCACGTAATGTAAAAGAAACAGGAGATTTAAATCATGACACATATGCAGCCTAGGGAAAGAATTCAGACTTATGGGGTAACTACACTATCGGATCAAGAATTATTAATGGCGCTTTTGGCCAGTGGCAGTCGTGACCAATCAGTGACCACGATTAGTGACAATGTTTTAAAGCACTTCGGTAGTTTGGCCAACCTTCAGCGAGCGAGTTTGGCAGATCTATGTGCAGTTGGGGGTATAGGACTTGCTAAGGCCGCTTTGATTCAAAGTGCCATCGAGTTAGGGCAACGGGTCAACTTGGCTCAGACACTACGTCAGGGGGCAATTTTGTCTTGTGAAGATGCCGGAAAATGGATGGTGCAACATTTCCGTGGTAGTGTGCAAGAACACTTGGTAGCCATTTATTTAGACACCAAAAATCAAATTATTGATCATCGCATTATTTTTAAAGGTTCGTTGAATGCTTCGGTGGTTCACCCCAGAGAAATATTTCATACCGCCGTTGCTGTATCTTGTTGTCGCTTTATTATTTGCCACAATCACCCCAGTGGCGACCCAACCCCATCTAAAAATGATATTACATTTTCAAAACGGTTGGCGCAGTGTGGTGAAATAATGGGCATAGAATGTTTAGACCATATTATTGTGGGTCGAGCCAATTACGTGAGTCTTTTCGCACAGGATTTAGTGTGAATTTATAAATTAAAGAATATTACGTTGATGTATTATTTTTTTATTGATGACCTTATGTTATAATTTGACTTGACTTAAAAGAGATATGACATGAGGAGAGAATCGATTTGTTTGGAATCGGAACGAAAAACATCGGCATCGATCTAGGAACGGCCAATACATTGGTCTACATCGATGGTAAAGGCATCGTATTACGTGAACCGTCCGTGGTTGCCAAAAACGTTAAAACTGGCGATGTATTAGCTGTGGGTACCGAGGCTAGAGATATGATTGGCCGGACCCCAGAAAGCATCGTCGCCATCCGTCCCATGAAGGATGGTGTCATTGCAGATTATGATACAACTGCTGCGATGATGAAATATTTTATTGAAAAAGTAATTGGAAATAGTAAACCCTTAGTAATGGTTTGTGTCCCAAGTGGTGTGACAGAAGTTGAAAAGCGTGCCGTGATTGATGCTACTAAAATGGCGGGTGCCAAAGAAGCTTATGTGATCGAAGAACCATTTGCAGCAGCCATTGGTGCGGGCTTGCCAGTGATGGACCCGACTGGCAGTATGGTTGTGGACATTGGTGGCGGGACGACCGACGTGGCTACAATTTCACTTGGTGGGATTGTGTCCAGTCGTTCTATTCGCATGGCTGGTGATCGGCTTGATGAAGCCATCATTAACTATATCCGTCAAAACTTCAACTTATTGGTTGGGGAACGTACCGCTGAACAAATTAAGATCAATATTGGCTCAGCTTCTATTGAAAAAGCCGCTGATATTGAAAACATGACCATCCGTGGCCGCGATTTATTGTCTGGTTTGCCTAAAACAATTGATATTGAAGCGACAGATATCGCCAAGGCAATTCATGAGATCGTTGAAGAAATCAATGCGGCAATCAAGGAGACGCTTGAAGAAACTTCGCCTGAAATTGCCGCAGATATCATCGACCATGGGATTGTTTTAACTGGTGGTGGCGCCTTATTGAAGCATATTTCAGAAGTGATTTCTGACTCAACTGGTGTGCCCGTATTCATCGCCCAAGATCCACTAGATTGTGTGGCCATTGGGACAGGCGAGTCACTCAAAAATATCGATGTCATGAGACGTCATTAAAAGTAGGTGCGGGCATGAGGGGATTCTCACCCGCATTTCTATTTTTGACCGTTAAAATTACGTACGAGGTTTAATATGTCCAAATTCTTTTCAAATAAAAAGCTTATTATTTTGTTAATTACAATCGTCGCCATGATTGGCTTGATTGCGATTAGTATTAATGTTAAGGATCGTCGGGATACGCCGCCTTTGGTTCAACAAATTGGCAATGATGCTGCGGGTGTTGCTAGCTCAATTATCAGCGCCCCAATCAACAGCTTACACACTGGCTTAACCGCAATGGTCAACTTGGTGAATACATACCAAGACAATGAACAACTGAAGCAACAACTGGATACATTAGATCAAGTAAAAGAAACCAACGCCACCCTTCAACGGGAGAATAAATCTTTGAAGAAGCAGTTGCACTTGAATGCGACTTTGACAGATTATAAACAAATTGACGCTGCGGTCATTACACGCTCACCGGCCACTTGGCAAAACCAAGTTGTTATTAATAAGGGTCAAGTCAACGGGGTAGTTAAGAATATGCCAGTCATGGCTGGATCTGGGTTATTAGGCCGGGTGGTTGAAGTTAATAAGACTAATTCAAAAGTTGAGTTGATTTCGACCAGTAATAAGGCGACCAACAGTTTTGCCATTGAAGTACGCTTGAGCAGTGGCAAGTATTTGGATGGGATTGTTTCTGGCTATGATGCCAATAAGAAACAATTAATTATCAGCCAGTTGGATAACACTGATGGTGTCAAAGCTGGCGATGATGTCACGACATCTGGACTTGGTGGCTTAACGCCTCGGGGCTTATTTGTGGGCAAAGTGACGGCAATTCGTAAAGACGATTACGGCTTGACGAATTCGGTTTATGTGAAACCTGCGGCTGATATCAATGACTTTACCGTGGTGACCGTCATTGATCGCACGGTTGAAGGAGAGTAGTTCATGACAGTATTGGCAAAGCAGCGATTGAAATGGTTTGTGCCAACTTTTTGGGTCGTGGCTTTTTTATTAGACGGCATCATCAGTTACACCTTTCAAGGATTTTTATTTCAATATCCGGTTATGATTTCCACACAGCTATTTTTGATGGCAATTGTGCGAACTGTCTACCGCTTTCCAGAAGCACGCTGGCTCCTTTGGGTGGCACTGATCATTGGTTTATTTTACGATAGTTTTTATTCTGGCATCATTGGCTACTATACTTTCTTGATGCCGGCTGTGGTTATTTTCGTGCGGTGGATCACCAATTATCTACCAGATTCACCACTTTTTCAGGGGACAGTCTATTTGCTGGTTTTAATTGGGGTTGAATTCTGTTTGTTTTTATTGAACAGTTTTTTTGGTAATATTGATGATTTCTCAATTTTTATCACCTATGATCTCGGACCAACAATCGCTGTGAATACCTTATTGTTTGCCGCACTTTATTATCCGCTGACGCTATTGATCAATAAAGTATCAGACTGAACTTAGAGGGGAATTTTGAAAATATGGACAGTGTCATTTTAAAGGGCCGTAAAAATGGTTATGAAATTACTTTGAATGCCAGCGCAAACTTTGATGATAATATGGTTGATTTGAACCGACTACTAGAGAAATTATCAGAGGCTGAGCAAGAAAGTGATAGCGATTTGGGCTTTTATTTAAAGACCGGTTCACGTTTACTAAATGACGCTCAAATGAAACGAATTTACGATTTATTTGATAAATATAAAGGTTTTTCAATTGCTGATTTACAAGCAGATGTCGCCGATTTGGCGGCTATTGCGGCGGCTGAAAAAGTAAACCATATCCATGTGGAGATGGCAACGATTCGTAGTGGCCAAGAGGTTAGCTATGAAAGTGATGTCTTATTTTTGGGCAATCTTCACCCTAATGGTGTCTTGAAAAGCCGTGGCAATATTTTTGTCATGGGTGATTGCAGTGGCATTTTGTGTGCGGGTTTTCCCGATAATGAAGATGCGATCATCGTGGGCGATATTTCCAATGTACCTCAAATTCGCATCAGTGATACAGTGGAAATCATCAATAAAAAAAATCAACAATTTTCAAAGAGTACAGTTGCTTTGATCAATGACTTGCATGTATTAGACTTTGATACACTGGATCATTTATCGAGTTTGAGACCAAAGTTATATCGAAAAATGGAGGATAACTTATAGTGGCAATTTCATTAGTAATCACCTCTGGAAAGGGTGGCGTTGGTAAAAGTACAACTGCGGCCAATCTAGGGACTGCTTTGGCATTAATGAATCGGCGGGTGTGCATGATTGATTTAGACATCGGCTTACGGAACTTAGATGTGATTATGGGCTTAAGTAATCGTATTATTTACGATATTGTGGATGTGGTCATGGGTCGGGCCCAACTGCATCAAGCTTTAGTAAAAGATAAGCGTTTTGATGATAAGCTATACTTACTGCCAGCAGCCCAAAATTCTGATAAGAATGTGTTGACGCCCGCGAATGTTGTGGATATTGTTAACCAATTACGACCGGATTTTGATTACATTCTCCTGGATTGTCCTGCTGGCATTGAGCAAGGCTTTCAAAATGCTATCGCTGGGGCAGACGGTGCCATTGTCATTTGTACACCAGAGATCCCTTCAGTCAGTGATGCGGATCGGGTCGTCGGTATTTTAGAACAAACTGACATGAAATTGGCGCCGCGTTTAATCATTAATCGAATTAATCGACAAATGATGAATTCTGGCGATACCATGGACGTGGATGAGATCACTAAGCATTTATCCATTGGTTTATTGGGGATCGTTTTTGAGGATAGTAACGTGATTTTGGCTTCTAATCGCGGTGTACCAGTGGTGATGGATCCTGAAGATAATGCCAGCCAAGGTTATCGGAATATTGCCCGGCGTGTTTTAGGGGAGTCAGTACCCTTGATGACCTTAAAAGAACAAAAGCCGACATTTTTTCAGAAATTATTTGGTCGACATCAACACAAACATTAAAATACCTTGACAGTTTTCTCATTTTGGTTTAACATCTTGCTATATTAAATAATCGCTTTGATTAGGACAAGTAAGCTTATTCATCTCATAAAAGAGAGATACTGGTTGCTGGAAAGTATCAGATGGTAAGTCGAACACACACCTAAGAGCTTGATTTCTGAATTTTAGTAGGTTATCACGGTCGAACCCCGTTAACGTTGCAGTTTTTTAACTGTTTGAGGTGTTTATCATTAAACACAAACTTGAGGTGGGACCGCGTTTATAACGCCCTCTTGGACATTAATTTGTTCAAGGGGGCGTTTTTTATTTTTAAGTTTAATTTAGGAGGAAGTGCACTATGGATGGCGTTTTGAAATACATGTTAGAGATTTTACCCTCTTTATTGCAGGGGACGAAATTAACATTAGGTTTATTTGCAATTACTTTGGTTTTGGCTTTGCCAATTGGGGCTTTGGTCAGTTTGGGCTTACGCTCTCGGTTTAAACCAATTCAATGGATTTTAAAATTTTACGTTTGGCTCATGCGGGGGACACCTTTATTACTGCAATTAATTTTTATTTTTTATGGTTTACCTGTCTTGCATATTTATTTTGAACGGTTCAGTGCCGCCGGTTTTGCCTTCGTATTAAATTATGCCGCTTATTTTGCGGAGATTTTCCGGGGTGGTTTTCAGTCTGTCCCAGAAGGCCAATTCGAAGCGGCGCGAGTTTTGCGCTTAAATTATAGTCAAACCATTCGTAAAATTGTATTGCCCCAAGTTACCAAGATCGTATTGCCTTCAGTGGGTAATGAAGTGATCAACTTGGTTAAAGATTCATCTTTGGTTTACGTGATTGGGCTGGGGGATTTATTACGAGCCGGCAATGTGGCTATGGTTCGAGATGTTACTTTGGTGCCATTGCTCATGGTTGGGGCCATTTACCTGGCGTTGACAGCCCTGTTTACTTATTTATTACGTAAAGTTGAGCAACATTACAGCTATTACCACTAGGGGGATTCGAATATGTTAGAAGCAGCAAATATTAATAAAAGTTTTGATGGGACCCAAGTTTTGAATAATATTTCTTTAGAGGTCGATACGGGTAAAATTTTATGTATCGTAGGCCCCAGCGGTGCGGGGAAAACCACTTTATTGCGGATCATCACGGGCTTAGAGAAAGCAGATACTGGCCAATTTAAAATTGACGGCAAAGCTTTTGATCCTGAAAGTAATACCACCAATGAAGCAATGATCGGTGTGGTTTTCCAAGATTTTCGTTTGTTTCCGCATTTAAATGTATTAGAAAATATTACCTTAGCCCCACAATTAGCTTTACATCAATCCAAAGCTGAGGCTAATGCCAAAGCCAAAGAGATTTTGACCCAGTTAGGGTTAGAAGATAAGGCTGATATTTATCCGTTTCAGCTGTCAGGGGGCCAAAAACAGCGGGTGGCCATTGCCCGGGCTTTGGCATTAAATCCCAAAATTCTATGCTACGATGAACCAACCAGTGCCTTAGATCCTGGCTTGCGGGAGAGTGTCGCGCAGTTGATTGAACGGCTCAAAGCCCAAGGGATGACCCAAATCGTGGTTACCCATGATATGGAATTTGCCCAAAATATTGCGGATAAAATATTAACGGTTAAACCGAATCGGGAGGCGTAATGATGACCCGTTCAAGAAAAGTGATAGCCTTACTCTTTGGGTTAATGCTAGCACTGGTGTTGACCAGTTGTGGCCGGGTCAATAACAATCAAGATAGTTGGCCGACGCTGCAAAAGCGGGGGCGGATTATTGTTGGCCTGGATGATAGTTTTGTACCCATGGGTTTTCGAGCTAAAAATGGGGACTTGCAAGGCTTTGATATTGATTTAGCCAATGCCGTTGGGAAAAAGTTGAATTTAAAAATGGATTTTCAAACCATTGACTGGAACATGAAAGAAACAGAATTGAAAAATCATACCATCGACTTGATCTGGAATGGCTATACGGTTAACCCAGAGCGGGAGAGTAAAGTTTTATTTAGCAAAACTTATTTGAATAATCGCCAGATTTTAGTTTCTTTGAAGAAAAATAAGATCAATAATTTCAAAGATATGCAGGGGAAGGTCTTAGGGGTTCAAAACGGGTCTTCCGGCCAATCTGATTTAGATGGTCAGCCGAAATTATTGAAACAGTATATTAAAAATCAAAGTCCGATTTTGTATGAGAACTTTAACGAAGCCTTCATCGACTTGAATGCTGGTCGGATTCAGGGCTTATTGATTGATCGGGTTTATGCCGATTATTATATCGCCCATCAACAGGATAAAAATGCCTATAATAAAGATACCGGCAGTTTTGCCCCTGAACATTTTGCGGTGGGGATGCGTAAAAGTGATGTTGAGTTGAAACATAAAATTGATGGTGCTTTAGAAGCACTTTATGCTGATGGGACAGTTCAAAAAATCAGTCAAAAATGGTTTGGTCAAGATGATACTGTGCCAATTAAATAGAGACTAAAAATGGCCGCCAATTTGTTTGGCGGCCATTTTTAAGGCTATAAGATGCCATCCATGAGGTGGACAGGCTTATGGTTGATAAAAGTGTCATATAAGCTCTTAACGGCTTGGTCAGCGTCAGAATCCCGAATCCCAATGGTGATGGAAACTGGGGAGGCACCGTGGTTTAGCATGACAATTGAAACGTTAGCTGCAGCAATACTAGCTGTGGCAGCTGCCATCGTACCGATACGATCTTGGATGCCTTCGCCTACGATCATCACCATGGCATAGTTATGGGTAATCTGAAAGTCATCGGGATGAATCTCAGACTCGATGCGGCTTTGAATCTTAGCTTCTAAATCCGGCGTTAACTCCCGACTGCGGATAATAATGGTCAAATCATCGATCCCAGAAGGCATGTGTTCATATGAAACACCAAAGTCAGCTAAAATTTGCAATAATTTTAAAGTAAACCCAACTTGTTTGTTCATTAAATATTTCCGCAGGTAGATGCCGGTGAAACCACTGTCACTGGCAATACCGGAGACAATATTTTTTTGATCAATCGGTTTTGTTTCCGAAATTAAGGTGCCCGGCAGATCAGGATGGTTGGTATTTTTGACCACCACGGGGACCTTCCCTTCAATGGCGGGAATCAAAGCTTCATCATGGAATACAGAAAAGCCGGCGTAAGATAATTCACGCATCTCTTGGAAAGTGAGGTGGGTGATTTTACGAGGATTTGGAATGATATTGGGATTGGCCGCATAAATAGCATCTACATCTGTAAAGTTTTCATATTCTTCAGCTGCCACAGCCTTGGCCACAATGGCCCCAGTAATGTCTGAGCCGCCTCTTGAAAAAGTACAAACTTCCCCAGCCTGATTGTAGCCAAAGAATCCGGGAATAACTAATGTCTTCGTGTATTCTGACAGACCTGCTAATTGTTTGTAACTGAAATCTAAAATCTGGGCATCATTGGGCACGTCTGTTACCATCAGGCCAATATCTTTGGGGTTCATATATTGGGCAGGGATACCTTGATGATTGAAGACAGCCGCCACTAATTTGGCATTGTTATTCTCCCCAGCAGCTTTAAAAGCCGCCATCTGGTAAGCCCGACTTGGGAAAACCTGGGTCGCTAACTGTTCAATACCTGTAATGATGGGTTGTAATTCGCCTTCAGGCAGGTTGAAGTGTTCCCCAATGGCCCGATAGCGTTGAATGATTTTGGATTGGATACCGGTGGGATCTTCGTTATTAATAACCGTGTTGCAATATTTAATTAAAAGATCGGTAACCTTTGTATCATCTTTGGTACGTTTACCGGGTGCGGAAACCACCACGATTTTCCGTTTTGGATCAGCTTTAATGATATTGATCACCTTTTGGAGCTGACCACCGCTTGCTAAAGAACTGCCACCGAATTTTGCAACTTTCACAATACTAGCCTCACATTTATAATGAATATTTTCATAGATTTTAATCTGATGTTAAGAATATCAAAAAAAACGTGATACATCAATTGCTAAATTGATTAATTTCCTGAGAATGATACATTTATAAAAAAAGAAACATTGCCGGGCCATGTTTTGACCGGTACAATGTTTCAAGGTGTGTTGATTTTAAATGACGTCGCCTACTGGGGCATCAACTGAACGATTGCAGTGACCACCATACTGCCAACTGTAATGATCAGCATGGCCCAAATGACAACTTTAATGATTTTTGAGAAGGTACTTTTTTCTTTTTTCATGGGTTACCACCTTGTCGAAATTACGTACAACAGTCTACTATAATTATAGCAAGATTGCAAAATTAATTAAGGAGAACTTAAAGGTGAGATTAGTAGTTGCTGGTATTATAATACCTTGGATCGGCTTAGTGATAGGTCTGGTTATCCGGCGCATGTTAAAAGACACCAAATATAGGCTGCGATTGGCTGATTTTTTACCGGTGTTTAATGCGGTTGGCGTCCAGTTGATCAGTTTGGGACATTTAAAGATCTCAATGTGGGAAATATTACTCGTGGTCATTTTATGCCTGGGGATTTTCCTAGCGCTTTTTCAGGCGCTGGTGGACCATGAGCTTATTTTAAAACGATATTTTAGATATTTGTGGCGGCTGGTCTTTATTTTGACCACGATTTGGTATGTGGTATTCCTAATATTACTGATTTTCTAAAGATTTTCTTAAGAAAGCAGGCCTTGGCCTGCTTTTTTACGTGGTGCAAATTCCCGTTTGGTGTTTTCATATTCTATAAAATATTTATATAAATTTGATATTTTTTGATGATAATACTTATTTTTCTATCATAATATACAAAATAAGATATATTAGATTAATAAAACGGACAAACGTTGTCCCACCGGGGATGGGACCAGGTGTTTTTTTTGAAAAATTAGTAAATATGGTGGTCATTTTGTGGTAGATAGTGGGGTATTGTGGTAGACTGAACTAGTTGGTAATAGCGAGGTGAAGGGCATGTTGCTTGGTGAGTATCGGCATAATTTAGACACAAAAGGTCGTTTGATTATTCCAGCAAAGTTTCGTAAGGAATTAGATGAACAATTTATATTGACCCGGGGTTTGGATGGCTGTTTATTCGGTTATCCCATGGCCCAATGGCATGTGTTAGAAACTAAGCTGACCCAACTGCCCTTAACGAAAAAAGACGCTCGGGCTTTTGTGCGTTTTTTTTACGCCGCTGCTGCAGAGCTGACCTTTGATAAACAAGGCCGGATCAACATTCCCCAGCCATTGTTAACTTATGCTAACCTCACCAAAGAATGTGTTTTGGTGGGTGTTTCTAATCGCATTGAAATTTGGAGTGCCACTGCTTGGACGCAATTCGATGCACAAATGACGCAAGATTTTGATAAAACAGCTGAAAATTTGATGGATATTGATTTTTGAACGGAGGTGGATAATGGCGACTTTTAAACACAAAACAGTACTTTTAACAGAGACGGTCAAGATGTTAAACATCGATCCAACGGGTATTTATGTGGATGCCACCCTAGGTGGGGGTGGACATACCAAGCTAATTTTAGATGAGCTGACAACTGGCAAGCTTTATGCCTTTGATCAAGATCAAACCGCCATTATCAATGCTCAGAAAAACTTACCTGAGGTCATTGCCACGGGCAAGCTGGTTTTAATGCCCACCAATTTCGCGAATCTAAAAACAGCTTTAGCGCAAAAAGAGGTCCAGCATATTAATGGGATCGCCTATGATTTAGGGGTATCTTCACCCCAATTTGATAATGCTAAGCGGGGATTTAGCTATAAGTTAGAAGCCCCTTTGGATATGCGCATGGACCAAAGTCAGGATTTAACAGCGCAAAAAATTGTTAACGAATGGTCTTTTAACGACTTGCAAAAGATAATTTACCGTTATGGGGAAGAACGATTTGCCAAACGGATTGCCCGGGCTATTGAGAAACAACGGGCTCAAGGGGAAATCACTACGACGACCCAATTGGCCGAAATTGTCAAAAACGCCATTCCAGCTGCCACTAGACGGACTGGTGGGCATCCTGCCAAGCGGACCTTTCAAGCACTACGCATTGCGGTCAATGATGAAATGGCAGTTTTACGCAGTTCTTTAGAACAAGCCATTGATTTATTAGCACCAAAAGGCCGGATTGCCGCAATTACTTTTCAGTCTTTAGAAGATCGAATTGTGGCTGAAACTTTTAAAAAATATTCAAGATTACCAGATTTACCAAAGGGCTTACCGATCATCCCAGATGATCAACAGCCAACGTTAAAAATGATCACCAAAAAGCCGATCATCCCTGAATCCGATGAGCTTGAAGAGAACCATCGTGCCCACAGTGCGCGATTAAGGGTTGCAGAAAAAAATATGGCCTCACATCATTAATTTCAGTTCGGGAGCGTGAAAATTATGGATAATACTGCAAGAAAAAATTTTGATGAGACTCAAGTAGCGGTGCCCCAACAAGCGGCACCAAAAACTGTTGTACAAGTAAGCCCCAGCAGTGTAGACGTCAAAGTACCATTTTCTTTTATTGAACGCGCTGCAATTGCTGTCGGTAGTGTTTTGGTATTATGCTTCATGATTGCACTAGTCAGTGCTAGAATAGCGCTGGGCGATTCCCAACGAACGTTGCAAACGGTCAATAGCCAAATCACGAATGTCACTTCAAATAATAATGATTTGAAACAAGAGATTGGCACACTAAACAGCTCTGATCGCCTGCAGCACTTTGCAAAAACCCACGGCCTCACATTTAATGAACAAGCGGTAAGGAACGTTTCAAAATGAGTAAACAATCTTCAAATAAAATACATAAGCACAGCCGGATCCGGCGCAATAGAAATTTGTTTGGTATAGTCCTACTCCTTGTAGTGGTAGGGCTTTTTTTCATATTTATTGGACGCTTTACTTACATAGTCGCTTCCGGTAGATTAAATAATGTAAGCTTGTCCCAAAAAACGGCTAGTAAATATGATCAAGATCGGCAATTGATCGCCACCCGGGGTAAAATTGAAGATGCCCATGGCAATATCATTGCCGAAGATTCGAATGTGTATAATTTGTTTGCCGTCATTGATCCCAGTCATCTTTCAGATGATGGCAAGCCGCTGTATGTGAAGGATAAGGCCAAAACGGCTAAGATCCTCGCCCGTTATATTCCGCTAAGTGAAAAGAAGATCTATGCGGTCTTGACACCCAAAAAGACCAAACCTTATCAAGTAGAATTTGGTAATGCGGGTAAAAGTATTAGTTTGGACATTAAAAAGAAAATCGATGCCCAAAAGTTACCAGGTATCTTTTTCACCAAAACCCCATCCCGGCTTTATCCTAATGGAACCTTCGCCGCTAATGTGGTTGGTTTGGCCCAAACGGATATGTCTAAAAACTCTGCCCAGGGTTCACTAAAGGGGGTCATGGGCATTGAAGCTTATTTTAACAACATCTTAACGGGTAAAAATGGCTATAGCCAATTTAAAACTGATTCCTTTGGGTATGAGCTGCCGAATACCCGCAAGACCCTGAAGCAGCCTAAAAACGGGCAGGATATTCAATTGACCTTGGATGCTAGACTGCAGTCCTATATGGAAAGTGTGATTGGGGAAGTGGCCCAAAAGTATCAGCCTGTGAGCATGACGGCTACTTTGATGGATCCTAGCACCGGCAAGATTTTAGCGGCTACCCAGCGGCCAACTTTCAATCCCAGCACTAAAGTGGGCTTAGACAGTTCGTGGCGCAATGCCTTAGTTCAAGATACCTATGAACCTGGTTCCGTTATGAAAATCCTAAGTTTGAGTGCTTCAATTGACTCAGGCCGCTATACCCCAAATGCGTACTATACTTCTGGGGCCGTTAATGTCGGCGGCAGTGTGATTCGGGATTGGAATATCACTGGTTGGGGGAGTATTCCGTATAGTGAAGCTTTTCCCCGGTCTAGTAACGTAGGCTTTGTGAAGATTGAGCAACAAATGGGAGCCCCAATTTGGAAAAAATATTTAAATCGGTTTGGAATCGGTCAAAAGACCAATGTGCAACTGCCAGGGGAATCTGCCGGCAGTGTGGCCTTCAAACAACCGGTTGATCAGGCGATTACGGCCTTTGGGCAAGGGGTCAATGTGAATACCATGCAAATGATGCAGGCGTTTTCGGCCATTGCCAACAATGGTACTATGGTTAAACCGCAAATCGTCGCCGCCATTACCGACCCTAATACTGGGAAAACCAATAAAACTCAAAAAACAGTGGTGGGGCATCCCATCACCAAAAGCACGGCCGAACAGGTCCGAGATGCCATGAAAGATGTGGTGAATAAGACCTATGGGACCGGGATGGTGTATTCAGTGCCGGGTTATGAGATCGGTGTTAAGACTGGGACTGCTCAGATTGCGCAAAATGGCCAATATCTCACGGGCGATAGTAATTATATCTTCTCGGTGGTGGGGATGGCGCCCATTGATCACCCTAAATATATGCTCTACATTACCATGCGCCAGCCGCAAAAAATGACCGCAGCACCGGAACAGATTTTGGCCAGTGCGTTTAATCCCATCTTACAACGGGCGCTTGAGTATAATAACGGCACGAGTGTAAGCAATGTTAAAACCACAGCCATGCCTAATTTAGCGGGTAAATCTGTGGCCGCTGCCAGTAAGTTATTAGAAACTACCGGGTTAACCTATAGTTTGGTGGGCTCTGGAGACAAAGTGGTGCAACAATTGCCATTAGCCCAGGAAAATGTTTTAGCGGGTCAACGGGCGGTTTTGCTGACCAATGGTGCCATGACCATGCCAGATATTACCGGCTGGTCTAAAAATGATGTGTTAAAATTAGCTGAAATCAGTGGTATCAAAATAAAATTCAAAGGTGATGGCTACGTGGTCAAGCAAAGTATTGCGAAAAATCATTTGCTAAACAGTAGCAGTAACCTGGAAGTTCAATTAGCTTCTAAAAAAACAGAATAGGGGATTTGGGTAGATTTATGGATATGCAGATGTTAGTGGCCCTCGTTGGCACATTTCTTTTAACAGTTTTAGTTATGCCAAGCATGATCCGATATTTTAGGCGGCATAAAGAAGGCCAAACAATTCGTGAAGAAGGGCCAAAGTGGCACGAAAAGAAATCTGGTACCCCCACCATGGGAGGCTTGGCCTTTTTAGTGGCCGTTTTAGTAGCGACACTTGCGGTGGGGTTTTGGCAGCATCATTTAACCCATAGCTTGTTGATCACGTTATTTATCATGATTTTATACGGGGCCATTGGCTTTTTAGATGACAGCGTTAAAATATTCATGAAACGTAATTTAGGCTTAAAGGCTTGGCAAAAGTTTTTGGCCCAAATAGTGGGTGGTGTGGTCTTTTTAATTGTCTTCTTCAACGATGGTCTGCAGCACACGTTATATATCCCTTTATTAGGGCAAGTCAGCTCAAACGTGTTATATATTGTTTTCGTATTATTTTGGCTGGTGGGCTTTTCAAACGCGGTGAATTTAACGGATGGTTTGGATGGCTTGGTAGGTGGTTTAGGGATCATCGCGTTTTTGGCCTATGCCTTGATCGCTTATCGACAAGGGCAAATGGACATCTTGATTTTGACCCTGGCATTTGTGGGGGGCTTAGCTGGATTTTTGATTTTTAATCATAAACCTGCCAAAATATTTATGGGGGATGTGGGCTCGTTAGCGATTGGTGGCGTGTTAGCCGCAGTTGCGATTTTATTGCATCGCGAATGGTCCTTGCTACTAATTGGGCTAGTTTTTGTGATTGAAACCGCCAGTGTTATTTTGCAAGTTGCCTCTTTTAAACTCACGGGTAAACGTATTTTTAAAATGACCCCAATCCACCATCACTTTGAAATGAGTGGTTGGTCTGAGTGGCGGGTGGTTATCACTTTTTGGTGTGCCAGCCTTATTTTCACAGTTATTTATTTATTGATATTCTTATAAAAAGGAAGTTAACCAACAATGAAAGCAGTTGCTACATATGAAAATCAGAAGGTATTGGTCTTAGGATTAGCTAGAAGTGGGGTCCATGCGGCACAATTATTACATCGCTTAGGGGCCTTGGTTACCGTCAATGATATTAAACCCTTTGAAGAAAACCCTGACGCCCAGGCCCTATTAGACGAGGGAATCCGGGTGATTACTGGGAGTCATCCCTTAGAGTTATTAGATGAAGATTTTGTGCTAATGGTCAAAAATCCTGGGATTCCGTATACCAATCCGATGGTGGAAAAGGCCCAGCAAAAACATATTCCAATTATCACCGAACCAGAATTGGCTTATGAAATCTCTGAAGCGCCGATGATCGGCGTCACTGGTACCAATGGGAAGACCACAACGACGACCTTGATCAGTTTAATGCTTAACGCTGGTAAAGCGCAGCCTTACGCTTATTTATCCGGGAACATTGGCATTCCGGCCACAGAAGTTGCTGAAAAAGTCACGGCTAAAAATGTCATGGTTACCGAACTTTCTAGTTTTCAATTGTTGGGCATCACCAAAATGCGGCCACATATTGCGGTTTTGACCAATATTTATGAAGCCCATTTGGACTATCACAAAACACGGGAAAATTATGTAAATGCTAAGATGCGAATCACGATGAACCAAACCCCAGATGATTATTTTGTGGTCAATTGGGATTCCAAAGAATGGCAAGATCTTAGCCAACGCAGCCACGCCCAAGTGGTGCCATTTTCACGGCTTAACAAAACCCAAGCGGGGAGTTATGAAGTTGATGGCAAGCTGTATTATAAAGGGGAATATATCATGGCTAGCGATGATATTAAGATCCCTGGGGAACACAACGTGGAAAATGCGTTAGCCGCCATTGCCGTGGCAAAAATCATGGGTGTGACGACTGAAGCGATTGTCAGCGTGTTAACATCTTTCACTGGGGTCAAGCATCGCCTACAGTTCGTGGAAGAGTGGCATCAAGTTCGCATTTATAACGATTCTAAAGCCACGAATATTGAAGCAACAGAAGTAGCTTTAAATAGTTTCAAACGGCCAATTGTTTATCTGGGCGGCGGTTTAGACCGGGGCTTCACCTTTGAAAAACTTGAGCCGCTGTTTAAAAAGCACGTTAAGGCCGCGGTGTTGTGGGGCGAAACCAAACAACTCATGGCCCAATCCTTAAAAGCTGCTGGTGTTGAAAATGTGACAATTGTGGCCGATTTGGATCACGCTGTCCCAGTTGCTTTTAAATTGATCCAACCCGGGGATGTCTTATTACTGTCACCCGCGGCGGCAAGTTGGGATCAATTTCATACGTTTGAAGAACGGGGTGACCGCTTTATTGCCGATGTTAATCAGGCCATTCAAAAAGAGCAGGAGTAGAAATATATGCGTGTGATTATTTCAGGCGGTGGCACTGGGGGGCACATTTACCCAGCCTTAGCCTTAGTTGAGCGATTAATACAGCGAAAGATTGCTAATAAGAATGAAATTCTGTATATTGGGACCAAACGTGGTCTTGAAAGTAAAATTGTGCCTGAACAGGGCATCAAGTTTGAAGCAATTGAGATTCAAGGTATTAAGCGCTCGTTGAGTCTAGATAATTTTAAGACTATGTTTTTATTTATGAAAAGTATTAATCGTTCCAAAACCTTGATTCGTGACTTTAAACCAGATATCGTTATTGGGACAGGGGGATATGTTTCCAGCGCAGTCCTTTATGCCGCTGCGAGATTACATATACCCACGGTCATTCATGAACAAAACTCGATAGCCGGTGTGACCAACAAGTTCTTGGGTCATTTTGTCGATAAAATTGCCATTTCATTTAAAGATGCCGCCAATCAATTTTCCGAGAAGAAAAAGATCGTCATGACTGGTAATCCAAGAGCTCAGCAAGTAGCTGGGGTTGAACCCAATGCACGCTTGCAAGATTATGGGTTAGACCCCCAAGTCCCAACGTTGTTAGTTTTTGGCGGCAGTCGGGGAGCGGAGCCTATCAATCAAGCATTTTTAAATGCCTTCGATGATTTGGCCAAGCGGGCCTACCAAGTTTTATTTGTCACCGGTCAAGTTCATTATGCCCAATTTATGAAGCACCTTGGCACTAAGCAAAGCGATAACATCGTTATACGGCCTTATATCGAAGATATGCCCAGTTTGTTGATAGATGTGACTGGTATTGTCGGTCGGGCTGGGGCGACCAGTATTGCTGAAATTACGGCGTTAGGGGTACCGGCAATTTTGATCCCTAGTCCTTATGTAACCCATGATCATCAAACTAAAAACGCGGAAAGCTTAGTGCGCGCCGGGGCGGCTTTAATGTTAAAGGAAGATCAATTAAGTCAAAGAAGTTTTATTCGTAACGCAGACGCGTTAATGCAAGATAATGTACTACGCCGCAGCATGGCCGCTGCTTCTAAGAAATTAGGACGGCCTAAAGCAGCTGATGACTTGATTCAAGTCATGCAGGATTTAGTGAATAAGAAGTAGGTGGATTAAAATGGGCTTTTTTGATAGCAAACGTCGCCATAAGACTAAAAAGGTAAAAAAAGAGCCATTAGAGATGATGAAGCCATGGCAACGCTACCGGGCCCAAAAAAGTCAGGGCAACCAATCCCGACCAGTGGGCAAGGTGCTGCCCAATTTATCTGAGATACGCCGAAAAAATCTTATAAAAAACTTAACTATTGTATTGGTCCCACTTTTGTTGTTATTATTCTTCTTACTCTATTACATCTCACCGGTTAGTAAAGTCGGTGAAGTTGATGTGCAAGGCATGCATCTCATACCTGAGCAAAAGGTGATAGATAACAGTGGTATCAAGGCTTCAGACCATATTTTACAATTGATATTTTCTAAAAAAAATATCAACCAAAAAATTAAAAAAAATATGCCGGGTATTAAAAAAGTTAGCTTTAATGTGCATAATTTGAATCACATTGTCTTTAACGTTCAAGAATACCAGCGTATTGGCTACTTAAATCGGGGCAATCATTATTATAGCGTTTTAAGTAATGGTATTATCTTAACAGAGCCTATTTCTAAGCCAGTCGGCAATCTACCCGTTCTTGAGAACTTTAAGGAAGGGCAGAAGTTGAACTTGCTCATTAAAGCGTTCAACGCTTTACCAACAAGTATTCACAATGATATTTCCGAAATTCATTTAACGGGTTCTAAGATCAATCCATATCAAATTCGACTGTATATGAATGATAATAACGAAGTCGTTGCCGATTTGCGGACAATGCAGACCAAGCTAATTCGCTATCCCACTTATGCCAAGGCCTTAAAGACAAAGGGTGTGGTGGACCTTGAAGTTGGCGCTTTTGCTTATCCTTTCCCGAAATCCGGGAAAAAATAAGGCTTTCTTAATTTTTTGAACATATGGTAGAATTTAAATATGTGTTAAAGTTACAATAATATTGAATTTATGCATTTTGTAAGGGGGTTCCATTTAGATGGACAATTCAGGAATATATGTTGGGTTAGATATTGGAACCACATCTATAAAAGTGATTATTGCTGAATCTGTTCAAGGTCAATTGAATATTATCGGTGTTGGAAGTGATCGCTCTCGGGGGATGAATCGAGGCATTGTCGTTGACATTGATCAAGTTGCTACGTCGATTCAAAATGCCGTTCATCAAGCAGAGCAAAAAGCAAATGTTAGTATTACTAACGTTTACGCTGGAATCCCTGCGGATATGCTAAGTATCGAACCTTGCCAAGGCATGATTGCGGTTAGCGATGAATCAAAAGAAATTACCGATCAAGACGTTCAAAATGTGGCAGCAGCTGCTTTGATTCGGAATTTACCACCAGAAAGAGAAATTGTTGACCTTGTTCCGGATGAGTTTATTGTGGATGGTTTTGATGGTATTAAAGATCCACGGGGAATGATTGGGGTACGGCTGGAAATGCACGGCATCGTCTTTACCTCACCTAAAACAGTTATTCACAACATTAAAAAAAGTATTGCAAAAGCTGGTTTAAATTTAAAGAATTTAGTGGTTAATCCACTGGCTTTGGGGAAAGTTGCCCTGACCGATGGTGAACAAGATTTTGGCACCATCTTAATTGACTTAGGTGGCGGCCAAAGTACCGCGGCGGTCATTCATGACCATAAATTGAAATTTACCCAAGTGGATCAAGAAGGCGGCGAGTATATCACTAAAGATATCTCAATTGTCCTCAATACATCCTTTGAAAACGCTGAAAAATTAAAACGCGATTATGGTGATGCTGATGTTCAAGCCGCTTCTGATGATGAAGAGTTTCCAGTTGATATTGTGGGACAAAACGATTCGGTAATGGTGAGTGAGAAATACTTGGCTGAAATCATTGAAGCCCGCCTAGAGCAAATATTGACCCGTCTTGGAAAGTCTTTGGCGGCAGTCAATGCGTTTGACCTACCTGGGGGCGTGGTCTTAACGGGTGGTGTGACGGCACTGCCGAACATTGCCAAATTTGCGGCTGAGCTTTATCATCGTGGCGTCAAGATATATATCCCTGATCAAATGGGTTTGCGTCACCCGTCATTTTCGCAGGCGTTTGGCTTGGTAACTTATGTTTCCCAGCTTTCCGAAGTTGACGTATTGGTTCATAGTCCAATTTCAAGTGCCAGTGCGGATTATAGTCAAACAATGGCGCAAGCAAATGCGGCCAAAACAACGTCTTATCAAACGGTTGCTCAGCCACAACAAACTGTGGTTGAAGATCAAGACCCAACACCCAAAACACCGCAACCAGAGCCAAAACCCAAGCCAGAAAAGAAAAAGAAGAAACGCAGTGAAGGGTTTAAACGCTTTTTAAATAATTTTTTTGAATAAGATAATCTCAAGTAAACTAATATCTAAATTTTCTTAGTAGGAGGAAATTCTATGGAATTCTCACTAGATTCACAGCAGGACACTGGCGCAATCATCAAAGTTATTGGTGTTGGTGGTGCCGGAGGCAACGCCGTTAATCGAATGATCGATGAGGGTGTACAAGGTGTAGAATTTATCGTGGCTAACACCGATGTACAAGCCTTAGCCAGTTCAAAAGCTGAAACTAAAATTCAATTAGGCCCTAAACTAACCCGCGGATTAGGGGCAGGGTCTAACCCAGATATGGGCCTAAAAGCTGCTCAAGAAAGCGATGAAGAAATTCAAGAGAAGTTAAAGGGCGCGGATATGGTCTTTGTCACAGCTGGGATGGGTGGCGGTACTGGTACCGGCGCTGCACCAGTTGTGGCGAAAGCCGCGAAAGATTTAGGTGCATTGACCGTTGGGGTCGTCACCCGCCCATTTACCTTTGAAGGTCCTAAAAGAGGCCGTAATGCTGCTGAAGGAATCGCTGCATTAAAGGAACATGTGGATACGTTGGTGGTTATTGCCAATAATCGTTTATTAGAAACAGTTGATAAAAAGACACCAATGCTAGAAGCTTTCCATGCTTCTGACAACATCTTACGCCAAGGTGTGCAAGGTATCTCTGATTTGATCACGGCACCTGGGTATATCAACCTAGATTTTGCGGACGTCAAAACAGTGATGGAAAATCAAGGGACGGCATTGATGGGAATCGGCTCAGCTACAGGTGAAAATCGCACGGTAGAAGCCACTAAAAAGGCGATTTCCTCACCATTACTGGAAGCTTCCATTGATGGTGCTAGACAGGTGTTATTAAATATTACCGGTGGTTCTGACCTTTCTTTACACGAAGCAGAAGATGCCTCAGGCATTGTTGCCCAAGCGGCTTCTAACGATGTGAACATCATCTTTGGGGTTTTGATCAATCAAGATAAAGACCAAGAAGATGAAGTGAATGTTACGGTAATTGCCACTGGCATTGAGGATCATGAAGAACCCCGCAAACAACAGTCTCATTTGACCTCAGCTGGCAATGCTGCTGCTAAACAAGCAACACCAGATCGGACGCAAAGTGTCAAACCTACCAATACCCCAAATCCAGCGGCTGCCAATAAGAATCACAACAACGATCCTTTTGGTAACTGGGACGTTCGTCAAGATCCACAACCAGGGCAACGTAGTCGGGGCAACAATCAAGATTTCAACAACGTTGAGAAAAAGAGCTTTGACATTTTTCAAAGAACCGATGAACCCTTAGGTGATTCTGACGATAATGACAGTACACCACCATTTTTCAAGAGACGTCATAAATAGGCAACTTTTAACAATTTGGAGGTTTGAATCATGGCATTTGAAAAAATTAGTCGCTTTTTCGGTATGAATGATGAAGATTTTAATGATTTAACCAATGAGGAGGAGCGGCCTGCAGCTCCCCAACAGCCAACTAGTAATCCGACTGCTGAAAACCGCCAGGCTACTCGCCCACAAAGCAATTCTAATGTGGTTGCCATGAATACCGTGAAAAATAATCAAACAAGTAAAATCATTCTTTTTGAACCAAGAGTTTACTCCGACGCCAAAGAAGTAGGGACCCATTTACTCAATGGTCGTGCGGTGATCGTCAACTTTAATCGCATTGATGAAAAACAAGCTGGTCGGATTATCGATTTCTTAACCGGCACGATATTTGCCATTAAAGGCGAAATCCAACGGGTAGGCGAGAGTATTTTCTTATGTACGCCGTCAAAATTTGAAATTGATGGCAGCATCAGCGATATCATTCGGGATAAAAAGTTAAACTAGTACAATTAAATTATGAGGTGACAATTTGGGCTTTATTGGTCTATTGGCTTATGGGATTTCTTGGGTAGCAAACATTTATACATGGCTAATTGTCATTTATACACTGCTTTCCTGGATCCCCAATGCTTACAATACAAAATTTGCAGCGATCTTAAATCGGATTGTGGGACCCTACTTAAATCTATTTGAAAGATTTATTCCACCAATCTTTGGTATCAGTATTGCACCAATCGTTGCCATTTTGGTAATGCAATTTCTTGAACGCGGATTGCTCGGCTTTTTGTCTTTTTTAGTGAACATGTAATTGGAGGACAAAATGGATAATGGTATCTATCAGCATTTCCGTAAAGATGAAGCACCATTCATCGATCGGATGACTGACTTAATGACAACTGCAGCAACAGAGTATCGACCTGTTGTGACAGAGTTTTTGGATCCAAGGCAAAACTTTATCATTCATGCCTTGAATCGAGATGATCAAATTGAACTTCACGAATTTGGTGGTTATGATCAAGCAGAACAAAAACGGGTGATCATTGCACCGGACTATTTTGAACCCACACCCGCTGACTTTGGGATTACCCCCATTAAAATCAATTATCCGGAAAAATTTGCTGAATTAAAACATGGGCAGATTTTAGGTACGATTGCCAATCTGGGGATTGATCGAGATGTATTTGGGGATATTATCACCGATGGACGTAATTGGCAGTTATTTGTCACTTCAGCGGTGGCTGACTTTGTGGTCCGTCAAACGGATCATGTGGGCAAAATCAAGGTTCGTCTAGAAAAAATTGATTTTGACCGAGTGATTACACCAATTGTCGCCTGGGAATCAGAGAACCTGGTTGTTTCCTCACCGCGACTGGATGCTGTTGTTGCCGATGTATTTAATGTTTCTCGACAACGGACTAAGACAATGATCGAGGCAGGTCAAGTGAAAGTGAATTGGCGGGTCATGGACAAGCCGGATTATGACTTAGATCAATTAGACATGATTTCGGTCCGCCATTATGGTCGTTTTCAAATTATGGCTGATTTAGGCCAAACAAGAAAAGAAAAGATTCGATTACAGATACGAACACTGCGTAAATAATGAGGGATTTTTTGGAGGCTTAGGAGTATGGCTTTGACACCATTGGATATTCATAATAAAGAATTTAATGTAAGATTTCGCGGCTATGATCAAGATCAGGTGAACGATTTCTTAGAGCAAATCATTAAAGATTATGAAGCTTTGCTCAGACATAATGAGGACGTAGAACGGGCATTGAAAGATAGTCAAGAAAAGGTTGCCTATTTCACGGACCTTAAGGATGCTTTAAATCAATCAATTATTGTCGCTCAAGATGCTGCTGACAAAGTAAAGGTCAATGCACAACGCGAAGCTGAAATCATCCAAGACAATGCTGAAAAGCAGGCGCGACAACTGTTAAATGAATCAACGGATAAATCGAATCAGATTTTACAAGAAGCTTCGGATAAAGCTAGACAAATCACTGGGGAAACTGATGATTTGAAAAAACAAACCCGAACTTTTCGCCAGCGCCTGCAAATCATGTTGGAATCACAATTGGAGATTGTTAAAAGTCCAGATTGGGATGAATTGTTGACCGACACGCCCTTGGGGAATAGTAATGGTGCTGCCAATCAGCAATTGGATTATAATACGCCTGGTAATTATGATGGCCAAAGTGATTATGCTGAACCTGGGACTGCCCAAAATTATAATTTTGATGATCATGATGCTAACGCAGATCAATATGGGCAATATGATGACCAAAATCAATATGATACGACGTCAGCCCCAAGCCCTGATGCCGGACCTGTTCCCCATCAAGATCCCCTAAGCCAAGGGGACAATGCGCAAAACGCAGCGACTAACCCTGCACAAGCAAGTGATCAAGGGCAAAGTGATGCGGATCATCAGCTTGATCCAGTCTACTATAATCAAAATCAAGCGCCAGATAATCAGCAAAATCGACCGGCGATTATCTTTCCAGATAGCAAGAACAGTGGTACAATGAATGAAAATAAATCCTAAAGGCGATTGAAGAACACGTGGGGAATTTATACTTTTAAGCGATCTGGTGTCCGGTGTAAGTCCAGAAAAGTTCTTAATTCCACCATATCAGCTTCTATAATGCCGTTGACGTTTTAAATGATGTCAACCGTTTCATACGCGTTATGTTATGCTAAAGGGAAAATTTATTTCTAAAATTAGGTGGTACCACGAAGATCTCGTCCTATGTGACAAGGTCTTTTTTTAGTGGTCAACCAGCTAAAAATATAAGGAGGACACGCATGCGTATTAAAGATACTTTAAATTTGGGTAAGACCAAATTCCCAATGCGAGGCAATTTGCCCAACAAAGAACCTGAACGCCAAGCACTTTGGGTAGAAAACAAAATTTATGAAAAGCGCCAAAAATTAAACGAGGGCAAGCCAACCTTCATTTTACACGACGGCCCCCCTTATGCGAATGGGAACATTCATATGGGTCATGCGTTAAATAAAATCAGTAAAGATATTATTGTTCGTTATAAATCTATGGACGGTTTCAGAGCACCGTATGTACCCGGCTGGGATACCCATGGTTTGCCAATTGAACAAGAATTGACCAAACAAGGCGTTGACCGTAAATCTATGGATATGGCTGATTACCGGGAATTGTGTCGCAAATATGCTTTATCCCAAGTTGACAAACAACGCACAGATTTCAAGCGTTTAGGGGTTTCTGGGGATTGGGATCATCCTTATATCACGTTACAGCCTGAATATGAAGCTGAACAAATTCGTGTATTTGGTAAAATGGCCAATGAAGGCTATATCTATAAAGGCAAAAAACCAGTTTATTGGTCACCTTCTTCAGAATCCACTTTGGCTGAAGCAGAAATCGAATATAAAGATGTCCGTTCACCGTCCATTTATGTGGCTTTCAAAGTTGTTGACGGTAAAGACTTGTTAGATACAGATACGTCCTTTATTATTTGGACCACTACGCCTTGGACCATGCCAGCCAACTTAGGGATTTGTGCCAATCCTAAATTCGATTACGTCCAAGTTGATGCGGATGGTAAAAAGTACGTCATTGCTGAAGGCATGTTGGAACGGGTTCGGGAAGCTTTAGAATGGCAACACGTGTCTATCTTACAAACCTTTAAAGGTACTGACTTAGAATACATGACGGCCCAACATCCATTTTATGATCGGACTTCCTTATTGATTTTGGGGAACCACGTCACTTTGGATGAAGGGACTGGTTTAGTGCATACTGCCCCTGGACATGGGACGGATGACTTTTATGTGGGTCAAAAATATCATTTACCACCATTATCCCCAGTGGATGAACAAGGCTACTTTACCAAGGAAGCGCCTGGGTTTGAAGGCATGTTTTATAACGATGCGAATAAGAAAGTTACCAAGCTTTTAGAAGAAAAGGGCGCTTTATTAAAACTCAGTTTCTTCACCCATAGTTATCCCCACGACTGGCGGACAAAAAAACCTGTTATTTTCCGAGCAACAACGCAATGGTTTGCCTCGGTTGAAGCCTTTAGAGATAATATTTTAAAGGCTGTTGAAAGTGTCAATTACAAGCCATATTGGGGCAAGACCCGGCTATATAACATGATCAAAGACCGTGGCGACTGGGTTATCTCCAGACAGCGGGCTTGGGGTGTGCCATTGCCAATTTTTTATGCTGAAAATGGCGATGCCATCATTACCCCAGAAACCATTGCCCACGTGGCTGATTTATTTAGCCAATATGGTTCCAATGTTTGGTTCCAAAGAGAAGCCAAGGACTTATTACCAGCTGGATTCACCCATCCTGGGTCACCAAATGGCAAGTTTACCAAAGAAAACGACATCATGGATGTGTGGTTTGATTCGGGCTCATCTCACCAAGCTGTCTTAAAACAACGGCCTGAGTTAAGCTTTCCGGCTGATGTTTATCTGGAGGGGAGTGACCAGTATCGGGGTTGGTTTAACTCTAGTTTGATCACTTCTGTAGCTGTCACTGGCCAAGCACCTTATAAACAAATCATTTCCCAAGGGTTCACCTTAGATGCTAAAGGGCGTAAGATGAGTAAATCACTAGGAAATGTCATTGTCCCTAATGATGTGATTCGCCAGTTTGGGGCAGATATTGTCCGGCTCTGGGTGGCTTCAGTGGATACGAATTCTGATGTGGCTGTTTCCATGGATGGTTTCCGGCAAATTTCAGAAAGTTATCGGAAAATCCGAAATACCATGCGGTTTATGCTAGCCAATACCAGTGATTTTGATCCTAAAGCCGATGCCGTCGCTTATGCGGACTTAGCATCAGTGGATCGCTACATGGAAATTCGCTTGAATCAAATCATTGCCAAGTGTTTGAAGGCTTATGAAGCTTATGACTTTTCGACAGTTTATAAGACGATTTCTGCTTTCTTGATCAATGATTTGTCCTCATTTTATTTAGATTTTGCCAAAGATGTGGTTTATATTGAAGCCCAAGATAGTCCCAAACGCCGTAATATGCAGCAAGTAATGTATGATGTAGCTGTGGCGTTGACTAAATTATTGACCCCAATTATTCCCCATACCACCGAAGAAATTTGGAGCTATTTAAAAGAACCTGAAGCATTCGTTCAACTAGCTGAAATGCCACAAGTCCAAGAATTTGATGGCCAAGATGATGTGTTGACCCAATGGTCAGACTTTATGAGCCTGCGGGATGAAGTCTTGAAGGCATTAGAAGAAGCTCGGAATAATAAGGTGATTGGTAAATCCTTAGAAGCAGCCGTGACAATTTATGCCAACGATCCTGTGAAGGATTTACTAAATGCTGTGAGTGCTGATGTGAAACAGATCTTGATTGTGTCTAAGCTAACTATTTTAGACAAGGCAAAAGCGCCAGCTGATGCCGTGGTCTTTGAAGACGCCGCGATTACCGTTACCCATGCACCTGGTGAAGTGTGTGATCGTTGCCGGATGACCCGTGAAGATGTTGGTGCAGATCCAGAATTGCCAAATCTTTGCGGCCGTTGTGCCAAAATCCTTCATGCCCATTTTGAAGATGCCGTCAAAGCTGGATTTGAAGAGAAGTAATACTGCAAAACGCGAACTGATTTTATAAAACCGACCACGCTAGCTCTGTTGGGTTAAGCGGTGGTCGGTTTTATTTTGGGTCGATGCTAGTCCTGCTGATAAAATTATGATAAACTAGGTTCAATCGCGTTATTAGGGAGTGTAAGCATGCAAATTCAGTTAATTAAAGTCCATGGTTCTGGCAATACATTCTTTTTATTAGACACAAGTAAGTTACCGCAAGCTTTGTCTGAGGCTGAAATTATTCAGTTAACTCAAAAAATAACAGACCACCAAACTGGTTTATTAGGTGGGGCTGATGGGGTGTTACTAGTCAGTGATAGCAAAAAAGCCGGGGCCTCCGGGCGAATGCGCGTCATTAATGCGGATGGCTCAGAAGCCAGCATGTGTGGCAATGGCTTACGGACAGTTGCGCGCTATTTAACGCAAAAATTACATGAAGATCATTTTAAAGTTGAAACGATGTATCAAAACTTACAGGTTCAAAAAGCGGCTGATTTGGCCAGCGGTGTGGCGGCATTTCGGGTTGAAATCTCACCGGTTAGTTTCGCAGCAACTGATTTAAAGATGCATTTTGGCACCAAAACACAAGTGATCAATGAAGTCTTACCTGAATTATCAGATACCTTGAAATTCACTGCCGTTGCCGTACCGAATCCCCATTTAATTTCCTTTGTGGATGAGGCAACGTTAAAGGGACCTGAATTGGAGCGGATCGCCAGTTACTTAAATGGTGCCAACCCTTATTTCCCTGAGGGTGTGAATGTTAGTTTTGTATTATTACGGGGCAAAGATTCAATTTTTGTACGGACCTATGAACGGGGTGTGGGCTTTACCAATGCTTGTGGTACTGCAATGTCAGCATCGAGTTTATTAACCGCACTTTTGTATCCGGATTTTGCGGCTTTTGAAGACACTTTGAAAGTCTATAATCCTGGGGGAATGGTTAAAACAATTCCCCATCATCGTGACCAGCGCTATTGGATCGACTTAATTGGCAATGCCACGTTCCAAGATCGCATTACGTTAGACTTGGCTGACGCCCTTGCTGGAGATTACAGTCAGGCACAAATCAATCCAACCCATGAACAAGCAGACTATTTAAAATTTGTCGACACGATTCAAAATATAAGTTAAGGAAGTACACTATGCTAGGGACTGTAAAAACATTTGATCAAAACAAGGGTTTTGGTTTCATTGAAACAGAAGATGAAGGAGACATTTTTGTGCATTTTGCGGCAATTATGACGCCAGGTTTCAAATCTTTAGCGGTTGGACAAAAAGTAAATTTTGTCGTGGTAGAAGGTTCTAAAGGACCACAAGCGGCACAAGTTCAAATTGTGCAATAGTTTAAAGATAGGATTAATTAACGGCTGTAAGCCCGAGTAACTGGGGGCAGTCGTTTTTATATGGCCTCATTTAAGGTCAAGAGGAGGTAGTGGTGTGGGTGATATACCAAATTATTTGAATAATAAAAATGTACAAAAGCATCGTTGGCTAATTTTAACTGGTGTGGGGATGTTTACCTTCATGGCCACCTTAGATGGCAGTATTGTAAATATTGCGTTACCAGTCATGAGTCGAGATTTAAAGGTACCTTTAAATCAAGTGGAGTGGGTCGTTTCAATTTACTTGATCGTTATCTGTGCTTTATTACTTTTATTTGGAAAGATTGGGGATAGCTTTGGCAAAATCAAAGTTTTCCGCTGGGGAACGGGTCTATTTATCGTGGGGTCATTACTTTGCGGTTTTAATAATAGTTTAGAATTCTTGTTATTTGCCCGACTAGTCCAAGCCGTGGGTGCCAGTATGACCATGAGTACGAATAATGGCATTATCACTGAAATTTTTCCAGTTCAAGAGCGAGGAAAGGCACTGGGCACCATCGGCTCTTTTGTATCACTGGGCAGTATAGCTGGCCCCGGTATCGGGGGGATCATCTTGTCCCATTTACCTTGGGGGTATATTTTTTGGATCAATGTACCCGTGGGGATCCTAACGATGATCTTAGGGCATTATGTCTTGCCAAAGGATTTATCCATGACCCGGGCCAAAATCGATTTGTGGGGGTTTTTAACCTTTGCTCTTGGCATCGTGGGCTTGTTCTTGGGGATCTTTTTGGGGCAGGAAATTGGTTTTGGAAATCTGCTTATTTTGAGCATGTGGGGGCTTAGTATTTTGAGCTTCATCGCTTTTTACCATATAGAACAGCATGCAGCCAAGCCCTTGTTAACCTTTAAAATATTTAAAAACAAGAATTTCTCAGTTAGTTTAACCACGGCTTTTTTGATTTTTGTGGTTAACTTTTTCTTCAATGTCGTTTCACCATTTTATTTACAAAATGCTCGGGGCTTAGAGCCGAAATATGCCGGCTATATTTTAATGATATTCCCGATCATTCAAGTGGTGGTCGCACCATTGGCCGGTAGTATTTCTGATCGAATTGGCCCTAATCTACTAACGGTTTTAGGGCTAAGTGTGATTTTAATCGCCCAGATTGGGAATGCTTTGATGAATTTGTATTCGCCACTTTGGATGATGATGATTCTAGTGGGGATGTTAGGTTTAGGTAATGGGATTTTCCAGGCGCCTAATAACACCATTGTGATGAGTACGGTGGACAAACAGGATTTAGGGATCGCCGGTGGCTTGAACGCTTTAGCCCGGAATTTGGGAATGGTTGTGGGGATTTCCCTGGCGACGACAGTTCTGTTCAGTGCCATGAGCCAACGGGCTGGACAACGCATTACAACCTATGTGGCCAGTCAACCAGAGTTATTTATTTATGGGATGCAAGTTGTCTTTATTTTTGCCACGGTCATTTGTGCCATTGCACTGATTTTGACGATTGTTCGTTGGGTCAAAAGCCAACGCCAAAGTTAAATCGCGGGACTAAAAAAGAGACTGGGTCAATGTTTGACGCAGTCTCTTCGGGGCTATCAGGATATTTTAATTAACATCTTTTCGCGTTGGTTTGTTAGGCTGCTGGCCCTGGGTCAATTGTAGTAATTGATCGTGCAGCTCGTTTTCCATTTTATTTAATTCTAATTCAGCATTTTGGCGTTTACTGTGGCCTTCTTGCTGAATTTTCAGTGTTTCTTGTAAAGTTTCAATTAAATCATTTTGGGTTTTTTGTAGAGTTTCAATATCAATGACGCCCCGTTCGTTTTCTTTGGCGGTTTCAATTGAAGACATCTTCAACATCTCACTGTTCTTTTTCAAGAGATCATTGGTAGTTTCTGATACTTGGCGCTGAGCGGTAACAGCGTCTTTTTGCCGTAACAGGGTCAAGGCAATGGCAACTTGGTTTTTCCAAAGGGGGATCGCCGTATTGATGGACGCTTGAATTTTTTCTGCTAAGGCTTGGTTGGTGTTTTGAATCAGGCGGATTTGGGGGGCTTGTTGTAGGGTGACTTGCTTAGCCAACTCTAAGTCATAGGTTCTTTTTTCCAAGCGGTCTTTGAATTGCCGCAAGTCATTAACGGCTTGCACATCGATTTGGTTACCGCTGGCATTGGCTTTTTCTTGAGCTTTGGGGATGAGCTCATTATCTAATTCTTTTTGTTTTAACTGGCCGGCGGCAATGTAAATATTGAGCGCCTGGAAGTAAGATTTATTTTGTTCATATAGCTCTTCCATGGTGACGTTATCTTTGAGTAACCCATCTTTTTCCACATTTAAGCGGGAAGCGATGCCGTCGATTTGGGCCCCGATTTGTTGGTATTTGCCTTGAATTTCATAAATTGAGCGTTTGACTTTACCAAATATGCGTTTAAAGACACTCTTATTTTCAGCCCGCAGTTCATCGGGATTAGCTTCATTTAAGCGGTACATTAAGTCCGTGAGGGCATCCCCAATAGCCCCGGTATCTTGGGATTGGACTTTATTTAAGATGTTTTGCGAAAAGTCCCCCAATTGTTTTTGCGCTTGGGCACCGTAGTTGATGACACTGGTGGTGTTGTGCTCATCAATGGCCTCGGCCAATTCTTGGGCTTTTTGTTTTTCATCCGGGGTCAATTGCGTCACCACTGATGTCGTTTCACTACTAGCAGCCTTGGTAGCTTGGGGCGTTTTGGCGTCAAAGGGATTTTTAAGTAAATCATTCATTAAGTCGTTTTGGGATTGGGATTTAGTCTCATCACTATTTGCCATCAATGATTCTCCTTATCTTTTTCATAACTATCTCGTACTTTTTGTAAGGCCTCATTCATTTTAAGGGCATCTTTTTGAGCGGTGGAAAAAGAGTCCTGGGCTGCTGACATTTCTTGGTGCATTTCATCAAGGTCATCAGCTACAAAAGTCGCATAATCTTCGCGGATTTGAGTCCCTAAGTTTTTGATAACTTCTAAGCTCTTGGCCAAAACTTCCCAAGTATCGGTGGTTTTGACTTCATGATGAGAAATCTCAATGTAGCGATCCGTTAAATTAACCAGGGTAGGTAAGTGCCGATATAAGAAATCACTGGCCTCAGACAGGCGTTGGGGTTCTTTGACAATTGCCGCAAACATGGATTTGGAAACCTTGACCATGTCCAAGTTTAAATCAATGGCTTTTAATTTGGGTGTGGTTTCAATATTGTGATTGAGTTTGCGAATTTGTTGCTCAGCGCTAGCCATGGTTTTTCGGAAAAAGACGATATCACTGTCTGATAAGCCAGCTTTTTGATAGTGATCTAATAATTTGTGGTTGAGTTTATCGGTTAAATCTGGTGTTGCCGGTTGCTGGCGATTTTGGTGTCTAGCAATGAGGTAAAATGGTAAGGTTACGATGAATATTGCCAAGGCAATCATGGTAATGAGTAAGAAGAAACGCGTTAAACCATGGTGCATGCCCATCATTGGCATGGGGGTCAAAATGCTCAAGACGAACCCTGCGACTAGGACACCGCCGGCACCAATTAATGTATTTTTAAAACGATTGTTCATATTTGTCACTCCTACGTGTACGTCTTTATTTATGTCTTTATTGTACATGGGGCTAAAATAAAAGAGTATACGGCTAAAGGTTGATTTTTCCTAAGCCATCAGGTTCTGTCCGTTTACAAATGTGTTCTGGGCTTGTAAGATATGAATTATAGACCCAATATTCAATCAATGGAGGTCATCATGAATTTAGACGAAAAAGTAATTAAAGAACAACCCCTCTACCACGGGGCCATCTTAGATTTGGTATTAGAAGATGTGTTATTACCCAACGGCCAAACCGCCAAACGCGAGATTATCCATCACCATGGTGCCGTAGGCATTATTCCCATTGATGCTACTGGTAAGTTGATTGTGGTACGACAGTGGCGGGCGCCCATGCGCAAAGAGACCCTAGAGATCCCCGCTGGTAAAATTGATTTAGGTGAAACGGACCCAAAAGCGGTGGCTTTACGGGAATTAAATGAAGAAACGGGTTTGTTTAGCCCTAGCCTTAAGCCAGTGGCTAATTTTTATTCTACCCCTGGTTTTGCAGATGAGTACTTACACCTATATTATACAGACAATTTACAACCAGTGGCCCATAAACGCCAGTTAGATCCAGATGAATTTTTAAATGTGATGCACCTGAGTTTTTCAGAAGCACAAAAAGCCCTGGCAGATAATGAAATTTGTGATGCTAAAACGGTATTGGCATTATTTTATTGGGAAATCTTAAGATTAAAAGGTGAGGTCACCCTTGGCTAAATTTTGGCAGTATATTCAACAAAAATTACAAAATAGACGCGTGATCAAGCGCAAACGCGCTGAAGATCCTAACTTTAAAGCAGCTGATGACCAGCGCGTTGCTGTGGAAAAAGCCTATCATCAAAGAACCTTTAAGGAAAAATGGGCGCTCACTGGGGATTATGCCCAAAGCCGTTCTTATCAATTGAAATGGCGCTTGAACTGGGCCCTATTAATTGTGGGCTTTTTGATTGCCGCCGTATACATTATTTTGTTCTTTGCTTAAATTACTGATATGAGGAGAATTTAAATGAAATTAGGCGTTATCTGTGCCATGCCCGAAGAAATTGCATTATTGGTTCAAAATCTAACGCACCAAACAGAAAATGAAATTGGTGGGGTTAAAATTTATTCTGGAAAGATTGGCGCCCATGAATTATATTTATGTGAAAGTGGCATTGGTAAAGTACAAGCAGCCCTAACCGCAACTTTACTAGCCCAAATTCCCGGATTAGATGCCTTGATCAATACTGGTTCTGCCGGGGGCATTGGCCAGGGTCTTAAGATTGGGGAAACTGTTGTCTCAACAGCACTGGCTTACACCGATGTGGATGTGACTGGCTTTGGGTATGCTTTGGGTCAATTACCCAATCAGCCTTTGAAGTTTGAAGCCGATAGCCGGTTAGTTACAGAAATTCTAGCGGCTGTCAAAGCCAATCAGTTACAAGCGACTGCCGGTTTAATTGTTTCTGGTGATCAATTTGTCAATGATCCCAAACGGGTAGCTGCTATTTTAAAACAATATCCAGACGTTCTGGCCAATGAAATGGAAGGGGCAGCAGTTGCCCAAGTGGCCACGCAATTTAAATTGCCTTTTGTGGTGATTCGGGCCTTAAGTGATGTGGCTGATAGTCAGGCAGCCACCAATTTTGATGATTTTATCATTGAAGCTGGCCGTAAGTCAGCTGAAATCTTGTTAACTTTTTTAAAGGATAATTAAACGGAGGCTTTTGAATGAAGCACATTTATTTAGATAATGCGGCCACCACACCCATGGCACCAGCGGTGGTTCAAGTGATGACTGATACGATGACCCAGACTTTTGGCAATGCTTCTAGTCCGCATTATTTTGGCCGGGCCGCCCGGTCTATTTTAGATGAGAGTAGGCATACGATTGCTCAGAGCATTCATGCCCAACATGATGATGAGATTGTTTTCACCTCTGGCGGTTCTGAAAGTGATAATACCGCCATTATCCAAACTGCCTTGGCCAAGCAGGCCCAAGGCAAACATATTATCACCACAGCTGTGGAGCATCCGGCTGTTTTGAAGTCTTTGGCTTATCTTGAAACACTGGGTTTTGAAGTGACCTATTTACCCGTAGACGCCAACAATCATATTGATATAGCGGATTTTGAAGCAGCGCTACGGCCAGATACTATTTTAGTGACGATTATGATGGGGAATAATGAAACCGGTGCTCGGATGCCTATTCATGAAATTGGGGCTATCTTAAAAGATCATCCGGCTATTTTTCATACCGATGCGGTGCAAGCTTATGGGCTGTTACCAATTGATGTTACCGCGGACCATATAGATTTATTATCCACTTCGGCACATAAAATCAATGGGCCTAAGTTTATTGGTTTTTTGTACGTCCGTGAAGGGATCAATTACTTGCCTTTAATTAAAGGTGGCGAGCAAGAGCATAAGCGGCGCGCCGGGACTGAAAATATCCCTGCAATTGCGGGTTTTGCCAAAGCGGTCAGCCTTATTTCAGATGACGAGCGAAGCCGGCGTCAGACAAAATATGCTAGTTTCAAACAAAGTATTGTGACTTATCTAGCTGATCATGGGGTGGCTTTTGAGGTCAATGGGACCTTGGCGACAACTGAATTACAACATGTGTTCAATATTTGGTTCAAAGGGATACCTACTAATTTATTACAAATGAATTTAGATTTAGCCGGTTACGCCGTTTCCGGTGGCTCTGCTTGTACGGCGGGCAGTTTGGAACCGTCACATGTGTTAACGGCGATGTTTGGGGCGGATAGTCCTAGAATCAGTGAATCCATTCGCATTAGTTTTGGCGCGCAAACCACGCAAGCGGATATTGATGGTTTTAATGAAGCATTAGTTGGCATCGTGGAAAAATACTTGGCGCGCCAAACAGTTAAATAAAGGGGGAAGTTTTCATGGCACTAACAACCACTGCGTCAGTTTTGGGCGCACCTAAAAATTATGTTTTAAGTCCAGAAGTTAAGCGTTATACGTTACGGGATGTAGGTTTTCGTGAGACCCGCAACGGTAATTTTCAATTAGATCAACCGTTAAACGGCGAATCACCCTATGCGGCTGGTTTTAAATTAAAGATGACGGTAGCTAAAGACTTACAGAAATTTAAGATGTCTGTCACGGATGACAGTGGCTTACATCCCTTGAATATTTTTAAAGCACCGGATAAAACCGGCGCCATTATTGAACAATTTAATTTTGTGATTCAAAACCTGATTGATCGCCAAGTTATCGCCGAAAAATAGGCTTGACAGTCTTGTTATAATATAAGTTACTGGTGTTTGCGACCTTCAAATCGTAGAAGACTAGAATCTATTTGAAATGATGGTGTAAGAATGATGGATAACAGCAAAACCCGTGTGGTTGTTGGCATGTCCGGCGGGGTGGATTCCTCAGTGACAGCTTTGTTGTTAAAGCAGCAAGGTTATGATGTCATTGGTGTTTTTATGAAAAACTGGGATGATACTGATGATGCCGGTGTCTGTACGGCCACACAAGACTATGAGGATGTCGCCAAAGTGGCGGCTAAAATTGGGATTCCGTATTATTCGGTGAACTTTGAAAAGGAATATTGGGATAATGTTTTTGAATATTTCTTAGACGAGTATCGTCACGGTCGTACCCCAAATCCAGATGTGATGTGCAATAAGGAAATTAAATTTAAAGCCTTTATGCAATATGCACTAGATTTAAATGCTGATTATATTGCCATGGGTCACTATGCCCAGACATATCGGGATGACAATAATGTGGTGCATTTACTTCGAGGTGGGGATGCCAACAAGGATCAGACTTATTTCTTAAGTGCCTTGTCCCAAGATCAATTACAAAAAGCAATTTTTCCAATCGGGGGCATGCAAAAAAAGGATGTTCGCCGTTTGGCTGAAGAGGCGGGATTAGCTACCGCCCATAAAAAGGATTCCACTGGTGTTTGTTTTATTGGCGAGCGTAATTTCCGCAAGTTTTTAAGCGAGTTTTTACCAGCACAGCCAGGTATCATGCAGACGCCTGATGGTCAAGTCATGGGCCAGCATACAGGTTTAATGTACTATACTATTGGGCAGCGTTCTGGCTTAGGGCTTGGTGGCAATGGGGAATCTAATGAGCCTTGGTTTGTGGTTGGCAAGGATTTAGCTAAGAATATTTTATATGTGGACCAAGGTTTCGATAATCCACATCTATATGCTTCTAGCTTAACAGCCAGCAAGGTTACCTTTATGACACCCGAAAAAAAGCCAGCTGTTTTTCACTGTACTGCTAAGTTCCGCTATCGCCAACAAGATGTTGGGGTAACGGTCCATTTATTGGCCAACAACCAGGCTAAAGTTGAATTTGACCAGCCGGTTCGAGCTATTACGCCCGGGCAAGCCGTAGTTTTTTATGATGGCACCGAGTGCTTAGGCGGCGGGACAATTGATGCGGCCTTTAGTGCTGAGCGACAATTACAGTATGTTTAATAAATCATAATCAAGGCCCTTAGATAGCACGCTACACGCTATCTAAGGGCCTTTTTTTGGGAATTAAGCCAGAAGAATCCGGTGGTCTACCGACTTTTTTTAAAGTCTCTGGTATAATGGAAGTTAAATTAAATTTACAAGTTTTAAAGAATAAAGAGGTCATGTTATGACAAAGCTGTATTTTGTGCGCCATGGAAAAACGCAATGGAATCTTGAAGGTCGTTACCAAGGCGGTCAAGGCGACTCGCCACTATTACCCCAGAGTTATCAGGATATTGTCAGCCTGGGGAAATTTTTAAACCATGTCAAGTTTTCGAGAATTTACACCAGTCCATTACCCAGAGCAAAGATGACAGCTATTTTTCTAAAAGAAGCACTGGGCCAAGATGCGCCCATCATTATCAATGAGAACCTCCGGGAATTTAATCTTGGTAAAATGGAGGGTATGAAGTTTAAGGATGTGGCTGCTAAGTACCCGCAAGAGCTAGCCGCATTTCGTAATGCCCCTGGCAATTACAATCCCTCCCGAATCAGTGGCGAGACTTTCCCAGAACTGATTGCGCGGATGCAACCGGTCATTAAACACGCAGTCCAACTGGATAAAAGTGGTCAACAGAATTTACTATTTGTCAGCCATGGGGCCGCGCTGGTGGCCTTGATCCAATCATTGCTGGCAACGCCCATTGCCGATATGCGAAAAGACGGTGGGTTGACCAATAGTAGTGTGACTATTTTAGAAACCAAGGATCATGGGCAGACATTTAAACTCTTAAAGTGGAATGATACTGAATTTTTACATCACAGATTAACAACCAGCGATACAATTTAGAGGTGTTTATTTTTTATGAATCAACAAGCCGAAGCACTTTTTGAAAAAGACGATCAACAAGGGGCAATTTCATTATTGGTTAAAGCTATTGCTCAAGATGAAGACAATCTGGAAAATTATTTACAACTTGGGACCTATTTGACTGCCGTACAAGATTTTGAGCAGGCTGAAGAATTGTTTCAAAAAGCCTTGCACAAGTTTCCCAATAATCAAGCTTTAAACTATAATTTAGGGGTTTTATATTATGAAGCGGGCCAGTTAAAAAAGGCGCAGGATCAATTTCAAAAGCTCAATACAAAAGAACAGACTGCCGAGAATTACTTGATGCTAGCCCGGATCTTTTTTAAACAACAAAATTATCAAAAGGCCACTGCCTTTGCCTTGACAGCCCATGACTTAGCTCCTAAAGACACCGGTGCTTTGGTTTTATTAGGGGACAGTTTATTGAGCTTGGGGAATTTAAAGCAAGCCCAAGACTTTTATTTAGAGGCCTATCAGTTGGATACTGCCAACTTAGGGGCACTTTTCGGGGCCGGTATGGTGCAATATGTTTTAGACCAAGATGATCATTTATTGCAGCAAGTTAAGGCCCTAGATCCTAAATATTATAAAGCCCAACAAAAGCGTTTGAGTGATATTGAAAAATATGTGGCTGCTCAAACCAACCCCAAGACCAAATCGGAGCCCGATCATGATGAATGACCCAAGGGTACCGGTTTATTTTGTGACGGGGACAGTGGCCAGTATCTTTTTTCAGAATCCAGATAATTTTTACAAAATTCTTTTGATTAAAATTCAAGAGACGAATTTACCAGATTATCAAGAATCTGAAATTGTGGTCACTGGAAACTTTGGTGAAATTAAGGATGAACAGGTTTATACCTTTAAAGGACAAGCCATTGATCATCCACGCTATGGCTATCAATTTAAGGCGGATAACTATGAAACCCAAACACCCACATCAAAAGAAGGCCTGATCAGCTATTTATCTGGCACGCAATTTAAAGGCATTGGGCCGAAGACTGCCCAACGCATTGTGGCTGAATTAGGCTTAGGGGCAATCGATAAGATCATTAAAGATTCAGATGTATTGGCCCATTTGGGGTTGAGCCAAACCAAGCGCCAAGATCTTGTACAAGCCCTACAAGATAATGTGGGGATGGAAAAAGCCATTATCAGTTTGAATGCTTTTGGTTTTGGCAGTAATTTAGCCACGCAAATCTTTCAGAAATATAAAGAGGATACGTTGCGGATCTTGACCGAAAATCCTTATCAGTTGGTGTATGACATCAGTGGTGTGGGCTTTAAACGTGCGGATCAAATTGCCGAGCAAGAGGGCATTCAAGCTGATGCACCGGCGCGCTATCAAGCCGGTATTTTACAAGTGTTAAATGATTTAACCTATAAGGAAGGGGATACTTACACCCAAGCGGATAAGCTGTTACAACAAACGGCGCACTTATTGGAGAGCAGTCGCCACGTGGCCGTTGACGAGACCGATTTGATAGCGCAAATGCAAAATCTAGCGGCAGATGGTCGTTTAATCTCTCAAGCGCATCGCCTTTATCCTGAATTCTTATTTCATAGTGAGTGGCAAATTGCCAACCATCTTCATCGCCTCAAACAAGTATCTGAAGATCCAATTGATGATGCAACTTTTGCCGCTTTGATAAAGGGCGCCCAAGCAGATTTAAAAATTCAATATGATCAACAACAAAAAGCGGCGATTCGCCAAGCGCTGACAGATCCAGTGACTCTTTTGACCGGGGGACCGGGGACGGGGAAGACGACAGTTCTAAATGGGATCGTTTATTGTTTTGCCCAGTACCGTGACTTTTCCTTGGATATTAATGATTATAAAGATGAAAGCTTTCCGGTCCTTTTGGCAGCGCCGACTGGTCGGGCAGCTAAGCGCATGAGCGAAACCACAGGCTTACCCGCTAGTACCATTCACCGGCTATTGGGCTTGAATGGCCGCGAAGAATTAGGCGATGATCTTCAAAGTAATGAACTGACCGGCCAGCTGCTAGTTGTTGATGAGATGTCCATGGTGGATACGTCTTTATTCAGACAATTGGTCAAGTCTATTGCCACGGGTATGCATGTGGTTTTAGTGGGGGATAAGGATCAATTACCGTCAGTGGGACCGGGGCAAGTCTTTGCAGACTTACTAGCCTCTGGCGTGATTCCCGGGCATGAATTGAAGCGTATTTACCGTCAAGACGCCAATTCATCGATTATCCCTTTAGCGCATGAGATCAATGAAGGTCACTTTGATACTAATTTCTTTAAAAATCAAAGCGATCGGAGTTTCATTAAATGTGCCCCTAATCAAATTCCTGACGTGATTGCGCAAGTGATCAAAAAAGCCAAGATCAAGGGGTTTTCCAGCAAGGATATGCAAGTGCTCATTCCTATGTACCGCGGTGTAGCGGGGATTGACCATTTAAATCCTTTAGTTCAAGATATTATGAATCCAAAGAAAACGGCAAAGACCAAAGAAATTGAGTTTGGTGCCTTTTCATATCGGATCGGCGACAAGGTGTTACATCTGGTAAACAGTCCCGATTTAAATGTTTTTAATGGGGAAATTGGCCAAATTGTCGCTATCAGTTTAGCCAAAGAAAATACGGCCCATACAGATCAAATCACCATTGATTTTGACGGTAATGAAGTAACTTATAAGCGCTCTGAATGGAATCGCTTTACATTGGCCTATTGCACATCGATCCATAAAGCTCAGGGGAGCGAATTTCCTCTGGTGATTTTACCCTTGGTGATGCAATTTCGGCGCATGCTGAAGCGTAATCTTTTGTATACAGCTGTGACCAGAGCCAAGGCCTTATTGATCATGGTTGGCGAGCCGCAGGCCTTTGAAACAGCCATCACGTCTTTAGCCAACACCCGACAAACCAGCTTGATTTTGCGGTTGCAAGCGGTCTTTGATGGCGATGCGTCCGCCAAAGCTAGCGCTAAGGCCGAGACTGACACCAAGCCAGTTGCAGACGATCACACTCAGCCAGCTCTAGTTGCCGTTGCTAAAAGCCAGCCCTTAACGATGACCCAGGTGATTGAACAGGCCATTGATCCCATGATTGGCATGGGCGATACAACGCCTTACACCTTTATGAAACAGGAGGATTAGTTTGGAAAATCCACATGAACATTTACGGATTAAGTCCGTACCAGTTAGTGATGTAGAACAATTTAATGATTTGTTGCGCTATGTTTTTCAAGTGACAAATCAAGATTTAATTGAAAGCGGCTATGAAGAAGGTGAGCTGGTCCATGCCAAGCAACCTATTCTGGAGAAGTCCGATGTGATCGGTTGGTATAATCAAGCACAATTGATCTCACAATTGGCGATTTACCCTTGCCATGTCAATATTCATGGTCAAATTTTCAAGATGGCTGGCCTGACTGGGGTGGGGACTTATCCAGAATACGCTGGGCATGGTCTCATGCATGAGTTGGTTAAAGTTGGCCTCAAGCGCATGCGCAGCCACCAGCAGTGGATATCTTATCTGTACCCTTATAGTATTCCCTTTTATCGTAAAAAAGGCTGGGAGATCATGTCTGATCACTTGACCTTTGATATTCGCGACACGCAACTCCCTAAACAAGTCCCTTTAAAGGGTTATGTGGAAAGAAAGGAAATTGACGATCCGGATATTTTTAAGACGTATGATCGCTTTGCCCATCAAACCCATGGTGCTATGATTCGCGACCAATTAGCTTGGGATGAATATTGGCGTTGGGAAAATGAAGAAGAACGCACCGCGGCAATTTACTATGATGAAAATAATGAGCCCATTGGCTATGTCATTTATTGGATCGCGGAAGAAGTTTTTCACATCAAAGAAATGATCTATCTTAAACAAGAAGCCCGTATTGGCCTTTGGAACTTCATCAGCGCGCACTACTCTATGGTGACCCATGTGAAAGGTCATATTTATAAAGATGAACCTATTGCCTTTTTATTAGATGATGGGGACATTAAAGAAACGATTGCCCCATACTTTATGGCCAGAATTGTGGATGTGGCTGAGTTTTTAAAAGTTTATCCTTTTGACAATGTGGATGTGGGAATTGATTTTCACTTTGAAATTACCGATCCCTTGGCGACTTGGAATAACGGTATATTTGGATTGCACTTTGATCCAGATGGCAGTTTCCAATTGTCAGATCAGGCCATTGGGAGTGCCGTTAAGTGTGATATTCAAACGTTGACTACCATGTTGATGAGTTATCAGCGACCGTCATACTTACAACAAATTGAACGTTTAGATGCTGATCGGGCTTCGATTCGCAATCTTGAGCGCTTGATTCCTATGGAAACACCGTACTTCTCAGATTATTTTTGACCAATAACTAATGAAATTAAGGGAATTCCCCATATTTTATTCATGTCAGCTTAGCTCAAAATAGCGTAAAATTCCGTAATATCGGTAATTTTACGCTATTTGTGTTTCACGGCTTGAACAAGATAATTAAATAAATTTACAGAAAATCTACAAATACCCTTGAAAAATTAGAGTTTGATTAGTAATATTAACTTACAATTAATTATGTGTCTTATGATTAATTATTCTTGCGGATTAAGGTGGTCACAATATGAACTCAAAGGATAACTTATTATATGATCCCCGCTTTGAACATGATGCATGTGGGATGGGTTTCATTACGCAAATCAATGGCAAAAAAAGTCATTGGCTTTTGGAACAAGCCCTAACCATGTTACAGCGGATGAATCATCGTGGCGGGACTGGTTCCGAACCAGATACTGGGGATGGTGCCGGGGTACTGTTACAAATCTCGGATCCTTTTTTTCAAAAAGAAGCACAAAATAATGGTTTTAAATTACCGGCAGCCGGTTACTATGCGGTGGGTCAGTTTTTTGTGCCCCAAAAACAAAGCGAAAAAGAAGCGGTACTGCGCTCAGTTACAGAAGAAATTCAAAACGCCGGTATCGATGTCTTAGGTAGTCGGGATGTGCCCTTCATTTATGAAGCTTGTGGCCCAACAGCGCAAAAGATCATGCCCGGTTTCGTGCAGGTATTCCTAGCCAAACCCGGCGACATTGAGTTAGGTCGTAACTTTGAAGATGTTTTATATAAATTGCGGCGTCATTTAGAAAAAACTTTTTCTTCAGACGACGAATTAAGTATTGTCAGTCTTTCCAGTCAGACGATTGTGTATAAAGGGATGTTGCACGCCTATCAAGTGGGTTTATTTTATCCAGATTTACATGATGAAACCATGATTTCATCTATTTGTTTGGTCCACTCACGGTTTTCAACTAACACGTTTCCCAGCTGGGATCGGGCCCAACCTTATCGTTTCTTAGCCCATAATGGGGAAATCAATACCTTAAAGGGCGGCGAAAATTGGATGACTGCCCATAATGTGGAGATTTATAACGAAGGGGATTCTGATTCAGCTAAATTAGAAAACTGTATGGAATACCTTTATCGCCATGGCCGGGATATTCCGGAAGCTTTATTGATGATGGTTCCAGAAGCTTGGGCTAAGACAGACAGTTTGCCTGCAGCTCAGCGGGCTTTTGATGAATATAATGATAGCTTTATGTCACCTTGGGATGGTCCAGCGGCTTTATGTTTCACTGATGGGACCCAAGTTGGGGCCGCTTTAGATCGGAATGGCTTGCGGCCATCGCGTTATATTTTAGATGATAAAGGTATTTTAGTCGTTGCTTCTGAGTCCGGTGTGATGGATATGGATCCGCAAACAGTTGTTAAAAAGGGTATTTTAGGCCCAGCGGATATGATTTTAGTAGACACAAAAGTTGGTAAATTTTATGAAACCGATGAAATCAAAGCCAAATATGCCAAGAAATATCCTTATGAACAATGGATCAAAGATAACCAATTGACCTTGGCCAAATTACCTGCGGTCCCAACTCAACGAGATTTGACCCATGATGAATTGGAATTATTGTGGCGGCGGCATGGTTATACGGATGATATTATTCGTGAAGCTATTTTACCTATGGCGCAAAAAGGTGAAGAACCCATTATTTCCATGGGTTTTGATTCCCCATTAGCAGTCTTAAGTCACAAACCCCAATCTTTATTTACTTATTTTAAACAACAATTTGCCCAGGTCACCAATCCGCCAATTGATGCGATTCGTGAGGACTTTGTCATTGGCACGGAGATGTTTTTAGGTCGGGATGACGATATTACCCGGCCCCTGCCAGCTAATGCCCAAAAGATTCGCTTAGATGCCCCGATTTTGGCCAATGAGGACTTTGAAAAAATCAGTCACTTAAATCAGCCAGGGTTTAAAGCCGCTACCATCTCTGTGGCTTATAAACGGGATATGCCAGCAGTTAATCGTTTGGAACAAGCCCTAGATGACATGTTCAAAGCCGCTGAATCACAAGTCGATGCCGGGGCCACTTTGTTGATTTTAAGCGATCAACAAGCTGGTGAACAGGATCTGGTGATCCCTATTTTACTGGCCACAGCGGGATTGAATAATTATCTCGTGAAAAAAGGCAAACGGGGCAAGGCGTCATTGATCATTGCCAGTGGTGAGCCTTGTGAGGTCCATCATTACGCGACTTTATTAGGATATGGTGCTTCAGCAATTTATCCTTATGGCGCCTATCAAACTTTAAAAGAGTTCAAAATGGCGGATGCCATTCCGACTTATGTTAAAGCTTGTATCAAGGGCATTGTTAAGATTATGAGTCGGATGGGTATTTCTACGGTCAATGGCTATCAAGGGGCCCAATTATTTGAAGCGATTGGGTTAAATAGTGACGTCGTGGACAAGTATTTCTCAGGGACGCCTAGTCGAATCGGTGGAATTGGGTTAAAAGCAATTGAACAAGAATATTATGCCCGTTATGAAAAAGCCTATGGGCCTTATCGCAAAGATGATTTAGCCTCTGGTGGCAGTTTCAAATATCGGGTGAATGGGGAACATCACTTGTATAACCCCGTTTCTTTATTTAAATTTCAAGATGCTATTCGCACCGGTAACTATGACTTATTTAAAGAATACACCAAGGAAATGAACCAAGAAGCGCAAGATAACCCAACGACATTACGATCCATGTGGTACTTTGATTATAGTAAAGACCCTGTACCATTAAGTGAAGTCGAACCCATTGAAACCATTGTTAAACGCTTTAAGTCTGGTGCCATGAGTTATGGGGCCCTTTCTGAAGAAGCCCATGAAACCATTGCGGAAGCAATGAACGCCCTGGGTGCCAAGAGCAATAGTGGTGAAGGTGGCGAAAACCGGACCCGGTTTGCCCTTAAACCTGATGGTCGCAATCTCAATAGTAAGATCAAACAGGTGGCCTCTGCGCGTTTTGGGGTCAATGCTGAATATTTAATGAGTGCAGAAGAAATTCAAATCAAGATGGCTCAAGGTGCTAAACCCGGTGAAGGGGGCCAATTGGCTGCCAAGAAGAACTACCCTTGGGTGGCAGAGTGTCGTGGGGCTACGCCAGGTGTGCGGTTGATTTCACCACCACCGCATCATGATATTTACTCGATTGAAGATTTGAAACAACTTATTTTTGATTTGAAACAAGTCAATCCTTACGCTAAAATTACTGTCAAATTGGTAGCGACTACCGGTGTTGGTACCATTGCCACCGGGGTTGTCAAAGCCGGCGCCGATAAGGTAACCATTTCAGGTTATGACGGTGGTACCGGGGCAGCGCCTAGAACCTCTGTGCGTGATGCCGGTATTCCTTGGGAAATGGGCGTCGCTGACGCGCATCAAACTTTGTGGTTAAACAATTTACGACAACGGACTACCATTGAAACGGATGGGAAATTAATGACTGGTCGTGATATTGCCGTGGCTACCATGTTAGGTGCGGAAGAATTTAGTTTTGGGTCCTTAACCCTTTGTGCCATCGGCTGTATTATGATGCGGGTTTGTAGCTTAAATACCTGTCCAACTGGGATTTGTACCCAAGATCCTAACTTACGCAAAAACTTTATTGGGAAACCGGAACATATTGAAAATATGATGCGTTTCTTAGCTGAAGATTTAAGAGAAATCATGGCGAAATTAGGTTACCGGACCATTGACGAAATGGTGGGGCATACCGAACACTTGAAACCACGTTTTGTGGCCAAAGGTAAAGCTAGGCACTTGAATTTTGATAAGATTCTAGGTGCTTCCTTTGGCATCAAGCGCAAACAAGTTGATCCTTTTGAAGAGAAATATCAATGGCCGCAATTGGATGATTTTGCCCAAAGTGCGTTAAAGCAAAAGGGTGAAAATGTAATTCGTCGGCCTATCAATAATGTGCAACGGGCTGTTGGTAGCCGTATGGGTGGTTGGATTGCCCAACACTTTGGCAATCAAGTTTTGGAACCCGGCAAGATCAAGTACCAATTTGAAGGTATTGCCGGTCAAAGTTTTGGGGCCTTTATCACCCAGGGCTTGGAACTTAAACTCATTGGTGAAGCCAATGACTACGTAGGTAAAGGCCTCAGTGGTGGCCGTTTAATCGTACAAGCGCCGCCAGCAGCTAAGGATCTTTACAGCAACTCAACTGTGGTTGGCAACGTTGCCTGTTTTGGGGCAACCAGTGGTCAGGCCTTCTTTAATGGCCGAGCCGGCGAACGTTTTTGTGTTCGTAATTCTGGGGCCGATGTAGTTGTTGAAGGGATTGGTGACCATGGTTGTGAATATATGACCGGGGGTCATGTGGTTATTTTAGGTAGTACTGGCCAAAACTTCGGCGCAGGGATGTCTGGTGGGATTGCTTATGTTTATGATCCTGAAAAGACCTTTGCTGCAAAATTAAATCCAGAAATGGTTGACCTATTACCACTAGAAGCAACTGATCAAGCAAAACTACATGATATGCTAGCCGATCACTTGAAATATACCCAATCAACTCAGGCCCAAAAGATTTTGGATGCTTTTGAATTTGCTAAGAAAGACTTTGTTAAAGTTTATCCAAAAGATTTCCACCACATCAACGACATTATTGCCAATCTGGAAAAACAATCAGATTTGCCGCAAAATCAAATTCTTGAAAAAGCTTTTGAAATTGCCGTTGCGCAAGATTGAGAAGCGGAGGACGAATATATGGCTGACCCATTTGGTTTTATTAAATATGACCGCCAAGATAATCCCTATCGACCAATATCTGAGCGGATTAAAGATTTCAATGAAATGGAAGTAAATATCAGTGAAGCTGAGCGGCGTAAGCAAGCAGCGCGCTGTATGAATTGTGGCGTACCCCATTGCCACCATGGCATTTTCTACGGTGGTGGCCGTGCGGTAGGGGGCTGTCCCAATGATAATTTGATTCCGGAATGGCAGGATTTGGTTTATCGCAACGAAGACAAAATGGCTTTTGATCGCCTAACCTTAACCAACCCCCTACCAGATTTCACCGGTTTAGTATGCCCAGCGCCTTGTGAATTGAGCTGTAATGAAGCGTTGCATGGTCAAGGTATCACAATTCGCAATAATGAGCATTTCATTATTGAACAAGGTTTTAAGTTTAATTGGGTCAAGACCCAAGGCACACCATTTGCCCGTAATCAGTATAAAGTAGCCGTTGTGGGCAGTGGCCCGGCCGGTTTGGCGGCGGCTTGGCGCTTGAATCAGTTAGGTTATCAAGTTACGGTCTTTGAAAAAGCCGATCGACCTGGGGGTTTGTGTATGTATGGCATCCCCAACATGAAACTGCCAAAGGAAATTGTGGCCCGCCGTGTGGCCGTCATGCAAGCCGTTGGCATTGATTTCAAAGTGAATACTGAAGTTGGGGTAGACATTAGCCAGGATGTCTTAAAACGCCAATTTGACCGGATCGTTGTTTGTATCGGTGCGGGTACCCCCCGGGATCTTGTGGCTGAAGGCCGGGAGACTGAAGGTGTCACTTTTGCGGTGGACTTTTTGACGCAGACGACCAAGCGGGTCTTAAAACAAGGCCCTAAAGCCAACGACGTGTTAGCTGGTAAAAGTGTCTTGGTATTAGGCGGTGGCGACACCGGCAATGACTGTGTAGCGTCGGCTATTCGCCAAGGGGCTACTAAAATCAAGCAACTGGAAATCACACCAGAACCCCCGACAAAGCGTCCTGATGGCAATCCTTGGCCAGAGTATCCAGCCACCAAGCGGGTGGGTTATGGCCAAGAAGAAGCAGCTGAACTCTTTAGTGAACCTTTAACCGACTACGAAAAAACCGTTACTGCTGTCCACGGCCAAAATGGCCAGCTTAAGTCAGTAACGATTCAAAAGGTGAAGAATTTTAAACCCATTGCTGGGACTGAAGAGAACTTAGATGTAGATTTGGTACTGTTAGCCATGGGCTTCACCGGACCTCAAAAGGCCATTTTTGAAGCGCTGGGTATTGAAAAAGTCTATGATGATTATCGGACTAATGATGAACAGATCTATGTGGCCGGTGATGCAAGAAGAGGCCCTTCTTTAGTGATCTGGGCTATTCGCGAAGGCCGCTTAGCAGCCCAACGAGTTGCCCAATCATTAGAAAAAATTGAAAAACGTCAAACCGTTTAAAACCAGAAAGGATATTGGGTTAAGCTGATTTTATAATCAAACTGTTGAAACCCTAATTCTTCACCATCGATTTGACCATATTCTTGACGATCCGTCTTTAAATGAAAGGATGCACTTTGAAAATAGTGCACCCTTTCATTTTTTAGATGGGAGCCATCAGTTAGCATCTTATAAAATAAGGGGACTAGCTTTGCAAAGGACATTTTTTCAACTAAAATCAAATCTATTAAATGATTGGTGACATTGGCATTGGGTAAAATGGGGACGCCACCACCAAAATAAGGTTCATTACCAAAGGTCACCAAAAAGATATTGTCAAAGGCATAGGTCTTATTATTTTGACGAAAGGTAATGTTAAAAGTCTTTTGTTGGCGATAGGCTTTTAAGAGGTTGGCTAAATAAGACATGGAGCCCATTTTAAGGTGGCTCAAGAAGGCCTTGGCCTTAGAACGATTCGTCAAAAAAACTGTCCGAGCGTCAATGCCAATGCCTAAATTATTAATGAAAATACTGGTTTTAGCCTGGGGGTCAGTCATGACCCCCACGTCTAATTCCCGAGCTTGACGGGTGTTTTCAATAAGCTTCATATTTTCAATGGGATCTTTGACTAAATTGACCCCGCGGCTAAAGTCATTGCCGGTCCCACTGGGGATATAGCCAATAGGAATCGGGCTAGGTGTATATTTATTTTCTAACAGACCCTTAATGACTTGATGCAGGGTGCCATCACCACCAATGACTAAAACAATGTGCTGATAGGCATCTTTTAGAGGTTTGATTTTTTGTGCTAGCAAAGTGGCATGTTTTGGATATTGGGTTTTTTCCAAGTGAAAGGCACTGCCCTTGGCGGTTAAATAGGCAATAATGCGTTGGGTGGTTTTTTTACCTTGAAAGGACCCAGCCGTCTCATTTGCAATGACGTGAAAGTAGTATGGCACCATAATATCTCCTCGATTATCCCAATTTTACGGAAAACTAAGGAGGCTGGACAAAATTTGTCGTCAGCCTCCTTTAGTGTTCCAAGCGTATAAAGTAAATAGCTATTTAGTTTGCAGAAATCAACATCGGTAAAATCATCGGATGCCGTTCAGTTTGGTCGAACAGGTAATCCTGCAAGCCATCCACAATGGCATCTCGAACTTTAGCTTCATTGACATGATCAGTTTGTTTGAAGGTATTCCGAATGACTCTAAAGATACGGCGCTGGGATTCTTTAATTAAGGGACCGGATTCACGCATGTAAACAAAACCACGGGAAAGCAAGTCCGGCCCAGCTAAGATTTCACCAGTCTTATAATTAATGGTTGCCACTACGACAACTAGACCTTCTTCAGATAAAATTTTACGGTCATTTAAAACAACACTGCCAATATCCCCGACCCCACTACCGTCGACATAAACATCACCAGCAGGGAAGTGGCCAGCCCGGCGCGCACTGTCATTGGTGAGGGCTAAAACGTCACCGTTTTCCATAATGAAGATATTATCTTTGGGCACGCCACAAGCTTCAGCTAATTCAGAGTGGATCCGTTGCATCCGGTATTCACCATGGACGGGCATAAAGAACTTAGGTTTCATTAAGCGCAGCATTAATTTCTGCTCTTCTTGACCACCGTGTCCGGAAGTATGGATGTTGTTAACTTTACCATGAATGACTTCCGCACCAGCTTCAGACAACAAGTTGATGGTGTGGTTGACAGAAGTTGTATTGCCAGGAATTGGGTTACTGGAGAAAATAACAGTATCCCCGGGTTGAATCGTGATTTGGCGATGGGTCCCAGCGGCAATCCGGCTTAGGGCAGCCATAGGTTCACCTTGAGAACCAGTACATAAAATCATGACTTTATCAGCGGGTGTACTATTTAACGTATTAGCATCAATTAACGCATCGTCTGGAATATTTAAATAGCCCAGTTCACGCCCATTTACAATGGCTGTTTCCATACTCCGACCAAAGACCGCAATTTTACGACCGTGCGCCATAGCTGCATCGGCAGCCTGAGCAATCCGAGAAATATTTGAGGCGAAAGTTGCGAAGATAATGCGACCCTCGATGCCTTCAAAGATATGGCGGATAGAACGACCCACAAAGCGTTCAGATTTGGTGAAATTGGGAATTTCGGCATTGGTACTATCAGACATCAATAGCAAAACACCTTTTTGACCTAAAGCAGCCATACGTTGCAAATTGGGGGCAGGTTGATCACCCACTGGCGTTAAGTCAAACTTAAAATCCCCGGTTTCCACGATAACGCCTTGCGGTGTCTCAACCGCTACACCTAACGTATCAGGAATGGAGTGGGTTGTGCGAAAGAAACTAACTTTGGTTTTTCTAAACTTGAGTACAGTATCCTCGTTGATCTCATGAAGTTCCGTGGTCTTTAAAAGGCCGTGTTCCTCCAACTTACCCTTGATCAAAGCCAAGGCTAAAGGACCGGCATAAACGGGGATATTAGGAACTTGTTTTAGCAGATATGGAATACCACCAATGTGGTCTTCGTGGCCGTGGGTAATGACCAAAGCCTTAATTTTTTGGGCATTTTGTGCCAGATAAGAATAATCAGAGATGACGTAATCAATGCCTAGAAGTTCATCTTCTGGGAATTTGATACCGGCATCAATGACGATGATCTCATCTTGAAATTGGACGGCATACATATTTTTACCAATTTCACCAAGTCCACCCACAGCAAATACAGCTGTTTCATTATTTTTAACTTTTAACTTCATTTATTAGTGAACTCCGTGAGTTTATAATCGGGTTCATTTTGTTCATATTCTAAGAATTTGCCGGATAATTCTTGAATGAATTCGATGTTATAATCCGTATTTTTTTCAACTAAAGCCCGGGCATCCACGATGTTATCTGCTTCAATATAAATGGATTGTGTCGTTTCCCGTCTTGGTGCTAAATGTTTGTCTGCTTGATATAAAACTTTAAAAATCATGTATCAATACTCCTTTTGTAATGTGACAATAAATTATGTCAGAAAAATTAGTTTTTAATTTGAGAATACCCATTAAAACGCTAGGTGAGTTAAGGCTAACGCTACGCCTAGGCATGCGATTAACAGCTATTCCTGCCGATCCCGCTGTTGAATAAACAACAATTATGCTTAATATATCATATTTATAAATTAAAGTACATTTTTAATGTATGCAAGACAGTGGTTATTCTGCTATCATGTGTGATGGAATGTTTTTTTAGATATCCATTAAGGAGTGCGTCAAATGACTACATTTCTAATTGCATTATTGAGCGTTGTGCTCATTGTGTTTATATATTACATTGTGAAACGAGTGCGTCGCAACTCAGCACTGAAGATTCTCTTAAGACATAGTCAAAAAATAACTGACAAAATGTTTGTCGCTACCTTAGAAGCCCAGGCGACTACGTATCAACAAATTTTCAATTTTAAAGCTGACCTGACCTCTGATCCAGTTCAAAAAATCTGGGGTCGTGGCATCATGGTCTTTGAATATAAAATGCAAATTAAAGATCCGGCCGAACATGATGTGGCTTTTTTTAATGCAGCTTTTTTTCAAAAGTTTGAAGCAGAACTCAATGAACAAGCAGCTGACAATGGCATTATTTCGGCAATGCCTAAGTATACACCCTTTATTATTAGCGATTATTGGGTACTAGACGGTTTTTTTCATGTGGACGTGGCCTTTATGACTAACAAACCAACGATTGAATATGTGAAAGATATGCGCAAAGCAGATTTGGAAAAACTGCAGACGCATGGGACGGATTAATGAATATGATAGATGGAGTGGATTGAATGCAGTTAATGCTAAAATATGCGTTAAAGTACAAGGGTTTAATTTTATTGAATTTTATCTGCGTATTGGGTTTTGCACTAATTGAATTGGGCCTACCAACAATTTTGGGATTAATGATTGATAAGGGAATCAACAAAAATAGCTTTAATGCTGTTTACCATTTTGGTGGGTTAATGTTTTTGATCATCCTAATTGGGATGGTGGGGTTAATCGGCTTGGCCTTCACTGGCGCACGGCTGACGAACTTCATTGTACGGGATATTCGCAATGACCTATTTAACGCAGCTTTGAAGTTCTCCCAAAAAGAGTATAAACAAATTGGGGGTGCGTCATTAATTACGCGGACCACCAATGATGCTTTTCAAGTGATGACTTTTTTACAGATGGTTTTCAGAACAGGTTTTATGACACCGATCATGTTTGTGATCTCAGCGATTATGATTGTCCGCACCAACGCGTTTTTGTCTATTTTTGTATTTATGGCCATTCCGATTTTGTTCTTAGGTATCATGGTGATTGCCCATTACTCCGAACCAATGTCAGAAAAACAACAGGCTAATCTGGACAAAATCAATCAAAATATGCGGGAGAATTTGTCTGGTATTCGGGTGATTCGAGCTTTTGTTCGGGAAAAGTTTCAACAAGCCCGTTTTTCAAAGGTCAATCAGGCTTATATGAAGAGTTCTACCAATTTATATACTTTAATGGCCGTGGCCCAACCGGCATTTTCTTTTATCTTCAATATTGTATTTGCGCTTATTTTGTGGCAAGGGGCCGTCGCTATTAATGGCGGTAGTTTGGCTATTGGTAGTTTAATTGCTTTTGTGGAATATATTTTTCACGTGCTTTTTTCTTTCATGATGTTTTCCAGCGTCTTCATGCTCTATCCTAGAGCCGCAGTTTCGGCACGACGGATTCAAGAAGTGTTAGATACTAAAAGTGAAATCGAACTTGCTGCTAAACCTGTGGTACAAAAGGTCAGTGGTAAAGTAGTTTTTGACCAGGTGACATTTTCTTATGGGGATGCAGAAGAACCAGTTATTCGGGATATTAATCTGACCATTGCCCCAGGTAAAACCAACGCCTTTATCGGCAGTACCGGCAGTGGCAAGTCGACTTTGATTCAATTGATCCCTAGATTTTATGATGCTACCAGTGGCCAGGTGTGGATCGACGACGTGCCCATTCAGCAATTTGATTTGGCTGATTTACGGACGCAGATTGGCTTCATTTCTCAAAAAGCCATGCTTTTCAATGGGACGATTCGGGAGAATTTACAGTACGGTGCGCCAGATGCTAGTGATGCCCAATTATGGGACGCCTTAGATATTGCTCAGGCCAAGCAGTTTGTGGCAGAGATGCCGCAACAACTAGACACGCTTTTAACAGAAGGGGGCAATAATTTATCAGGGGGACAAAAGCAGCGGCTTTCCATCGCCCGAGCCATCGTTCGTCGACCGGCCATCTACATTTTTGATGATAGTTTTTCAGCGCTAGATTATAAAACTGACTTGGCTCTGCGAACTAAGATATCTGAACGTTTACAAGGCAGCACGATTATTATTGTGGCCCAGCGAATTGGGACCATTAAAGGGGCCGATTCAATTGTGGTTTTAGATCAAGGTACTGTTGTGGGCCAAGGCACCCACGAAACCTTGTTGGCGCAAAATAAGGTCTATCAAGATATTGCCTATTCACAATTGTCAAAGGAGGAATTAGCATGAACGAAATGTTACGTTCCTTAAGACAACTACACCCATTTTTAAAACCCAATCGCCGTAATTTATTTTTATCCCTATTGAGTACGGTACTTTCGGTTATTTTTAATGCTTTGTGGCCAGTGACCATGGGTTTGATTGTCACCGAAATTACCCGGGCGTTGACCCAGCATCGGGCCGTGAACTTTAACTACGTTTTACAAGTGATTGGTGTTATTTTAATTTTTGCCTTAGGTTACCAAGTGTCGTTGTTTTTCTCGCAATACCTCATGACCCTGACTGTTCAGCGCTCCATGGCGGGTATGCGGCATGCCTTGGATAAAAAAATAAATATGCTGCCAGTAAATTATTTTGATAAACATCAACTGGGAAATTTATTATCCCGATTCACAAATGATGTGGATGCCATTACGAATGCCTTACAACAAGGACTGATTCAAGCTGTCAATTCAGTTTCTGGGATTACTGTGGCGGTGATCATGATGTTTACCATTAATTGGCTGATGGCCTTGATTGCCCTTTGGATGATTCCGGCCACCTTATTGGTGTCTAAAGTGATCCTCAAAAAATCCCAACCATATTTTGATGGGCAACAAAATACATTAGGACAATTAAACGCCACAGTTCAAGAAAATTTTACTGGGTTTACTGAAGTGCAAGCCTATGGCCATGAGCAAAAAACCATGGCAGCCTTTCATGAGGTCAATCAAAACTTGACGCAGTATGGGTTTAAAGCAGCCTTTATTTCTGGTATTTTGATGCCATTGGTTTCGGCAATTGCCTATATAACCTATGCCGTCATGGCGACGATCGGGGGCATTTTCGTATTACGTGGCGTCATTCCAATTGGGAACCTCCAAGCCTTTATTCAGTATATCTGGCAGGTCAACCAGCCATTAGCTTCCTTAACCCAGATTTCAAGTATCTTACAAGCAGGTCAAGCGGCCACCAAGCGGGTCATGGAAGTTTTAAATGAACCTAATGAAACTCAAACTGGTATTCAACAGCATTTGCCAAAACCAGTCCGAGGTAAAATTGAATTTAAAAACGTTTCTTTTAGCTATCAAGCTGACAAACCTTTGATCAAAAATTTAACCTTTACGGCTACGCCCGGCAGTACTGTAGCCATCGTAGGGCCCACCGGGGCTGGTAAGACTACTTTGATAAATTTATTGTTGCGTTTTTATGAGATCAATGCCGGCGAAATTTTACTAGATGGTGTTGACACCAAACAAGTTGCCCGGCAAGAATTGCGTTCAGAATTTGGGATGGTCTTACAAGATACCTGGTTGTATAAGGACACAATTGCCAATAATATTCGTTTTGGAAAATTAAAAGCCAGTGATTATGAGGTCGTCGATGCGGCTAAAACAGCTAATATTGACTATTACGTGCACACCTTGCCTAAGGGGTATCAGACCATGATTTCTTCAGAAGCTGATAATGTTTCCCAAGGGCAAAAGCAGCTTATGACCATTGCCCGAGCAATTATTGCTGATCCAGCCATCATGATTTTAGATGAAGCTACTAGTTCTGTTGATACACGGCTGGAACAAATGTTACAACAGGCTATGGATAAAATCATGGCTGGTCGTACCAGTTTTGTGATTGCCCATCGACTGTCAACAATTCGCAATGCTGATTTGATTTTGGTCATGCAACACGGCGAAATTATTGAGCAGGGCAATCACGTTCAGCTGATGGCAAAAAATGGTTTTTACGCCCAACTTTACAATAGTCAATTTGAAGATGCCGACGCTATAGAAAGTTAGGATTAAAAAAGGCCCTTAGCGCTGTAATATCACGCTAAGGGCCTTTTTTGTCAGGTCATTTCTAAAAAACTATTCGATTACAACGGTATTGTCTTTGAGTTTAAATGGATTTTCCTTGTTAATGTGGTCATAAAATAAAATACCATTGAGATGATCAATTTCGTGTTGGCAAACAATTGCGGGATAGTCTTTAAGCTTTAAGCGGATGGTATTGCCAGCCATATCTTGACAACGAATCGTGATGCGGTCATGTCTGGGCACGTAACCGCGGATATCCTTGTCTACAGATAGACAGCCTTCGCCTTCGGCTAGCGCGGCATCTTTGACAGATTGGACAATGATTAAAGGATTAATTAAAACCGTCTTTAAAACTGGTTTGGGATCATCTGGATTATCCGTCGGTACCAATACGGCAGCCATTTGTTTGGAAACACCGACCTGAGGGGCCGCTAAACCAACACCGGCACGTAGCTGATGTTTTTCGGCGATTTTGGGGTCTTGACTGTTGACTAGGTAAGCCATCATATCAGCAGCTAATTGACGATCTTCAGCGCTTAGTGGAAATTCAACTTTTTTGGCAACTTGGCGCAATACTGGATCGCCATCTCGTACAATATCCTTCATTAATATCAAAATAGTTCCCTCCGTTATTTCAATTCGAATAAAATGTTACCACAACAAATGCTTCATTAAAAGCATCATCGCCATTAGGTATGAAAAAATCTGGCAGATGGTTGACAAACACTAGAAGAACACGTATATTTGTTTACATATGCTGCTCAGGCGCGTATACTTGATTATGAACTAAAAAAGATAAATATGTCCCGTTAGGTGAGGCTCCTATATGAAAATACGCTGTTGCTCAGAAACATCGAGAGATGCCAACGAGTCAACTGGAATTGCCCATGAAGGCTCTTTCTAATACAGCTGATATCATTCTACGTCATATAGTGCTAAAACTAAACGATTGGGATTTCTCGTGGACACCCCAATTGTTTGTGGTGTCTTTTTCTTTTTTAAAAGTTATTAAATTTAAACAACAAAGAGAGGTGAGTGTAAAATGCAAAACGATTCTAAACCTGGAGCGACGGATATAGGTGATCAGCAGAAGAAGTCTGGCGTTTTACCCACCTCTTTGCAAATGTAAATATTAATGTAAATATGTGGTTGAACAAAAACTTCTTCTGTATCAAACAGAGGAGGGTAGTACAATGTTCAAAAGCTTATTTGTGATGACAAATTACAATTTTTCCACAGCTAAAGCTTTACGTGTGCAAATGACACAGGCAAGTGGCTTATCCGTTAGTGAAGTTAGACAACGTGCTGAGAAATTTGGCCGCAATGAATTTACATCGCTGCAACCACAAGCTATTTTGCAACAAGTCTTAGCTGATTTAAAGACTGCCACTGCCTTAGGTTTATTGGCATTAAGCAGTTTATTATGGGCAGACCACGTGATTTTGCCCGCCATGACCGTACTGAGCGTATTAGTGAGCCTATTAAGTTTTCAAGTCGTTCACATGATGCGTTTTAATCGAATTGTTAAAAAGATTCAAACCATTACGCAAACTGAATTTTTGGTTATTCGCAGTGGGTTAAGCCGCCGAATTACCGGGGCACAATTAGTACCTGGAGATATTATCTTGTTAGCAACTGGTGATTATCTGCCAGCAAATGTGAGCTTTTTTGAGGATAGTGATATCCAATTGAATGCCACTACGGCAACTATTGGGACGCAAGTGATTTCAGGTGAAGGTTTTGCAGTGGTTATGGCCACTGGCAAGGACTTAATTGCAACACCAAGTTTTGCTGTGCTAAAGGTACAAAAGATGCAAGCTATTTTAAATCTGGCAGCAAGTGCTTTGGTAAAGGTCCAACAATTCTTCAAGGGCTTTAAACAAACTAAATCCACACAGACAACTACAGCAACAACAACAGTTAGTCCAGAAATTATGATTCAAAACTTAACAGCTGGTTCAGCCAATCAATATGGCGATCAAGTTGACAGCTCTGATTTTCGACAGCAGACGTCAATCGTTTTAACTTACGAATCGTCCCTCGATGGCCCGGCGTTAACCTCAACCGATCAGCCCGCGCTGCTTGCAGCAGCCTAATAGTAAATTTAATGTTCAAGAATACCATGTTACAGAGAGAATCTGTTGGTGGTATTCTTTTTTTGCGTTAAAATAGATATGCAGATAGATACAGTTTAAGATAAAATTTATTGACTCGCTATAACAGCTAGCATCCGGTTAGCAACTAGTTATATAATTCACGAATACCAAGACAAAAAATAATTCAAAAATAGATTAAATCGCTTGCAAAAGCGCTTGCATAATGATAATTTTAACTTGTAGGGATAAATAGTAATACAGTTTTCTCGACGGTATTGCTACAGATAAAAAGAAGGGAACTGAATATCTATGGCAAATAAAAAAAACTCGAAGTTGCTGGATTTTGAAGCGCTCATCAAAGATGAAGACAAAGACTTCAAAATGGTGCAAATCCTCAACGAAAAAGGTGAGATTGTTGACCCAGATCACCTACCAGATCTTTCTGATGATCAATTAGTTGAATTGATGTCTAAAATGGTCTGGGCTAGAGTCTTAGATCAACGTTCTACGGCTTTGAATCGGCAAGGAAGATTGGGCTTTTATGCGCCGACGGCCGGACACGAAGCTAGCCAAATGGCTAGTGTTTACGCAATGGATAAAGGGGATTTTATTTTACCTCGTTATCGGGATGTACCTGAATTAATTCAACACGGATTACCAATATATAAAGCCTTTTTATGGTCACGGGGCCATGTTGAAGGCAATCACTACCCAGATGATCTCCGAGCTTTACCACCACAAATTATCATCGGCGCGCAATATGTTCAAGCTGCGGGCGTTGCTTTAGGTTTAAAGATCAAAGGTAACAAGAATGTGGCGTTTGCTTATACGGGCGATGGTGGGACGTCACAGGGGGACTTTTACGAAGGCATGAATTTTGCCGGTCATTTTGATGCCCCTGCAATTTTCATTGTTGAAAATAACGAATTTGCAATTTCTGTGCCAAGATCACAACAAACAGTGGCTAAAACATTGGCTCAAAAAGCAGTTGCTGTGGGTATTCCTGGGGTTCAAGTCGATGGGATGGATCCATTAGCAGTTTATGAAGTCTGCAAAGAAGCTAGAGATTGGGCTTTAGCTGGCAATGGACCCGTGTTAATTGAAACAATGACTTATCGTTATGGCCCGCATACATTATCAGGGGACGATCCAAAACGGTATCGTTCGGCAGAGCTAGACGAATTATGGCATCAAAGAGATCCTATTAATCGCTTCAGGACTTACCTACAAGGCAAGGGTTTGTGGAGCGATGAACAAGAAGAAAAACTAACAGAAAAATACAAGGCTGAAATCAAGGATGCAGTTGATCAGGCAGATAAAGCTGAAAAGCAAACTGTCAGTGAATTCTTGACCAACACTTATGAAGTACAACCCCAAAATATCAAGGAACAATTAAATATTTACCGTCAAAAGGAGTCGAACTAATATGGCAAAAAAAACGATGATTCAGGCAATTACTGCTGCGTTGGGCCAAGCCATTGAACAAGACGACAAAGTACTTGTCTTTGGTGAAGATGTGGGTAAAAATGGTGGTGTTTTCCGGGCCACTGAAGGTCTTCAAGAAAAGTACGGCGAAGACAAAGTATTTGATACACCTTTAGCAGAATCAGGTATTGGCGGTTTGGCTATTGGCCTGGCTTTAGAAGGGTTGCGGCCCGTTCCTGAAATTCAATTCTTTGGCTTTATTTTTGAAACCATGGACTCAATTGGCGGCCAAATGTCACGCATGCGTTATCGGATGGACAATACCCGTTCTATGCCGATTACGATTCGTTCACCTTTTGGTGGCGGGGTTCACACGCCAGAAATGCACTCAGATAACTTTGAAGGCTTAATTGCGCAATTTCCAGGTATTCGCGTGGTCATTCCTAGCAATCCTTATGACGCTAAGGGCTTGTTATTGTCTTCCATCAAGAGCAACGATCCGGTATTGTTCTTGGAACATATGAAACTGTATCGTTCCTTTAGAGAAGAAGTGCCAGATGAAGCCTATGAAGTGCCTCTAGATCAATGCGGCATCAGTCGGGTTGGTAAAGACGTGACGATTGTCACCTATGGGGCCATGGTTCGTGAGAGCTTAAAGGCCGCTGACAATTTGGCAAAAGAAAATATTGATGCTGAAGTCATTGATTTACGAACGATTTCTCCAATTGATTACGAAACAATTTTAGCTTCAGTGAAGAAAACAAGTCGGGTTGTGGTTGTTCAAGAAGCACAACGACAAGCTGGCGTGGGCAATAATGTTGTTTCTGAAATTTCGCAAAGAGCGATTTTATCTCTGGAAGCCCCAATTGGTTTTGTGGCTGCCCCAGATACACCATTCCCATTTGGCCAAGCCGAAAATGATTGGTTACCAAATGCCAGTGATATTGAAGCTAAAGTAAAAGAAGCTATGAGCTACTAATTTTTGGATATAGAAAGGAAGAAAACTATGGCCTATCAATTCAAACTACCCGAACTAGGTGAAGGTATCGTTGAAGGTGAAATCGTCAAGTGGCATGTTAAAGTTGGTGATACCATCAATGAAGACGATACTTTACTGGAGGTGCAAAACGACAAATCAGTTGAGGAAATTCCCTCACCAGTTACTGGGAAGGTACTCAATATCATGGCTAATGAAGGCGACACTGTGGAAGTCGGTCAGCCTTTGATCGAAATTGATGCACCAGGCGCTGCTGGTAATGATACCCCAGCGGCAACACCGGCGGCTGCAGCACCGACAGCGGCGCCCGCTGCTACCCCAGCACCCACTGCTTCAAGTTCCGCCGACAAAGTTTATCAGTTTAAACTGCCAGAACTTGGTGAAGGTATTGTGGAAGGTGAAATCGTCAAGTGGCACGTTAAAGTTGGCGACACCATCAATGAAGATGACACTTTGTTAGAAGTTCAAAATGATAAGTCCGTTGAAGAAATTCCTTCACCAGTGACTGGTAAAGTTACTAACATTGTAGCCAATGAAGGGGATACGGTGGAAGTTGGCCAAGTTTTAGTTGAAATTGATGCCCCTGGCCATAATGATGCCACACCCGTGGGTGCCGGTAGCAGTGCACCCGCTGCCACCCCAGCCAATGCACCTGAACCACAAGTTCAAAATGCGGCCAGCGGTCCTGCTGCAGTAACGCCAAATAATGTGGTTGCCATCAGTGATCCTAACCGGGAAGTTTTAGCCATGCCATCTGTGCGGCAATATGCCAGAGAACATGACGTGGATATTTCACAAGTCCCAGCTACTGGGAATCATAATCGGATCACCAAACAAGATGTGGATAACTTTATTGCCGGTGGCACCAGTGCGCCTGCTGTTGCGCCAGCTAGTACAGCTGCACCGGCCAGTGCACCTACAGCTACTGCAGCCCCAGCTGCGGCCGAGACACCTAAAGCTTACACATCCACCGAACCTGATCGTGAAGTTCGTGAAAAGATGTCACCAACACGGCGGGCTATTGCTAAGGCAATGACCACCAGTAAGCATACGGCACCACATGTGACAATCTTTGATGACGTCGAAGTTTCTAAGTTGATGGCCCATCGTAAGAAATACAAGACGGTTGCTGCTGATCGGGGCATTCATTTGACCTTCTTAGCTTATGTCGTCAAGGCTTTAGTTGTTACAGTCAAGGATTATCCTGATTTGAATGCGTCAATTGATGACGTCGCCCAAGAAATCGTGCATAAGAATTACTTCAATATCGGGATTGCTACCAATACACCACACGGCCTATATGTGCCAAATATCAAAGATGCGGATAAGAAGAGTATTTTTGAAATTGCCAAGGAAATTTCTGAAAATGCTGAATTAGCTAAAGACAATAAACTCAAACCACAATCCATGCGCTCTGGCACGATTACTATCAGTAACATTGGTTCTATTGGCGGTGGTTGGTTCACCCCAGTTATCAATTACCCTGAAGTTGCGATCCTTGGCTTTGGCCGTATCGCCAAAGAACCCTATGTGACAACTGATGGCCAAATTGCTGTGGGTGCTATGATGAAATTGTCATTATCTTTTGATCATCGTTTGATTGACGGCGCTTATGCCCAAGAAGCAATGAATGAATTAAAGAAATTATTAGCGGATCCTGAATTATTGTTGATGGAAGGATGAGGATTAAATGGTAGTTGGAGATTTCGCAATTGACTTAGATACAGTTGTCATCGGTTCTGGACCTGGGGGTTACGTTGCTGCAATTCATGCCGCTGAGTTAGGTCAAAAAGTAACAGTCATTGAAAGAGAATTTGTTGGCGGGGTTTGTTTAAACGTGGGTTGTATTCCTTCAAAGGCCTTGATTAATGCCGGCCACCGTTTACAATATGCCAGTGATGCCTCAACTTTTGGCATTACGACTCAAAAACCATCAATTGACTGGGCTAAAACCCAAGACTGGAAAGAAAATAAAGTGGTACACCGCTTAACTTCAGGTGTAGCGATGCTCTTTAAAAAGCATAAAATTGACCTGATTATGGGGGATGCTTTTTTAAAGGATAGTCATAGTTTCCGAGTTATTCAAAAAGACAGTGCGCAAACTTATACATTTAAGAACTTAATTATTGCTACCGGCAGTCGCCCCATTGAGATTCCTGGTTTTAAATTTGAAGGCCGGGTAGTAGATTCCACGGGTGGTTTAAATTTACCAGAAATTCCTAAAGAATTGGTGGTTATTGGTGGTGGCTACATTGGTTCTGAATTAGCTGGTGCGTATACTAATTTAGGGGCACATGTGACTATCTTAGAAGGGACACCGTCAATTTTGCCAAACTTTGATAAGGACATGGTTGCCTTGGTCTTGAACAACTTCAAACAAAAGGGGACCGATGTGATCACCAATGCCATGGCTAAAGAAGCGGTTCAAACTGATAAAGATGTCACGGTTAAATATGAAGTCGATGGCAAGTCCCAAAGCATTAAAGCGGATTATGTCATGGTCACTGTGGGACGGCGCCCTAACACCAATGACATGGGCTTAGAACAAGCGGGTATTAAAACCAGTGAACGGGGCTTGATCGAAGTCGATAACCAAGGCCGGACTAACGTTTCAAACATTTATGCTATTGGCGATATTGTAGCTGGTGCGGCTTTAGCCCACAAAGCTTCTTATGAAGGCAAGATTGCCGCTGAGGCAATTTCTGGTAAGAAGTCGGCCGTGGATTACAAAGCAATGCCAGGTGTATGTTATTGTGACCCAGAGTTAGCTTCCACCGGGTTAACTTTAACCGAAGCTAAGGACAAGGGATATGATGCGAAAGCTTCTAAATTCCCATTTGCTGCCAATGGACGGGCCATTTCTTTGGATGAGACGGAAGGTTTTGTGAAACTGATCTCTGATAAAAAAGATGGTACTTTACTTGGTGGGCAAGTAGCTGGCCCTGGTGCCAGTGATTTGATTTCAGAATTAACGGTTGCTGTTGAAGCCGGGATGAATATTGAAGATTTAGCATTAACTATTCACCCACATCCAACTTTAGGTGAAGCAATTATGGATGCAGCTGACGTTGCTGAAGGCTTCCCAACCAATATTTAAGCAGTATTTTCAGAGCAGTCACTTCCTGGGAATGAAAATTTCAGAAAGTGGGTGCTCTATTTTTGTGGGATGTTGTATAATAAACACTAACTGATTTTTTCGGCAGTCAGGTTTTACGAATTGGAGCGTGTTTTTTTAATGGAGAACTATACGTACCCGTTGGATACAGACTGGTCCACCGCTGAAATTGTGCAGGTGGTTGATTTCTATAATGCCGTCGAGCAAGCTTTTGAAAAAGGTATCAATAAAGCGGCTTTGCTAGATAAATATCAGGTCTTTAAGAAAATTGTACCCAGCAAGATGCAAGAAAAACAACTAGATAAACAATTTAACACGGTATCTGGTTATTCGATTTATCAAGCTATACAGGCGGCCCGGGCGACAACTGGAACCCAGGTCCATATTAAGGAGGGGCAATAGTGTCTGAATCTATCAATATTTGGCAGTTAGCCAGTGAAATCAAATTTTGGATTGCGGCTGCGGCTGAAAATGTGAAAGCACATCTGCATGACGATTTGCAAGTTGAAACCAAATCTAATCGTAATGATTTAGTAACGAATGTGGATAAACTCACTGAAAAACATCTCGTCGGTGAGATTCGCCGGGCCTATCCCAAAGCAAGAATTGTGGGAGAAGAAGGTTTTGGTGATCAAGTCGATGACTTAGCTGGCTTGGTATTTTTTGTGGATCCCATTGATGGAACGATGAATTTCGTCAAGGAAAAAGAAAACTTTGCCATTATGATTGGGGCTTACTTAGATGGCATTGGTCTCGTAGGTGTGATTATGGACGTTGTGGCGGGCAACATTTTTTGGGGCGGGCCAGAACTTGGGGTTTATAAAAATGAATTGGCTTTACCAAAACCTCAAAATCTCAATCTGGCAGATGGCCTATTGGGTGTCTCAGGGCCACTGTTACGCAAAGATGTACGCCATATGGCCACAGCTGTCGGCCAAAGCTCAGGGGCACGGATCATCGGCAGTGCCGGCATTGAATTTACAAAAGTGTTGCAAGGTATTGAAAATGGCTACGTTTCTCATCTAATGCCCTGGGATTTTGCTGCGGGTAAAGTTATGGCGGAAACACTGGGCCTATTGGTGACAGATATTGACGGCAACCCCCTAAGTATGTTATCATCTAAAATTGTGCTAATTGGAACGGAACGGACGCATGCACAAATTGTTGCTTTGCAACAACAGGATTAAAACGAATGTGCTTTCATTACTGTAAGCGTGGTATTTACGCTTTTTTTGAATGTAAAGCAATTGATCATACGTGAAGATTCGCAAATCGCTAATTATTGAGTTTGATAATATATTAAATTATCAAGCGACTGTTTAGCCCGTTTCGTTAGGGATCAGTCTAATATTCTGGCTAAACATGAAAGGAAGTTACGCAATTTTGAAAACAAGAGACGATATTCGTAATATTGCTATTATTGCCCACGTCGACCACGGTAAAACTACCCTTGTCAATGAATTATTGAAACAATCAGATACTTTGGATGAACATATCCAACTACAAGATCGAGCTATGGACTCTAATGCCATTGAAAAAGAGCGTGGTATTACGATTTTGTCTAAGAATACGGCCGTTGATTATAACAATACTAAAATCAATATCTTGGATACCCCAGGACATGCGGATTTTGGTGGCGAAGTAGAACGTATCATGAAAATGGTTGATGGGGTCTTATTAGTCGTCGACGCTTATGAAGGGACAATGCCGCAAACACGGTTTGTATTGAAAAAGGCCTTGGAACAACATTTAACACCAATCGTCGTTATCAATAAAATCGACCGTGAAGGTGCCCGTCCAGCTGAAGTCGTTGATGAAGTCTTGGAATTATTCATTGAATTAGGGGCTGATGATGAACAATTGGAATTCCCAGTTGTTTATGCCAGTGCTATGAATGGGACATCTAGTATGGATGATGATCCAGCTACCCAAAAACATACCATGAAACCAATTTTTGACACGATTTTAAATACAATTCCTGCGCCAATTGACAACAGTGATGAACCTTTACAATTTCAAGTTGCCATGTTGGATTATAACGACTATGTTGGTCGTATTGGGATTGGCCGTATTTTCCGGGGCAAGATCAAACTTGGGGATAACGTCTCTGTTTTGAAATTAGATGGCTCCAGCAAGAATTTCCGTGTCACTAAGATCTTTGGTTTCTTTGGTTTGAAAAAAATTGAAGTCGAGGAAGCTAAGGCTGGGGATTTGATCGCTGTTTCTGGTATGGAAGATATCTTCGTTGGGGAAACGGTCACACCAGTTGACCATCCTGATGCTTTACCTATTTTGCGGATCGATGAACCGACATTACAAATGACCTTTTTAGCAAATGATTCACCTTTTGCTGGTAAGGAAGGTAAATTTGTCACAGCACGTAAATTGGAAGATCGTTTGAAGAGTCAATTGCAAACCGATGTTTCTTTGCGGGTAGAAGATACAGACAAACCAAGTGCATGGGTTGTTTCTGGTCGTGGTGAATTACATTTATCTATCTTAGTCGAAGAAATGCGGCGTGAAGGTTTCGAATTACAACTTTCCCGGCCAGAGGTTATTTATCGCGAAAAAGATGGCGTGTTAAGCGAACCTTTTGAAGCGGTTCAAATCGATACACCTGATGAATATGTTGGTTCCGTGATTGATGCCATGTCCCAACGCAAAGGCGAAATGCAAAATATGGAAAGCACTGGTAATGGTCAAACACGGTTGAACTTCTTAGCACCATCAAGAGGCTTGATTGGCTATTCTAATGAATTCTTATCCCAAACTGGTGGCTATGGTATCATGAACCATACCTTTGAAAAATATGCACCAGTCATTAAAAATTGGACACCTGGTCGCCATACTGGTGCCTTGGTTTCCATTAATGCTGGCAATGCCACAACTTATAGCTTGCAATCTGTCGAAGATCGTGGTGTCTTATTTATTGGGGCGCAAACTGAAGTCTATGAGGGCATGATCGTGGGTCAAAGTAGTCGGGAACAAGATATTGCTGTCAACGTCACAAAGGGTAAAAACTTAACTAATACGCGGGCATCTGGTAAAGACCACGCTGCTGCGATTAGAACACCAAAGCATTTGTCACTTGAAGAATCTATTGAATTCTTGAATGACGATGAGCTTTGTGAAGTAACCCCTGAAAGTGTTCGTTTACGTAAGAAAATCTTAAATACTGGTGAACGGACAAAAGCAGCTAAGAAGCGTAAAATTGCTGCCAAAAAATAATTTAGTTTTATAACGAATTTGCACGCATCACAGCTTGTTATTTGGTTTATAATCAAATAACAAGCTTTTTTTTTGCGAAACGGTCGCAAATCAAGACCGCACCTAACTTGGATAGACCTGGCTTATAGCAACGGATTTGACAGATGACATGTGAATCTGTATGCTAAGTGGTAACTTTTTACGATTTATTGGTAAATATTGCCTAATTTTTTGTGAAAATGATATAATAACGTATATTGAAGAAGTTTATAATTTGGAGGATATCCAATGGAAAATCTAAAAGCACAAACTGGTCTGGCCATTCTTAAAGCTGACGGTGATAAGATTCGCCAAGATCTTTTAGGACAATTCGATGATCTTTGTTTAATGCAATGTCCAATCATCGAAGAAATTATTGATACACAGATGCTCGTTTATTCCAATAAAGTTGATTTTGCGAAACGTTGCGGCTTGATTTCTAATCAAGTTGCCCAAGAATTGGTAAACGATCTTGGCTTAGAGATTGAAGCGCTGTATCAGGCAATTACCAAAAAACAAGCCGCTCATTCTAAGCAAAGGGACTGAAACTGTTGTGCAGATCTTTCGAAATATTCGACGTAAGCTGCCTTATTTAGACTATTACATCATTATTCCCACGTTATTGCTGATTGCAATTGGGATTGTAATGGTTTATTCGGCGAGTTCCGATATTTTAGCTGTTAATCATCTGGATCCTACCACCTATTTGCGTCGACAAATATTTTGGGCAATTGGTGGTTTGTTCATTATGCTCATTTGTACCTTTGGAAATATGGGTTTTTTGCGCAATGCCAAAGTTATGCTCTGGATTATTGGCATCACTTTAGTATTGCTATTTTATCTCATTATTTTACAAAAGGTACATCCTGCTGCCGCTGTCAATGGGGCAGTGGCTTGGATCAATTTAGGGCCGATCAATATTCAGCCTACAGAAATTGCCAAAGTGACCATTATTTTATATTTGGCATTTATCTTTGATAAACGTGGGCCAAACTTGGTGAAGGGTCAAATTATTCATAATTTGGTAGGCCCAGTGGCTTTAGTTGGCTTCATCACGTTACTGGTACTATTACAGCCCGATACTGGTGGCGCGTCAATCTTGGCTTTAATTGTCAGCATTATGATTTTTTCAGCGGGCATTCCCATTGGTTGGGGTCTATCTTTTATAGTGGGTATTGGCAGCTTGATTCCGTTAGCCATTAATTTTTTGAAGAAGTTTCCTATTAATTTTTTAGAACATAGTTACCAGTATCAGCGTATTTTATCCTTCTTGTATCCTTTCCAACGGGAACGGACTGGTGGCAGTCAATTGGTGAACTCTTATATCGCCATTAATAACGGCGGTTGGCTGGGGCGGGGCATTGGCAATAGTATCCAAAAAAAGGGTTATTTGCCAGTGCCTTACACAGATTTTATTTTAGCGGTTTTGTCTGAGGAATTGGGCGTGATTGGTGTTGTATGTGTATTGGGATTACTTTTCTTCCTAATTTGTCGTATTATTTTTGTGGGCATTCATGCCCACACCACTTATCGGTCACTGATTTGTTATGGCACTGCAGCCATGATGTTAGTGCAAGCCTCCTTTAACATTGCCGGTGTGATTGGCTTTTTACCCATCACTGGGGTGACGTTACCATTTATTAGTTATGGTGGTTCTAGTATTATCACATTGTCTATTGCCATTGGGTTAGTGCTTAGCATCAGTCTTAAAGAAAAGCGTGAAGCCAAACTAAGATCATAATTAGCGCTTTATTGATGGCTTGGCCTATCAATTTAGTGCCACGACATGAGATCAAACTAAGGATGTTGTGGCAAATATAGCACCACTAAAAATTCAGTCATGAAGGAGTGCGCATTATATGCAAAAAGTATTAGTTGCAAATCGCGGGGAAATTGCAACTCGAATTTTTCGAGCCTGCGAAGAGTTAGGCTTACAAACTGTAGGTATTTATGCCAAAGAAGATGAACTATCAATCCATCGCTTTAAAGCGCAAGAAGCTTATTTAATCGGTGCTGGTGAAAAACCCACCGATGCTTATTTGGATATCGAAAGTATCATTGCTGCTGCTAAAAAAAGTGGCGCAGATGCCATTCATCCCGGCTACGGTTTTTTGTCTGAAAATGAGCACTTTGCAAAACGCGTTCGTGAAGAAGGGCTAACTTTTGTAGGTCCTAAGACAGAGTTATTACATACGTTTGGTGATAAGGTCACAGCTAAAGAAGCTGCTTTAGCTGCCGGGATTGAGACGATTCCTGGTACCGATCACCCCGTGGCTTCTTTAGCAGAAGTACAGCAGTTTGCGACTGATCATGGTTTTCCAATTATGATCAAAGCAGCCCTTGGTGGCGGCGGTCGTGGGATGCGGGTTGTTGAAACGGCTGCAGAGTTACCAGAAGCCTATGATCGGGCTAAAAGTGAAGCGAAGCAGGCATTTGGCAGTGATGAATTATATGTGGAACGTTTTATTGCTCATGGCAAGCATGTGGAAGTTCAAATCTTAGCTGATCAACATGGTCATGTGATGCATTTATTTGAACGGGATTGTTCTGTGCAAAGACGAAATCAAAAAGTTGTTGAAGTCGCACCATGTATTATCTTGACGCCGGAACAACGTGAACGCGTTTGTAATGCCGCCGTTAAGTTAATGCAACACGTCGGTTATAGTAATGCGGGCACAGTGGAATTTTTGATGGAGGATGATCATTTTTACTTCATTGAAGTTAATCCACGGGTTCAAGTAGAGCATACTATCACAGAATTAATTACTGGCGTAGATATTGTGCAGTCACAATTGCGCATTGCCGCTGGCGCTGACTTACACAAAGACTTGCATTTGCCAGCACAAGCCGATCTTCACTTTGAAGGTGCCGCTATTCAATGTCGGGTCACAACGGAAGATCCAACTAACAATTTCTTCCCAGACACAGGCACTTTAGACACTTATCGTTCTCCTGGTGGTAATGGGGTTCGGTTAGATGTGGGGAATGCTTACACTGGGGCTGTGGTCACACCTTACTTTGATTCATTGTTGGTCAAAGCCAGTGTGCACGCTTTAAGTTTTGAAGCTGCCTGTCAAAAAATGGACCGGGTCTTGCATGAATTTGATATTCAAGGGGTTAAAACAAATATTCCATTTATGGAAAATGTCATTAAAAACCCGGTCTTTATCGCTGGGCATGCGTTGACGACGTTTATTGAAGACCATCCAGAATTATTAGATATTGAAGTCCATCCTGATCCATCAGTGGCTTTGTTGAAATATGTCGGGGATGTGACGATTAATGGGTATGCTGATCTGCCACGCAAAGAGCATAAAGATGCGACGTTGGTTAGTTTATCAGCATTACCACCATTGCCGGCACATCGCCGGGTCTCGGCTAAACAAATTTTAGATCAAAAAGGACCTGATGCTGTCGCTCAGTGGTTAAGTGATCAACAAAAAGTATTATTGACCGATACGACTTTACGGGATGCGCATCAGAGTTTATTTGCAACGCGCATGCGGACCCATGATATGGTTCGGATCGCTGGCCAGATGAGTGTGGCCATGCCGGATTTGTTCTCCTATGAAATGTGGGGCGGGGCAACGTTTGATGTGGCTTATCGTTTCCTAAAGGAAAGTCCTTGGGAAAGATTACAACGGTTACGTAAACTATTCCCTAATACCTTATTGCAAATGTTATTTAGAGGTAGTAACGCGGTGGGGTATAAGAATTACCCAGACAATGTTATTCGTAATTTTATTGACTTAGCAGCCAAAAATGGGATGGATGTCTTCCGTATTTTCGATAGTCAAAACTGGTTACCTCAAATGGAACCAAGTATTGAAGCGGTTCGGGCTAACCATAAGATTGCTGAAGTTGCGATGTGTTACTCTGGTGATGTGGCCAATCATAAGTTACACAAGTATGATTTGAATTATTACAAACAACTGGCCAAAGATATTGAAAGTGCTGGCGCTCACATTTTAGCCATTAAAGATATGGCTGGGCTGTTGAAGCCAGAAGCTGCTTATGAATTGATTTCAACGTTAAAAGATGCTGTATCGATTCCGATTCATTTGCATACCCATGACACAGCGGGTAACGGTATTTTCACTTATGCCCGGGCCGTTGAAGCCGGGGTCGACGTGGTGGACGTGGCGCAAAGTGCCATGTCTGGGGCTACCTCACAACCAAGTATGGGGAGTCTTTATTACGCGCTAGAAAACGATCGTCGGCGCCCAGAGTTGAATATGGCTGCCGTAGAACATGTTAATGAGTATTTCCAAAATCTGCGCCAAGCTTACGCTGGTTTTTCAACCAGTGTCACGACACCACAGACCGATGTTTATCAAACTGAAATGCCTGGGGGCCAATATACTAACTTGTATCAACAGGCTAAAGGTGTGGGTCTAGGCAAACGGTTTGATGATGTGAAGCTTATGTATACCAAAGTTAATGCCCTCTTCGGGAATATTATTAAAGTCACGCCGTCTTCCAAAGTTGTGGGGGACATGGCTTTATTCATGGTACAAAATAAATTGACACCTGATGATGTGATCAATAAAGGCCAAGATATTGATTTTCCTGAATCAGTTATTAATTTTTTCCAAGGAAATTTAGGCCAACCTGTCGGCGGGTTCCCCAAGGCTGTTCAAGCTGCTATTTTAAAGGATAAGCCAGCTATTACAGTTCGACCTGGCAGTTTGGTGGATCCAGTGGACTTTGACGCCACAGCTAAAGAGGTTGCAAAGTTATTACATCACCAACCAACCCCAGAAGAAGTTGTAAGTTACATCTTATATCCGAAGGTCTTTTCAGATTATTTGGCTACCCATGATATTTATGGGGATGTAACCCATCTAGATACGGCAACCTTCTTTGAAGGGATGCGTTTAGGTGAGACGATCCATATTACCTTTGGGCCAGGGAAAGAGTCCATTGTCACCCTAGATGAAATTGGGGAGCCTGATGTTGAAGGTATGCGTACCGTGTACTTTGAATTAAACGGGCAACGGATTCAAATAGCGATTCAGGATAAGGCCATCAATCATGGGATTGTGGGCAACCAAAAAGTTGAGCCTACCAATCCAGATCAAATTGGGGCCGTCATGACGGGCAATATTGCCAAAGTTCTGGTGAAGACTGGGCAAGTTGTGACCAAGGGTGAAGCATTGGTTGTCACGGAAGCCATGAAAATGGAAACTTCTATTCCCGCGCCTTATGATGGCGTCATCAAGCATATCTATGTCAAAGCTGGGCAACGGGTCGATGCGGATGACTTGCTAATTGAAATGGCACCTCAAGAAGTTAAAAAATAATTGATAGTTTAGGTTTTAGGCAAGCAGGTGAATGATTTGATTTATGATGACCAAATGATTGAAATTGAAGACGCATTGGATCAGCTTATTCAAAGCATTCAAAATTCACAGAAATTCATTGATTATCAAAAAGCCCAGCGAGTTTTAGACCAAGATGTTAAAGCCCAAAAGCTGATTGCAACTTTTCATGGGCTACAAAGTCGCTTACAAGCAATCGAGCCTTATGGCGATTATGTGCCCGGGGCGGTAACGTTAAAGAAGCAAACTTTAAAGGCAAAACGTTCGATGGATTTTTACCCCCCGATTGCTGGCTATAAAGCCGCTCAAATGGCTTTTGAAACAATGATCGATACCTTGAGTGTCGCACTTGCCAACAGTATTTCCGACCAAATTAAAGTTGCCACGGGCAATCCGTTTTTTGAAACTAAGCGAAAACCGCATCATAAACTAAAAGGATGATTAAATGTCTGAATTAAAACCACGCGTTGGCATTGTTGTTTGGGTCTATAATTTACACCAAGTTCGACAATTACGACGCTTTGGATTAATCTATTATACTTCTCGAAAAATGAAGTATGTCTATTTATATGTGGACCAAGAAGCCGCGGCTGCGACTCAAAAAGCCATTGCTAAATTACGTTTTGTCCGCAAGGTCGAGTTATCCCACCGACCTGAATTAGCAACTGAGTTCGGTGAAAAACTGGCTGAAAAAGCGAAGGACGAAGAACAAGAACCTTTCTTTCATCCTGAAGTTGACTCAGACCAGGAATTGGAAAAGGAGCACAAGTTAGATGCGCATCATAGCCGGTGAGTTTAGTGGACGCCACTTAAAACCAGTCCCTGGTCGAAAAACACGGCCAACAACAGATAAAGTTAAAGAAGCGCTATTTAATATTATTGGGCCTTATTTTGATGGGGGACGTGCTTTGGATTTATATGCAGGGACGGGGGGCCTCGGCATCGAAGCCGTTTCTCGGGGCATGTCTGCTGCGTATTTGGTGGATCGCCAGTATGCGGCCATTAAAGTTATCGAAGAAAATGTCGCTGTCACCAAAGCTGAGGCTGCATTTCATATTATGAAAATGTCCGCTGCGCGGGCTTTGGTAGAATTGAAGGCTAAAGAGATTTTATTTGACTTAGTGTTGCTGGATCCACCCTATCAAGAACAGCAGATTGTGAAGCTGCTCAACAAGCTTCGGGATATGGCCTTATTACAGCCAGAAGCCTTAGTTGTGGCAGAAACTGATGTGACCGTTTTGTATCCAGAAATCACGGGCTTTACACTATTGGGACAGCATCAATATGGTATCACTGAGGTCAGTGTTTTTAAATATATCAAGTAAGTTGAGGTTTTGTTAAGATGACGCTTAATATCGGGCTATTCCCAGGTAGTTTTGACCCTTTTACCAATGGCCATTTGGCAACAGTGAAAAAGGCCTTGAAAATTTTTGACAAGCTTTATATTGCCGTTTCAACGAATACGGGTAAAACAGCTCTATTTACCACCCCAGAGAAAGTGGCGCTGATAAAGGGTGCTACTGAGGGCCTAGACCGGGTTGAAGTTATTGCTGCACCTAGAAAATTAACGGTTGATTTGGCCGTTGAATTAAAAGCGCAGGCATTGATTCGAGGGTTGCGCAATACGGCTGATTTTGAATATGAAGCTGGGGTCGCGCAAATGAATAAGGCTCAAAATGCGGATATTGAGACCGTATTTTTCATGGCTGATCAAAAGTACACGTTTATTTCTTCTAGTATGATCAAAGAAGTAGCGGCTTTTGGTGGAGATGTTAGTGCACTGGTGCCGGCTTGTGTGGAAGCGGCTTTAAAAACTAAATATTCAGAAAAACGGTAACGCGAATGAAATCAAAACAGCAGCCTTTTTACAAAAAAAATTGGTTTAAAAGCAGTGCGTTGGTCGTGGGTATTTTATTTGTGCTGGCATTTTGCTTTTTACCCATCAACTATTTTCTAGAATCGCCGGGGACGGCTGAACAAGTGGCGCAATTTGTGAAAGTCGATCAAAAAAAAGATCAGACTAAAGGCAAGTATCTTTTAACCACTGTTCGCTTACAACAAGCTACACCTTTACAATTAATTGTTGGCCATTTTCAGCCGTATACGGATATCATGTCAAAGTCTGAGGTGATGGGGAATGCCAGCAGTGCCGCTTATGATACCTTACAGAATTACTACATTGAAAATTCTGAAAATACCGCCATTGCCCAAGCCTTTAAAAAGGCGGGCAAACCTTATACGTTGAAATTTATTGGGGTATATGTTTTAGACATCATCGAACAGTCTAATTTCAAAAATACGTTGAAGTTAGGCGATACGGTGTCAGCTGTCAACCAGCAGCATTTTAAAAGTGCAACTGATTTTCAAAAATACGTTCGTAAACAAAAAGTGGGCCAAAAAGTCACGGTTTCATATTTGCGCCAAGGAAAGACCAAAACAACAACTGGTAAGTTAATTCAACTACCTAATAGCCAGCAAGCCGGGTTAGGCATTACGTTGACGGATCACACCAAGGTAAGTACCAAGGAACCTGTGAAGATTGATGCCGGGGCTATTGGTGGCCCCTCGGCTGGTTTAATGTTTACTTTACAAGTTTATGACCAAATCAGTGGCCATCATCTTCGTAAGGGCCGCATTGTTGCAGGTACTGGGACAATTGCCAGTGATGGGACAGTGGGGCCGATTGGTGGGATTGATAAAAAAGTAGTCGCTGCTGCTAAAGCCGGTGCCACTATCTTTTTTGCGCCGAATGACCAGCTGACAAAAGCGGAACGGCAAAAAACACCAAATTATCAAAATAATTACCAAATTGCCAAAAGTGCTGCTAAAAGGCTTGGCACAAAGATGAAAATTGTCCCAGTACAAACACTGGATGATGCGATTCAGTATTTACAAACAACGCCATAAAAATTTGCCTCCTTTAATTGCGTAATATGAATTATGCCAATTAAAGGAGGTATTTTTATGGCGGTTATAGAAATGGTCAAGCGCTACTACTGGATTGGATTAGTGTTGGTATTACTGATAGGTGGTTTTATTTGGCAACGAAGTCGTCAAACTGCTGTTGCAGTCAATAATGAGCCAATTCCAATCAATCATCAAAGCACGTCCACTGACTCGGTGGCGCGTTCACCCACTGTACAAGCTAACTCTGCACCAAAAACCAGTGCCCAGACAACGGCACCAGCTGGGCAACAGCAAATCATGGTGGATGTGAAAGGGGCCGTGAAACAACCGGGTGTCTATACACTTAAAGCTGAGGACCGGGTGTTAGATGTTTTAAAAAGGGCTGGGGGTTTTACACCAGAAGCGGACCAGCGTCAGGTCAATTTAGCGCAAAAGGTTCAAGATCAAGCCATGCTTTATATCCCCACGAAAGGTGAAGCCCAACCCACTGCAAGTATGGGCCTGCAAGCTAGCAGTGGGACCAGTGCAGTACCAGGTGATCCCCAAGAAAAAATCAATTTGAATACAGCAACGGCTGAGCAACTTCAAGAAATTGACGGTGTAGGTGAAAAGAAGGCCCAAAAAATTATTGATTTTCGAACCAATCAAGGGCCCTTTAAGGCCGTTGCTGATCTGGGTGAGATCGATGGTTTCGGTGACAAAACCGTTGCCAATTTAGAAGATAAAGTTACGATTTAAATGGTAACCCGTGTTTGGCGCGACTTACAGGGTAATTGGATCTTTTTAGCCATCAGTTTATCACTAACGGCCTGGTTATGTTTGGGCACACACCGACTACTGGCTGGCTGTGTTTTATTATTAGCCATTGGGCGCTTGATTTGGACGCGCTGCTGGGTTTTGATTGGCCTTTGTGGCAGCCTTTGTCTTGTTTTGACGTTAGTCTGTCAAGGCCAGCAGTATCCAAAGCAAACTTCATTACCAGCAGCGCCCACATCAATTGAAATTTTAGCAGATAGTCTTAAAGTTAACGGTGATTTTTTAACCTTTACGGCCCGGGGGCAAGTAAATGGTCGACAGGTGCATCTGGCCGGGAGCTATACTTTAAAAAGCCAGGCAGAACAACAGTTTTTTCAAGATAATACCCAAAATCTAACGGCGACGATTGTGGGGACTTTAACGTATCCTAAAGCCAGTACCAATATGGGCGAATTTGATACCCAGCAATATTACTGGCAGCAACAGCGTATTAGCTATCAATTGAATGTGACACGCCTGTTGAAATTAAAGGCACTTAACAAGCCTAGTTTGTTTGACCGTATCCATGAATTACGACGGGTGGTTGAACAGCGCTTAGACGCTTTACCGACGCCTTTGGATGTGTATGCCAAAGGCTTGGTCATTGGCAAATTTACCGGCAGTACTGGCTTTAATGAGGATTTAAGTACCTTGGGGATTATTCATTTGTTTAGTTTGTCAGGGTTACATGTTTATGTCTTGCTGGGCGCCATATTTTATGTTGGTGCCAAATTGTTTATTCCTAAGACCTATTTGGAATGGTTCTTGTTAGCGGTGTTACCATTTTATGCCTTGTTAGCGGGCTCAGGGACCGGGATCAAACGGGCAGTGGGTGTCGCCATATTGGCCATTGTGATCGCTAAAAGTGGGTTAACTTTGTCGCGGCTTGATAAATTAAGCCTTATTTTTATCATTCAGTTATGGGGCAATCCTTATTTAATGTTTAGCCTAGGTGGCATTTTATGTTATTTATTGGCTTTTGCGTTAATTTTCAATCGTCAAGTAACGGTCGTGAGACAGCAAGTGATGTTAACATTGGCCAGTTTGCCCTGTGTGTTATATTTTCAATTTGAATGGCATCTTTTAAGTTTAATCTTGAATCTGATTATGATCCCATTTTTTGAAGTCATTATTATGCCCTTGGTGTTCTTCAACGTCTTATTGGGGTTTTTAGTACCGCCAGTCGTTGACTTGAGCAATCAATTATTGCTGTTAGTGGACCAAGGGCTACATGGGGTGGCTAGTATTTCAGTATTTAACGTTACCTTTGGCAAACCACCGTTAATAGTCGTTGTGATTTTGTCGGTTTTAAGTTTAGCGTTGATGAATCAGCTGCAAAAAAGATGTCGTCAAAAAATATTAGGGGTATATTTAGGGCTATTAGGACTCACTTTTTTGAGCATTCACATCCCCTTAACAGGACAAGTTACGTTAATAGATGTGGGTCAAGGTGATAGTATTTTGATCACCACGCCATTTTTACGCCGAGTTTATCTCATTGATACTGGCGGGCGTATTACGATTCCCAAACAGCCCTGGCAACAAGGTACAACACGCACCACCGTGGCCAAAGTAACGCTGCCCTTTTTAAAACAACAGGGTATTGCCCATATCGACGGTGTGTTTATCAGTCATCAAGATGCCGATCATCTAGGAGACTTAGCCGTGCTGTTAAAAGGGATCCCAGTGAAACGGATTTTTTATGGGGCAGGATTACGACAGAATCCACAATTTGCTAAGAAGGTGCAACCGTTTAGAAAACAACTTCAATTACAACCAGTGCTGGCTGGACAGACAATTGTGAGCCCGGATTTGCGGTTTAAAGTAGTTCATCCCTTTAAAGCGGGCATGGGCAGTAATGAGGATTCAATGGCCCTACATGGCAAGATTGGGGGACATAATTGGCTATTTACGGGCGATTTAGGTAAGGCGGAGGAATTGAAAATCAGCCGCCGGTTTCAGCTGCAGGCTGACTTTGTCAAACTGGGTCATCATGGTTCAAAGACGTCATCAGACCCCACATTTTTAAAAAGACTGCAACCTAAACTGGCGTTGATTTCGTCAGGGCGCAATAATCGCTATGGCCATCCCAGCCCGGAAACGCTACAGACGCTGCAAGCTTTAAAACTACCTTACTTGAATACCCAAACCAGTGGCATGATAACGTGGACGTATGGTTTATTCGGCTATAGTCGTTGGCGGGTATTTGGCCTATAATAAATGAGACACTGAAATTAGTTTTTAAAGAAAGAGGTGCCTGATTTGGTTTGAAATCGACAACGATTAAAACCGGTCGTGAAATTATGAAAATTAACGAATTAAAAAAACAACTTGGGCAACAGAAAATAGCGCCCATTTATTTAGTGTTGGGTGAAGAAGATTATTTGATTCAACAGGCTCAGGCTTTATTCTTAACTTTACTGGCACCCGAAGAGCGGGACATGAATTTTGCCAGCTATGATTTGAGTTCAGATTCTTTAGGCGCGGCGATGGACGATGCCACGTCAGTGCCCTTTTTTGGGGAACGGCGGCTAGTTTGGCTCAAGGACCCAGTGTTTTTAACGGCCCAAGAAGCTAAGGGCAGCCCCAATCAAGATGTGGCAAGCTTGACGGCTTATTTAAACCATCCCTTGGATTCTACGGTGCTGGTTATTTTTGCCAAGGTTCCTAAGTTAGACGGGCGTAAGAAAATCAGTAAACTTGTCCAAAAGCAGGCCACAGTAGTAGACGTACAAAAACTACCACCGGCAGCGATAGAATCAGCTTTAACGCAGTTGCTGCAGACCAAAGACTATCAACTGGCACCGGACTCAAAAGAACTGTTGATTCAACGCTCAGATGCTGACTTTTCGGCTATTGTGGCCAACTTGGAAAAGTTATTCATCGCAGCCGACGATAAAGTTATCACCCGGCAAATGGTGGCCGAATTGGTGTCGCCAACGTTAGAAGACAATGTTTTTGATTTGGTGGATCGGGTCTTACATCGAGATGTAAAAAGTGCGCTGGCACTGTATCAAGATCTACTATTGAATAAAGAAGAGCCAATTCGTATCAATAGTATTCTCATATCGCAGTTTCGCTTGTTGCTTCAAGTTAAAATCTTGGCTAAAAAGGGGATGACGCAAGGTAATCTAACGCAAATTCTAAAGGTTCATCCCTACCGGATCAAACTAGCTTTGAAGACTGTCAAACAATTTAGCCAGGTTGATTTAAGACAAGCCTATCTTGGCTTGCAGGATAACGACTATCAAATGAAGTCTGGACAGCAAGATAAGATGTTGTTGTTTGAGTTATTCATGTTAAAATTCGCCAGTTAAGATATAAAAAAAAGCCACGTCAAACACCGATTTGACGTGGCTTTTCATATAGACAAAAAAAGAGACCTCAGACACAAAGTCCCAGTCTCAAAAAATATCTGTCTAGATTAAATTATTTGTTTAATTTAGTCAGTCTTGATTTTGCATTCGCAGCTTTGTTAGCTTTGATCAAGCCTTTTGATTTTGCACGGTCAACAGCACTGATTGCTTGTGTATATAATGCAGTACGATCATCACTGTTTGCGGCAACAGCTGTTTCAAATTTCTTGACAGCAGTACGCATAGCGCTCATTTGAGAAACGTTGCGTAAGTTAGCCTTACGGTTTGTTTCCACACGTTTGATAGCTGATTTGATTTGTGGCAAAGAGAACACCTCCAACGGATATATTTACTAACCATCTTAATTAGTATACAACGAAGTTATTATACAGAATTGTCCTTGTTATTGCAATAAAAACTTGTAAAGGAATTTTACTTGATACGAGTAACTGTAAAAAAAACTTGAAATTGCTTCAAATTTTTATTATAGTATGGATTGTGTTCTTTGCTACGGTATCTTAGTTTGGCGCGCACCCAACGTTTTACCAAGATAGCCGCGAATAACGTTTGAAAGGGTGATTAAATTGGCAATTACACAAGAAGAAAAAAATGATATTATCAAAAAATATGCACGTCACGAAGGAGATACTGGTTCTGCCGAAGTCCAAATTGCAGTTTTAACAGCTGAAATCAATGCTTTGACACAACATATGCGTCTTCATAAAAAAGACCACCATTCATATGTTGGTTTGACTAAGAAAATTGGTCATCGTCGTAACTTACAAGCATATTTGCGTAATAAAGATATCGTTCGCTACCGTGAACTTATCAAGAACTTAGGCTTACGTCGTTAAGCAAAACTACGAGATCATTTTTTGATCTCGTTTTTTTGTCGATTTTTGGAGAAATTTATGATGGGACAAGGACAACAGACATTTAAGACCCTATTTGGCAGTCAACTCATGACGATTGAGACAAATAAATTGGCTTTGAATGCCGATACAAGTGTCTTGATACGTTATGGTGCCACCACATTACTGAGTACCTTTGTCAAAAAAAAGCAGCAAGCTCAGACACCACTTTTTGCCATTCAACTACAAGCCAGTACGACTGCATTCGACTGGGCTTTAGAAAACGCTAAATTACAGCAATTACCTTGGACACACCAATTAAATCAAGTTGCTGGGCAAGCAATGGCAATAAATAATTTGGTTTTAACAACTGCACAACCGACAGCTGCTGGCTTAGCTGCTGTTTTTGGCAGCTCGTTAGCAGCTTATCTGGCGGATGCTTTAGATACACCCCTAGTTGCCGTTCATGTGGCGCGAGTCGGCGATAAATTCATCTTGAATCCAACCTCTGCGCAAACCCAACAGGCCACCTTAGAATTGACTTTAGTGGGGCAGCAAACTGGCTTACTGTTACTCAATGGTTGGGCTGATAATTTAACGACAGCAACAATTTTAGCTGCCGTGGCATTTGGGCAACAGGCCATTGCCCGGTTTTGTGGGGACCAAATAACCATTAAATCGGCACTTAAGGGACAAGGTGTCAAAACTAACAGAGCGAATATGCCAACCATCGTTCCACAAGCGCTGCAACAGCCTTTGTCCATGACAACGGAATTTGGCCCAGGTTTTGCTGGGACTGGGTTATTGCAACAAGGCCGAGATCAAGTTTTAAGTCGTATCCGACCGGAGAAATCTACAAAAACAGCTCAGCTGCAAATGACTTATCGTTTGCCGGATTTTGCTTTTGATAAGCGGACGCTAAGGACGCCAAGGGCCGTTCAAGCACAATTAGATCAGCATTTTTTAACCCAGATATTACAATCGGTATTGCCAAAGGCGAGTGTTGAAACGTTGCAATTAGATACCCAAGTACTAACGGCTAGCGGTGGCCACTTGGCTGCTGCAGTGACGGCCAATACCTTGGCTTTATTGGCGGCTGCTGTGCCGCTCAAACGATCGGTTGTTGCTGTCGCTTTAAATATCTTTCAACAGCAATCAACTTTGAAACTGGGAGTGCTCCCCCAAAATGCTAAGAGTTTGGGACAATTGACGGTCGCTGGCACGTACCGAGGGGTTACCGCTATCACTGGGGCAAGTCCTGCCGGTTTGTTTTCCCAAGAACTGCTGCAGAACGCTTTAGCTGAGGCTCAATCAGCACGACAACAACTATTAGCGACGTTGGCCCAAACCCTAGGGCAAGTTTTACCCATTGAAGACGATTCCAGATAACCGCAACGGCAAGCTTTTAGCTTAAATGAAAATTTGATTAGTAGCTTTAATGGTCGATCTAAATGATGTTTTTTAATCGCGGCTAGTATTCAGCGGTGGTATATTTTTATTGGAATTAGTGGTAGACTAAAAAACATTAAAAGTATCTAATTTTATTTTTTAAGTGAGGTTATTATATGTCTGGTTACAAAATAGCAGTCGTAGGCACTACCAGTATAGTTGGAACTCGTTTTATTGAACTTTTGGAAAAAGAATTTGTTTTGCCAATAAATTCCGTTAAACTTCTTGCTTCTAAACGTTCTGCAGGTAAATAATTTTAATTCAATGACCAGATGCACCTTGCTGCACATAACGCCAGCTTTGACAGGGGTTTTTTGCATGCTTAAATAAGGGTGCAATGTATCGATGACTCAAGGATCGCCTGTTGGATGTGACAGGCATAAAGTATGGAGGAATTACATTTGCTTTTAGATGATGTGTCAATTATTACCGCGATGGTGACACCCTTTAATGATGACAATACACAAGTTGATCATGAACGTTTAGCCTTATTGATTGAACACTTGTTGGCAACCGGTACAGAAGCGTTACTGGTAGGGGCAACGACTGGGGAAGGTCCCACGTTATCCAAGTCTGAAAAACTGGACTTATTCAAAACTACCGTCGCTATTACGCATCAAAGAGTGCCGATTATCGCCAATGTTGGTAGTAATAATACCCAAGAAACAATTGATTTTATGAATGAAGTTGCCGAAATTTCCGGTATTGATGCGGCACTGGTAGTGGTCCCTTATTACAATAAACCGAATCAAGCCGGCTTATATGCCCATTTCAGTACAATTGCCAAGTTAGGAAAATTGCCTTTTTTGATGTACAATATTCCTAGTAGAACTGGTGTCACGATGGATGTGGCCACGACTTTGCGGTTAGCTTTGTTGCCAAACGTAATTGGCATTAAAGACTGTACTGGCGTAACGAATCTTTTAGCGTTAGTCCATGGGACGGAAGGCGAAGACTTTGCCGTTTATTCTGGCGAGGATAACTATGCCTTTGCGGCTAAGGCAGTCGGCGGTAACGGGGTCGTTTCGGTGGCAAGTCATATTTATGGTCAAGAAATTGCTCAAATGTATCATTTGATCGAATTGGGTAAGGTGAAAGATGCGGCTCAAATTCAGATGGTTTTAGACCCTAAGATCGGGGCATTATTTGCGACACCTTCACCGAGTGCCACGAAGGCCGTCTTGGCAGACAAAGGGATGCCTGTTGGCGGTGTGCGCCTACCCCTGGTGATGCCTAGCGCACTTGAGTTCGAAACAATTAAAAACACGATAGATAATTAATAAAGAGGTGAAGAAATGAGTCAAAATATAAAAGTTATCCCTTTAGGTGGCTTGCGTGAGAATGGTAAGAATATGTATGCCGTTGAAGTGGATGATGAGATTTTTATTTTGGACTGTGGTTTAAAGTATCCAGAAAATGAACTGTTAGGCATTGATGTTGTGATCCCTGACTTTTCATATTTAGAAGAGAATATCGATAAAATCGTGGGGGTTTTCCTGACCCACGGACATGCAGATGCCATTGGGGCACTGCCTTATTTCTTAAAGAGTCGCGATATTCCAGTGTTTGGTTCTAAGCTCACAATTGAGTTGGCCAAAATTAATACAGAACGAGATCCTTTATCTAAGAAGTTCAACGATTTTCACGTGGTTGATGAAAAAACGGCCATTGATTTTGAAAATGCGACAGTCTCTTTCTTTAAAACAACTCATTCTATTCCGGGTTCCTTTGGGATCAGCATTAAAACGGAATTAGGCAATATTGTTTATACGGGTGACTTCAAGTTTGATCAGTCGGCAACGCCGATGTACCAGACCGATTTTGCCCGGTTAACACAAATTGGTGCCCAAGGGGTTATTTTATTGCTCAGTGATTCAGCTAATGCTGAATCGGCACGGCCTAGTGTGAATGAATTAGAAATCGGCCGTTATGTCGAGGAAACTTTTAAATATCATAATGGGCGGATCATTGTCGCTTCAGTGGCTTCAAATATTGCCCGGATTCAACAAGTTTTTGATGCGGCTTACCGGACTGGGCGCAAAGTAGTTTTGACTGGTCGAGATTTGGAACGAATTATTCGCACCGCCATGCGCTTGGATTATTTGAAAATCGAAAGCGATGACATTTTAGTGCCCATCAAAGATATGGCCAAGTATGATGATGATCAGTTGGTCATCTTAGAAACTGGTCGCATGGGTGAGCCTTTAAAGGCGTTGCAAAAAATGGCCCAAAAGCGCAACCGCAGCATTCATATTCATGAAAACGACTTAGTATTTATCACAACAACACCGTCTTATGCCATGGAAACGAATGTGGCCCGGACCAAGGACATGATTTACCGGGCGGGTGGCGAAGTGAAGTCAATTTCTGATGATCTTCATGCTTCAGGACATGCTAATAAAAATGAATTGCAATTGATGATCAATTTGTTGAATCCTAAGTACTTGATGCCCATTCAAGGTGAATATCGCCTGATGGATGCCCATGCCGAAATTGCCCATGAAACCGGGTTACCTTTTAAGAACATCTTTTTAGCCCAAAACGGGGATGTATTATCCGTGGAAGCTGAAGGCGTTCATTTAGGCACGGCTGTGGATTCCGGCAATGTCATGATTGACGGTAGTGGTGTTGGGGATATTGGGAACATTGTCTTGCGAGATCGCAAGGTTTTATCTGAAGACGGTATTTTTGTGGCAGTGGTAACCATTGATCGCAAGAATAAGAAAATCGTCGCCAAGCCTAAAGTCATTACAAGAGGCTTTGTTTATATCAAGGCTAATCGTGATTTGATGGCTGAAAGTATTGATATTGTGGCAAATACGATTCAAAATAATTTGGATCATAAAGAATTTGATTGGAGTACCTTAAAGCAAGATCTGCGTGAGGACTTAGGCCATTTTCTTTATGAGCAGACCCATCGTCATCCCGTTATTTTACCCGTTATCATGGAGATCAACCAAAACAAACTGCGGTCTCAAAGTCGTAAACACCCAACCAATACGTCTAATTAGGCTTGAATCGGCCGGATGTGGCAATAATCAATGACAGAGAGGGTGATTTATTGGCCCAAGCAGATATTATAAATTTTCCCAAAAACTATCGTACATTGATTGCCAAGGGAAATGACTACTTTGACGCCAAAGCATGGACAAATGCCTTGGATTGTTACCAACAAGCTTACGACTTGAAGGTGACTTTGAGTCTGAATATTTTAATGGTGACGACACTCAAACGACTGGCTAAGTACTCCGAGGCCGTTGCGTTGGCAGAAGAATATCTCGATCAATATTTAAACGAAGGGCATTTAAGAACGTATTTTTACTTAGTGCTGCTCGTTGATAACCATGAATTTATTCAGGCTCAGCGTTTTGTCAGTTATTTGGTTGAAACAAAGCATCAGGAAGATATTTCAAAGTTGATCCAATTACGCAGCCGGCGGTATACGCAACACAAGCACGAATTTATTCAAGCTCAAATCAAGCAAAGCTTTGCCCTGGTCAATGACACCGCAGCCCAGGCGATGGCCCAAATCCAAACCTTGAAGCAATTACCGTTGGCAGCTTATTTAAAAGCCCTGGCGATCATTTTGGACAATGAATTCATACATCCGTTATATAAGACGGAATTATTGAGCTTCATTGCACCACTGAAAATTGACCAGGTCCTGACCATGACTTGGTTTGGTTCAAAGCGGCAAGTGGCCTTAAGCACACTGCCTGAAACTTATCAGACTGCCACGTTTTTACAGGCACAGACTGCATTAGCAACGGCATTCGATCAAGATCCAGTCATTGGCGAAAAAGCCATAGAAGAATTAAATTTACAATTCCTATTGCTTTATCCCTTCGCAGATGATATTGTGTCTAAGTCTACTAATTGGGCTCAAGTTTTGCATGAAAGTGTGTTAGGATTGCCAATGACGGATAGCCAGCAAAAAGATATTTGGGATTGGCAAAACCGATTGCGTAAATTGATGGATATGCTAATTAATTGAAGTTTTTTTCGTTTTCATTGTTTACAAATCTTTTAGAACCACGTATAATGCAAAGAGGATATTTTTAAGAGGGAAATCTTTAGTTTCCGTCCTAAAAGTAGTACAATTAAAAATAGAGAATTCTCAGCATAAGCTTATGCTTTGCTGTTATTTTCTTGTCAAAAATACAGGAGGTTTCTTTTAATGGCTGAAAAAGAACATTATGAAAGAACAAAACCCCATGTTAACATTGGTACTATTGGCCACGTTGACCATGGGAAAACTACATTAACTGCTGCAATCACTAAGGTATTGGCTTCTAAGGGCTTAGCTAAAGCTGAAGACTATGCTGATATCGATGCAGCACCAGAAGAAAAAGAACGTGGTATCACAATCAACACTGCCCACGTTGAATATGAAACTGAAAAACGTCACTATGCGCATATCGATGCTCCAGGACATGCGGATTACGTTAAGAACATGATCACTGGTGCAGCCCAAATGGACGGTGCAATCTTAGTTGTTGCCGCTACTGATGGTCCTATGCCACAAACACGTGAACATATCCTCTTGGCTCGCCAGGTGGGTGTTGATTACATCGTTGTCTTCTTAAACAAGACAGACTTAGTTGATGATGAAGAATTGATCGACTTGGTTGAAATGGAAGTCCGTGAATTACTTTCTGAATACGATTATCCTGGTGATGATATTCCAGTTATTCGTGGTTCTGCCTTGAAAGCTCTTGAAGGCGATCCTGAACAAGAAAAAGTTATCTTACACTTAATGGATGTTATCGATGAATATATCCCAACACCAGAACGTGATAACGACAAACCATTCTTGATGCCTATTGAAGATGTCTTCACTATCACTGGTCGTGGGACAGTTGCTTCTGGTCGTATCGATCGTGGTGAAGTTAAAATTGGTGATGAAGTTGAAATCGTTGGCTTGAAGCCAGAAGTTTTGAAATCAACTGTTACTGGTTTGGAAATGTTCCGTAAGACCCTTGACTTTGGTGAAGCCGGCGATAACGTTGGTGTCTTGCTTCGTGGTGTGAACCGTGATCAAGTTGAACGTGGTCAAGTGTTAGCTAAACCAGGTTCTATTCAAACTCATAACAAGTTCAAAGGTGAAGTTTACATCTTAACTAAAGAAGAAGGTGGCCGTCATACACCATTCTTCTCTAACTATCGCCCACAATTCTATTTCCATACAACCGACGTTACTGGTGTTATCGAATTACCAGAAGGCGTTGAAATGGTAATGCCTGGCGATAACGTTACTTTTGAAGTAGACTTAATCGCACCAGTTGCTATTGAAAAGGGTACTAAGTTTACTGTCCGTGAAGGTGGCCGTACTGTCGGTGCCGGCATGGTTAACGAAATCTTAGACTAATTTAAATAGCTATGATTTTAAAATTTAATGGTGTTTTTGATGCCATTGAGTTTTAATAAAAAATCCGGAATGTGTATTCATTCTGGATTTTTTTGTGTCAAAATACATTTACTTTTGACCCTAGATACGTTAATATGGTTGAGTATGCTAAAACGTAATACTAGGAATACTATGAATTTAGATTTGAAATCCGGAGGGAATTATATGTCTGCAAAATGGGAAAAAAAGGGCACCAATGATGGTGAATTAACCTTTGAAATCGATGTTAATAAAATCAATGAAGGTTTAGATAAAGCATTTCAACGGGTACGTAAAACGTTAAATGTCCCTGGATTCCGTAAAGGTAAGGTGCCTCGTACTGTTTTCAATCGGATGTACGGTGAAGCTGCCTTATATGAAGATGCATTAAACATTGTCTTACCAGAAGCTTATGAAGCTGCGGTAGATGAAGCTAAGTTAGAACCCGTTGATCAACCTGAAATCAGTGTTGAAAAAATGGAACCAAAAGAAAACTGGGTTATCAAAGCTAAAGTTACAGTTAAACCTGAAGTAGAACTTGGTGAATATAAAGGCTTGACCGTACCTAAGCAAGATCGGGAAGTCAGCGATGCTGATGTTGACGCTGAATTAGAAAAGAAGCGTGAAGATCAAGCAGAACTAGTTTTAAAAGAAGACGGTAAAGCTGAAAAGGGCGACACAGTCGTTATTGATTACAAGGGTACTGTAGACGGAACACCATTTGAAGGCGGTTCTGCTGACAACTATTCCTTAGAATTAGGTTCTAACTCCTTCATCCCTGGTTTTGAAGATCAATTAATTGGTCATGCTGCCGGTGATGATGTCGAAGTTAAGGTAACTTTCCCCGAAGATTACCAAGCTAAAGATTTAGCTGGCAAAGAAGCTATCTTTGTCACTAAGATCCATGAAATCAAAACAAAAGAATTACCTGAATTAGATGACGACTTTGCCAAAGATGTAGATGAAGAAGTCGATTCATTAGACGAATTAAAGAAAAAAATCAAAGCTGATTTAGTTCAAAAGAAAAATGACGCGGCTGATCAAGCCATTCAAGATGCGGCTATTTCTGAAGCAACTAAAAATGCCACGATCAAAGATTTGCCAGCTGCCATGATTGATGCTGATGTGCATACACAAATGGATCAATATCTTGGCAACATGCAACGTCAAGGTATTAATCCGCAAATGTATTATCAATTAACTGGTACTAGCGAAGCGGATTTGCATAAGCAATTCGAAAAAGATGCTGATGATCGTGTGCGGACAAACTTAGTCTTAGAAGCCATCGTGCAAGCTGAAGACATCAAACCAACGCAAGAAGAGATTGATGAAGAAATCAAGAGCTTAGCTGCCGACTATAATATGGATGAAAAGACAGTACGTCAAACTTTAACTGATGACATGTTAGCACATGATATTTCAATTAAAAAAGCAATCGAACTTGTCACTGATTCTTCTAAAGAAGCCTAATTCGTTTGTAGTTTAAGGGGATAAACGGTAAATTTATTTTACCGTTGCCTCTTTTTTTAATCCAGTTACTTTACGCACTTGCTTTTCTATGCTATCGTTTCAGTAGCATGAGATATATTATTTGGTGCTTAAGTACTGGATAATGGAAGGGTTGATAAATATATGTTTGATAATATGGAAACGTCTGGACCTGTCAAGTGTTCCTTTTGTGGGAAGACTCAAGATCAGGTTAAGAAGATTGTTGCCGGACCCGGTGTTTATATTTGTAATGAATGTATTGACTTATGTAAGGAAATTATTGACGAAGAATTCAAGGAAGAAGCTTTCAGTGATTTAGTTGATGTGCCAAAACCACAACAGATTTTGGATGTTTTAAATCAATATGTAATCGGTCAAGATGACGCCAAGAAGGCCTTGTCAGTAGCCGTTTATAATCACTATAAGCGAGTCAATCAGATGCAAGTTGCCAAAGACGATGAGACGGAGTTACAAAAGAGTAATATCGCGTTGATCGGACCAACTGGTTCTGGGAAGACATTCTTAGCGCAAACCTTAGCTCGGATTTTAAATGTACCATTTGCCATTGCAGATGCGACCACTTTGACCGAAGCTGGTTACGTAGGTGAAGATGTCGAGAATATCCTTTTGAAATTATTGCAAAATGCCGATTACGATGTAGATCGTGCCCAACGGGGTATTATCTATATTGATGAAATTGATAAAATCGCCAAGAAGAGTGAAAATGTCTCTATTACCCGGGATGTATCCGGTGAAGGGGTCCAACAAGCACTCTTGAAGATTTTGGAAGGTACCATTGCTAATGTGCCACCTCAGGGCGGGCGTAAGCATCCCCAACAAGAATTTATTCAGATCGATACGACGAATATTTTGTTCATCGTGGGCGGCGCCTTTGATGGCATCGAACAAATCGTGAAGAACCGGATGGGTGAAAAGACGATTGGCTTTGGCACCAGCTCCACGAAGAAGTTGGATGAAAGTGTCAGTGTCATGCAACAAATCATTCCTGAAGATTTGATGAAATTTGGGATCATTCCTGAATTTATTGGGCGTATTCCAATTATTGCTGCACTTGAGAAATTAACTGAAAATGATTTGGTTCGAATTTTAACAGAACCTAAGAATGCTTTGGTTAAACAATATAAGAAACTATTGTCCTTAGATGATGTGCAGTTGGAATTCACCAGTGGGGCGTTACATGCCATTGCCCATGAAGCCATTGAACGGGATACGGGTGCCCGGGGATTGCGGTCAATCATTGAAGAAGTAATGATGGATACCATGTTTGACTTACCAAGTCGAGATGACGTCGAAAGAGCCATCGTGAACAAGGCTGCAGTCGTTGGCAATGCCAAACCTGAATTAGTCCTCGTGGATGGTAAAAAAGCGTCTTAACCTAATTTTTAATGGTTTAACGCAACAACAATATAAAGAGGTCGTGACAAGTGATTGCCAGACCTCTTTTTTTACATAGGTGAAAAGAAAAGATGAGGCAGAGATTATGCAATTTAGTGACATTAAACTGGTTATCAGTGCTGTAGACCCAAAACAATACCCAACCGATGGCTTGCCGGAAATTGCCCTTTCTGGCCGGTCTAATGTGGGTAAATCTTCTTTGATCAATACCCTTTTAAGCCGTAAGGGCTTGGCCCGGACGTCTAGTACCCCGGGTAAAACGCAAACGTTAAATTTTTATAATATCGCCAATCGCCTTTATTTTGTGGACGTACCCGGTTATGGTTATGCTAAGGTTTCCAAGAAACAGCGGGAACAATTTGGCCATATTATTGAAACCTATCTACAAACCAGAAAACAAATGAAGGGTGTGGTGTTACTAGTTGATGCCCGTCATGCGCCTACCAGCGATGATGTGAGTATGTATAATTATTTGAAGTACTACGAAGTGCCAACACTAGTTGTCGCCACCAAGGTGGATAAAATCAAGCGGGGCCAACGGGTGAAACAAACGAAGTTGATCATCAGTGCTTTGGATATGGATCCAAATGATGAGCTGATTTTCTTTAGTTCCGAAACTAAAGAAGGGCACGATGCGGTTTGGCGTTGGATCGAGCAGCGCAGCCAACTGACGATTCTTGATGAGACCAAATCTTAAAATGACAATAAAAAAATGCAGTTTTAAATTCAAATCACGAATTTAGAACTGCATTTCCTTTATTTATCGTCTTTTTTTTCAGCGGTAGTTTCAGTGTTCTTTTTATCTTTATCGTCTTTTTTTTCTTTTTTTGGATCGGGAATCGTGGCGAATTTATCAAATAAGCCGTTCACGTCAACTTCACGTTTTACAAATAAGCCCATAGTATCATTCCTTTCTATATCCCCTATCATAACAAAAATTTGATAAAACTCAACTTTTTTGAATATTTGGGATATATGCATAAATATTGGGCGTTTCGGCTGATTATTGCATAAAAATTAAAACAGTCGTATAATGTAACCTATTAAATTAGAATGGGAGTTTTTAAGGTTGAAGTTAAAGAAGATCAGTTTATGGCTGACCGCCTTGGTGTGCTTATTGGGTATATTTGCTGTGTTAGCACCCAGTGGGCAGGTTCAAGCTGCGGATAATTCATTACAGCGGGTTAAGGATAAGGGGACGTTGGTCATGGGGACCAGTCCTGATTATCCACCTTATGAATTTATCACCAAAGTAAATGGCAAGAATCAAGTGGTGGGGATGGATGTGGATGTTGCCCACAAAATTGCCAAAGATTTAGGGGTCAAGTTGGTGATCAAGCAAATGGATTTTGACAGTTTGCTAGTGGCCTTAGAGACCCATAAAGTGGATATGGTCCTGTCGGCCATGACACCAACCGAAGAGCGGAAACAAAGTGTTGACTTCTCGCAGGTTTATTATGATGCGGGGCAAGCCATTATTGTGCGTAAGCAAGATTTACATTTGTATAAAGATAAAAACTCTTTTGCTGGCAAACAAGTTGGGGTTCAAACTGGGAGTTTGCAGCAAGATTTAGCGAAGAAACAAATGAAACAATCTCATTTAAAGGCCTTGACCAAGGTCACCGACTTAATTTTGTCGCTTGAGACCAATAAAATCGATGGTATCGTTGCTGAAGATGCTGTGGCCCAGGCATACGTGGCCAACGACTCGCGGCTGGCTAAGATCGACGCTAAATTTGATTTGGGTGGCGATGAAAATGGGACTGCCATTGCCTTTGCCAAAAATTCCGGTACTTTAGTGACTGCCGTGAATCATTCAATTGATCAAATCAAGCAACAAAAATTGACCAAGCAATATATTAACGATGCTGGTAAGTATATGGCTACCAATACGGAAAATAAGTCGATGTTTAATTATTGGTCTTATTTTGCCAAAGGGGTAGGGTACACTTTATTGATCACGGCAATTTCTGTGGTGATCGGGATCATTTTAGGAACGGTGTTTGCGCTGGGTCGCTTGAGTCGCAAAGCGATTCTTCATTATCCGGCAGTTTGGTACATCGAGTTTGTTCGGGGAACGCCATTGATGATTCAGGTCATGTTTGTCTACTTTGGGGTAGGTTTATTATGGAATAATATCCCAGCCTTCTTTGCCGGCGTAGTCGCTGTGGCGTTGAATAGTGCGGCCTACGTTGCTGAGTATATCCGTGGCGGGATTGATTCCGTACCGGTGGGGCAAGTCGAAGCTGCCCGGTCCTTGGGGATGTCTCAGCGTGATACCATGCAAACTATTGTATTACCGCAGGCAATTAAGATCATTTGGCCATCCTTGGGGAACGAATTTATTTCTTTGATCAAGGAAAGCTCAATTGTATCCATTATTGGGGTAACCGACTTGATTTATCAATTACGGGCAGTTCAGGCCGCAACTTATCGTGGAGTAGCGCCAATTGCCGTGGCGATGGTCTTGTACTTTATCATGACCTTCACCTTATCTAGAATTTTGAATCACGCTGAAAGGAAGATGCAACATGGCTGAGATGTTAAAAGTTGAGAATTTAAAAAAGGCCTTTGGTAAAAATGAGGTCCTAACTGGGATAGATGGTGTGGTTAATAGTGGCCAAGTTATTGTTGTTATTGGTCCTTCTGGTGGCGGTAAAAGTACCTTTTTACGGTGCTTAAACTTACTTGAAAACCCTACATCTGGCAAAATTGCCTTTGAAGGCCAGGATCTAACCCAATTACCAGAGAAGAAATTAGATGACATTCGGGAAAAAATGGGGATGGTTTTTCAAAGCTTTAACTTATTCTCAAATATGAATGTGATGGATAATCTAACCTTAGCGCCCAAACGGGTGAAGGGCGAAGATGAAGCTCAGGCTCAAAAGAAAGCTTTAGAGTTACTAGAGCGGGTGGGCTTAGCTGAGAAAAAGGACGCCTTTCCAGAAAGCTTGTCCGGTGGCCAACAACAACGGGTAGCCATTGCCAGAGCCTTGGCCATGGATCCAGATGTCATGTTGTTTGATGAACCAACTAGTGCCTTGGATCCGGAAATGGTTGGCGAAGTTCTCAAAGTTATGCAAGACTTAGCCCACAGTGGCATGACCATGGTTGTCGTGACCCATGAAATGGGTTTTGCCCGGCAGGTAGCTGACGAAGTTTGGTTCATGGATGGTGGCGATATCGCTGAAAAGGGGACACCAGAGCAAATCTTTGAACATCCCCAAAATGAACGGACTAAGGATTTCTTATCCCGTATTTTAGCCCAATAGTTTTTTAAATAGCGTGGTTGGCATATTTATTGCCAATCACGTTATTTCTTTGTACAATAAAAGTTATTGGAGTTTTCAACTGAATGATGACGCAGCCCTATATTAGGAAGTGGAATTCGTGGCTACAGAACATATTGAACATAAATTAGCACTATTACCCGGGCTACCTGGGTGTTATTTGATGAAGAATGAAAACGGTAAAATTATTTATGTAGGAAAAGCTAAGAATTTAAAAAATCGGGTTCGATCTTATTTCAAGAGCAGTCACACGGGCAAGACCGCCCGGCTGGTTTCGGAAATTCGTGATTTTGAAACGATTATCACCAATACTAATAAGGAAGCTTTCTTATTAGAAATTACCTTGATTCAAAAATACCAACCTTATTTTAATATCCGGTTAAAACAAGGCACAGGTTACCCTTACATTAAAATTACCAACGAGCGCGATCCGATGATGAAAATTACCGGTCAAATCGTTAAAGATGGCGCCTATTATTTTGGGCCTTATCCCAATGTCTATGCTGCTGAAGAAACCATGCGCTTTATTCAAAAAGTATACCCCCTACGCCGCTGTCAGGGCCATTTAGGCCGGCCTTGTTTGTATTATCATATGGGGCAGTGTTTGGGGGCGTGCTTTAAAGAAGTGCCAGTCGCAGCTTATACAGCGCAAATTGAGAAGATTAAACGTTTCTTAAATGGGCAAGTAGGTCCAATTAAACAAGAATTAACCGATAAAATGCAAGTTGCAGCTGCCAAAATGGAATTTGAACGGGCTGCTGAATTGCGTGACCAAATTCGTTATATCGAACAAACCGTAGAACGGCAAAAAATCATTTCTAATGATCATACGCCTAGAGATATCTTTAACTATTATTATGATCGCGGCTATGTTTCTATCCAAGTCTTCTTTATTCGGCAAGCGCGGTTAATGAAGCGGGAGAAACATGTCTTACCAATCATTAATGAACCTGAAGAAGCGTTGAATACGTTTATCTCTCAATTTTATCGCCGTAAAAATAATTTGCCGCCAAAGGAAATTTTAGTCCCTAAGAGCCTAGATGCGACTAGCTTGGAAGAAGTCCTGGACATCCCCGTTAGAACGCCACAACGGGGCGAAAAACGGCAATTACTGGCATTGGCCAAGAAGAATGCCAAACTGGTGCTGGAAGAAAAATTCAGACTGATGGAATTAGATGAAAGTAAGACTTTAGGCGCCCAAGATGAAATTTTCGACGCCCTAGGTCTGCCTCGGGGGCATAAGATCGAAGCTTTTGATCACTCCCATATTATGGGCCAGGATCCAGTGTCAGCCATGGTCGTATTTGAAGATGGTCGACCGGCCAAGAAATTATATCGGAAATACAAGTTAAAAGGCGAAGTGGAACATCAAAATGGTGCCGATGAAGCTGCCAATACCCGAGAAGTGATCCGGCGCCGATATTCGCGGCTATTAAAAGAGCATAGTGATCTACCCGACCTGATCTTGATGGACGGCGGTGAGATTGAATTGTCAGCCGCTCGAGATGTCTTAGAAAATGAATTAGGCTTGGATCAATTGCCCATTGCGGGGATGGTTAAAAACGACAAGCATCGCACTACTGCGCTATTGTTTGGTCCAGATGACAATATTCAACCGGTGGCCTTAGACCATAAGAGCCAGGGCTTTTATCTATTGCAACGAATTCAAGATGAAGTCCATCGCTTTGTCATCACTTTTCATCGTAAGACTCATACTAAAAATAGCTTGAGCTCGCAACTGGAAGCCATTAAAGGGGTTGGCCCTAAAACCCGGACGAAATTATTGCGGCAGTTTGGCTCTTTGAGTAAGATTCGTGAAGCCTCTTTAGCTGATATTCAGGCTTTAGGGATTGATAAAACCACAGCCCAGATGATCAAGCTATCATTAACGCCAACAACCTTAAGCAATAAGTAAGCGGGCTTTTATAGTAATTACTGAGGTATTTCTCATATTTTTCTTTGTTTTATAAGCAAAAATGACGTTATCTCTCATTTTTCGTGGTAATATATGTTATGTCAATTAATTAAAGTTGGTGAATTTGCCCGTCTAAGGACAGCTTTTAAGATGATTAGTTCAAATACTTGTTATCTAATTGAATATAAAAATACAGGGAGTTACGTCTATGAAACCAAAAATTGCCATTGTGGCCAACCAATATGAATTTGCCGAAAATGTCTTCCATAACCATCCCGCTTCTTATGTGCCGCAGTTTTTTCTGGATGCCATTGCCAAAGTTGGCGGCTTACCATTTATTCTGCCATTAACCAACCCTGAGGAAACTGCTGATTATGTGGCCCAATTTGATGGCTTTTTATTAACTGGCGGCCAAGGAGTATCCCCGTTTTTATATGGGGAAGAGCCTTTGCCAAAAATGGGCCAGACAAGTTTGAAACGCGATCGGTTTGAAATTAATTTGGTGAAGTCCGTGGCTAAAACGGACAAACCCTTGTTAGGGGTCTGTCGGGGGATGCAAGTGTTAAACGTGGCTTTAAATGGTAAATTATATCAAAACCTAATTTATCGGGATCGGCCCCAAATCAAACATATGCAGATCCCCACGGATGATTCTCAGCCCAGTCACTATGTATATACCCAACCTGATAATTTCCTGCGGGATATCTTTGGGGAAAAAGTCTTAGTCAACTCACTGCATCAACAAGCTGTTAAGACTACGGGGGATGATCTAACTGTTATTGCCCGCAGCAGTGATGATGTGGTGGAAGGCGTTTGGAGCCAAGACAAAGATCACCGTTTCTTTGGGGTTCAATGGCATCCTGAAATGCTGGTGGACTACGATGCTCGTAACTTACAAATATTTGAACGCTTGGTGAAGTTAGCCAAAGCTAAAACAAGTGTCTAGCAAAAAAGGATTGACCCATGACAGGTCAATCCTTTTTAAATGCTTATTTTAGTGATTAGGCTGCATCTGAAGCGGTTTGTGTCTCAACATCTGCATCCTTGCGAACTGGCCGCCACAGGCCTAAGATGACCCCGGCAATAATCGCGCCAATGGCGAATGACAGTAGGTAGAATAGTGGATGATTAGCCAAGAATACGACGAAAATACCACCATGGGGTGCCGGGACGTTCACGTGCCACAACTGGGTCAAGCCTCCGGCAATGGCGGAACCAATGACACTGGAGACAATAACGTGTAACGGATCCCCCGCGGCAAATGGAATGGCCCCTTCGGTAATGAAAGAAGCACCTAAGACGTAGTTACTGATACCAGCCCGGCGTTCGTCGGGGGTAAATTTGTTTTTCCAGAAAGTCGTGGCGATGGCCGTTGCCAAAGGTGGGACCATCCCACCGGCCATAACCGCAGCCATTAAGGTACCATCACCAGTAGCTGTATAGGCACCAATAGCAAAGGTATAAGCGGCCTTGTTGAAGGGGCCACCCATATCGATGGACATCATCCCGCCTAGTACAACACCTAAGATCACGGCATTACCGGTGCCCATCCCCTTTAAGAAACTGGTGATACCGGCATTGATAACGGCGAAAACCGGATCAACGGCAAAGTACATGATGGCACCCACCACTAACAGACCCAGTACTGGGAAAATTAAGATAGGTTTTAGGCCATCCAAGGAATGAGGCAGATGTTTGAATAATTTCTTTAACCCTAAAACGGCATAACCAGCGATGAAACCAGCGGCTAAGCCCCCTAGGAAACCGGCTGGGCTTTTAGAAGGGAAGAAGCTGGCAGCCGGTGTCGCGGCCATAAACCCACCGACGAACCCAGGCATTAAGGCTGGCCGATCACCGATAGATTCAGCGATATAAGCGGCTAAGATAGGAATCAAGAAGTTAAAAGCATAAGTCCCAATTTGGTTAGGGAAGATAAACCAAGTGGAATTACCGCCAGTGAAACGCTCGATCAAGAAGGAGATGGCCATTAAAATACCACCACCAACGACAAATGGTAACATATTAGAAATCCCATTCATCAAGTTGGCATAAATTTGGCTACCCACAGAGCGTTGTTCCGCTTTGCCTTCATCACCGTCAGCACTCGCGCCACCTTCAGCGTGGTAAATTGGGGCACTTTGTTTCAAAGCAGTGTCGATCAATTCTTCAGGTTTGTTGATACCATCGGTGACGGGGCGATTTAATAAATGTTTGCCATCAAAGCGGGCCATTTTAACTTTTTTATCGGCGGCAATGATAACCCCTTGGGCCCGGTCGATATCACTGGCGCTCAGCAAGTGTTTGACACCTTCAGAACCGTTGGTTTCAACTTTGATATCTACGCCCATCTCAGCGGCTTGCTTTTTCAAGGCAGCTTCAGCCATGTAGGTATGGGCAATACCGGTAGGGCAGGCTGTCACGGCCACCACAAAAGGTTTTTGCGATTCATCTGGCGTGCTTTCTTGGGCAGCCTTAGCTTCTTTTTCTTTTTCAGCGGCTTCGTCAGCAGCATCTTCAGCTTCTTTTTTAGCCTGGGCATCAGCAAATAGGGTTTGAACTTCATCAGGCGTCGTGGCCTTTTTCAAGGCAGCCACTAAGTTTGGATCAATCAATAAGGAGGACAGGGCAGCTAAGGCCTGTAAATGCGCATTGTTGGCGCCTTCTGGGGCGGCAATCATGAAGAATAAATAAACCGGCTGACCATCTAAGGCGTCATAATCCACGCCTTTTTGGCTTTTGGCAAATAAAACGGTGGCCCGCTTAACGGCTTTATTCTTAGCATGGGGCATGGCAATGCCATCCCCAATACCCGTGGTAGATTGCGCTTCACGTTTTAAGATATCTTGTTTATATAAGTCTTCATCATCAATAATGCCCTTGTCGTAATATTGATGGACCATTTCGTCAATGGCTTCACGTTTGGTTGTTGCTTTAAGATCCATAATCATGACATCTTTTAGCAGTAAGTCTCTAATGTCCATAAATTGGCATCCTCCATTTATTGAAATGCTTCTATTTTAATTTGTGTGCTTAAGGCTTCGATTTGTGAACGGTCAGCTAAGTCTTTGGTAAAAGCAGTGGCGCTGCCACAACTCAAACCCATTTTAAAGCTGGCCACAGGGTCATTATTTTGCGCAAAGATACCAGTAAAGCCGGCGATCATGGAGTCCCCAGCACCGACTGAGTTGACAACGGTCCCTTTAGGCGCTTTAGAATAGTAGGTTTTGGTTGGGGTGATCAAGAAAGCACCATCACCAGCCATGGAAATTAAAACGTTTTTAGCGCCTAAGTCTAAGAGTTGACGGCCATATTTGGCGATATCGGCTAGACTTGTTAATTGAACATGAAATAGTTCAGCTAATTCGTGGTGGTTTGGTTTGACCACTAAAGGATGGTAGCTTAAGGTATCCAGCAGCGCTTGGCCCGTGGTATCGATCACAAAATCAGCACCTTGTTCTCGAATCAATGGGATAAGATCTTTATAAAAAGTATCTGGTAAACTTGGTGGCAAACTGCCAGACATAACTACCACATCACCTGGTTTTAATTGACCCAAAGTATCTTCAAATTTTGAGATCTCTTTAGGTGTCACTTTAGGGCCTTGACCATTGATCTCAGTTTCTTGATCAGCTTTAATTTTCACGTTGATTCGAGTTGTATCTGAAATTTCGGTGAAATTAGTGGTTAAGTCTTCTGCGGCCAAGGTACTTTTGACAAAGGCACCGGTATAACCACCGATGAAACCTAAAGCTGTTGTTTCAATAGTTAGTTGTTTTAAAATACGCGAGACGTTAATGCCTTTACCACCTGGTAAAGAAACACTAGAGTTCAAACGATTGACTGTGCCCAATTGAATCGTGTCAGCGGTGACCACGTAGTCAATGGCAGGATTTGCTGTTACTGTATAAATCACTTGGGTGAAACCTCCTCAGTTTTGGTTTGTTGCATGATGTTGCGATAATCCGCTGGTACATGGGATGTGATCACTTGGACTTCATCTAATTTAGCAAAGCGATCAAAAGAAATTCGACCAAATTTGCTAGCATCAGCTAAGATATAATTTTCAGCCGATCTGGAAATGATTGCCCGTTTCAAGGCACCTTCTTCTGGATCAGGGGTGGAAAAACCAAAGTCGGCATGAATCCCATTGGTACCTAAAAAAGCAATATCAAATTGGTAATCATGGATTTGCTCAATGGCTTTTGAACCAATCACGGCTTTAGTTAGATTTTTGATTTGACCGCCAATCAACAGGATTTTTAAATTGGTTTCTGACAGCATGGAAGCTGTATCGATCCCATTGGTGACAATGGTCAAATGTAATTCTGACTTTAAATAGGGAATCATGGCTTGAATCGTTGTCCCGGCATCCAGAAAAACAATGGCATTTGGTTTGAGTTTGTCTGCGGCGTATTGCGCGATTCGACGTTTTTCTTGTAAATTCGTATTGGCTTTGGCCGTTTGACTGGGTTCTTCCAACAGACTGGTGAGCCGCTTGGCGCCACCGTGAATGCGGGTCAATAAACCACTATCTTCTAGTTCTTGTAAATCCCGGCGGACAGTTGATTCAGAGGCGTGGGTATGGGCGACCAAATCGTGTAGTTTAATGATTGGTTGCGTTTGTAAGCATTGTAAAATATGATTTTGACGCTCTTCTGTTAACATTTGCAATCAACTCCAATACGTATTGTAACCGCTTGACATGTAAAAAGCAACAAAAAACGATTAAAAACATTCAAAAACGGTCATAGTCCTTGCAAAAGTTTTGAAATACCCAGAAATAAAGACTAGGTTATATTTACATTTACTGTTAGAATAAGTAAGATAATATAGGTGCGAATTGAAAAGGAGAAACAAATGTTTGTCGACCAAGTAAAAATAGAAGTAAAAGCTGGCAAAGGCGGCGATGGTTCTGTTGCCTTTCGTCACGAAAAGTATGTCCCTAACGGTGGCCCAGCCGGCGGTGACGGCGGTAAGGGCGGTAGTATCGTTTTAAAAGTGGATCCAGGGCTGAGAACCTTAATGGATTTCCGATATAGAAGAAAATTTAAAGCTGCCAGTGGTGAAAATGGGATGATCAAAGGTATGTATGGCCGTGGCGCCGAAGATACCTTTATTAAGGTTCCCGAAGGCACCATGGTTAAAAATGTCGCAACTGGTGAAGTAATCGGTGATTTGACGGAAATTGGCCAAGAATTAGTCGTGGCCAAAGGCGGTCGCGGTGGTCGTGGCAATATCCATTTTGCCAATGCGAAAAATCGGGCGCCTGAAATCGCCGAAAATGGCGAACCCGGCCAAGAGTTAGAAATTCAATTAGAACTACGGGTCATTGCTGACGTTGGGTTAGTCGGTTACCCTTCTGTAGGGAAGTCTACGTTACTATCCGTGGCTACCAGTGCTAAACCTAAGATTGCGGCGTATCATTTCACAACACTGGTACCCAACTTAGGGATGGTGCAATTACAAGACGGTCAAGATTTTGTAATGGCTGATTTACCAGGATTAATTGAAGGTGCCTCTAACGGGGTCGGTTTAGGATTCCAGTTCTTACGGCATGTGGAACGGACGCGGGTGATTTTGCATCTAGTGGATATGGATCCAGATAATGGCCGGGAACCAATCGATGACTTCAAACAAATCAATCATGAATTAGTGACCTATGATGCTAAAATATTAGAGCGGCCTCAAATTGTGGTGGCGACTAAAATGGATCTGCCCGGGTCAAAAGAACGGTTTGAAACATTCAAAACACAGCTTAAAGCTGTTGATTCACCCAAGAATTTAAAGGTTTTCGCAATTTCTAGTGTATCCCATCAAGGGGTGGCTCAATTGTTACAAGTTACTGCTGATGTGTTAAGTTCTGTGCCTAAAACAGTACCAAGTGAATCAGCAACGAAGACTTACACCTATGAAGCACCGACGGCTAACGATTTTGAAGTCCACAAAGATGAAGATGATGTTTACGTTATCACTGGGGAACGCATTGAAAAGCTGTTTAAGATGACCAATTTGGATCACCACGATAGTGTTTTACGTTTTGCAAAACAGTTGAAGTCATTAGGCGTGGAAGAGGCATTACGCCAGGCTGGGGCAACCAATGGCGACTTAGTAGCAATTGATGACTTTACCTTTGAATTTGTAGATTAATTATAAAGTCAGGCTTAAATTATTTTATTGAGGGTTAGGCGAAGATGGACAAAAATCAACCAACACAACAGCGCAGATATATTACAGGATTTGATGGTCTGCGCGCACTTGGCGTATTAGGTGTCATTTTATATCATATGAATCCTAATGTTTTTAAGGGCGGGTACTTGGGTGTCCCAATCTTTTTCATTATTTCTGGTTATTTGATTACGGATCAGTTGGTTCGTCAGTATCAAACCAAGGGTTCATTTAATTTTAAAGTCTTTTTTACAAAGCGGTTAAAGCGGATCTATCCAGCTTTATGTGCGGTGCTATTTGCTACCAGCGCTTACATCGTGCTGTTTCAAAGAAGTCTTTTAGAGAATCTGCATAAGATAGTACTGACAAATTTATTAAATGTGTATAACTGGTGGCAGATTGTAAACGGTCAGTCTTATTTTGAACGTTTTGCCAACAGTGAGTCACCTTTCACCCATTTATGGACGTTATCCATTGAAGGTCAGTTTTATATTGTTTGGCCAGTTTTAATGGTTATCATGCTGAAATTATTAAAAAAACGATCGCACATCTTCAATATTACAATGATTTTAGCAATTGCGTCAGCAGTGTTAATGGCGGTGCTTTACCAACCCCACGTTGATCCAAGTCGGATCTATTATGGGACGGATACACGGATGTTTAGTATTTTATTTGGCTGTGCCTTAGCGATTCTTTGGCCCAGCAGTCGTTTGAAAAAGGGGATTGAGACCAGGGATCGGGTATTACTGGATGCGATTGGCATTGTCTGCTTTGTAGGAATGGCTTTCTTATTCTTAAATTTAACCGACCAAGGCGCAGCACTTTATCGCGGCGGTATGTTCGTCTTCTCTTTATTAGCTACCATCTTGATTGCCGTGATTGCCCATCCTGGGGCGGATTGGAATCAAGTATTGACCAATAAGTTATTCACTTGGATTGGCGCTAGAAGTTATGGTATTTATTTGTATCAATTCCCAGTCATGCTTTTTTTTGAAGCACGAATGACTAATATTGCCGATCATCAAGTGACTTATCACATCATTGAAGCAATCTTGATTTTGGTGATCAGCGAATTATCTTTCCGTTATATTGAGCAGCCAATTGCGCATTTTGACTTTAAACAAACTGGCCAGTTCTTAAAGCAACTGGTGACTTTTAATAACTCGCAAAAGCGGGCGACCAAAGTTGTGTCATTTTTAGCTGTCCTGATTTTTGCCATTGGCATGACCGGCGTGGTGCAAGCGACAACGGTTAAACCAGGCAAGGCTAATGATTCGGCTCTAGCTCAAAAAATCAAAAAGAATAAAGCGACCAATGCTAAACGTAATGCGGCTTTGATCAGTGAGGCTAAAAAAGCCAATGCTGAAAAGAAAAAAGCTGCTAAAGATGCTTCTTATAGTAAGTCTGTCAGCGTGGCATCTGAGCAGTCTTTGGAAAAACAAGCTAAGAAACACCCTGTTAATCAGGACTTAGAGAAATATGGCTTAACGCAAGTGCAATTACAGCGCGCTCAAACGCTGCAAGTTACGGCTTTTGGCGATTCAGTGATGTTAGATGGTCAAAACATGCTACAACAAATTTTCCCTAAGATGGTTATGGAAGCTGATGTGGGTAAGCAATTAGTTGCAGTTCCTGCAGAAGCTAAAGCGCTAGCTGATAAGGGCGCTTTAGCCGATAATATTTTGGTGGGCTTAGGGACCAATGGACCCTTTACCTTAGATCAAATGGATGCCTTAATGAGTGTCTTTGGACCACAACGAACCGTTTATTGGATCAACGTGCGCGTCCCAACGCGGGAATGGCAAAATGATGTCAATGCCACGTTGCAACAAGCTAAAAAGCGCTATAAGAATCTAGTGGTGATTGATTGGTTCGGCTATGCCAATAGCCACGATGACTGGTTTTATGATGATCGGGTTCACCCTAATACTACCGGGGGCCCATATTATGCGGCGTTTATAGCTAAACACTTATTAGAAGATACACCTCAAAATACAAAATAAATTTTGAGAGGCTTAAAGCAATATCAGAAGTCGCCGGTAAAACGCTTGTTTATACCGGTTACTTTTGTTTTTTAAATCACTTGGATACAATAGAATAGGAAGTCATTCATGGAGTTAGAATTTTTAGGTACAGGTGCTGGTACCCCGGCTAAACAGCGAAATGTCACAAGCATTGCATTGAAACTATTGGCTGAACGTAATGAAGTTTGGCTGTTTGATTGTGGTGAGGCGACGCAACATCAGATTTTAAGTACAGCGATTCGACCACGTAAAATCACTAAAATATTCATTACCCACTTGCATGGGGATCATTTATTTGGATTGCCGGGCTTATTATCCAGTCGGTCTTTTCAAGGTGGTCAGACACCTTTGACCATTTACGGCCCCGAGGGGGTTCAAAATTTTGTGCGAACAGCACTCCAAGTTTCAGAGACCCACTTAAGTTATCCTTTGAGTTTTGTAACGGTTCATAAGGGCTTAATGTTTGAAGATTCAACTTTCAAAGTTTATGCAGACGAATTAGATCATCGGATAAAAAGTTATGGCTATCGTGTTGAAGAAGCAGCACACCCTGGCGTATTGTTGGTAGACAAACTGCAAGCTGATCAAATTGCCGCTGGTCCAGTTTATGCCCAACTTAAAGCCGGCAAAGTGGTGCAATTACCCGATGGTCGTGTGGTTGATGGTCATGATTATATTACAGCAGCTCAACCCGGCCGTATTGTCACCATTTTAGGTGATACGCGGCAAACGCCAGCAGCAACCAGCTTAGCCCAAGATGCCAATGTCTTGGTCCATGAGAGTACTTTTGGCAGGGGTGAAGCCAAACTAGCTCGGCAGTATTATCATTCAACAAATATCCAAGCCGCTAAGGTTGCTAAAAATGCTGGGGTACATCAGCTATTGCTGACGCATATATCGGCGCGTTATGTGGGCAAAAAAGTATCCGAACTAGCCCGAGATGCGCAAGCTGTTTTTCCCAACAGTCGAGTTGTTGCCGATTTTGATGTGATCGATATTCCATTTAAAAAGAGGGAGACCAATGAAAAAATTAGCAGCCTTAAGAAATCTTAATGGTAAAATTGTCGTCATTACCGGTGCCTCTTCGGGGATTGGGCAGGCTTGTGCCATCCAAGCCGCCCAGCGTGGGGCCATTGTGGTCTTGGCAGCTCGGCGCATGACGCGACTTGAAAAACTTCGCAACCAATGCCAAGAATTATCCAAGCATAGTGCTTTTGCCTACTACGTGGATATGGCTGACCCGGATAGTATTGAACAATTCTGTCAGGCCTTAGTAGCACAAGTTGGCCGTCCGGAGGTGCTGATCAATGCCGCCGGATTTGGTAATTTTGAAAATGCCGTGGATACAGATCCCAAGCTCATTGCGCGCTTGATTCAGGTCAATGTATTAGGAACGATTTATATCACCCGATTAGTTGCTCAGGAGATGATGGGCCATGCTGGTCATATCATCATGCTGGGATCAATGGCCGGTAAAATTGCGACGGCTAAAAGTGCCATTTATTCTGCCAGCAAATTTGCAGTGGTGGGGTATGCCAATGGCTTGCGGTTAGAGTTAAAGCCTTTTGATATCCAAGTAACCAGTATCAATCCAGGACCAGTGGCGACAGAATTTTTTGATATCGCTGATAAAACTGGCGCTTATTTAAAGAGTGTTGACTTTATTACACTAAATGCCGATGCCTTGGCGCAAAGAATTGTCAGTGCCATTGGTTTTCCTGTTCGTGAGATCAATACCCCTTGGATCATGGCCCTGGCGGCGCACTTATACAGTGCTTTTCCAAGGCTTGGGGATGCTTTGGTCTTAACGATGTTTAACAAAAAATAATTAAGGCGTGCTACAATAGAGTTATAGCCCATGTAGGCGCAAATAGGATTAGTTGGGGGAATGGATGATGAAGAAACAGCGTAATTTCGTGATTGGTTTGATTATTGCTATTTTATTAGTGATTTTTGCATTGATCAATCAGACACCAGTGATGATTCAATTTGGGTTTACCAAAGTGAAATTACCGCTGATCTTAATCTTGTTTATTAGTATCTTATTGGGGGCCTTAGTCACATATCTATTTGCTACCACCGGTAATTACAATCTCAAAAAAGAGATGAAAGACTTACGGGGGCAGGTTACCCAGTTAGAAACAGAACAGCAAAAAGCCATTGATACGGCCGTGGATGCTGCAACAGCCAAACAAGCAGCCGATTTTAAAGCACAGCTAGCTGAAAAAGAGGCTACCATTGAACAACTAAAAGCTGCTGCTGACGCTACGGATACTGCCACAACACCCAAAAATGAGGCTTAAGCAGGATGTCAGAGTTACGATAAGTGTGTAAACTAAAAAAGAGTCGATGGACTCTTTTTATTTACAGTTTTTTGATAAGGAGTTGCGAAACAATGAATCCAGATAATTTCACACAAGCTGTCCAAGAGGCTTTGGCACAAGCCCAACAAATTGCCGTCACACGGCATCATGCCGATATTCACCTTGCGCATTTATTCAAGGCATTGATTCAACCTGGAGAATTGTTACCGAATTTGCTGAAACAAAGTGGCGTTGAAACTGCTGGTTTTGAAGCGGCAATCGATAAGCAATTAGATCAAATCCCAACGGTCGAGGGCCAAACGGCCTATGGCCAAAATATGACCCCTAAATTATATCAACTCTTACAAGATGCGGATACAATTCGGCAGCAGTTTCATGATGATTATATTGCTGTTGATGTATTACCTTTAGCGTTATTAAAACAACCGGATTTACCAATCACCAAATATTTATTAGACCAAGGGTTAACTGCTAAAAAGTTAACTGAAGTCATTCAATCTGTTCGGGGAAACGAGCGGGTCACTTCTAAAACCCAAGAAGCCAATTATCAAGCTCTGGCCAAGTATGGGACGGATCTGGTTAAGGCAGTCCGGGCCGGTGATCAAGATCCTATTATTGGCCGGGATGAAGAAATTCGCAATGTCATTCGAATTTTATCTCGGAAAACTAAAAATAATCCCGTCTTAATCGGGGAACCCGGTGTGGGTAAAACGGCTATTGTGGAAGGTTTGGCCCAACGGATCGTTCATGGGGATGTCCCAGATAATTTGAAGCATAAGACGATTATTTCATTAGATATGGGTTCGTTAATTGCTGGGGCTAAGTACCGGGGCGAATTTGAAGAGCGCTTGAAATCAGTTTTAAAAGAAGTTAAAAAAAGTGAAGGTCAAGTAATTCTCTTTATTGATGAGATTCATACTATTGTTGGGGCTGGTAAAGCTGAAGGGGCAATGGATGCTGGTAATCTTTTGAAACCAATGTTAGCCCGCGGTGAGTTGCATTTGATTGGGGCAACAACGCTAGATGAGTATCGTGAAAATATTGAAAAAGATAAGGCTTTAGAAAGACGTTTTCAGCGGGTATTGGTCCAAGAACCAACTGTTGAAGAAACAATCATGATTTTACGGGGTTTAAAAGAACGCTTTGAAATTTTCCACGGCGTGCGCATTCATGATAATGCGCTGGTGGCGGCTGCAACGTTGTCTAATCGCTATATTACGGACCGCTTTTTACCAGACAAAGCCATTGACTTAGTGGATGAAGCTAGTGCCAATATTAACGTGGAAATGAATTCTATGCCCACCGAATTGGACCAGCAAATGCGCAAAATGATGGAACTTCAAATTGAAGAGGCGGCATTAAATAAAGAAGCTGATCCTGCTTCTAAAGCGCGGCTACAAGATGTCAAAGCCCAAAAAGCCACGTTGCAGGAGACCATTTCGCAATTAAAAGCTAAGTGGGATGCTGAAAAAGCTGAAATCAACGCCTTAAATGACAAAAAGTCCCAAATCGATAAAGCTAAGCATGAGCTTGAAGACGCTGAAGCTAAGTATGATCTAGAAGCTGCTGCCCGCCTGCAGCATGGCACGATCCCCAAGTTGCAAGCAGAATTAAAACAACTTGAAGCTAGTGATAACCAAGCTAAAAATTTAGTCCAGGAATCCGTTACAGCAGATGAGATTGCCGAAGTGGTCAGTCGGCAAACCGGCATTCCAGTGGCTAAATTAGTAGCCAGTGATCGGGAAAAGTTGTTGCATTTGGCTGATGAGTTGCACCAGCGCGTAGTTGGTCAAGATGAGGCCGTTCAATCAGTGGCGGATGCCGTTTTAAGAAGCCGTGCTGGCCTACAAGACCCAAATCGACCACTGGGGTCCTTCTTATTCCTAGGGCCAACAGGTGTAGGGAAAACGGAATTAGCGAAGGCTTTGGCTAGTAATTTATTTGATTCGGAAAAGCACATGGTCCGCATTGATATGAGTGAGTATATGGAGAAATATGCCGTCTCACGCTTAGTTGGTGCAGCACCAGGTTATGTGGGGTATGAAGAAGGCGGCCAATTGACCGAAGCGGTACGGCGCAATCCTTATACGATTGTATTACTGGATGAAATTGAAAAAGCCCATCCGGATGTTTTTAATATTTTACTGCAGGTCTTAGATGATGGTCGCTTGACAGATGGGCAAGGCCGCACGGTTGACTTTAAAAATACTATTATTATCATGACCTCTAACCTAGGTTCAGATATCTTGTTAGATGCGCAACAATCCGCAACTGGTATCACGGCTGACACCCGGCAACAAGTTCAAAACGTTCTACAACAGCATTTTAAGCCGGAATTTTTGAATCGGATCGATGATATCATTTTATTCCATCCGTTGGATATGAATGCCGTGAAGCAAATCGTTGTGAAATTAGTGGCAGAACTTTCCAAACGCCTGAGGGACAAAGATATTCAGTTGCAGGTTTCTGAAAAAGCCCAGGCTTGGATTGCTGACAAGGGGTACGATCCCGCCTTTGGGGCCAGACCACTCCAACGTTTTATTACCAATCAAGTCGAGACACCGTTAGCGAAGCAGTTAATTGGCGGTCAAATTTTACCCCATTCTAAGGTGACAATTGATTTAGAAGATGACAAGTTGATCTTTAACAGTGAAAAAATGTCCGAACATCAGGTAATTGTTTAATTTAACCTTGCTTCAAAGCCCAAGTCATAGTATTATATTGTTTGTGGGCTTTTAGAGTCTAATTGGATATGATCTCACGTCATCCAAATTAAGTACAGTTCGAAGAATTTGATTATAAAGGAGTTTGAATAGACATGGCAGTTCCAGCAAGAAAAACATCGAAAACCAAGAAACGCATGCGTCGTGGCCATATCAAATTGAATGTGCCTAACATCCATTTTGACGCTACTAGCGGCGAATATCGTTTAAGCCACCACGTTTCACCAAAAGGCTTTTACAAGGGCCAACAAGTGGTTAACATCGATAAAACTCAGAACTAATAAAGTTATTTAAGACCGGGATGAACTAATGGCTCCGGTCTTTTATTTATGATTAAACTATTCAAAGTGAAAAGAGTCGATAAAATGCGGGGAAAACGTTTTTTTCTGGGGCTATGTTTTCTAATAGGCCTAGTGGTATTGACGGCTTGTCAAAATCAAAAAATCAGTAATTTACAAAATCAATATCATGCTGATGGGATGGCTACGGTTGTAAAGGGCAGTACCAAGGCAAAGTCGGTCCAATACCGCATTGATCAACAGGCCTGGCAAAGTGCTAAGGTCAATGGCGGAACTTTTGTCGTGACAGTGCCAATTAGCAATCAGAGTCAAAAGCTAACCTTTAAAACCGATACTGATCGTCAGCAAGCAACCATTTCTAAATCGACACCGGTGATGGCATTTGCCAAATTTGGGATGATTTATGCGGCAGCTACCCAACAGAATCCAAATGCCATCAAAATTCAACCAGAGTTATTACGTCGGGCAAATTATAATGGGGTTATTGGCCAAAATAACGGGACTCAGATTCGCGCAGTGGTAGCGGACCAACAATTGATGGGCTTAACCGTTATTGCTCAGACAGCAACCTTGAAAAAGGCGCAAAATTTAAATCAATTTGGATCAACATTAGGAACTTTAGCCGGCGTTAGTGGGGCAGATGCCAAAACAGTTCTCACAAAGTTTGAAGCGGCGGTAAAGTCAGCTAAAAAAGGGAAGACAACGATCAATACCATTAAGTCTAAGGACATTAATTTTGACGTGGCCTTCTCAAATGACGAATTATTTATTTATATGACCCACCAATAGTTTTTCGGTGGTTTAGGACAAAGACTGGGCGTTAACGATTAAATTTTGATTAATCGTGGCGTCTTTTTGTATGGCCGAAAGCAGCTTAGTACAATTTATCAAAACTTCGGATAGGGGACAGGCATAGCAGTGAATATGCTGTGTTTGAACAAATTGAACTTGCTCTGGTGTGAGGCTAGGGGCGATGAAGTAAAGGTCATCAAGATCAAGCGGTGAAGTGAGCAGCTGCAATAATAGATTGAAATCAGAGACAATGAATTTAGTGGCTGCCGGGGGATTCTTAGAATCAAATTGGGTAGCCGAAGTAAGTTGTAATTTGAATTTCGCAATTGCCTGATGTTGTTTGACTGCCTTGAGCAAATTTATTTTTAAAGTGGCATCTGCGTAAGGTGAAAGCGGTGGAGCGGCTTGGATATAAATTAATTGTTGCACTGATTCATCAAACTCATTTAGCATATTTTGCAGGGCGAGTTCAGCAGTTAACGTGATTTGCGGATAATCGAGCGCATTAGGGCTAGTGCCAATCTTAAAATAAGATATATCCATTTCATAAAGTTGGTATATTAAATCGTCCTTGAAGGTGTCCCCTAATAAAATAAGATAGGTTTGTGGCGTTAGTCGGGGTAGCAAGGTCGCCAGGGTTTCTGGTAAGATGATGTTAGCAGACAGTTTTGCGGCGGCGAAGGCTAAAAGCAATTGGGTGACCAACGTGTTGTTTAAAGTATTGTCACCGTCAGGCAGGACACAGTAAACCAAGGGACCAGCTGGTGCTGTTGTGCTGCTGGCAGCCTTTGTTTTTTGATCAGCTACAAAGCTGCCCGATCCTTGTTTACGATAAATTAAGCCTGCTTGTTCTAAATCATTTAAGGCCCGTTTAGAAGTGATGCGGCTGACTTGGTATTGTTGGGCTAATTCTTGTTCCGTGGGGACCTTAGCGTTGACGGGAAGCTGGCCACTGGCAATGGCTTGGCTTAAATCATCGATAATTATTTGGTATAGACTTTTTTTCATGAGATTCACCTCAGTGTAAAATGATATAGTCAGTATACCATAATTTTTACCTTGGCAAAAAGGACAAAAAAATAGTCTAAGCATAAACTGCTTAGACTGGGTCATACAGGCTTTATTTAGAGCTAATTTTTTGAGACCATTTCAGTAATGCTGGCATGAAGCCTAAAAGAATTGCAAATACTGCGGCCATACCCATGGCTTGGGCAGGTACGAAAGTTGTTTGCGTCAAGGCTGAGCCAATAAAACCAATAATAAACCCAAAGATAATGCCCCAAAAGACCATCATAATGTAACGCATCGACATAGGACCTTCTTTCATCACGATGATTGCTTTATAGTATAGCATAATTTCAATTTCAACGGGAACCTGTTATCTTTAACTTATCTATATTTTCTATATTTTTTAAGAGGTGCACTATGGTATTTGCACAATTACAAGTGAAAACGACTTACAGTTTGTTACAAAGCCCCACGACGATCAAAGATTTGGTGGACACGGCCAAGGCTTTGGGCTATACGACTTTAGCCATTACAGATCACAATGTGGTCTACGGATTGGTGGATTTTTATAAATATTGTCACACCGTAGGGATCAAACCCATTTTGGGGATCAGCGCCACTTTCAAGAGCTTGCTGGATCCTGAAAGTGAGGCGACCTATCCTTATTTACTGTATGCCAAGAATAATCAGGGCTATGCGCATTTATTGGAAATTTCAACGGCCATCATGTTACATCCAGAACAGCCCATAGCTTTAGAGACGGTGGCAGATAGCCTAAAAGATCTAATTATGGTCTTGCCACCGCGCGGGGAGTTGGAGTATCTGGCAGGCACCCAGGATACGGCCGCACAAGTGACCTATATTCATCGCTTATTGAGCTGGCTGGACCCACAAAACTTAGCCATTGGGCTCACAGTTCAGGGCAATTACAGCCATCAACTCAGTAAACTTCAAGCTGTGGCCGATCAAACCCAGATCGCCTTGTGTGCGCTGGGCAAAGTGGACTATGTTAGGCCAGAACAAGCTTTTGATGCAACGGTGTTACAACATATCGCTGCGGGCACCAAGCTAACGCCAACTGCCACCACTGATTCACAAACTGGGCCTTTCTTTTTACCAGCGCCAGACATAGCGGCGGCAGCTTTTGAAAACGCAGGCCTTTCGCAAGCCTTAGTCATGACAGATTGGATCGCTGAAAATTGTAATGTGACCCTAAACTTGCACCATCGGACCCAGTTGCCGCAGTATCAGGTGCCGGCTGGCTTAGATGCAGACACTTACTTGCAGCAATTGGTGACGGCCGGTTTAAAAAAACGCTTGGGTAAAACGATTCCGACGGCTTACCAACAAAGGGCAGACTATGAATTACAAGTGATCCAAAAGATGGGTTTTTCAGATTATTTTTTGATCGTTTGGGATGTGATCAATTATGCCCATCAGGTTCATATCATGACCGGTGCTGGTCGAGGATCAGCAGCGGGGTCGTTGGTCGCCTATGCGTTGGCCATTACTGAAGTTGATCCACTGGCTTACAATTTACTTTTTGAAAGATTTTTAAATCCTAATCGGGCCAACATGCCTGACATTGACTTGGATATTCCGGATAATCGCCGTGATGAATTACTGGCTTATGTTTATCAGCACTATGGCGCCAATCACGTGGCACAAATTATTACCTTTGGTACCTTAGCCGCTAAAATGGCGCTACGAGACGTTGGCCGGGTTTTTGGCATCAGTATGCCGGAAGCCAACGCCTGGTCCAAAGCGGTCCCTAACGTCTTAAAAATCACATTACAGCAAGCTTTGGCACAATCACCTGCCCTGCAAAAAATTGTCCATGAAAACAAGACCAATGAATTGATCTTTCGAACCGCCGCCCAATTAGAGGGTCTGCCCCGGCATTATTCCACCCATGCTGCCGGCGTAGTCTTAAGCGATGAGCCTTTGACCAAGCGGGTCGCCTTACAAATGGGTGGCGATGAGATCCCCTTGACCCAGTATCCGATGGGCAATGTGGAAGAGGTTGGCTTGTTGAAGATGGACTTCTTGGGGTTAAAGAATTTAAATATTCTAGCTCAGACAGTCGCTGACGTGCAACGGGAATATCAGGCTGATTTTGATCAAAAACAGATTCCTTTAGATGATCCTAAAACCCTGGCGCTTTTTCAACAAGGGGATACCAATGGGGTGTTTCAGTTTGAATCAGAAGGTATCAAACGGGTCTTGCGGCGCTTGCATCCGGATTCATTTGAAGATATTGTGGCGACAAATGCCTTATATCGCCCCGGTCCTATGGAAAATATAGATACATTTATTGCCCGCAAGAATGGTTTGGAGCCCGTGATTTACCCAGATGTCGCCTTAGAGCCGATCTTAAAACCCACTTATGGCATCTTAGTCTATCAGGAGCAGGTCATGCAGGCGGCTAGTGTTATGGGGGGATTTACGTTAGGAGAAGCTGATTTATTGCGCCGGGCCATGAGTAAAAAGAAAAAGGCTGTCATTGATGAAAACAAGCAGCGGTTTATTGAAGGTGCAGTTGAAAAGGGGATTGCCATTGATTCAGCCCGTTTGGTGTACGAATATATTGAAAGCTTTGCCAATTATGGGTTTAATCGTTCCCATGCAGTAGCTTACAGTAAATTAGCCTTTTGGCTGGCCTATTTAAAATGTCATTTTCCAGCTAGTTTTTTTGTCGCCTTATTAAATTCGACCATTGGCAACAATATCAAAACGAAAACCTATCTCCAAGAGGCTAAAAAGCGCCACATCGCGATTTTAGGACCAGATATTAACCACAGCGTCCAGGAATATACGCTGCAGGCCAATCAGATTAGATTTGGTTTTATTTCCATTAAGGGGATGCGTCGAGATTTTATCGAAGCGATTTTAACTGCTCGTCAAGTTGGCGAATTTAAAGATTTTAATGATTTTTTGCGCCGTTTACCCAAGAAATTTGTAAAGCCAGATTATCTGACCCCTTTGATCAAAGTTGGCGTTTTCGACAGTTTGATCCCAAATCGGCATCAGCTGCTGGTGAATTTGGATAAGTTGATCAATACCGTGACTTTGGCAGGGGATTCCATGTCTTTGTTTGAAATTCTGACGCCAGAGATGGTTTATGTGGATGACTATTCCAAATCACAGAAGATTGAATTAGAAGCTGAGCTTTTAGGGATTTATATTTCGGGGCATCCCTTGGAACGCTTTGAGAAGATCCCCCATGTGACTATTTTAGAGTTACAACCAGACAAATCTGGCGCGGTGCTGTATTATGTACGTAAAGTTAAGGTAATTCGCACCAAAAAGGGGGATCAAATGGCTTTTTTGAATGGGGAAGACTTATCTCAAAGTTTTGGGGTCACGATTTTTCCCAATGTCTTTAAGCGGGTGGCTGATTGGTTAGATCGGGAACAAAATTTGGTGATCAAAGGTAAGTTTGAATGGGATAAGGCGCATGCGCCCCAATTGATTGCCCAAAGTATCGCTCAAGCAGCCCCAATTTTACAGCAACAAGCACAATTAAAACGGTTATTCTTACAATTTCCACCAGAACTGGACACCGCAAGTTTTCGAGAACGAGTTTATCAATTGTTGATGGCGCACCGGGGCCATACCCCGGTGGTGATTTTCTTAAAGCGTGAGGACAAAAAGATATTGCTCAAAGATGATCATTGGGTCACTTGGTCGCCAGAATTGGCCCAAGATTTACAGCAAATTTTAGGGCCAGAAAATATCGTTTTCAGATAACGAAACAAAATATATTTCAGCTGTAACCACTTACATTGCAAAATGTTACAGACTTTTTTCAAAAATGGTGGTATATTATCAGTGTCTTTGAAAATGTGTTGTGCATACATTTTCATGAATATTTGATTGAGGTGACGACATGAAGCGCATTGGTATTTTAACCAGTGGTGGGGACGCCCCTGGCATGAACGCAGCTATTCGCGCAGTCGCTAGAAAAGCGATGTACGAAGGGCTTGAAGTTTATGGTATTAATTATGGATTTGCAGGTTTAGTTGCAGGTGACATTTTCCGCATGGATGAAGCAACTGTTGCTGATAAAATCCAACGGGGCGGTACTTTCTTGTACTCTGCCCGTTATCCTGAATTTGCTAAAGAAGAAGGGCAATTGAAGGGTATTGAACAATTAAACAAGTTTGGTATCGAAGCATTAGTTGTCATTGGCGGGGATGGTTCTTATCATGGTGCCTTGAGACTGACTGAACATGGCTATAATGCCATCGGGTTACCTGGGACGATTGATAATGATGTGCCTTATACGGACTTTACCATCGGCTTTGATACGGCAGTTAATACTGTCTTAGAAGCTGTTGATAGAATTCGGGATACTGCAACCAGTCATGAAAGAACATTTATTATCGAAGTAATGGGCCGAGGCGCCGGTGACATTGCTTTGTGGTCTGGGGTCGCTGGTGGTGCTGAAGAAATCATCATCCCAGAACATGACTTTGATATTAAACAAGTTGCAGAACAGATCCAATCCGGCCGTGATCGCGGTAAGAAACACACGTTGATTGTTCTGGCTGAAGGCGTGATGCATGCCCAAGACTTTGAAAAAGAATTGGATAAGTATGGTGACTTCCATGCCCGTAGTACCGTGTTAGGCCACGTGCAACGTGGTGGTGCACCAACAGCTCGGGATCGGGTCATGGCCAGTCAAATGGGTGCATTTGCCGTTGAGTTATTGTTAGAAGGCAAGGGCGGCCTAGCAGTTGGGATCGAAAACAATCGTTTGACTTACCACAACATGACTGACTTGTTTGATAGCAAGCATCATGCTGAGTTGTCTTTATTCAACTTAAATCACGATTTATCAAATTAGTATTTCCAAAAAGATGATTTTTTGTTATCTTTTATATCAGCATTAAATTATATATCTAAGGAGAGATTTCAATCTATGAAAAAGACCAAAATTGTCAGCACATTAGGCCCCGCAAGTAATGATGTTGAAACCATTACAAAATTAATCGAAGCAGGTGCTAACGTTTTCCGTTTTAACTTTTCACATGGTGATCATGAAGAACATCTAGCACGGATGAACATGGTTCACGAAGCAGAAAAGAAAACCGGTAAAATTGTTGGTATCGTATTAGATACCAAGGGTGCCGAAATTCGGACAACTGTTCAAAAGAACAAGGGCTTTGATGCACATACAGGGGATACAATTCGTATCTCAATGGATGACACCTTAGAAGGCACACCTGAAAAGATTGCCGTTACATACCCTGGCTTGTATGATGATACACACGTCGGTGGTCATGTATTGATTGATGATGGCTTAGTTGATTTAAAGATCACTGAAAAAGACGATGCCAACAAAGAACTTGTAACTGAAGTTCAAAATGACGGCTATATCGGTTCTCGTAAAGGTGTTAATGCACCTGGTGTTGAAATCCGCTTACCAGGGATCACTGAAAAAGATAGTGACGATATTCGTTTTGGCTTGGATCACGACATTAACTTTATTTCCGCAAGTTTCGTTCGTAAAGCCCAAGATGTTTTAGATATTCGTGAACTTTTAGAAGAAAAACATAAAGAAAACGTTCAAATCTTCCCTAAAATCGAATCCCAAGAAGGTATCGATAATATTGATGATATCTTAAAAGTTTCTGATGGCTTAATGGTTGCCCGTGGCGATATGGGTGTTGAAATTCCTTATGAAAACGTCCCATTTGTTCAAAAACGTTTGATCAAGAAATGTAACGCTTTAGGCAAACCAGTTATCACTGCCACCCAAATGTTAGACTCCATGCAAGAAAATCCACGGCCAACTCGTGCCGAAGTAACCGACGTTGCCAACTCTGTCTTAGATGGTACTGATGCAACTATGCTTTCTGGCGAAAGTGCTAACGGGGATTATCCTGTTGAAGCTGTTGCTGCTATGAGCAAAATCGACCAATATACCGAAGAAGAAGTTAGCAACTCTGGTGTATTAGCCTCTGAACGTTTCAATGCTTTTGCAACAACCAATGCCACTGAATCTTTAGGCCAATCTGTTGTGCGTATTGCTGAAGATTTGAACATTAAAACAATCGTTGCAGCGACCGCTTCTGGTTATACTGCTCGGATGATCTCTAAGTATCGGCCTAATGCTGATATTTTAGCTTTAACTTTTGATGAAGATACCCAACGGGGCTTGACAGTTAACTGGGGTGTTGACCCTATCTTGACGGACAAACCTGCTACAACTGATGATATGTTCACCGCTGCTACCCAATTATCCCAAGACCTTGGTTTTGCCAAGGAAGGCGATTTGATCTTGATCGTTGCCGGTGTGCCTGTTGGTGAAAGTGGCACAACTAATTTGGTGAAAGTTCAATTAATTGGTTCTAAATTAACTCGGGGCCAAGGTGTCGGCGATGAAACTGTCGTAGGTAAAGCTGTTGTCGCTAATTCCGCTAAGGAAGCCGTCGATAATGCCGTTGATGGTGGCATCTTAGTTACAAAAACAACTGATAAAGACTACTTGCCAGCTATTGAAAAGTCTTCTGCCTTAGTTGTTGAAACTGGTGGTTTGACTTCTCACGCGGCTGTTGTCGGGATCGCCATGGGCATTCCAGTCGTTGTCGGTGCTGAAAATGCCACTTCATTGATTAAAGATGGTGAAGTTATCACTGTTGATTCCCGTCGTGGGGTCATTTACCGTGGGGCTTCTAACTCACTTTAATTTGAATCTCTTTTCTAGAATAGTTTTATAATTTCAAAAATATAATGTATTAAATTATTGAAGAAAGCTAAGACGACTTGATCACTCATCTTAGCTTTCTTTTCTTTTTTATGGTCTGGCACTTTTTTTTAGGGTGTATTTTTGTTAAGCTAAGTAAGATATTGATGAAAGTGGTGTTGTATGTGGAGAGCTGGCTATTTCTAGGAATTATTTTATTAGTCGCCGTGTTGGGAAAGAATCAATCGCTGATTATTGCCGCGGCTGTTGTCTTAATTTTGAAGCTTTTTCCTTTTTCAAATAAATTATTTCCCATTATTAATGCCAAGGGTATCAACTGGGGGGTCACGATCATCTCCATTGCGATTTTGATCCCCATTGCCACCGGCCGGATTGGGTTTAAAGACTTGTTCAACGCGTTTAAGAGCCCCGTCGGCTTTATTGCCGTGGCCTGTGGCATTTTAGTGGCGGTGTGGTCTTCAAAGGGCGTGGGCCTGTTAGCTCAAAGCCCAGAAATTACAGTGGCCTTAGTTTTCGGAACAATTATGGGCGTGGTCTTCTTAAAGGGGATCGCTGCCGGCCCAGTGATTGCCTCAGGTATCACTTACACCATTTTAACGGTTTTCAATTTGTTACCCGGTAAATAAACGGGGCAATTGAGATGAATGATCTCACAAGGAGTGCACAAATGACAGAACTATTAGACAAAATTGGCACGATTCAAGCAGCCAATGTGACCGAAGTTAATGACAAAGCAGTTTTTTCACAGATTTCTGGGCAGACATTAGCTACCAACAGAAGTGAGTTTGAAACAGTCCCTAGCGTGGGGACGAGTATCACGGGCTTTATTTATGAAGATAAAAAACATCAACTGCGCTTAACGACTATTTTACCGAAGGCGCGCTTAGACCACTACGCTTATGGCACGGTGACTGAAGTTCGCCGGGACTTAGGGGTATTTGTGGATGTGGGTTTGCCAGATAAAGATCTGGTCGTTTCCATTGACGATTTACCTGAAAATAAGCAAATTTGGCCAGCTGTGGGGGATCGCCTAATGATTACCCTATCCGTGGATAAAAAGGGCCGGATGTGGGGCAAATTGGCTGATGAAACCATCTTTGAAGCTATCTCTAATCGGGCTTCGCAAGCCGACCGCAATAAAGATGTCTCTGGGACAACTTATCGGCTGCGGGCAGTGGGAAGTTTATTATTGACAGATGACTATTATTTAGGGTTTATTCATAATACTGAACGGGATGTTGAACCACGCTTAGGAGAACATGTTTCTGGCCGGGTGATTGGCCTAACTGCCGACGGTATGTTGAATATTTCCCTGCGGCCGCGAGCTTATGAGGAGATTGGCGATGATGCGGGGATGATTTTAGCCGTGTTAAAACGTAACCCTAATCATGCGATTGATTTTAATGATAAAAGCGATCCCGCTGCAATCAAAGAATTTTTTGGTATTTCTAAGGGTGCCTTTAAGCGTGCCTTAGGGCACTTATTAAAAGCTGGCTTGATCGAAGAAACTGACAATCAAACCAAGTTGAAATAAATCGCACTTTATGAAAAAATGTTTTTAGGCTTTTATTTTATGGCATTTCGTTATTAGACAACCAATTTTGAGGCTAATTATGAAAAAAGAACAGCAATTAAAAACAACCATTCAAAAACAATTGAAAAAATCAGGGTTTAAAATGACCCCACAAAGAGCAGCATTAGTGGATGTTTTAGTCCGTCATCAAGATCAACATTTAACTGCTGAGAAGATTTTTATGCTAACCAAAGAGGTTTCCAGAGATATTGGACTGGCAACGGTTTACCGTACTTTAGAAATTTTGATGAATATCCAAGTATTGAAGAAAAATGCCATTAACACAGATGGCATCGTACGCTATGAATTGATTCATAGCCGCGGGATTCAGTTGATTTGTAAAAATTGTGGACGGGTCATCGATGTGGATCAAAACTTCATGCAGCGCTTGACTAGTATGATTGCTGCCGAGTATCATTTTCAATCCAACCATGATTTTAACGCCACAAACATTGAGGGCTTGTGTTCTGAATGCGCTGAAAAGATGCAGGATGTGGCCAAATAAGGTGGGGGTAACTTTTTTTGGAAGAGTTGATCAAGGACTATATTCACTACTTAGAGATTGAAAGAGGGCTATCACCGCAAACTCAGGCTAGCTATTACGAGGATTTGAAACAATTCAGGGCTTTTTTACAGGCGCGGCAAATCGCGAGCTTTCCTGAAGACAGCGCGGTGATCGCGGAATTTTTAAAACAGCAAGCTAAATTAGGCAAAGCTACCCGGTCTTTGGCACGGATGGTATCGGCTTTACGCAAATTTTATCAATACCTGTTAAATGAACACCAGCTTAAGAGCGACCCTATGACCCAAATCAATTTACCCAAGCCACAGCAAAAATTACCCGTGGTTTTATCGATTGCCGAAGTGGGTCAGCTATTGGCGGCTCCAGACACGCAAAAGCCGTTAGGGGTACGTGACCGGGCTATTTTGGAGGTTTTATATGCCACTGGGCTGCGGGTCAGTGAATTGACCCATTTACAATTAGGCCAGCTGCATTTAGCCATTGGGCTGATTCAAACCATTGGGAAAGGGAATAAAGAACGTATGCTGCCTATTGGGGATGTGGCTAGTGATTGGTTAAGCCAGTACCTCACAGGGATCCGCCCGAGTTTTGCGGCTAAACATAGCCCCCAAAGCGGCGTCGTATTTTTGAATTTTAGAGGCCAGCCCTTGACTAGACAGGCGATTTGGAAAATCATTAAGAAGTATATCTTACAGTGCGGGATCACCAAAGATGTCACGCCCCATACCCTGCGTCATTCTTTTGCTACCCATCTCTTAGAAAATGGGGCCGATCTAAGGGTAGTCCAGACTTTATTGGGGCATACAGACATTGCGACCACGCAAATTTATACCCACTTATCGACAAAAAAAATTCGCCAAGTTTATAATAAGACCCATCCCCGGGCTTAGTTGAGCCCAATAGGTTTATGTGCTAAAGTATTAGGGTATGTAAGGCGGTGAATGGAGGTCATCATGTTAGTCAAATACAAGAGTAGTTATGAAAAGATAGCCATGGGCTTGCTGTCTTTTATACCTGATCTAAAGGATTTAAACACGCTGACGAATGAAATTGCGCTATATCAAGATGACAATAACCATGAGTTATATTTGTGGAAGAACAATTCAGATGATTTTTCTGGTGTCGTTGGGATTGAAGTGGCGGATAAATATATTGTCGTGCGTTGGATTTCGTTAATGCCATCAGATCGTGGTGAGGGTAATTCGTTTTTAATTTTAGATCAACTGCGTAAACTTTACCCACAACAGAAAATGATGGGGTCCCTTGATACGACGAAGCTGGTCGCCAAATGGATCGAACATAACCGTCATCAAACAGGAGTATGACCCGTGGCAGGATTAAAATTAGTATTACCAGAATTTGAAGGGCCCTTGGACTTATTACTTTATTTAATTAAGGCTTCGAAAATTGATATTTATGATATTCCAATTGCCGAAATCACCAATCAATATCTAGCTTATTTGCACAAAATCGACGTGCGGCAACTAGATACGGTTGGTGACTATTTGGTTATGGCCACAAATCTGATGGAAATCAAGAGTAAACTCCTGCTGCCCCAGCCTGAATTGTCACCAGATGAACCCGACATGGCGCTTGATCCCCGGGATGAGTTAGTCAGTCAATTGTTGAGCTATCAGGCCTATAAAACAGCCGCAGCAGCGTTAAAACAAAAAGCAGCTGTCCGGGCTAAGTATTATGTTAAAGCGCCCACAACGGCAGCTAGTGACTTACAGATCCCTTTACAACCCGGAGTGATTGATTTGAACCAACTGAATCAAACGATGAATCTGGTATTACAGCGGCGCTTGGCCAAGTTACCAGTGCAAAAAGAAGTTCGCGGTGAGCATGTGTCCGTCCGCGCTCAAATCAAAAAAGTTCTGGCATACTTAGCCCAGTGTTCTGGGACAGTGCCCTTTTCAAATCTATTGATCGCTCATCCTAAGGACCGCTATCAAGCTTTAGACGATACGGTCACGACCTTTTTGGCAGTGTTGGAATTGGCTAAAAATGGGCGGATAGACTGTCAGCAAAATGACTACCAAGATGATTTACTGGTACGTAGATTGGAGGCTTGAGATTGAATTATACGGCAGCAATCGAAGCACTGCTATATGCAGCCGGCGATGACGGGACCAGCATTGGTGTTTTAGCCCAGGCTTTAGAATTAGATGTGGCGCCAGTACGGCAGTCCCTTAGCAAACTACAAGCCCAACTAGCGGCTGATCCGGATAGTGGATTGACGATCATTGAATATGGTCAAACCATTAAATTGGCGACTAAACCCCAGTATATCAAAGCGATTCAAACTTTTTTGGCGGGTAATGTGGGGCAGCACTTAAGCCAGGCCGCGTTGGAAGTATTGGCGATCGTGGCCTATCAGCAACCCATCACAAGAATTGAAATCGATACCCTGCGGGGTGTCAATAGTTCTGGGGCGCTACAGACGTTAATGGCCCGACAATTATTAAAAGAAGCTGGTCGTAAAGAAGTTGCCGGTCGGCCGATTTTATATGCCACCAGTGCTTATTTTTTAGACTATTTTGGTTTGACGGATTTAACCCAGTTACCAGAACTGGCAACCAGCGACCAGACTTCAGAACAAAAAGAGCAAGTTGATTTATTTTATACTCAGTTTCAAGCAGCGTTAAATACCCAGACCACAGATACAGACAGTCCCCAAGAAAGTCAGGTAAATAAATGAGTGAAGAACGACTACAAAAAGTCATTGCCAATGCTGGCGTGACTTCAAGACGTAAGGCTGAGGCATTGATCCAAAGCGGCCGCGTCAAAGTCAATGATAAAGTGATTAAAGAATTAGGTGTGAAGGTGGGCCCTGGCGATGAAGTTAGCGTGGATGGTCTGCCAATTGAACGGGAAAAACGGGTCTATTTTTTGCTTTATAAACCTCGAGGCGTCATTAGTGCTGTCACTGATGATAAGGGGCGTAAAACCGTGAGTGATTTCTTTGTCGATATTCCGCAACGTGTCTATCCGGTGGGACGCTTAGATTACGATACATCGGGTTTATTGATCATGACCAATGATGGGCAGTTAGCTAATTTGCTGATGCATCCGCGCTATGAAGTGGACAAGACCTATATTGCGAAGGTGGGTAAAATCCCAGATACGCAAGCCCAAATTCAATTGCGTAAGGGTGTCTATATTGATAAGCGCAAAACAGCCCACGCTAAGGTCAGCATACTTTCCAGTGATCGACAAAAGGATACGGCCATTGTCAAGATCACGATCCACGAAGGGATGAACCATCAGGTCAAAAAAATGTTTGAAGCCGTTGGCAGCAAGGTGATCAAATTAGCTCGGGAATCTTTTGGCTTTTTGGACTTGACCGGTCTATCGGCTGGTCAGCACCGACCTTTGAGTCACCAAGAAGTTGAAATGTTGCGCACGCAGGCTCAAGGTAATGATCCTAAAAAGATCCGTTAAGCTCGGCTGAAGCTAGTCACGTAGAAATCGCTTACATTTTTTTAGGCAAAAGCCTTGCTTTTTATATTTTTTTTTGGTACATTAAAGTTGTAATTGAATAACAGTTCGTCTTCAGGGCAGGGTGTGATTCCCGACCGGCGGTGATAGTCCGCGACCCGCATTGTGCGGCTGACTTGGTGCAAATCCAAGACCGATAGTTAAAGTCTAGATGGAAGAAGATAGAGCGTATTTTTGATGTCTAAATCAAACGTAGCTCATACCCTGAATTTATCGGTGTATGGGCTTTTTTAGACTGAAGACGACCGTTCATTCCTTACAAAAAATTTGGACGGGGGTCTTGGAACTATGCAAAATACCAAAGTTAAAAAGTTAGTCAGTATCGCGATGATGTCAGCTATTGCTTATATCGTGATGTTTTTCGCCTTTCCCATCATGCCGGCATTTGGCTTTTTAAAAGCCGACCTCAGTGATTTAGTGGTATTGATCGGGACCTTTATTTATGGGCCGACGGGGGGGATCGCCATTGCCTTTGTGCGCTCGCTGTTGCATTTTCTCACCAGCGGGGGGAACCTACCCAGTTTAATTGGCGATACGGCTAGTTTTATCGCGTCAACTGTATTTTTGCTACCCATGTATTATGTTCTGCGTAAACACAGTAACGCCGGCCGTCAAGCCCTCGCATCTATTCTGGCAACCATTGTATTGGCGTTGGTCATGGGCTTTTTAAACCTTGTGATTATCACACCACTTTACATGCAATTATTGGGTATGAGCGTGGGGATGCCATTGATCAAATATGTGTTGATCGCCGTTGTACCTTTTAATTTAATTAAAGGTGCCTTAATTAGTGCCGTATTCAGTGTTGTCTATGTTAGAATGATGCCATGGGTTAAAGCACAGGCGGCATCTTTTAAACACTAATCTATCAAGATGAAGTGTGGCTTAAGAATGGCCATAAAGGGATGTGCAGATAATTGCACATCCTTATTTTTATGCCAGATTGTCTTAAAAGGGCTTGGTGCGTCGTTTAATGGCGCCGGTGGGGCATTGCTGGTAAGCTAGTTTAAACTGGGGGAGTAATTGATTTGGCAGTGCTTGTTGACCTTGATTATTATCCAACTTACAAAATGCGATCCCATCTGGTTGGTAGTCAAAAATCTGTGGGGCTTTTAATTGACAAATACCACAGGCAATACAATCGATTTGTTCAACTTTTGTATACATTTTTCTTGCTCCTTATTCTGTCGAAAGTGCGGTTTATTTATGGAAGCTATTGATTTAATCCGATTTTTTTCAGATCAGCCGCAACGCTATAAAGCTATCTATTATGGTCTGGTAGGTAAAAAGACCATTTCGAATCTGTTGGCGGCTAAAAAAAATAATTACTTAGTTTATTTTCATTCCTGGCCCAGGTTAAGTTTGACCACGTTTCAGAAGTGTTTACAAGGCCTGTTAAGGGCTGATTTTGTAGCTGCTGGGGAAGTGGCTGATAGTTTTTATCTGACGGCTGCTGGTCAGCACTATCGCCAAGCCCAGCAGCCAGCTATTTTTATACCCAGCTATTACCAAGGTCTATGCATCCCCCAAGGGCAGCAGGGTATAGAATTGTTATATTTGGCCATCCAAGTGATCTCGGAATATCACCACGGCCAAAAGCACTATATTCCTGGGACAACGAATTATCTATTGCAACAGCGTGTCCGTCAGTGGTTTCAACAAGTCAAACACTACCCACAATTATCCCAACAATTGGTCCAGGAGTTAACCCGGTGGCTGACAGCCCTGCCGGCAGACCAAGCAGATTTTGTGGCGCAAAATTTTCAGGGCTATCAATTTGGATTTCAGCAAAGTGAATTAGCCGACAAAACGCCCCTGAGCGGTTATTCTCAACAACTGGTACAATTAGATGCTTTGGCCTTGTTACTGCAGTATTTGGCCCAACAGCCGCAAGCGTTTCCCTTGTTAGGACAGCTCTTGATACCAGACCAGTGGGTCCAGCCAATTTTGAGCTACAGTGCGAACTTGACTTACCAAGCTTTTATGGCAGGACAGTCGTTAAAACAAATCGGCTACAAGCGGCGATTAAAAGACAGTACTATTCGAGAGCATATTTTAGAAGTGGCCTTATTGATGCCAGGGTTTGATTTCGAACAGTTAAAACAACAAGACGACTTACCGCCCACGGATTATTTTAACATCCGCGTCGCTGAAATTCAGGAGATGAGTGGCCATGAACGCCCAAATTGAAACAGTATTAAAAAGCAAGTTTGGCTATGATCATTTTCGGCCAGGACAAGCCCAGATCATCCAAGGCGTGTTAGACCAGCAAAATGTGCTGGGAATTTTGCCCACAGGTAGTGGTAAATCACTCTGTTATCAATTACCCACTTATATTCAAGGGGGATTAACAGTGGTGGTATCGCCGTTGATTTCGTTGATGCAAGATCAGGTGATCCAGCTTAATTTACAAGGTGAAAAACGGGTCATCAGCCTGAATTCCACTTTGAATATGGTAGAACAACAGGCTATTTTAAGCAACTTAAGTCATTATTTATTTTTGTTGATTGCCCCAGAGACTTTAGGTCGGCGGGATGTTTTGACTCGACTGCAACAAATTGGGGTGCAGTTACTGGTTATTGACGAGGCGCATTGTATTTCCCAATGGGGGGTAGATTTTCGCCCCAGCTATTTGCAATTGGGCACTATTCGAGCTAAATTGCGACCTAAAAGTACGTTGATGCTCACGGCGACCGCTACACAACGGGTGCAACAAGATATTTTAGAAAAACTAGGTGTCAGTGCAACGACTCAAAAAGTGACCTTCAGTGTGGATCGGCCGAATATTTTCTTAGATGTGCTGCAATGTCCAGATGATCAGGCAAAGGTCGCCCAGTTAAAAGAATTACTGCCGCACTTAGCATTACCCGGCATTATTTATTTTGGCAGCCGCAAAAAAGCCCAAGCCATGGCCCAAATTATCCAACAGGATTTAGGTATTTCTGCGGCTTATTACCACGGGGCTTTAGCAACCAAAGACCGCTATTTGATCCAGCAACGGTTCATGGCGCACCAATTACAAGTGATCTGCGCGACGAATGCTTTTGGAATGGGCATCAATAAAAAAGATATTCGCTTTGTGATACACTATCATTTGCCCACTAATTTTGAAAGTTATCTCCAAGAAATTGGCCGAGCAGGCCGCGATGGGCAACAAAGTATTGCAATTGGGTTCAACAGCCCAGATGACTATCAACGCCAACTGGCTTTGTTGCACATGGGGCTGCCCGATGACACTATGATTAAATTATTTTATCAACAGCCTAAAAAATTCGCCAATACAGGCGATACAGCCTTTGACTTACTGTGGGCTTATCAACAAAATGGCTTTGATCAACAGCAAGTTCAAAAACTGCTACAGCATAAACTTATTGAAAAACAACAGGAATTGACAGCTTTTAACCAATTCATTCAAAGTCAAGGCTGCCGGCGACAACTATTATTGGCCCATTTTGGGAATGAACTGACCCATCCCCATGATGAACAGTGTTGCTACCGGGGTTTTGATCCAAAACCCCTAGTACGATTAAAGCAAATTGGCCTTTATGTCAACCAGCAGCCAATCGCTGACCAGCAGGTTTTAGCGACGCAACCCCGAAAATGGCAGCAAATCTTAAGGCATATTTTGGAATAATTTTAGAATTACTTAAAAATTGATATGATACAATTAAATTGAGAAGAATTAGAGGAGGGCCATCCATGAGTGAAGATAACAAGCATCAAAATGATGAGGATTTAACACAATCAAAGGCCGCTGCTGAAAAAAACACGGCTGATCAAAATAATTCACAAGAAAAAGCGCCTGATACGACTGATCCCCAGGCGACTGATGCCCCAAAAACAACGCCAGATCAACCAGCAAATACAACAGCCGATCAAACAGATGAGGGGCCTTGGAATAAGCAATTTAGTGAAGAAGACGGTCTGTCGCGGGTAGAACATAAGAAGAAGGAAAAGAACAACACTTTCTTTATTGTGGGTCTGACGATCCTGTTATTGGTAGTCATGGCGATTCCGGTTTGCTATGCCATCGTTAATTCCAATAAATCCGTGCAATCGTCCAATAGTGATAATAAGATCGTTGTGAGCTCTTCAAAAAAATCCCAAGCTGCTTCAAAGTCTAAATCAAAGGCTGCCGCCAAAAGCCAAAGTATCGCTGCGGCTAAAAGTGCCAGTGCGAAGCAGGCTAGCGCAGACAAGAAGACGGCTTTAGCAAAATCTCAAGCGGCTGCTGAAAAGCAACAGGCTGCAAATGCCAATCAGGCCGCAACTACGGCGGCTGCTAACGAACAGACGACCAATCAAACCACAACGCCAACCCAAGGTACGGATCAAACTACGACTGCTGCCCAGTCTTCGACAAACACCACTGAGCAACAAACAACAGCAACACAATCCCAAGGGCAAAGCCAAAGTACCACGCAAAGCACTAGTGGCTATGTAACCGTTAGAGCTGGCCAAAATCCTTATCGGATCGCGGTGAACAATGGCATCACCTTAGCGCAACTCTATAGTTTGAATGGGTTAAGCCAAGGGGCGACCATTGTCCCAGGCCAGCAATTACGGGTACGCTAAAGGCGACCGTATTATATTTTACTTAAGAATAGGAAGATTAAATTTTGAAAATTGCCATTGACGGACCGGCATCGGCAGGAAAAAGTACGATTTCCAAAAAAGTTGCGCAAGCGCTACATTATACTTATCTAGATACTGGTGCCATGTACCGTGCTGCGACTTATTTAGCCCTTAAGCTGGGTTTGGATTTAAATGATGCCTCAAAAATTTCAGAACATTTAGCGCAGGCTAAAATTGATTTTCAGCCCGGGCCAGACAACACACAACAGGTCTTGCTAAATGGGGTTGACATTACGGCGACCATTCGGTCTGAACAAATCACCGGGGCAGTTTCCCAGGTTGCAGCTTTACCAGAAGTTCGGCAAACGTTAGTTGCGCAACAGCGCAAAATTGCTGCCGCCAAAGATATTGTCATGGACGGCCGCGACATTGGCACCACCGTCTTGCCAGATGCTGACGTTAAGATCTTTATGACGGCTAGTGTGGCCCAACGTGCCCAACGGCGTTATTTAGAGAATACACAAAAGGGTATGACTAGCAGTTTGGCAGAAATAAAAAAAGATATTGAATTACGGGATTATAAGGATAGTCACCGACAGGTTTCCCCACTCAAACAGGCTTCTGACGCGGTTCTCGTCGATACTTCTAACTTGGATATTGAACAAGTTACCCAGAAAATTCTAGCAATCATTCGGCAAAAAATGAAATGATTCTTACTTTTTAATCTTTTTTCTGGTAAAATACACAGTTTTCAAGTAAAATAGTAACGTAGTGAGTCGCAAGGAGGATTTTAGTTATGAGTAAAGATGCAAACACGAACGATAATAAGGAATTGATGGAGGATGCCTTAAACAGTGTCCATGAAGTCAAGGTTGGCGATGTTGTCGTCGGCGAAGTACTAGCCATTGATGATAACCAATTGATTGTAGGTATTGAAGGTACAGGTGTTGAAGGTGTCGTGCCATTAAAGGAATTGACAGCTGATACCAGTGCCAACATTCAGGACCAAGCTAAAGTTGGCGATAAATTAGACTTAGTTGTTATTTCTTCTATCGGTAAAGATAAAGAAAATGGCAGTTATCTATTGTCTAAACGCCGCTTAGAAGCACGTAAAGTTTGGGCTGACATTGAACAAGAATATAAAGACGGGAAAACGATTACAGCCACAGTTACAAATGTTGTTAAGGGTGGCTTAGTAGTTGATGCCGGTGTTCGTGGTTTTATCCCAGCATCAATGGTCGAAGACCATTACGTTGAAGATTTAAACGAATATAAGGGCAAATCCCTTGAATTAAAAATTATGGAAATTGAACCTAGTGAAAATCGTTTAATTTTATCCCACAGAGCGCTTGTTCAAAAAGAAAAAGAAGCGCATCGTGAAGAAATTATGGCTAAATTAACACCAGGCGACGAAGTTGAAGGTAAAGTTGCTCGTTTAACGAACTTTGGTGCCTTTGTGGACTTAGGTGGCGTTGACGGTTTAGTTCACGTTTCTGAAATTTCTTATGAACACGTGGATCAACCTTCTGATGTATTAAAGGTTGGCCAAGAAGTCAAAGTGAAAGTCTTAAACGTTGATCCTGAAAGAGATCGGATTTCACTTTCGATCAAAGCAACATTACCAGAACCATGGACAAACATCGAAGAAAAAGCACCGGTTGGCGCTATTTTGGATGGGACTGTCCGTCGCTTGACCACTTTTGGGGCTTTCGTCGAAGTATTCCCTGGGGTTGAAGGCTTGGTTCATATTTCCCAAATTTCTCATAAACACATTGCAACACCGAATGATGTTTTGAAACAAGGCCAAGACGTGAAGGTCAAGGTGTTAAGCGTAGATGCTGCCCAACATCGTTTGGCATTATCTATTAAAGCCTTAGAAGAACCAGAACCTGAAGACGTTCAAAAGGCTGCACCAAAACGGGCTGCTAAACCAGCACCTAAAAAGAACGTAAATATCAGCCAAAATGATGACGAAGATACTGGGTTCAGTATTGGCGACATGGTCGGTGATGCTTTGCGGAAGAGCGCTGGCAACACAGACGACAAAGATTAATCATTAGCTGATAAAACTGAATATGATTAATTTGAGAGGGTGGGTCAAAACAGTCGTTTTGAATCGCCCTCTTAGTTTTTGCTTTGCATACCATTGAAAAATGTAGTTAAATAAGTGAAGAGAGGTGATACGATGGCTTTACCAACTGTTGCAATTGTTGGCCGTCCTAATGTAGGTAAATCTACAATTTTTAATCGAATCGCTGGAGATCGTATTTCCATCGTTGAAGATATTCCTGGGGTGACTCGGGATCGTATTTATGCACGGGGACAGTGGCTAGCCCATGAATTTGCACTGATTGATACGGGGGGGATCGATATTGGCGATGCACCCTTTGTCAAACAAATTCAAGAACAAGCTGAGATCGCGATTGACGAGGCAGATGTGATCATCTTTTTGGTAAGTGTCCAAGAAGGGTTGACGAATGCTGATGAAAAAGTCGCGCAGATTTTATACCGCTCAGATAAACCGGTTATTTTAGCGGTGAATAAGGCTGATAATCCAGAACAACGTCAAGATATTTATGATTTCTATGCATTAGGTTTTGGCGAACCCATGCCTATTTCTGGTTCTCAAGGCACTGGTCTTGGGGATTTATTAGATGTGGTTATTTCTAAATTTCCTGAGAAGCGTGCTGATGAAGCCGATGATGCCATTCGTTTTAGTCTAATTGGCCGCCCTAATGTGGGGAAGTCGTCTTTAGTGAATGCCATTTTAGGGGATAATCGAGTTATTGTATCAAGCATTGAAGGCACAACTAGAGATGCTATTGATACCAAATTTACTGCCCCTGATGGTCAAGAATATGCCATGATCGATACGGCCGGGATTCGTAAGCGGGGCAAAGTATATGAAAATACAGAGCGCTATGCTGTGATGCGGGCCATGCGAGCGATCGATCGTTCAGACGTGGTCTTGGTCGTTTTGAATGCTGAAGAAGGTATTCGGGAGCAGGATAAAAAAATCGCCGGTTATGCCCATGAGGCTGGCCGGGGGATTGTGATCGTGGTGAATAAGTGGGATACCTTAGACAAGGATAACCACACCATGCAGGATTTTGAAAACCAAATTCGCACTGAATTTCAATATTTGGATTATGCGCCGATTGTTTTCGTCTCCGCAATCACGAAACAACGGCTGATGAACTTACCAGAACTAGTCAAAACGGTTCATGAAAACCAAATTCGCCGAATTCAATCGGCAACCTTAAATGACGTATTGCTAGATGCCATGGCTCTGACACCAACTCCGAATGTTCGGGGGCATCGCCTGCGGGTTTATTACATGACCCAGGTGGCCATTAAACCACCAACTTTTGTAGTGTTCGTCAATGATCCTGAACTATTGCATTTTTCTTACCAACGCTTCTTGATTAATCAGTTACGATCAACCTTTGATTTTACGGGAACACCTATTAAAATTATCCCTAGAAAGCGTAAATAGTCGCGTTTTTGCGGCCTTTGTTACCTAATCTTTGGAAAAATTTAAAAGAAAGCATAAAAAAACGGTCATTTACGAGAAAAACCTTGCTATGACGGCATTCGTATGATAAGTTTAGATGTGAAATGGTGATCGTCATCGCCATTGTTCATCATTTTTGGACCACTCAGAAATGATACTTTGGATGACTTGTGCATCTTATTCCAGGAGGTGAATCCGAACATGGCAAATAAGGCTGAATTAATCGACAGCGTTGCTGCTGAAACTGGTTTAACTAAGAAAGACGCAACTGCTGCTGTTGATGCTGTATTTAGTTCAATTCAAGAATCTTTATCCAAAGGTGATAAGGTTCAATTGATCGGTTTTGGGAACTTCGAAGTTCGTCAACGTGCTGCCCGTAAAGGTCGTAACCCACAAACTGGCGAAGAAATCCAAATTCCAGCAAGCAAAGTACCTGCATTTAAACCAGGTAAAGCATTAAAGGATTCCGTTAAATAATGGAATGATAAAGGGGAGCTGAGGCATATTGTCTTAGCTTCTTTTCTTTATTTGCCAGCATAAATGTTCGGTAATCCCAGATGAAAATGGAGGTTTGGGCCATGAGTTATAGTGAACAAATGTTACAGGCATTGAATGACAGTGATTTGTCTAGTGCCAATGAGTTATTTACCCAGGCTTTACGCCACGATGATGAGGATACGTTATATAGTTTAGGCGAAGAATTATATGCCTTGGGTTTTTTAGAGCAGGCCCAGCAAATTTACTTGAAATTATTAAAGGCCTATCCCAACGAGGATGAGTTAAAGACTGTCTTAGCTGATATCGCGGTGAGCAATGATCAAGCCGATAAAGCCCTAAATTATTTGCAAAGCATCAAACCTACTTCAGAGGCTTATGTTGAAAGTCTGTTGACCCAAGCAGATGTTTACCAAACCCTAGGGATGCCAGAAGTCAGTGAAGCTAAATTAAACCAAGCCCAACAACTTGCCCCAGATGAGCCGGCGATTTGGTTTGGCTTGGGAGAATTATATTTGAGTTTAGGCCGCTACGCTGAAGCAGTACCTCAATATCAAAAGCTATTAGCCCAAGGTGAGGATCAATTTGCCGGGGTTTTAATCCAACAACGGCTAGGGGCTAGTTTAGCAGGTATGGGGGCTTATGAAGAGGCAGTGACGGCTTATCAGCAATTGCCAGCCGAGGCTTTAGATAAAGACACTAATTTTCAAATAGGCTTTTTATACTTGCAACTCAAAGACTATCAAAAAGCGATTGATAGCTTACAACAATTAGCCCAAGCTGATCCGGACTATACGTCCTTATACCCATATCTAGCTACTGCCCAGGAAAAAATGGGTGACTTACAAGGTGCTTTGTTAACGGTACAAACCGGGATCGCCCATGATGAATATAATGAGGTCCTTTACCAGCGGGGCTTTGATTTAGCTACTAAGCTGGATCAGGAAGAAATTGCCCAAAAGTATTTACAAAAGTTATTGGCGATCAATCCAGACAACCAGACTGCCGTTTTAGCTTTAAGTAATCTTTATCTCAAGCAACATCGCTATCAAGCTGTCAGAGACTTACTAAGCGCCCATATGCCTGATCAACAAGATCCGCAAATGTTGTGGAACTTAGCCCAGGCCCAAGCAGCACTGGAGGATTATGATGGGGCTAAAGAAAATTATTTATTGGCTTATAATAGCTTGAAGACCGATCCAGAATTCTTGAAGGATTTAATCGCTTTTTTCCAAGAAATGGGTCTGGTTCAAGAAGCAATTTTAGCTTTGAAAAATTATGTTAAACTAGTACCTGACGACTTTGAACGTCAGGAATTATTGAACGAATTAGAAGACGAGCAACAACTATAAACTATTTTTGGAGGGTTTTATATGGCAAAAATTCGGGTAATCGTCGCAGGTTTTAAGGGTCGCATGGGTTCAACTACGTGTAAGATGGTGTTGGCGCATCCAGATGAATTTGAACTTGTGGGTGGTTTTGATCCCAGTGGTGCGGCTGATCAAAGTTTAGGACAACAGCTACAACTACAGGCGGCTGAAGCTATCCCCGCATTTACTGATCGCCAAGCCACACTACAAGCCAAAGCAGATGTGTGGGTGGACTTTACCACGCCTGATGCGGTATTTGATAATGTGAAATTTTGCTTGACCCAGCATATCTATCCTGTTGTTGGCACCACCGGGTTATCAGATGATGCCACCAAAACCTTAGTCACGCTGGCCCAACAAGAAAAAATGGGGGGCTTGATCGTCCCTAATTTTGCTTTAAGTGCGGTATTAATGATGAAGTTTGCCCAAGAAGCAGTTAAATACTTCCCCGATGTGGAAATTATTGAGTTACACCATGATGACAAACAAGATGCCCCTAGTGGGACCGCTTTGCGGACGGCTGAGATGATGGCTGAAGTTCGTCATCCTAAACAACAAGGTCCAGCTGATCCAAAAGAATATTTAGCGGGTGTCCGGGGCGGTGATTATCAGGGGATGCGTATTCATTCTGTACGCTTGCCTGGGCTTATTGCCCATCAGCAAGTCCAATTTGGCGGTGTTGGTGAAGGTTTGACCATTCGCCAAGATTCCTATGATCGGGCTTCATTTATGACCGGGGTGGCTGTGGCCATTCGTAAAGTCAAAGCTCAAACACAATTATTGATTGGGCTGGAAAACGTGTTATGAGATTGGTTGAACTGGCACCGGATTTTGTGGCGGGTAAGCCGTTACTACAAACCATTGAAGCAGCCGGCTTTGAGGCTTATTTTGTGGGGGGTGCTGTTCGCGATGCCTTATTAAAACGCCCCATTCATGATGTGGACATCGCCACTAGCGCTTTTCCGGCGGAAGTGAAAGCTTTATTTAAAAGAACAGTGGATACCGGTATTAAGCATGGCACGGTGACAGTACTGGATCATGGGGCCGGTTATGAAGTGACGACCTTTCGAACTGAGTCAACTTATCAAGATTTTCGCCGGCCAGATTCAGTGACTTTTGTCCGCTCCTTAAAAGAAGATCTCAAACGCCGGGACTTTACCGTAAACGCCCTGGCCATGACCGCTGATGGTCAGATCATTGATTTATTTGATGGTTTGGCAGACTTAAAGGCCAAGCGTCTCAAGGCGGTTGGGATTGCTTATGAACGTTTTCATGAAGATGCCCTGCGGATGATGCGGGCAGTGCGCTTTGAAGCTCAGTTGGATTTTAAGTTGGCACCTAAAACCAGTGCGGCAATTCGTGAAAATCATATGTTACTAACGAAAATTGCCATGGAGCGAATTCACAGCGAATTTGTCAAAATGATGTTGAGTCCACATTGGGCAGCTGGGTTAGCCGATTTTGTGGAAACGCAATTGTATTTAGCAACCCCAGGTTTAGCGCAGCAGCAAGCGGCACTAACGGCTACGCTCAGGGCGGTTGGTGTCTGTCAAAATGAAGTGCAGGTTTGGCTTTTATTGGCTTGGCAAATGCAATGGTCGCCAGACCAGTTACAGCAGGTGTTAAAAGCTTGGAAGTCAGCCAATGATGTTATTGCTGCCAGCACGATGGCGCTGACTTTGTGCCAACAGTTGGTGCATTTGTCCGGTCAGTCATTAAAGTGGGCCTTATATCAAGCCGGGAAACCGGCTTTGACGGATGCGTTACAAGTTTTGCGGATGGTTGGCCAGCTTCAACCGGCTCAAATTCAGACTTTTAAGCAGCAATATGCTGAGTTGCCCATAAAAAGTGCTCGGGATTTAGCTGTTAATGGCCGGGACTTAATTGCAGCGGGTTTTAAACCCGGGCCAGCTTTGGGGCAACAATTACAGTTATTACAAAAACAAGTCCTTGCCGGTACAATTGCCAATAAACCGAGTGCTTTATTGGCAGTCCTTGGGAAATGAGTTGTTAGTTATCTCAGTAGAAAATGTGTTAAAATAGCAATGTAAGCATATTCAGAAAGGATGACTGTTATGGATCAAGATCATGTCTTTAAAGAGTTGAAGTTTTATTTCCGAAATGGGGACCAGTGGGTCATCAACCATGATGAATTTACTGATCTGTGGATTTCCCGGGTCACCACCAGCTACGGCCGGATCAAAGGTGGCCGGATGCAAGAAATTCATCCCTGTAAGAGTTTCAAAGCTGATATTAACCCGGAGGCAGATCACGCCAGCACCGATGACATCAACACGGGTTCTCTAGAAATGGGGATGTTTGGTCGAGCTACAAAATATCAAGACATTGAGCGCTGTGCATTGATTTTTGAAGACGACCAAGAAGATGCCGAAATTTATTTCCCATTCAAAAATAAAGATATCTCCGGTTTAGATAATATTTATCAAACCAGTTATATTTCTAAGAAGAATGGTCATTTATACATCGTCATTGATCAAGACAAGACGGTTTTTGATCAATATCCAGACGCATAATCTGATACCTAGTAAGCCGTGGTACTCATTTAGAGGGCCACGGTTTTTTTGTGTGGCGCTGGTTTGGCCTTGCACTGGGGGAGCGAATTCTATAAGATAGAGACAGCATTCATTATTCGAGTTTATTAGAAAAAGAGGTATACTTTTGCAGACATTGACTGCCACGGATCTGAGCCGTTCTTACGGTGAAAAGGTCCTTTTTAACCAAATAAATTTCTTGATCCATGATTCTGATAAAATTGGTTTGATCGGTTTAAACGGTACCGGCAAAACCACCCTATTAAATACGATCGCTGGTTTGGAAAAGCCCGATAGTGGGGTCATTGAAACGCCTAATCAATATAAGGTATCTTATTTGCGTCAGGATAATCAGTTGCCTAACGTGACGGTCTTAGAAGCTGCCTTAAGGGGCGAAGGGCCAGAATTTGAAGCCATTCGGACTTATGAACGTATTTTAAAAGCTTATAGTTTGGCCCCTAACGATCAAAAAATACAAGACCAGTTCTTTCAGGCTGAAAATGACATGAATCGTTTAGATGCTTGGCAGATCGATACGGAATTAAAAACAATTTTAACAGGATTGCATATTACGGATTTTAATCAACGCACTAGCCAATTATCTGGGGGTCAGGTCAAACGGGTAGCTTTGGCCCAAGCCTTATTAGATAAAGGGGATCTATTGATTCTAGACGAACCGACCAACCATTTAGACTTTGATAGTATTGCTTGGCTGGAGAAATATTTACAAAGTTATCGGGGCGCTTTATTGGTAGTGACCCATGATCGTTACTTTTTAGATGCAGTTACCAATCAAATCTTTGAATTAGATCAGGGGCGCTTGTCGATTTTCCCAGGGAATTATGAAGCCTATGTGACTCAAAAAGCCCATCAAGATGAAGTAGACGCCGCCCAGGCCCATAAGCAAAAACAACTTTATAAACAAGAGCTAGCTTGGATGCACGCCGGGGCCAAAGCCCGCACCACCAAACAACAAGCACGAATTGAACGTTTTAAGGATTTAAAGGCCAATTTACCCACGGGCGGCGGTAATGAGGATGTGAGTATTAATATTGGTGAACAACGCTTAGGCAAAAAAGTGATCGAACTCAAGGACGCTAATTTAAACTTTGATGATAAAGTGATTTTAAAAGATTTCAATTTATTAGTGCAAGCAGGCGATCGCATCGGGATCACCGGCGTCAATGGGGCGGGCAAGAGTAGTTTATTAAACGTTATTGCTGGCAAAATCCCTTTAGACACAGGGATCTTGACTATCGGTGAGACGGTTAAAATGGCTTATTACACCCAAATTACCGAACCCATTGATCCTAATAAACGGGTCATTAAGTACTTGGAAGATGTGGGGGAAAGTGTGACCAGTAAAAGCGGGACGCAGATCAGTGTGACCCAATTGTTAGAGGAATTTTTATTTCCGCGCTTCATGCATGGCACTTTAATTGCCCGCTTGTCTGGGGGGGAATTACGCCGACTTTATTTATTAAAATTATTGATGTCGGAACCAAATGTTTTATTGTTAGACGAACCTACCAATGACTTTGATGTCCAGACTTTAACCGTTTTGGAGAATTATTTAGCCGACTTTAATGGCACAGTGATCACGGTGAGTCATGATCGGTATTTCTTAGATCAAGTCACCGATCAATTGCTGATTTTTAATGGGTCCGGTTCTATTACCCGCTATCAAGGTCAGTTGAGTGACTATTTAAAAGCCCAAGCAGCCAGCCAAGGGGCTGAAAAAACCAAGCAAAAGACGCAGGCGTCGGCTAATGATTTACCGACGGAAACTAAAAAAACTGCAAAAAAGCATAAATTAACGTATAATGAGCAAAAAGAATATGCTGGCATTGAAGGACAGTTAGACCAATTGGATCAACAAATTCAACAACTCAAGGCCCAAATGACAACTGTGCCGGGGACAGATTATCAAAAGCTAGCCGATTTGCAGCAACAAATTGACCACCTGAATCAAGAAGTGGATCAAAAAATGGATCGCTGGGCCTATCTCAGTGAATTTGCATAAGTGAGGAGCAGGTTGATGTTAGAGGATGCATATTTAGAGTTAGAGCGGAAAATTTTAAATCAAGGCCACTATAAAGATGATCGGACCAATACGGGGACTTATAGCATTTTTGGCTATCAGATGCGTTTTGATTTACAAGCCGGATTTCCTTTATTGACCACCAAAAAAGTGCCTTTTGGTTTGATCAAAAGTGAATTGCTGTGGTTTTTAAAGGGCGATACCAATATTCGTTTTTTACTGCAACATAAGAATCATATTTGGGATGAATGGGCTTTCAAAAATTATGTGACCAGTGCGGCTTATCAAGGACCTGATATGACTGACTTTGGCCATCGGGCCACCACTGACCCAGCATTCAAAAAGATTTATGATGCGCAAATGCAGGCTTTTGATGCCCGAATTTTAGCTGACCCACTTTTTGCTGAAAAATTTGGAAATTTAGGCAATGTTTATGGTAGTCAGTGGCGGCATTGGCGGACTAGCAATGGGCAAACCATTGATCAAATTAAAAATGTTATCGATATGATCAAACGAACACCGGATTCCAGACGCCTAATTGTCTCGGCGTGGAATCCAGAGGATATTCCGAACATGGCCTTGCCACCGTGTCACACAATGTTTCAATTTTATGTCGTTGATGGGCGGCTTTCCTGCCAGCTGTATCAACGCAGTGGGGACGTTTTCTTAGGGGTTCCCTTTAATATTGCCAGTTATGCGTTGTTGACCCATTTAATTGCCCAAGCAACAGGCTTAGCTGTGGGTGAATTTGTGCATACTTTAGGGGATGCCCATATTTATAAAAATCATTTACACCAGGTGCAAGAACAATTGACTAGAACACCTAGAAATGCCCCAAAACTCATTTTAAATCCGGATAAACAGGATATCTTTGATTTTGAGATGGGCGACATTCATTTGGAAAACTATGACCCTTATCCGGCGATTAAAGCACCGGTAGCAGTTTAGGAGGTTATTTATGCTGGCATTTATTTGGGCGGAGTCAAAAAATCATGTGATTGGTGCCAATGGCAAAATGCCTTGGCATATTTCAGATGATTTGAAGTACTTTAAAAAAACCACACTCAATCACTGTATCGTCATGGGCCGCAAAACCTTTGCCAGTTTTGGTGGGCGGCCTTTACCCCAACGGCAAAATATCGTGTTAAGTCGGCAAAATGAGCTAGACTTACCAGCGGGGGTCATGCAATGTCACGATCAAGCCGCCGTCTTAGCTTATGCAACTGAGCATCCCCAAACCCAAGTCTTCATTATTGGGGGCGCCCAGGTCTTCACATTATTTATGGATGTGGTCCAGCGGCTTTATGTGACCCGTATTCAAAAAGAGATTACCGGCGATACTTATATGCCACCAATACCTTGGACGGCATTTAAACGCGTTTCACAAGTACCCGGTGCCGAGAATATAGAATTTCCCCATCAATTTGAAATTTATGACCGTATTTAAAAAAGTATGATCCGGATGACATTTTCGGATCATACTTTTTTATAATGGGTGTGCAGATTAAATGTAAAATAAAATGGAAAAATACATCAACGCAGACCCCAGAATAACAAACAGATGCCAAATCACGTGGATAAACGGAATGGCCCGCATGCTGTAAATCACAGCGCCTAGGGTAAAGGCAACGCCACCTAAAATCAGCAGCCATAAACCCTGCCAACCTAAAGTTAAATATAACGGATGCATGGCAATCAATACGCCCCAACCCATGAGCACATAAAGGCAGGTCTCTAAGCCCCGGTGGGCCCCCACATTAAATATTTTGTAAAGGATACCGCTAATGGCTAGCAGCCAAATGACCCCACACAACACCCAGCCAAAAGTCCCCTGGATGGCTAGCAGACAATAGGGTGTATAGGTACCGGCGATTAATAAAAAAATACTGCTGTGATCAAATATTTGAAAGACATGTTTGGCTCGAGTGAAAATCAAGCTATGGAAAAGTGTGGAACTCAGATATAAAATAATCATAGAGGCCCCGTAAATGGCATAGGAAACGATGGCTAAAGTACTATGTTCTCTAAGGCCCTTTAAGAGTAAAATGACTAAGCCGGTGATGGCTAAGAAAACAGCCAAACCATGGGTAACAGCATTTAACACTTCATTAGTGATTTCATATTTTTTACTGAGGTGGGGTCGTTCGTTAAAAATTGATTGACGCATATGTCGTTTCCTCCTATGTAAAACAGTGTGCGGGACCTGTAAATCTTTGTTATACTAATTAATCAGTGAACCATATTTTTATAGTAACACCAAAGCTGCCTTTTGACGATGTATTATATCAGGGCATAAATTAGTGGCCAAGCTGATTGGCCGAAAGTGAGTGTAATTCATGGCAAAAGTAAAAATTGTAACGGACTCTTCAGTGCAGTTGACCCCTGAAGAAATTGATAAGTATGCTGTCAATGTTATTCCTTTAACAATTGAAATTGATCAAAAATCTTATGTGGACGATGTGGATATTACCCGCAAAGACTTTATGACGATGATGGCCCAAGCAGCTAGTCTGCCCAAAACCAGTCAACCTTCAGTGGGGAAATTTTTAGATTTATTTGATAAATTGGCGGTAGATGGTAGCCAAATATTAGCGATTCATATGACCGAGGCCATTAGTGGGACAGTCAATGCGGCCCGCCAAGCTGGCGAAATCTCGCGGGCGAACGTCACGGTGGTGGATAGTCAATTTACCGACCGGGCCATGGCCTTTCAAGTGATCGAAGCTGCTAAACTGGCTCAACAAGGGGCAGACATGGCCACTATTTTGGCCAAAGTCAAAGAGGTCCGAGAACATACCCGCTTAGTGATGGGCGTTGTGGATTTAACAAACCTGGTCAAAGGCGGCCGCTTAAGCCGGGTTTCCGGGATGATCAGCGGTTTGTTGAACATTAAAATTGTCTTGGAACTACAAGACGGTAAACTCCATGCCGTGGCTAAAGGTCGTGGTGAAAAGGCGATCATGCGTTACGTGGACAAGGTGATCACTGAGATGAAGACCCTGCCGCCGATTGAAGCCATCGGTATTTCCCATGCGGCTGGGTTAGCCATTAGTCAACGGGTTGCTGATAAGGTTCGGCAAGTGATTGCCAATGTACCGATCTTGATTCGCGAAACGGACCCAATCATTGCCACGCATGCTGGCCCAGGTGCGTTTGCATTGATGTTTTATACGAAGTAATTCATAAAGTAGGTGTTATTTTTTGAAGAAATATTGGCTATTAGGGATGCTGCTTAGCCTTTTTTGCATAGGTGGTCTTTTTGTAGCTGTTACTGAGGTACAGCCTAATGTGGCCTTAGCTGCTAAGAAGACGACTAAATCAGTGCGGCCAGTTGCCAAAAAACAACTGCAAATCACCGCCATTGGGGATTCGTTGACCCAAGGCGTTGGGGATTCGGCCAAGGATCAAGGCTATGTGGGCTTGTTAAAAAAAACCATTACGAAGAAATACCCTAAAACAAAAGTGACCACCGCCAATTTTGGCGTGGGGGGTAATACCAGTGCGCAAATTTTGGACCGGGTTTTAAATGATCCCAAAATTACGGCCAGTGTCCAAAAAGCAGATGCTGTCGTTATGACCATGGGGGGCAATGACATTATGCAAGTCATCTCAAAAGACCCCTTACACGTGACGACACAGGCGGTAGACACCAAAGCCCAGGCAGCATGTAAAAATTTAACGCAGATCATTCAAAAGATTCGAACCGTCAATTCCCAAGTGCCGATTTTTGTGATCGGACTTTACAATCCTTTTTATGTCTTAATGCCCACGGTGACCACGATGCAAGCTGCAGTTCACAGCTGGAATGCGGGGACCCAGGCAGCCTTGAAGCTACAAAATCGCAGTTATTTTGTGCCCGTTGATGCTATTTTGACCAAGGGGGACGCCAAAACGAAAAAGGCCGTGGCTAAACGCTTGAAATCAGTGGCCACTACTAAGCAGGCTCAGGCAGCCAGCAACAGTAGTTCTAAAAAGGAACCTGAGTTGACTAACCCATATCTTTATAAAAAAGATCATTTTCATCCCAATCATGTGGGTTATGAAAAAATGACCACTGAACTTTACCAGGTCATGGCAGATCATAAAAAACTGTGGCTATATCAAAAGAAGTAGGAGTTTTAAGACTTTGACACCAAAACCAAAAAACACGCAAATCACTAAGCGGCATAATCCTTGGAAAATTGCCTTTGTAACGTTAATTTTAGTGCTTATTTTTGCAGTTTCGTTTGTGAGTATTCGGGCTTTTAGTCCAATGCCGGCGCAAGATAATCAAACAAAACTGACAGCTAAAAACGAGTCCTTCAGTGTGACGTTTAATAAAAAGCAAATTAATGGGTTTATCCATTATTATTTAGCTAATCAATTGAAAAATGAAACAGTGAAGTATAATTTTACGCTGGAAAAGCATGCCGTACTAACAGGGAAACTGTATTTCTTAAATCAGCCGGTGGAGTTCTCTTTGGCCTGTGATCCTTATGTTTTGGAAAATGGTAATGTGCAATTAAAGGCCAGATCTATTGCTGTAGGTCGGCTAAACTTACCTTTAACCTTTGTGATGGGCTATATCAGTCATAATTTCAAATTACCAAAATGGGTTGAAGTAGATGCTAATAAACAATTGATCAATTTAAAATTGAATCAATTTAAATTAGCTAACGGGATGCAATTCACTGCCAAAAGAATTGATTTGAAACAAGATAAAATTGAATTTAATGTCTTTTTACCACCGGTCAAGTAAAGAAGGTAACCTATGAAACGTAGCTTTTATCAATGGTTGATGACCCAGCGTAATCCTAATGGTCATGACGAACTGGCCAATTTTGCCAATAATGCTTTTTTTGATCAGGCTTTTCCTAAACAATCAGAAGACTATCATGAAATTGCCCAGTATTTGGAACTCAATGGTACTTACTTACCAAATATGGATGTGTTCGATGGGGCGTTTCGGGAATATCAGGAATTGAATCAACTTTAATTAAAAATCGAGGTAGAACTAGTGGCAAAACAACAGCAGCAAAAACTTGGACAACCTAAAAAAAGACAGCTTTTTGTGCCTATTTTTGTGGGGATCGTGGCCTTTATCGCCGGTATTGGCTTAACATTGGTCGCCGGCTTAGCCATGATTGGCCATGTGGGCTTTTCCCAAAATCAAAGTCGTGGTAGTTTGTCAAAAATTACCAGCGTTTATCAAACTATTAAGGCGAACTACTATCAACCCGTGTCTTCAGACAAACTGATCAATGGGGCCATTAATGGCATGGTGTCTAGTTTGAATGATCCTTTCTCAGAGTATTTAGCTAATCAAGATGCCACGGATTTAAATAATACGATTTCCGGTAGCTTCGGCGGCATTGGGACTTCTGTCAAACAAGCGGGTAATTATGTAGCCGTGGATGCGCCCGTTAAAAACACTCCGGCTACCAAAGCTGGTTTAAAAACCGATGACCTCATTGTCAGTATTGATGGCAAGTCGGCTAAGGGGTTGACCGTGGCTAAAGTTGTCGCTAAAATTCGCGGCAAAATCGGTACTAAAGTCACCCTAGGCCTGCGTCGGGGGAGTACTGCATTCACTTTGACCTTAACGCGGGCTAAAATCCCTGTTAAAACGGTGACGGGTGCCATTGATCCAACGAATCCCACGGTGGGCAATATTCAGATCACAACTTTTTCTGAACCGACTGGCAAGGAATTGAAACAGACCATTAAATCCCTGCGTCAAAAGGGAGCTAAATGCTTCGTCATTGATTTAAGAGGGAACCCTGGGGGTACTTTACCGACGGCCCTTGAAACGGCTAGTATGTTCTTAAAAAATGGCCAGACTATCATGCAGACCCAAGAAAAAGCTGCTCAACCTGTTAAATATGTGGCCAGCAAAGACTATGATCAAGGTTTTAAAGTGAAGGAAAAGACCGTTGTGTTAGTCGATGGTGATTCAGCTAGTGCTGCTGAAATTTTTGCCAGTGCTTTACAGCAATCGGCCCACGATCAGGTCATTGGGACACAATCCTATGGGAAAGGGACAGTTCAGACTGTTTCTGACCTTGGGGGCAATAGTGAAATGAAGATCACCACCGCTAAATGGCTGCAGCCAGACGGCACTTGGATCAACCATAAAGGGGTTACACCTGATCAAAAGGTGAAGTATCCAGATTATGCTTATTTGAGTACCTTTGACACTGGGAAGACCTATCAATTAAATCAAAGTTCTCGAGCCATTGTGGCGATTCAAAAGATCTTAAATGCGTTGGGTTATACTGTGGATCAAGAAAACGGGGTTTATGATCAAAGTATGCAGACTGCGGTCACCAATTTCCAAAATGATCAACTCAAAAACGGCGTGACCGGTTTGCAAGCTAACGGAATTGTTGATCCAGCGACGGGGGATGCCTTAGTCAATGCATTAACCCAGAAGATTTCCCAAAATGATCCCATGTACGCAAAGGCAGTGGCTGTTTTAACACAGTAGGAGGTAAATATGGCAATTCAATGGTTTCCCGGGCATATGGCGAAAGCTCGGAATCAGGTTCAAGAAAAATTAAAGTTAGTGGATATTGTTTTAGAAATCGTCGATGCCCGCTTACCGGCAAGTTCTCAAAACCCCATGTTGGCTGAAATTATTGAACAAAAGCCAAAAGTTGTTATTTTAAACAAAGCAGATTTAGCCGATCCCAAGGCAACAGCTGCTTGGCAAGCATACTTTCAACAACAAGGGGCAGCTAGTCTGGCCCTAGATGCGCAACACAAATCCCGGTTGCCACAAATTGATAAAATTGTGCGGCAAGTTTTAAAGGACAAAATTGCCCGCCAATATGCCAAAGGCTTACAGCAGGCTAAGGTCCGAGCAATTTGTATTGGCATTCCCAATGTGGGCAAGTCGACGATTTTAAATCGATTAGTTCAAAAAAATATTGCTAAAACTGGCGATCGCCCCGGTGTCACTAAAAATCAACAGTGGTTAAAGGTCAATGCTGAATTTGAAGTGTTGGACACGCCGGGTATTTTGTGGCCAAAATTTGAAGATCAGACCGTGGGGACAAAGCTAGCCCTTTTAGGGTCGATCAAAGACAGTCTATATGCGCAAGATGATGTGGCGTTATTTGGCTTAAATTATCTGAGACAATATTATGACCAACGTTTGCTGGATGCCTATCACCTCACCTCAAAAGACCTGACGTTAAGTGATCCGGATTTGATGATGTACTTGACGAAAAAAACGGGGTTAAAAGAAGATTATGATCAATTTTCGACCCGGTTTATTCTAGATGTCCGGAAGGGGCGTTTTGGCCGGTTGACCTTTGATCAAATTCCAGAGGGGGCACCACATGCCTAAGGGATTGACCATTGCGGCTGTCCGGGTGTTACTTGCCTCAGGGGAGCTTTCTGACGCTAAACTAACGGTGCTACAAGCAGATAAGCGCAAGGGTGTGCAACAATTACTGGCACACTATCACCGCCAACAATTTAAATTGGCCCAGGCCCAAGCGGCTTTTAAACAGCGTTGTCAATTAGAACAACGCTATTGGGCCAAAAACCAACTGGTTGCCGGCATTGATGAAGTGGGTCGAGGGCCCTTGGCGGGGCCTGTGGTCACCTGTGCCATTGTGTTAGCCCCTGATTTCAACTTAGTGGCGGTCAATGACTCTAAACAATTGGCCGATCATCAACGGCGGGAATTGTTTACTAAAATATTGAGTGAGTGCTACAGTTGTGCTATTGGCTATGCGGATAATCAAGCCATCGATCGGTTCAATATTTATGAAGCTACCCGCCAAGCCATGGGCAAAGCGGTGGCGGGCTTGACCCTGGTACCATCAGGTTTGTTGGTGGATGCCATGACCGTGCCAACGGCTATTCCCCAAGAAAAATTGATCCATGGGGATGCTCGGAGTGTCAGTATCGCAGCCGCGAGTATTGTGGCTAAAGTGCTTCGGGATGACCTTATGAAAATGTATGATTCGGTCTATCCGGGCTATGGGTTTAGTAAAAATATGGGTTACGGTACGGCTGCGCATTTGCAAGGGTTGCAACAATTGGGACCTACACCGATTCACCGCCATAGTTTTGCACCGGTGCGCCAATATGAAAAGTAATTAATTTAAAATAAATCTAACGTTTTCTGCGTAATTTAAACAAAGACCAATTACGCAGGAGGCGTTTTTTTATGTTAGCGTGTTATTTATACAAGTTAAAACTCAGTGGGGCTTTCAATAATCGACAATTGTTATTGGTGGCCCAATACTTAGAACAAAAGCAACAGTTACCCAACCAGCTGGCGGATTTATTGGCCATTGCCGAAATTGCCCCGCAAAAACGGGCACAAGTACAGCGCCAATTAAAAGATCCACTGCTTTCTCAAAAAGTAGCGTTCAATAATGACGTCGGCCACTTTTTAACCATTTTAGATGACGCTTATCCCAACCGACTGCGAGAAATTTATGATCCGCCGGCGGTTTTGTTTTATCAAGGGGATTTAACTTTATTGCAACGCAGTTGTCTGGGGGTGGTGGGGGCGCGTTTTGCCACGACTTATGGGACTGCTGCCTTAAAACACGTTCTAAAAGAACTGGACACCGTGACCATTATCAGTGGTTTAGCGCAAGGGATTGATCGAACTGCCCATCAAATTGCCTTAGCCACTAAGCTAGCAACGGTGGCGGTGATTGCAACAGGATTGGACAGTTGTTATCCATCTCAAAATAACGCATTGCAAAATACAATTCAACAAAAAGGCTTACTCCTAAGCGAATATCCCGCGGGAACTTTACCCCGGCGTTTTCATTTTCCTATTCGTAATCGAATTATCGCTGGACTTAGTCATGCACTTTTAGTGGTGGAGGCCAAACAAAAAAGTGGCAGTCTGATCACCGCCAATCTAGCCTTAGAATATAATCGCAATGTTTTAGCGATCCCCGGCAGTTTATTTGCCCCCACATCTCAAGGCACCAATGCCTTGATTAAAGCCGGCGCAGCTGTGGTGACCAGTCCAGATGATCTGCGGCCTAATTTGACCTATTATCCATAAAGGTGTACTGTTTTGGTTTTGTAAGCATCCGATAAATTTGACAAAGGCGAATTTAATAGCATATGATGTTTTACGATTTCATTTATTCAGTATAGAGAGGAGTTTATCTATGGCTAAGGGAAAGAATTTGGTCATTGTGGAATCGCCCTCCAAAGCTAAAACAATTGAGAAATACTTGGGCCGCAACTATAAAGTTGTTGCCAGTTTGGGGCATATCCGCGATTTGCCTAAGAGTCAAATGGGCGTGGATATCGAAAATAACTACCAACCAAAATATATTTCTATCCGGGGTAAAGGCGATGTTATCAAGGGTCTGAAAAAAGAAGCTAAAAAGGCGGATCATGTCTATCTAGCAGCCGATCCGGATCGTGAAGGCGAAGCCATTGCATGGCACTTGTCCCACATTTTAGATTTAAACCCTGAAGATCACAATCGCGTGGTCTTCAATGAAATTACCAAAGACACTGTCAAAAATGCTTTCAAAGAACCGCGCAGCATCGATATGAATCTCGTAGATGCCCAACAAGCTCGACGTATTTTAGATCGATTAGTGGGTTATTCAATCAGTCCCATTCTTTGGAAAAAAGTTAAAAAAGGGCTTAGTGCCGGCCGAGTCCAATCGATTGCTTTAAAGTTGATCTTGGATCGAGAACGCGCCATCAAGGCCTTTGTTCCACAGGAATATTGGACGATCGAAACGGAATTTAAGAAAAGTACTAAGAAGTTTAAGGCCAACTTTTACGGTGTAAACAATAAAAAGCAGGCTTTACCAGATAATGAAGCTGTCCAGGGTATTTTAAAACAGATCGATCGTCAAGCTGACTTTGATATTACCAAAGTGACTCGGCGAGAACGTAAACGTTTCCCTGCGGCACCGTTTACTACCAGTTCCTTACAACAAGAAGCCAATCGGCGCTTAAACTTTCGGACCCGTAAAACTATGATGATTGCCCAACAATTATATGAAGGAATTAACTTGGGGGGTAAAGAAGGTACCGTGGGGTTGATCACCTATATGCGGACCGATTCTACGCGGATTTCATCTGGCGCTAAACACGAAGCCTCCCAATTTATCCATGATCAATATGGCGAAGCTTATGCGGCAGTTAAAATCCGGAAAACCAAGAATCCAGAAGGGGCACAAGATGCCCATGAGGCTATTCGCCCAAGTTCTGTTTTACGGACACCAGACAGTTTAAAAGAGATTTTAACCAAGGATCAATTGAAACTATACAGCTTGATTTGGTCTCGCTTTGTGGCTAGTGAAATGACGCCGGCAGTGATGGATACCATGTCAGTGACCGTGATGCAAAATAAGCTGACCTTCAGAGCAACAGGGTCGAAGACAAAATTTGCAGGTTTTACCAAAATTTATGTCCAAAGTGGTGATGAATCTAAAGATTCAGAACTACCGGACTTAAATGAAGGGGATACGGTCAAACTTAGTAAAACTGATCCGGCCCAACACTTCACCCAACCGCCAGCACGCTATACTGAAGCTAGTCTCGTCAAAGCTTTAGAAGAAAATGGCGTGGGTCGGCCGTCAACTTATGCGCCCACTATTGATACCATTCAACGACGCTATTATGTGCGGTTAAATGGGAAGAGCTTTGAGCCCACGGAATTAGGGGAAATTGTCGATGAATTGATCGAGGATTTCTTCCCGGATATCGTTAACGTGGATTTCACGGCGAAACTAGAAGACGAATTAGATGAAATTGAAGAAGGCGACCAAAAATGGGTCCAAGTGGTGGATCAATATTATCAACCTTTTTCAAAGGAAGTCGCCCAAGCCGAAGATAAGATCGAAAAGATTCAAATCAAAGATGAACCCGCCGGCTTTGATTGCGATATTTGTGGTGCCCCAATGGTTATCAAGATGGGCCGTTATGGGAAATTTTATGCCTGCAGTCGCTTCCCAGATTGCCGCAATACCAAAGCCATTACCAAAGAAATTGGGGTTGTCTGTCCTAAATGTCATGAAGGACAAGTCCTAGAGCGTAAATCCAAAAAGAATCGCATTTTTTATGGCTGTTCCCGTTATCCAGATTGTGATTTTGTCTCTTGGGACAAACCAGTAGGTCGAGATTGTCCGAAATGCGGCCATTTCTTAGTGGACAAGAAGGTTAAAGGTGGGCATCAAGTCCTTTGCCCGAATGGGGACTATGAAGAACAATTGCAAAAATAAAGGTCAAAAAAATACAGTTCAGCTTTGAATTGTATTTTTTTAGTTAAATTTTTCAAAATAACGCATTCGAAATATTAAACTAAAGAACAAAACCATGATATAATAACAAAATATTGAAAATAATAAAGAATGAGGTATTCGTATGACAGCAAAACCTTTTGTAAACGTCATTGGTGCTGGCTTAGCAGGTAGTGAAGCTGCTTGGCAAATTGCGAGCCATGGCGTAGATGTTAGACTTTATGAGATGCGACCTAATACCATGACACCCGCCCACCATACAGCACAATTCGCTGAGTTGGTTTGTACCAATTCTTTGCGGGCCAATCAAATCACGAATGGTGCCGGTCTCTTAAAAGAAGAAATGCGCCATTTGAATTCTGTGGTCATGGCTGCTGCTGATCACAATGCAGTACCGGCCGGTGGGGCATTGGCCGTTGATCGAGAACCATTTTCAGCTGAAATAACGGCTAAAATCAAAGCCTTGCCGAATGTGACAGTTATTAATGAAGAATTAACTGATTTTCCAGAGGGTATCACAGTTGTGGCCACTGGACCTTTAACAGGTAGTGGGTTGGCAGAACGGATCAAAACCTTAAATGGTTCTGATGGTCTGTACTTCTATGATGCGGCTGCACCAATTTTGGATGGCAGTACCATTGATCGAAACAAGGTATATTTAAAATCTCGTTATGATAAAGGCGAAGCTGCTTACTTGAACTGCCCCATGGATAAGGCCGAATTCGAAGCATTTTATGATGCCTTGATCCATGCTGAAGTTGCGCCGGGACATGAATTTGAAAAAGAGAAGTTCTTTGAAGGTTGCATGCCTATTGAAGTGATGGCCAAACGGGGTATTAAAACAATGTTATTTGGACCTTTGAAACCCGTGGGCTTAGAAGATCCTAAAACTGGGAAACGGCCTTATGCAGTCATTCAATTACGCCAAGATAATGCGGCTGCTAGTCTTTATAATATCGTTGGTTTCCAGACGCATTTAAAATGGGGCGAACAAAAACGGGTATTCCAAATGATCCCCGGTCTAGAACATGTGCAAATTGTCCGCTATGGGGTTATGCACCGCAATACCTTTATGAAATCCCCTGAAGTTTTAGAGCAAACTTATCGTTCCAAGAAAAATCAACAACTATTTTTTGCCGGTCAAATGACTGGGGTCGAAGGCTACGTTGAATCAACAGCCAGTGGCTTAATCGCTGGTCTTAATGCTGCTAGACTTGCGTCAGAACAAGCGCTGCTGACAGTTCCTGAGACCACGATGATGGGTGCAATGGCCTACTATATTACTCATACCAGCGGCAAACACTTTCAACCAATCAATGCAAATTTTGGTATTCTGCAAGCTTTACCACAAAAGATTCGTGACAAAAAAGAACGCAATCAGGCTTTAGCTGAGCGCGCCTTAAGCGATATGGACCAATTTATTCAAGACCAGTTGAATCAATCAATATCAGTCTGAAGTCCTTTTCAACCTCTCGTTGCTTGTGTTAAGCTTATTAAAGCAAGTACGGGAGGCTTTTTTATGTTTGAAATAAAATGGGTCAAACAGTTTCTTGATTATCTCCGCTATGAGCGACAGTATTCAGCAAATACAGTGCTGGCTTATCAACGGGATATTCAAAACTTTGAAAAAATCGTCACGGCTAATGATCAAGCTAAATCTTTTGCTAAAATTGACGGCTTAGATGTTTCGAGTTTTTTAAACACCTTGGATCAAGCTGACTTGGCCGCCAGTACGGTGGCCCGAAAAGTCTCTAGTTTACGTACTTTCTATAATTTTTTAAATCAGCAACAACTTTCCAATAACACGCCATTTATAGGTGTTGCTACGAAGAAACAAGCGAAACGCTTACCGCAATTTTTTTACGGTAAGGAAATGCTGGCTTTACTTAAAGCTTGTGATGGGGAAACATTTGCCGATCGGCGGGATAAGGCAATCATTGAATTGCTTTATGCCACGGGTATGCGGGCTTTTGAACTGGTGAATTTAACCTTGCCACAACTTGATTGGGATAAGCAGATCGTATTGGTTCATGGCAAAGGGAATAAAGATCGTTATGTGCCCTTTGGTCGCTACGCGAAGGCTGCCCTTGAGGTTTATTTACAACAAAGCCGGCAACCACTGTTGACAAAGTTGCATTTAGCGCATAATGTCATTTTTGTGAATCAGCGGGGCCAGGGCCTGACGACTAGGGGATTGGCTTATATTTTATCCCAGCGGATCAAAAAAACTGCGTTAACAGGTGATATTCATCCCCACATGATCCGCCATACCTTTGCGACCCAGATGTTAGAAAATGGGGCAGATTTACGGACTGTCCAAGAATTATTGGGACATGCCAGTTTGTCGTCAACGCAAATTTATACCCATGTCACGATGACCCATTTGCAAAAGGATTATCGTAAATATTTTCCCAGAGCCAGTGATTAATAAAATTCAAATAATAATGACTAAGTAAATTGCTTAGATTTGGAGGCTTTCTAATGACAACAATTGTTGCAGTTAAGCATAATAATGAAACAGCCATTGCCGGTGACGGCCAAGTTACCATGGCTGAAAAATATATCATGAAGGGTACCGCGCAAAAAGTAAGACGGATCTACAATGGCAATGTCATCATCGGTTTTGCCGGTGGTGTCGCAGATGCCTTTACACTATCTGATTGGCTTGAAAAAAAATTAGAATCTTATTCCGGCAATTTGAAACGAGCTGCCGTTGAATTAGCCCAAGACTGGCGCAAGGATCCCACTTTACAAAAATTAGAAGCGCTCTTGATTGCTATGGACAAGGATAACTTGTTAGTGATTTCTGGTAACGGTGAAGTCATTGATCCTGATGACAACGTGGTGGCGATTGGTTCCGGGGGCAACTTTGCGCAAGCTGCCGCCATTGCCATGACCCATCACGCCAAAGATATGGCTGCTAAAGAAATTGCCATTGATGCAATCAATATTGCAGCCGACATTGACATTTTTACCAACCACAACGTGATTGCCGATGATTTTAAGGAGAAGTGAGAGACTTGGAACAAATGAATAGAACACCAAAAGAAATCGTAAAAGAATTAGATCATTATATTGTCGGCCAACAAGAAGCTAAAAAGGCTGTGGCCATTGCTTTGTATAACCGTTATCGGCGCACACAATTATCTCCACAAATGCAACAAGACATCACGCCTAAGAATCTGTTAATGATTGGCCCAACTGGGGTTGGTAAAACAGAAATTGCCAGACGGCTGGCTAATATTGTGTCAGCACCTTTCATTAAAGTAGAAGCTACCAAATTTACTGAGGTTGGTTATGTGGGCCGTGATGTGGAATCCATGGTCCGGGACTTAGCAGACATTTCGGTACGGATGGAAGAAAAAGAACAATTTAAACATGTGCGAGCCACAGCCGCCGCAGCCGCCGACAAGCGCTTAGTTAAACTATTAGTGCCTGGGATTAAAAAGGAACAGCGGCAAAACGGTCTGCAAGAAATGATGAACATGTTTAGTAACCTACAAAATGGGGATACGCCGCAGAATCAAGAACCCGAAGAAGAAGTCAACGACACAATCCGTGATCAACGCTTAAGCGTCAAAGAACAGTTGGATAAAGGTCTGTTAGAAGACAAGGAAGTTACGATCACCATGGATGAGCCCAAAAAAGTTGGTCCAATGAATGACATGATGGGCCAAATGGGGATTGACATGAGTGATATGCTTGGTTCAATGATGCCTAAGAAGCAAATTCAACGGACACTACCTGTTAAAGAAGCCCGGGAAGTCTTAATTCAACAAGAATCCGATAAATTGGTTAATCATGATGACATTTATCAAGATGCTATCGTTCGCGCTGAAACTTCTGGAATTATCTTTATTGACGAATTTGATAAGATTACCGCTGGTCAGAAGCAAAACTCAGGTGAAGTTTCCCGCGAAGGGGTTCAAAGAGATATTTTACCAATTGTTGAAGGTTCACAGATCAATACCAAATATGGCATGATCAATACGGACCATATATTATTTATTGCTTCTGGCGCCTTTGCAGCATCCAAACCCAGTGATTTGATTGCTGAATTGCAAGGCCGCTTCCCAATTCGCGTTGAATTAAATGATTTAACTGAAGAAGACTTTGTTCGTATTTTAACTGAACCAGACAATGCTTTATTGAAGCAATACATGGCTTTAATTGGTGTGGATGGGATTAAGCTGACCTTTACCAAAGAAGCAATTCAAGTCATTGCTAAAACAGCCTATGACGTGAACCACGGGACTGAAAACATTGGTGCTAGACGGTTAGCAACAATTCTTGAAAAACTGCTAGAAGAAGTATTATATGAAGGCCCTGACATGCAAATGGGTGATATTACAATTACCGAGAAATATGTCAATGATCGCATTGGTAATATTGTGAAGGACAAAGATATGACCCGCTACATTTTATAAGATATTGGGAGTGATTTAATAATGGTCACAATTGAAAATGACTTTATTAAGGCAACAATTGCTGAACACGGTGCTGAATTACAAAGTCTTTTTGACAAGAATGCACAGATTGAACATCTTTGGGACGGAGATCCTAAGATCTGGGGGCGGCATGCGCCAGTATTGTTTCCGATAGTTGGTAAACTAAAAGACGATACATACACTTACCAGGGGAAGACCTACCATATGACTCAACATGGTTTTGCCCGGGACCGGGATTTTCAAGTTATCTCGAAAAGTGAGACTGAAGTTATTTTTCAGTTAGTCGACGATACAAAATCTCGGGCTGTTTACCCCTTTGCTTTCAATTTAAAGATTCGTTATAGCTTGGTTAATAATCTGATCAAAGTCCGCTATACGGTGACTAATCCTAGTGATGATCAGCCTTTGTATTATGCCATCGGGGGTCATCCTGGCTTTAAGGTGCCTTTTGTACCAGATACGAAATTTGAGGATTATTACTTGAACTTCTCCCCAAGAAAATCACGAATTCGCGTTCCAATCAACGCTGAAAGTAAACTGATTGATTTTGATCACCGCACTTTAACCGCGACTGATGCGGATATCATGTTGTCCCATGATCTTTTTGAAAATGATGCTTGGATTTTGGAATTATTGGGTCAAGGTGATACTTTCCGTATCAAGACCGATAAATCAACCCACTATATTGAAGTCATGGTCAATGATGGCCCTTATATGGGGATTTGGTCCAGTTATCCTAAAACTGGTGATTTTATTTGTCTAGAACCGTGGTGGGGCATTGCGGATGGTGAAAATTCTAATGGAGATTTCACTAAAAAACATGCGATTCGAAAATTAGCACCACAAGATCACTACACATCCCGTTATCGTATCGCCATTTTTTAATATGAATTGATTGTTTGAACAAGTGAACAGGCACAAAAAAGACCGGCGGCAGATTTAACATTGTCCCGGTCTTTGCTTGTGATTAGCTTTTAAAGCTTAATGTGATGAATTATTTACTCAGTTTTTTTTTAGATGATAAACGAGGCCAAAAGGTACTAGACTTTCGTTACCATTTTTAATACGGCTAATATTGCTGCGATGCCGGTAAATTAAAAGACAAGCAATTATTGCCAAAAAAGCAGTAAAAATTGGGTCTTTTAAGAATAGCGACAACAGTACAATTAAAATAGAACCAAGAATACTAGCTAGGGACACCATACTACTTAGCAAAACTAGCACCAAAAAAATCAGGACGGCAACAATAAAAAATCTGGGCTCATAAGCCAGCAATATTCCCGCACTGGCAGCGACGGCTTTGCCACCGGTGAACTTTAAAAAAATAGAGTAACAATGGCCAATCACCGCAGCGGCACCTGCGACTAACATCAAGTAGGTATGGCCATAACCTAGCCAAAGGGGTAGACTGGTCCCAATAACGCCCTTTGAGATGTCCATGATCAATACAATAATACCAGCTGGTTTTCCCAATACTCTAAAGGTATTGGTGGTACCGATGTTGCCACTGCCGTAATTTCGAATGTCCTTATGAAAAAAGAGACGACCAATAATAACCCCAGAAGGGAAAGAACCGATTAAATATGATAGAATGACTAACAGTGCAATTTCCATTTTAACCTCCTATATGTATTTATATATTTTAGCATTACTTTTCTGAAAATACATTTTTTACTTGAAATTTAGGAAATTCTTGCGTAAGCTTAGTTCTGCTGTGGGAATATTAGTTCCCATTTAAATTAAGGAGTTTAATTGAATGAAACAAACTAATGACTATAATGATACCTCTATTCAGGTCCTTGAGGGTTTAGAAGCTGTCAGAAAGCGACCTGGCATGTATATTGGCTCCACGGATTATCGTGGCCTGCACCATTTGGTTTATGAAATCGTTGATAATGCCGTGGATGAAGCATTAGCCGGATTTGGCAAAGAGATCAATGTGACCATCCATGCTGACAATAGCTTGACTGTTCAAGATTTTGGTCGGGGCATGCCCACGGGCATGCACAAGTCAGGTGTCCCGACTATCGAAGTTATTTTAACGGTTCTTCATGCTGGCGGTAAATTCACGCAAAATACCTATAAAACTTCTGGTGGCCTGCATGGGGTCGGAGCTTCGGTTGTCAATGCGTTATCCGCATGGCTTAAAGTCCGCGTTGTTCGAGATAAAGAAGCCTTTGAGGAAACCTTTGAAAATGGGGGACATCCCAAGGGAACTTTAAAAAAGCTTGGTAAAGTCAATGAACCAAACGGCACGACGATTACCTTTAAACCAGATCCCACGATTTTTACAACCATTAAATTTAGTTTTGATACCTTGGCAGAGCGATTGCGGGAGTCAGCTTTCTTATTAAAGGGCGTTAAAATCACGCTGACAGATGAACGTAGCGGCAAAGCTGAAGTTTATCATTACGAAGATGGCATCAAGGCCTTTGTAGGTTATCTTAATGAAGATAAAGATACCCTAGGTAATGTCTTTTATTTTGAAGGCCAAAAAGATGGTATGGAAATTGAATTTGCAGGTCAATACAATGATGGCTATTCGGAAAATATTATTTCCTTTGTGAATAATGTTCGGACAGGTGATGGGGGTACCCATGAAGCCGGCATGAAATCTGGTTTGACCAAAGCCTTTAATGACTATGCGCGCAAGGTGAATCTTTTAAAAGATCGGGATAAAAATCTCGAAGGTTCCGATGTCCGAGAAGGATTATCTGCCGTATTATCGGTGCGTATCCCTGAAGAAATTCTGCAATTTGAAGGCCAGACCAAAGGTAAACTGGGAACGCCCCAGGCACGGACGGCCACTGATGCGGTGGTTGCTGAGCAAATGGGCTTTTTCTTAATGGAAAATGGCGATTTGGGCCAGCTGTTGGTCAAAAAGGCGATCAAAGCCCGTGAAGCTCGAGAAGCTGCTCGAAAAGCCCGTGAAGAAAGCCGTTCCGGCAAGCGTCGTAAGAAGACCGACACCTTATTATCTGGTAAGTTAACACCGGCGCAATCGAAAGATGCTAGTAAAAATGAACTTTACTTGGTGGAAGGGGATTCCGCCGGCGGTTCTGCTAAATCAGGCCGTGATCGGAAATTCCAAGCGATTTTACCACTTCGGGGTAAAGTATTAAATACCCAAAAAGCTAAGTTAGCCGATATTTTGCATAATGAAGAAATCAATACCATGATCCATACCATTGGTGCCGGTGTTGGTGCTGAATTTTCACTTGAAGATGCCAATTACGATAAGATCATCATTATGACCGATGCGGATACCGATGGGGCCCATATTCAGATCCTATTATTAACCTTCTTTTATCGTTACATGCGACCATTGATCGAAGATGGTCGGATTTATATTGCGCTACCACCTCTTTATAAACTTCAAAAGGGTAGTGGTGCTAAAACTAAAATTGCGTATGCCTGGACGGATGAAGAATTAGATCATGAGATCAAGCAAATGGGGCGCGGTTACAGTTTACAACGTTTCAAAGGGCTAGGGGAAATGAATGCTGACCAATTATGGGATACCACCATGAATCCTGAGACCCGGACGTTAATTCGGGTCAAGATTGATGATGCCCAACTAGCTGAGCGTCGGGTCACCACCTTAATGGGTGATAAAGTTGCGCCTAGACGGCGTTGGATCGAAGACAATGTGGTCTTCAGTTTAGAAGAAGATGGCAGTATTTTGGATCATAATGTGGCTTCTGATACTGAATCTGACCGGCATCAAGATAATGAACATTTATTAGAACAACTCGATAAAACTAAGAAGTGAGTGAATTAATTGGCTAAAGCTGCACAGAACATTCAAGAATTATCCTTAGAGGATGTCATGGGTGACCGTTTTGGCAGATATTCAAAGTATATTATTCAAGAACGGGCCTTACCTGATATTCGCGATGGTTTAAAACCAGTTCAACGGCGTATTTTATATGCCATGTATTTAGATGGGAATACCTATGACAAAGCTTTTCGTAAATCAGCTAAATCTGTGGGTAATATTATGGGTAACTTTCATCCCCATGGCGATAGCTCTATTTATGAAGCTATGGTTCGCCTCAGCCAGAATTGGAAATTACGAGAACCTTTAATTGAAATGCATGGTAATAATGGTTCCATGGACGGGGATCCCCCGGCTGCCATGCGGTATACCGAAGCCCGGCTGAGTAAGATATCAGCGGAATTATTGCGAGATATCGATAAAGATACCGTTGATATGGTTTTAAACTTTGATGACACCGAAAAAGAACCTACGGTTTTACCGGCTCGCTTCCCTAATTTGTTGGTAAATGGGGCAACCGGAATCTCAGCGGGTTATGCGACGGAAATACCCCCCCATAACTTAGGAGAAGTCATTGATGCCTTTGTTTACCTAGTAGACCACCCCCAAGCTGATTTGGCTGACTTAATGCAGTTTGTTAAGGGACCAGATTTTCCCACAGGGGGGATCTTACAAGGCTTAGCCGGGATCAAAGAAGCCTATACTACCGGTCGCGGTAAAGCTGTTTTGCGCTCTAAGACAGCAATTGTGCCGATTCGAGGTCACCGTGAACAAATCGTGATTACTGAAATTCCATATGATGTGAATAAAGCTCAGTTAGTTAAGAAAATCGATGAAGTTCGGGTGTTGAAAAAAGTAGATGGCATTTCCGAAGTTCGTGATGAGAGTGATCGCTTAGGGCTTTCAATTGTGATTGAATTAAAAAAGCAAGCAGATGCCCAGGGTATTTTAAACTACCTATTTAAAAATACCGATCTTCAGATCACTTATAACTTTAATATTGTGGCCATTTCAGATATGCGACCCAAGCAAGTTGGTTTGGTTGAGATCCTGCAAAGCTATTTGCAACATCAACAAGATGTCTTGACCCGGCGGACACAATACAATCTTAAAAAAGCGCAAGACCGGCAACATATCGTTGAAGGCTTGATCAAGGCCTTATCTATTTTGGATAAGGTTATTAAGACGATTCGTGCCAGTAAAGATAAGAAATCAGCTAAAGTAAAGCTGCAAGCTGATTATGGTTTTTCAGAATTGCAAGCCGAAGCCATCGTTGTCTTACAGCTGTATCGTTTGACCAATACCGATGTGACCGAGCTACAAAAAGAACATGATCAATTATCCAAAGACATCACGCGCTACACAGATATCTTGGAACATCCTGCAAGTTTGGCCAAGCTGATCAAAAAAGAAGCACTTGGGGTCAAAAAGCAATATGTTAGTCCTAGAAAAACCCAAATTGAAAAAGAAATTGAAGCCATTACCATTAATACCAGTGTGCTGGTCAGCGATGAAGAGGTCCGAGTAGCGGTTACCCGCGATGGTTACTTCAAACGCAGCAGCTTGCGGTCTTATCAAGCTTCCGTGTCTAAGGATCCAAAAGATAATGGTATTCGAGAAAACGATCAATTTGTTTTAAATACCGTTGCAGGAACATTGCAGCATTTGTTTATCTTCACCAGCAAGGGCAATATGATTTATCGGCCCATTCATGAAATTGACGATGTCCGTTGGAAAGAAGTTGGGGAGCATATTTCCCAAAGCGTCGGTTTAGATGGTAGTGAAAGCATTGTTGCCGCTTATGTGGTACCTAAGCTAGACATGGCCTTAAACTTTGTTTTAGCTACCAAATATGGGCAAATTAAGCAAGTTGAGTTGGCTAATTTACAGCCAAATCGGACGTATAAGTCCAAACCACAGCTAGCCATTAAATTGAAACAGGCTGAAGATGAAGTCCTGCAAGTCTATCAAATCCAAACTGCAGCGGTATCACAATTTGAAGTTGTTTCTGCGACGCATCTGGGCTATGGGGTTCGTTATCCTTTGGCAGAAGTGCCGGCTGTTGGCGCTAAAGCAGCTGGGGTCAAGGCGATGGATCTAAAGCCAGATGATTATATTGTTAGTTTTATCTTGACTGATTCAGCCAAGGACAGCTTAGGATTGTTGACCCAAAGAGGTGCTTTTAAACAGATGCACCTCAGTGAGTTACCAATTTCTAGCCGAGCCCGGCGTGGGGTCTTGTTGTTGCGTGAGTTAAAACGCAATCCTCACCGAATCTTTGCACTGATCAAAGAACCAGCGGATTTAAGTCAAGTCAAGGCAGTTGATATCTTAACAACAACTGGCGTACGGATTCAAATAGATCCTAAAACCCATAATTTTGGCGATCGTTATTCCAATGGTTCCTTTGTAATGGATGTGGAGACACAAGGTGATCCTAAGGAAATTAAACTGATCAATTATCCCCAAGATGTTGGTGATAACGGGTCAGATACTAAAAAGTCCGATTAATCTTAAAAGAGACCATTAAATCATTCGGTTTAATTGGTCTCTTTTTTTGGGCTTTTCTTGTGAATTAGGCAACAGTGTGGGTAAATCGCAGCCAACTGTTATACAACTATTCGCACTTTTGGCTGCTGTACCAGTGCAGTTTTGTGTTAAATAATACAATCTTGAAAGCGCACTCTTGTTTTAAAAATTTGATTTAATGCGCCAAAGCTTGGTATGATAAGGATGTGTGATGAGGGCTATCATAAAAATAAAGAAAGGGCTTGCAATCTCATTGCGACGTGTTATACTTTAAACATCAAAGCTGTTCCTTGTGAATTTGTTAATGTTTTGAGTTCATTAATATGGAGGGTATCATAATATGAAACAATTAGAGAAAAAAGATATTAAAACTTATTGGGCAGGTTTTAATAGCGGCGCTTGGCAAGAAGAAATCAACGTTCGCGATTTCATTCAACAAAACTTACACCAATATGATGGTGACGAAAGTTTCCTTGCTGGTCCTACCGACGCCACAACTCAATTAAACAATCAATTATTAGACTTAAAGAAAAAAGAACGTGAAGCTGGCGGCGTTTTAGATGCTGACAACAATGTTGTTAGTTCAATTACTTCCCACGGCCCTGGCTATTTAAACAAAGACTTAGAAACAATCGTGGGTATGCAAACTGATGCACCTTTGAAACGGGCATTCATGCCTTATGGTGGGATTCGGATGGCCGAAGAAGCTTTAACTTCTTATGGCTTTAAGACTGATCCTGAAATGCATAAGATTTTTACAGAAGATCGTAAGACCCATAACCAAGGGGTATTTGATGCTTATACACCAGCTATGCGTAAAGCACGGCACTACAAGATTTTAACTGGTTTACCTGATGCCTATGCCCGTGGCCGGATCATTGCTGACTTCCCACGGATCGCAATTTATGGGATCGATCGTTTGATGAAAGCTAAAGCAGCTGATTTTGACTTGATTGGTGACGGCGAAATGACTGACGATGTGATTCGCTTGAGAGAACAAGTCAACGATCAATATCGGGCTTTAAATGACATGAAGAAAATGGCGCAAGCTTATGGCTTTGACATTTCTCGGCCTGCTGCTAATGCTCAAGAAGCTATTCAATGGATCTATTTTGGCTATTTAGCTGCAGTTAAAACACAAAACGGTGCTGCGATGTCCGTTGGTCGGATCGATACTGTTATTGATGCTTATATCCAAAGAGATATGGCCCAAGGCAAGTTAACTGAAGCGCAAGCTCAAGAATTAGTTGATCATTTTGTCATGAAGTTACGGATGGTTCGTTTCATCAGAACACCAGAATACAATTCCTTATTCTCAGGTGATCCAATTTGGGCTACTTTATCTATGACTGGTATTGGCATGGATGGCCGGCATCATGTGACTAGAACTGCTTTTCGTTTCTTGAAGACTTTAGACAACATGGGTGCTGCACCAGAACCAAACATCACCTTATTATGGTCTGATCGTTTACCTGAAGGCTTCAAACGTTATGCTACTGAAGTTTCTATCAAGAGTTCTACGATTCAATATGAAAACGATGAATTAATGCGGAACCAATGGGGTTCTGATTACTATGGCATTGCTTGCTGTGTCTCTGCACAACCAATTGCTGATGGTGTTCAATTCTTCGGTGCCCGGGCTAACTTAGCCAAAGCTTTACTTTACGCCATCAATGGTGGTAAAGATGAAATCAAAGAAGAACAAGTCGGCCCAGCTTATGCACCAATTACCAGTGAATACATCGACTATGATGAATTCATGGACAAATTTGGCAAACAAATGGACTGGTTGGCAGACGTTTACGTTAACGCTTTGAACACCATTCATTATATGCATGATAAATATTACTATGAGGCTGCTCAATTTGCTTTGAAAGATACGCGTTTAGACTATACCTTTGCAACTGGCATTTCCGGTTTCTCTCATGCCGTTGATTCTATTTCAGCCATCAAATATGGCCATGTTAAGGTTATCAGAGATGAAAAGGGTATTGCTGTCGACTTCAAGGCTGACAATGACTATCCTCGTTATGGGAATAATGATGACCGTGCTGATGATATCGCGAAATGGTTGATCAAGACTTTCTACAACAAGATGAATACACACCACTTATATCACGGTGCTAAATTATCTACTTCTGTTTTGACAATCACTTCAAACGTTGTTTATGGTAAGAACACTGGGACCACACCAAATGGCCGTCAAGCTGGCGAACCATTCTCACCTGGTGCGAACCCTGCCTATGGTGCCGAAAAGAATGGGGCTTTAGCTTCCTTGTTATCTACTGCTAAAATCCCTTACAAGTACGCGACTGATGGTATTTCCAACACATTCGGTGTTACGCCAAATACTTTAGGCCATGACGATGAAGATCGTAAAGATGCTTTAGTAAACATGGTTGACGGTTACATGGAAAACAATGGTATGCATTTAAATATCAACGTCTTTAACAAAGCAACCTTGATTGATGCTCAAAAACATCCTGAAGAATATCCTACACTTACAGTTCGTGTCTCTGGTTATTGCGTATACTTCGCTGATTTAACCAAGGAACAACAAGACGACGTTATTTCTCGGACCTTCTTCGAACAAATGTAATTTCTAACAAACACTTAGGGAGCGGATGGTGATAGCCATCCGCTTTCTACTAGAGAAGATGAATTTCATCTTCTTTAGTAGAAAGAATCTCTCCTTAAAGGAGGAAGAAATATGCTTGAAATGCAAGAAAAAAATACAACTGAACAAAAACCGGTCATCGGCTATGTTCATTCTATAGAAACTTTTGGTTCCGTTGACGGCCCCGGTGTCCGCTTTGTGGCCTTTTTGCAGGGGTGTCGGATGCGCTGTGAATTTTGTCATAATCCTGACACTTGGAATATTGGCGTTGGCACTGAAATGACTGCTGATGCGTTATTAGAACAAGCAGTTAAATATAAAGCTTTTTGGGGTAAAAAAGGGGGGATCACCGTTTCTGGCGGTGAATCTTTGTTACAGATCGATTTTATTATTGATCTCTTCAAAAAAGCGAAGGCATTAGGTATCAACACTTGTTTAGATACCTGTGGGCAACCTTTCACCTATAAGGAACCGTTTTTCAGCCGTTTCAAAGAATTAATGGCTTATACAGACGTTTCCTTAGTAGATATTAAGCATATTAATCCTTATGAACATAAAAAGTTAACCGGTTGGACCAACGAAAATATTCTAGCGATGATTCAATATATGTCTGACAATGGTCACCATATGTGGATCAGACACGTTTTAGTCCCTGAACGCACTGATTACGATGACTATTTGGCCCAACTAGGGGCTTATATCAAGACGATTAAGACCGTCGATAAAGTTGAAGTTTTACCCTATCACACCATGGGGGTCTCTAAGTACGAAAATTTAGGGATCAATTATCCGCTAAAGGGAATTGAACCACCTACTCAAGAACGGGTGCAAAACGCTGAAAAGTTGTTGGATACTAAGGCTTATACTGGTTATAAGAATTAGGTTATCATTATAATTTGAAATTTAAATAGCTATAAAAAAGAGCAGCTTTTTAGTTGCTCTTTTTTATCATTTTCATTATTATTATGTTATAAGTGCTGGGATATTCTTTTTGACGAGCACGGTGTTATTAAAACTCAGTTGCCATTAAGCCGGCAGCAGTTACTTGTGATTCACATTTTGACGCCACCTGTTAGCCAGCGCTTCTGACACGAAAAATCAGGGGCTAGTACGCACATTATAAAAAAAGGAGATTTCCTAGTGGTTAAAACAAAACAAGAGAATATTTTCTCGTCCAAAACATTGACCTACTTCCTACAGCTTGCTGAAACCATGAATTACACGCAAGCCGCACAAATCTTAGGCATTACCCAACCAGCCTTAACGCAGCAAATTAAAAAGTTAGAGAAGAGCGTAGGTGCGCCATTGTTCTTTTCTATCGGCAAAAGATTACAGATTTCAGATGCTGGTAAAACTATGCTGCAAGCCACTAAACAGATCTATGAAGTCTTAAATAATGCCACGGATGAAATCCAACAATCTACCAATGCTAATTCCGGTAAGATCAACATTGGCTTTTTATCTTCTATGGAAAGCTCAGTATTTGAGAATTTCATCATTAATTATATTGAAGCGAACCCGAACATTGAAATTTCTTTTCGCTTACTGACCCGTAAGGAAATTTGGGACGCGTTAGAAAATAACCGTATCGATGTGGGTGTGATGTATTTACCCGATGAATCCATTAAAAACTGGAAAGCTTATGCCACTAAGAATATTGTGGATGAAGAATTACTATTTGTGCACAACAATCCCAAATTAGCCAGACGTAAGCGGGTTAAGTTTAAGGATACCTTGGATAAAAAGTGGGTGACCTATCCTGATGATTATTATCTGGCCCAAATTGTCAAAGAAACCTTTAAAAATCAATTGGTGGACCAGCCCCAAAGTTCGGCTCAGTTCACGACCCCGTTTCAATTGATGAAATTTAGTCAACACGTTGATGTGAATACTGCTTTACCCCAAAGCTTCTACTTTGCCCATGCTAATGAATTTACCCAGTCGGCGTTACCTTTTGAGCCATCGATCAAATTTCAGATGCAGTTCATTTTTCGCAAGGATAAGTTAGCGATTCCACGGATTGCCCGTTTTTTTGAAGCTTGGGATAAATATTTCGCCGAAACTGATTATAATACTCGATTACAACAGCATTAAGCTTTATAATGAGTAGTGTTAATACTGTTGATAAAGGAGTTTTCAAAAAATGGCAAAAGAATTAATCTTTGGACATCAAAATCCAGATACCGACGCAATTGTTGCGGCAATCTCTTATTCATATCTCCAAAATAAATTGGGCTATGATACTGAGGCCGTTGCGCTAGGTGAACCTAATGAAGAAACTGCTTATGTTTTAGACCATTTCAATACCAAAGCACCACGGGTGATCCAAACCGCTAAAACAGAAGTCGATGCGGTTATGTTGGTGGATCATAATGAACCTCAACAAAGTGTCAGTGATATTGCCGATGTAAAGGTGACGCATGTTGTGGACCATCATCGGATCCAAAATTTTAATACAGCTGATCCGCTATATTATCGGGCTGAACCGCTGGGCTGTACCAGTACGATCTTATTAAAAATATACAACGAAAATAACGTGGCAGTCCCAGAAGTCATTGCTGGCTTGATGCTTTCCGCTATTATTTCAGATACATTACTTTTGAAGTCACCAACAACAACTGATGAAGATCGTGATGCTGTTAAAACATTAGCTGAGTTGTCTCATACAGACTATCAAACTTACGGGTTAGAGATGTTAAAAGCTGGGACTAATCTTGGCAATAAATCAGCAACAGAATTGATCGACATGGATGCTAAGAGCTTTGATATGAATGGTCATGCCGTTCGAGTTGCTCAAGTTAATACAGTGGATATCGCTGATGTTTTACAACGTGAAACAGAATTGCGTGAAGCTATGGGTGCTGAAAACAAAAGTAAAAATTACAGCTTGTTCATTTTGTTGATTACTAATATCTTAAATAGTGATTCAGAATTGTTGGCCATTGGTGACGATGCTAGTAAGGCTGCTGTTCAAAAGGCCTTCGATGTTACCTTAGCTGATGATAAGGCTAATTTACCAGGTGTTGTTTCTCGAAAGAAACAAGTTGTACCGCAATTAACGGCCGCTTTTGAATAATTAGAATAAACTTTGAGAGTTCTTACAAGGCGTACTTGTAAGGGCTTTTTTTGGCCTTTCATAAAGGGAATTGGTAGGATATATATACATATCTAACATGACTATGTCAGCTGAATTTAAAATTTAATAATTTTCTAATAATTATCATAGATGCTGTTATGACAGTGATTTGAGCTGTCAAAAAGTTAATCAAAAAAATTTTTTGTCGCTTTTCAAAGAAAACTTCTTGCAAATTATAAGATCTAGTGAGAATATTTATACATATAATTAAATTTTAATTGTTTCCTAATGGTTTGGACATTTCCGGAGGTGGCTCATGGATACACGATTTTTGAAAAAATTTACCAGTCAGCAACAACAGTACCAATATTTTGACTATGCGGCTTGGCTGGCACAACATGGCTCTACAAAAACTGCATTTCCTTATACCATTCGTATTTTAATGGAGCAGTTATTACGATTTGCGGCCAATGATGAGAAATACAATAAAAACTTAGATCATTTATTAAATTGGGATCAAAACCATGATCAAGATGTTGCTTTTAAAGCACAGCGTGTTTTATTGCAGGATTTTACAGGTGTTCCAGCCTTGGTGGATTTAGCAGCCATGCGGGATAAGGTTATTGAACTTGGCGGAGATGGTAAATCAATTAATCCAGACGTGCCAGTGAATTTGATCATTGATCATTCTGTTCAAGTTTTATCGTCAGGGAATGCCGATGCTTTTGAAGATAATATCAGTAAGGAATTTGAGAATAACCAGGAACGTTATCGTTTTTTAAAGTGGGCAAAACAAGCCTTTGAGAATTTAGAAATTGTGCCACCGGATAATGGGATTATTCACCAAATTAACTTGGAGTACTTAGCTCGTGTTGTCTTTACCGAAGCTCAGGCCGATGGCACTTTGGTTTATCCAGACACAGTTGTGGGCACAGATTCTCATACGACTATGACGAATGGTTTAGGTGTATTGGGCTGGGGTGTTGGTGGTATTGAGGCTGAAGCTAGCATGTTGGGCGAAGTAACATTTTTCCCAATTCCTGAAGTTGTAGGTGTGCGTATCTCTGGTGATCTACCCACAGGGGCGACTGCAACTGACTTGGCACTAACTGTGACCCATCAATTGCGACAATTGAACGTAGTGGGCAAGTTTGTGGAATTCTTTGGACCTGGTTTGGAGCAGCTCACTGTAGCTGATCGGGCCACAATTGCTAACATGGCACCAGAATACGGGGCTACTTGTGGCTATTTCCCAATTGATCAACAAACAACGGCTTACCTCAAGCTTACTGGCCGTGATGCCAAACAAGTACAGTTAATTGAAGATTATGCCAAGGCTAACGGTCTTTGGTACGATCCCACAACAGATGACCAAAGACATTACTCCACGACTTTGGATTTAGATTTAACCCAAATTACACCTAGCCTTGCCGGTCCAAAAAGACCCCAGGATTTGGTGGCCTTACAAGATTTGAAAACAAGATTTACCGCTGAAAAGCCAGGTTTAACGATTAAGATGCCTGATAAGACCTATGATTTAAACTACGGAGCGATCGGGATTGCAGCCATTACCAGCTGTACGAACACATCTAATCCAGCCTTGATGCTAACAGCAGGCTTTATCGCCAAAAAAGCGGCAGAGCTGGGTCTAGCAGTGCCAAGCTATGTTAAAACATCCCTTGCACCAGGTTCTAAGACCGTAACAGCTTATCTAGAAGCGGCTGGTTTAACGCCTTATTTGGATCAATTAGGCTTTAATTTAGTTGGCTATGGCTGTACGACATGTATTGGGAATTCTGGTGCTTTGAAGCCAGAAGTTGTTTCAGCTCTAAGCGATTCTGATTTTCCAATGGCTGGGGTTTTAAGTGGTAACCGTAACTTTGAAGGTCGGATTAATCCGTTGATCAAAGATACGTACCTGGCCTCACCACCATTAGTTGTAGCCTATGCCTTGGCAGGAACGTTAAATATTGACTTAGCCACTGATGCTTTGGGTACAGCCCAAAATGGCCAAGCTGTTTACTTAAAGGACTTGTGGCCTGATGCCAAAACTGTTGAGACGGCAATCCAAGAATTTATCGACTCAAAACTATTTTCTACTAGTTACGAAGATGTCCTAGCGGGCAATGACCATTGGAATAAACTACCGGTCGTAGATAAGCCGACCTATGACTGGGATCCAAAGTCAACTTATATTGCCCGGCCACCATTCTTCAAATCAATGGCCAATCAAACTAGCACACACTTTGGCAAGCTGAAAGTTTTAGGTAAATTTGGCGATTCGATTACCACTGATCATATCTCACCGGCAGGTTTTATTGGCCAGCAAACACCAGCGGGGCAGTACTTATTGTCCAAAGGTGTCCAACCCACGCAATTTAATTCTTACGGTGCCAGACGGGGAAATCATGAGGTTATGATGCGGGGGACCTTAGCAAATATCCGGATTCAAAATCAATTGACCCCAGATAAAGAGGGGGGCTATACCATTTTTTGGCCAACTCGAACTGAGATGACCATTTATGATGCCGCCCAAGCTTATGAAAAAGAACCAGTTGATGGTTTGATTATTCTAGCCGGCAAAGATTATGGCATGGGTTCTTCCAGAGACTGGGCCGCAAAGGGTGTGAAACTTTTAGGTGTGAAAGCGGTTATTGCCGAAAGTTTTGAACGGATTCACCGCTCTAACTTGGTCATGATGGGGGTTTTGCCGTTGCAGTTTGAACCTGGACAAAATGCTCAATCTCTTGGCTTAGACGGATCGGAAGATTATACTTTGGACTTTGATGCGGCCAGTCAAAGTGCTTCTGTGACAGCTAAAAAACAAGATGGGACGCAAGTTGAGTTCAAAACAAAATTACGTTTTGATACGCCAACGGATGCACGATACTACGAAAATGATGGGATTTTGCCTATGATTATTCGTGAGAAAGTTAAGCAATAAAATAATAGCATTATTAAAAATTATTGTTGTTTGAATGGTTAAATTAAGGAGGCGCTCGTAGTTTTGACAAAAGATTTTATCACACATACACCCGCAGGTTTTAAAGTGCCAGATCACCCCATTATTCCCTATATCGAAGGCGATGGAATCGGCCCAGAGGTTTGGGCTGCTGCTCAACCGGTATTTAACACAGCTGTTCACAAAGTATTCGGAACGGCGAAGAGGGTAGAGTGGCAGGAGGTACTAGCTGGAGAGAAAGCATTTAACCAAACGGGCGAATGGTTACCACAAGCTACGAAAGATGCCTTACAACAGGCTTTAATCGGCATCAAAGGGCCTTTAACCACACCTATTGGCAAAGGCCATCGATCCATTAATGTCACGTTACGCCAATACTTTGATTTGTATGCTTGTGTCCGTCCCGTACAGTACTTCAAGGGCACACCGTCACCTGTTAAAAAACCGGAGTTAGTAGATATGGTGATTTTTCGGGAGAATACTGAAGACATTTATGCCGGTATTGAATATGCTCAAAAAAATGCGGCAGAATTAAAACAAACTTTAATTGATACTAATCAAATGGCTAAAGTTCGTTTCCCAGATAGCAGTAACTATGCTATCAAGCCCATTTCTAAAGAAGGCAGTGAACGTTTTGTGATTTCAGCAATCGATTATGCCTTAGCCCACAAGCGGCATACGTTAACGTTAGTGCATAAGGGTAACATTATGAAACTGACCGAAGGCGCTTTTAAGCAATGGGGCTATGATATCGCCGAGGCTAAATATGGCGATCAAGTATTTACGTGGCAGCAATATACGACGATTAAGGCCAATGATGGCGCAGCCGCGGCTGAAAAGGCTTTTAAAGCTGCAAAACAAGCCCAAAAGTTAATTATCAACGATATTATCACCGATAATTTCTTCCAACAAGCTTTGATTAATCCTCAAAATTTTGAAATTGTCGCAACTTGTAACTTAAATGGTGATTATATGTCGGATGCGTTATCCGCACAAGTTGGCGGGATTGGGATCGCACCTAGTGGTAATATCAACTACACAACGGGTCAAGCCATCTTTGAATCTACTCATGGGACGGCACCAGAATTTGTAGGTCAAAACAAATTAAACCCGTCATCAATCTTGTTATCCGGGGCAATGATGTTTGATTATTTTGGTTGGCGTGACGTGGGCAATTTGATTACCGAAGCGATTGCCACAGCTATTCAAAACAAACAAGTGACGTGGGATTTCGCGGCTGGCATTCCAGGCGCCACACAATTGAGCACGTCAGATTTTGGGGCGTATTTGCAGCGGCTGATCGAAGCGAAGGCCTAGTGCCAAATTGGCGCAGAAAATGGCAGTAAAATCGTAAAGTTTGGTATTTTTATAAAAATGAGACAACTTCCGATAATATATATTATGTTAACTTAAATACATTTTTCATCCTGTGGGTCCCCTAGCCTGGCTTTTGGACCACAACTTTTATGATTTGTTAACGGGTCCTGTTGCCAATCCAACTTAACTAAAAATACGCCGATCTAGAAATTAATTTAGGTTGGCGTATTTGTTATGGTTAATTTAAATGACTTGGCGACGTTTTTTGGGCAGTCGCTTTAATTGCTGTAGTTTAGTATCAATCGTGGCAAGTACTTGCTGGCGATCCTCAGGATTTGTGATAAAGTCGTATTGATCGCCATCAATTTGAATTTTACTAGCATACCATTCTTGGTAATAAGCAATTAAGTCTTGATAGTATTGCGGTAGATTTGGATCTTGGGCTAATTGTTCATACGGCCGTCCCCGCTTTTGAATACGTTGAATCATCGTATCATAAGAGACATGGATATTGATCAGCAAGTCTGGATGTTTTTTGGGTGTACCAGCTAATTCTGCCATCATATTTTGCAATAAGTCCTGATAAATCAAATATTCCTCTTTGGTGGCATGCCCTTGATCGGTGTTCATCTTCATGAAAATTTCGTCTTCATAGATTGAACGATCTAAAACGTTATTGTCGTCTGTTAAAGCTGCTTTGATGGCATGAAAGCGGGTATTTAAGAAGTAAATCTGTAATAAAAATGTATAGGGATTGATAGCATCTTTTTGGCCAGCTGCCCTTTTGGCTTCGGCAATTTTATTCCCCTTATAAAATAATGGTAAGACTGGATTATTATCGACTTGTTCGTAAAAAGCTGTCGTACCTAAATGTTCAGCAAGAATTTTTGTCAGAGAACTCTTCCCTGATCCGATCACACCACTTAAGACCAACACTGTCATTCATCTTCCTTCTTTTCTAATCATTATAGATTTTCGATTCGTTTGCTAAGGCTGTCACGTTAGCAGATTTTTTACTATGGTCAAACCAGTTGGAAACTAATACAGCAATGATATCATTACCCACATAAATACTGTAGGTCACCGCTAAGGCCCAATCCCCGGAGCCACTGTGCAAGGCCGTCATTGTCCATAAAACCAAGGACATAACACCCTGGGCAAACCAGAAATAATATTGTTCTGGAAACCGGCGCACACACAACCAAGTTGCCACTAAACCAATAGCTGTGCTTAAGGCATCGACAGCTGGACGAGCATCATTGGTGAAATTGGCAATCAAGACATAGCCAATACCCCAAATGGTTAAAGTAAGCAATAGATATTTTAAGATCATTGTTCGTTTGTTGGTATCAGCGAAGTGTCTCAATTTAGTATCTTTATCCCATTCAGTCCCTAAAATAATAGGTAGATCTAACATGATAATATAAGTACCTTGTAACACGATTTCCATATAATTTGTGTTGGGAATTGCCGTGGCGATAATCATAATGGCCGATGCTAAACCAAACAACCCATTTAACCACTTGCGCGAAGTGATCAGATGGACACAAAACATGCCCAACATGCCCGCAATAGTCGATATCCAACTTGCTTTAGGGTTGATAAGCTGCATACCAATTAAAAAACCAATGCCAAAGGCACATAAAAGATAACTCTGCAATGTCCAACCACGCCAGTCAGCAAGTAAATGGGTGCGTAACTTATGTGGGAATGTTTGAAGCCCAGAAATGATTTGCATAAAATAGTTTCCTCCAATATATATGTAATAAACTGTGCTTTTTGATAGGCAAACACAAGATATAGTGGCAAGTAAAAAGGCCAACTACAATATATTGCTTCATTTCAAAAGAAATGTCAATATATTGTAGTTGGCCTTTTCAAAAAAATAAATTGAATGGAAACTATTTCCAGAAAATAAGATGAACAGTAATGAGTATATCCAAAACTAGCTAATCGTTATATACTCTGATCCAGGCTAAAGCCATGGCCTTGTCCCCCAGATGAACGCCAACAACAGGTCCAAAATAAGTGATTTCTGTGGGTAATTCCGGGAAGCGGGACTGAATCCCCTGTTGCCAAATTTTGGCCTCTGGTAAATCATCGCCATGAATAATCAAAGCACGCAAAGGATAATCATGGGTTGTGATGGCTTGTTGCAATAACTCCTCAGCTCTGGCATAGGCTCTTTTAATAGAACGTACTTTTTCAAAAGCTACGATTTTATGGGTATCTGGATCAAAAGTTAACAAGGGTTTTATTTTAAGGACGGTGCCCACTAAGGCAGAAGCATTGGAGAGTCGCCCACCCCGCACCAAGTTTTGTAAATCATTGACAATGAAGACTTCCCCCATGCTAGCGCGCATTTCATTTAGCCGGGCCAAAATAGCATCAAGGTCGGCATGGTTGCGGTTCATTCTGGCGGCTTCTAGCACCAAATGTCCCATAAGCATGACCGTGATCTGGGAGTCATAAGGGATTAGTTTGACACCAGAAATAGTGTTTTCTAATAGCCGTAAATTATCAACAAAGCCAGAAATACTGCTGGCTAAATGAATGGATAAGATGGTATCATAGCCGGCTTCATGTAATTGTTCATAAAGTTTTTTAGCTGTCCCTAAGGCTGGCTGGGAGGTAGTTGGGAAAGTTTTGCTGGTTTTTAAGAGTTTATAAAACTCAGCAGTGCTAATATCTTTGCCTTCTTGATAAGACTGGCCATCTACCATAAATGGGATTGGGATGACGTGGATATCATTGGCTTTGATTTGTTCAGCTGAAAGATAAGCTGTACTGTCCGTTACGATGGCAAGTTTCATTAAACCGTCTGTCCTTTATTATAATATTGAGTGCATCAAAAAGTATAAATATAATCATAACCTATTGCCAAGAGCAAGACAATTAATCATTTGAAAATATCAGTAAGGGTTTGACCATCAATATCTTGAGGCATTGACAAACCTAAAATTTTTGCAAAAGTTGGTGCCTCATCAATTAAACGGGCATTGGCAATTTTATGATTGCGTTTAATTTCAGGCCCATTAAAAAGCAAAGTAGTTTTATAATCCTTTTGAAATGGCGAATAGCCATGGACGCCGCGATAACGATCGGGTTGCCCAATCTCATCAGGATTGACAGCTTCAACCACTGGCCCAGTGGCATCGTTAATGAAATAATAACCTCTTTTTGCTTCACACATAAATGCTGCCGCAGGATCTGCCCCATCTTGGATCAGCTCTTCGGGTGGATAAATTCGGGCCACGGCTGGTAGGGTTGCTAATAAGTCGTTTAATTGGGCTGAATCTTTGAAATCTGGGCGAGTATAAATATAAGTCGTACCATCACAAGAATTTGCAAAGACCTGCCAGTCTTTAGCAATTGTTTGTTTGTTGGTTAAATGTAACCAGCCCTGTTCTTTGAATAATGTATTCAACCGGATCATATGGTCCACATCAATTTGATAATGGTCGCCTAAAATTGCAAAGGTTGTATCGTGATACGTATGGGCATCTTTAGTGGCTTGGACGATGGCTCCCACATGCTGGTCCAAACGCTGTAGTGCTTGGTAGGCTTGGTCAGAGCGGACCCCATAACGGTGGCGATGCGCATCCATATCTACTAAATGGATCAAGGTTAGATCTGGCTTCTTCCGTTTCAAAGTATCCACCGCGCATGCCGAAATAAAAGCATCTAGATAGGGCTGGCGAATGCCTCGGCGTAATTTACCATATTTTGCATTTAATCTAGCCACAAATAATGGCGAACTGGCCCATAATGAGACCATCACCTGATTGTTCCAGATACGATTGGAAAAAATCTCCGCAATATTATAATCAATCGAACTTCTGGCGGTGACTGGCCATAAGAAAGCAGCTGTGGTTAAATGATGTGCTTTGGCGATATCATAAAGTGGTTGTGATTTAACAGCCTTACGATACCAAAACCAATCAGGGGATTGTCGATTACTTTGAATTTTAACGTTATTGACGATACCATGTTTATTGGGATAATTGCCGGTAATAATCGTTGTATGGGAGGGATATGTAAGTGTCGGCAAGATGGGGTCGATCTCTTGTATATGCGTCCCTGTTTGAATTAAATGCCGCAGATTAGGCAGTAATTTTAGATGTGCCGTAGATAAATCATCGCTACCCAAGGCATCTAAAGAAATAATAACTAGTTTTTTTGACATAAGAAAACTCCCTTCACCAGGAGAATTATAACATAGGAACTAGTCTAATCGTTGACTGATATCTCGTTGAAAACGGTCTAATAAGACATTGAACAGCTGAGCCTCTTCTTTAGACCAGTATTTAAATAATTGGGTATTTATTTGGTTAATTGCGGTATTTGCACTATTAAGAACTTGTAATCCAGCCGCAGTTAACTGATAATGTTTTTGATGGTTATTTGAGCTTGTTGTACTATGAATTAATTTTCGCCGGACTAATTGATTTAATTGGCGAGAAAGTGTAGATTTATTAGTTCCAAGGCTTTTTTGAAGACTTGGCACAGAATTTTGAGTGTTTTGAATTAAATGCAGCAGCACAAATAGGCGCATAGTCAGTTGAAAAGGTTTGAGCAATTGATTCAAAACCTGTTCTAATTTTTTTGAGGCGTTATAGTAACGTAATATCAAATTTTTCTGCATAATATCACCATAATTGTATTATACAACTTTAAAGTTTCATTATACAACATAACGCCTATATTGCGTCATTTCCCAATTTTAATATTAAAAGGAGCGATTAAAAATATGTCTTTTGACGGTGCCTTTACCCATGCCATGGTGCAAGAACTAAAAACAGCGTTGACGGATGGTAAGTTGAATAAAATTCAGCAACCCTATGACAATGAAGTTATTTTAACAATTCGTAAAAATCGAAAAAATCACACGCTATTATTGTCAGCCCACCCCTCTTATACACGCATCCAAATTACCAGAGTTCCCTATAGTAATCCACCAATCCCCACCAAGTTCGTCATGTCCCTGCGGAAATATTTAGATGGTGCTATTGTGAAATCGATTCAGCAGCAGCATAATGACCGTATTATTTATTTCAGTTTTGCCTCTAGAAATGAATTAGGTGATTTACAAAATTTGCGATTGATTGTGGAATTGATGGGTCGCCATAGTAACATCTTTTTAGTGAACGAGGACTCGCAAAAAATCATTGATCTAGTACGGCGAATTCCACAAAGTCAAAACTCTTTTAGAGGATTGATGCCTGGGGATGTCTATCGCCAGCCACCGTACCAAGATAAGCTGGATCCCTTTAACATCGCTGCCGCACAATTGGATGACTTTCAAGCAGCGTTAAGCCAAGCCGAGACACCACAAAAATTAATACAACAACAAGTTCAAGGATTAGGTAAAGATACAGCTAATGAATTAGTATATCAATTATCGAGCAACGATATATCATACTGGCCAACCTTTTTTGATCATTTTAATCATCCTAAGCCTACGATTGTCAGCGACACTAAACGCAGTAATTTCACGGCTTTTCCTTATGACACATTGCTTAAAGTTGATGATCAAACGCAAACGGTCCAATACTTCGATAGCCTTAGTGAACTGTTGGATAGTTATTACGATCAAAAAGCTCGCCGGGATCGCGTCAAGCAACAAGGCAGCGAATTGATTCACTTTATCAGTTTAGAGCTTGATAAGGATAAGAAGAAAATGACCAAATTGGCTAAAACCTTGGCCCAATCTGATAATGCTGGGGAATATCGGCTCAAAGGCGAACTTTTGACAACTTATTTACATCAAGTCACTAAGGGGATGACCACCATCACCCTACCCAATTTTTATGACAACGAAAAGCCGGTTAAAATCACCCTATCCAATCGACTCACTCCTTCTGAAAATGCTCAAAAGTATTTTACCCGTTACCAGAAACTGAAGAATTCGGTGGCTTTTGTGACGGAGCAAATGAAGTTGACACAGGCTGAAATTGATTATTTTGAAGGTATCTTAGCCCAAATTGATATTGCTGAACCGCAAGACCTAGAAGATATTAAGTTAGAACTACAACGGGAAGGCTATCTTCATAAAAAACAAAAGAAGCAACGTAAACCAGCAAAAATAAGTAAACCTGAAGAATTCTGGGCCACAGATGGTACACGGATTTTTGTCGGTAAAAATAACTTGCAAAATGATCAGTTGACTTTGAAAAAAGCTCGTAAAACAGACACCTGGCTCCATGCTAAAAATGTGCCGGGTTCTCATGTGATTATTGATAGTGCGACCCCATCTGATCAAACTTTGACGGAAGCCGGCAACTTAGCCGCCTATTTTTCTAAGTCGCGTTATTCGGCGTCAGTCCCCGTTGATTACGTCCAAGTTAAAAAAGTCCATAAACCTAATGGGGCTAAACCAGGGTTTGTTATTTATGAAGGGCAAAAGACACTTTATATTACGCCCAAAGAAGCACTCGTGACTCAGTTACGACAAAAGCCTTAAAATAGTAAAAAAAGAAGATATACCCAATTAGGTATATCTTCTTTTTTATCTTTATTCAAAACGCTTAGACCATTTTTGTGGGTCCTCACGCCACTGGTGTAATGAATCTAACATGGTTTCACTAATATATTTTTCTTGAAGCGCCACATCAATCAAGGTGCTGTAATTGGTTAGCGTCTCAAAAGGTATACCAGCCGCTTTAAAGTTGTCATACACTGCTGCTAATTGATAACTGAAAATACCAGCGACACCAATTACTTCGGCACCCTCTTTTTGGGCCGCCTTTGCAGCACTTAGAACGCTACCCCCAGTTGAAAGCAGGTCATCAATGACGACTGTTTTTTGACCCTTGATCAAATGACCTTCAATCTGGTTTCCTTTGCCGTGGTCCTTGGGTTTAGATCGAATATAAACCATTGGTAAGCCTAATAATTCAGCAACCCAAGCAGCATGAGGAATACCTGCTGTGGCAGTACCGGCGATCACTTCGGCACTAGAAAAATTTCTAGAAATAATGTCAGCAAGCCCTTGGGCAATATGTTTGCGCACGATCGGATAAGCTAAGGTGATCCGATTGTCACAGTAAATTGGGCTGTGGAGACCACTAGCCCAAGTAAATGGTTTTTCAGGTGATAAAAATACGGCTTCAACACTCAGTAAGTCTTTGGCGACTTGTTTTGCAATTGAATCTGTCATAGCTATTTTTGCTCCCAACTTTCAAGAATTTGTTGATAGGCACTGACGGCATCGGTGGCCTGGGTGATTGGCCGCCCAACGACGATGTAATCACTGCCGTTTTGACGTGCTACTGCCGGCGTCACCACCCGAGTTTGATCTTCATCCGGTTGGGTTTGCAACCGAATACCTGGCGTGACACACAAAAAGTCCGATCCAGTAGCAGCCTTAATAGCTTGAACTTCCAAGCCAGAGGAGACTACCCCATCGGCACCGTTTTGTTGCGCAACTCGCGCATAGTTTAAAACAGAATCTTGAACTGTCCCAGGAATTAATTGTTCTTCATTTAATTGCCGTTGAGATGTTGAAGTAAGTTGCGTAATAGCTAACAACTTTGTATTTTGGCCATTGGGCGTTGCCAATAAGCCATTTTTAGCTGCAGCAATCATGTGAGAGCCACCGGCAGCATGGACAGTGGTCAATTTAATATTACCCAATTCACCAATGACCCGCATAGCCCGCTCAACAGTATTTGGAATATCATGTAATTTTAGGTCTAAAAAAATATCATGACCTCTAGCACTAATATTCTTGATTACATCAGGGCCAGATTGGTAATACATTTCCATCCCAATTTTTACAAAGAGTTGGGCATCTTTTGGAAATTTATCTAAAAAAGAAAACATTTCATTACTTGTGGCAAAATCTAAGGCAATAATAGGTCGGGTCATTTAACTAACTTTCCTTTCCGTTCATGAATTAAGGACTCAATGGAACTAATGTGATACTTGGCCATCACCGCAGGTAGTGCGGTGATGATTTCAGGACATGCAAAAGGGTCTGTTAAGTTAGCCGTACCTATTGCCACCGCATCAGCGCCGGCAATGATCATTTCTAACACATCTTCGGCACAAGTGACCCCACCCATGCCAATAATAGGTAAATCACATACAGAACGCACTTGATGAATTAATCTTAAAGCAACTGGCAATACTGCCGGTCCAGATAAACCGCCAGTTTGATTGGCCAGAATTGCCTGGCGCGTTGTTAAATCAAAACGCATACCCACTAACGTATTGATCAAGGTAAAACCAGCAGGTTGCGCCATGGCCACTGCTTTAGCGATCTCGCGAATGTCAGTGACGTTTGGGGATAACTTGACGTAAATCGGTACCGCAGAGACATTGACACAAGCTTTGGTCAATTCAAAAGCGGCCGTGGGATCCACCCCAAACTCCATGCCACCATGGGCAACATTGGGACAAGAAATATTTAACTCAATGGCACTAACACCAGGTGCTCGGCTGATTTGGTCACAAACCGCCACATAATCGGCTTGGGCGGAACCAGCCACGTTGGCAATAATTGGTAGGTCTTTAAACTTAGCATGTAACTTGGGAATCTTCTCGGCAACAATTGTGGCCACACCTGGATTTTGTAAGCCAATGGCGTTTAGCATACCTTGGGGTGTTTCGGCGACACGTGGTGTGGGATTACCAAAACGTGGTTTAGAGGTGGCTGCTTTGATCATAATGGCGCCAAGTTGATTCAAATCATAAAGGTTACCTAACTCTTCACCAAAACCACAGCAACCACTTGCTGGCATAATTGGATTTTTTAAATCTAAGCCTGGTAATTGAACCCCTAGTGTTGTCATAAAACCACCTCATTAATATGGAAAACAGGACCATCAGTACAAACTTTTTTGTTGGTGGCGCCACTGGTATCGGCTGTAGTATGCAAGACACAGGCATTACAGATCCCTATGCCACAAGCCATGCGCGCCTCTGCTGAAATATAAGCATGGGGATGACCTTTAAAATGTGCACTGACGGCTAACTCTAAGCCTCTAGGACCACAAGCGTAAATAGCTTGGTAAGATTTGTCGGTGAAATTTTGGTCGATTAAATCAATAATGGTCCCCTGCAGACCATAGGATCCATCGTCAGTACTGACCATAGTATGGCCAAACTGACTCATTTTTGCTTCGTAGAAAATCCGTTGTTTATTAGGGAAACCTAAGGCAATATCTAAATGGTGTCCTTCATGATATAAGCGTCTGCTTAATTCGTATAAAGGTGGTAAGCCAGTACCGCCACCAATAATCAATACATCGGCATTTTGATTTAAGAATTCACTGGGAAACCCATGACCCAGGGGCCCTAAGACATTTAATGTTGCCCCTTTTGATAATTGGGCCAGTATTTGCGTGCCATCACCGACTACCCGATAAATGAGTTTGATATACCCTTGTGCTACATTAACTTCAGCAATCCCAAAAGGCCGTCTTAAAATATACGCGGGATTGGGTATTTTAACATTCACAAATTGACCAGCAGCAATGGGATCTTTGGTAATGGCACCAGCAAGTGTCAATTCATAAATTGTGTCCGCAACTTCGATTTGATTGGTCACGGTTAATGTGTAATCTTTGATCATTGGTTGGCCACCTTCTTTTTATAACGGATTTGTCACAAAACTCTTAGATTCTAGAACACTTAAGATTGCATCTGCGGTATCTAAGGAAGTAAATAACGGAATGCCATGCATGATGGCCATTTCGCGGATTTCCACCCCATCTTTGGCACTAGTACTGTCTGTTCCAATTGTGTTGATCACAGCTTGAATTTTACCGGCCTCTAAATCATACAACAAATTTTCATCAGATTCATGGATTTTTTGAACAGCCTTCACATTTAAACCGTGTTCTTCAAAGTAAGCTTCTGTCCCCTTCGTACCTAAAATCTGATAACCTACGGCACGGAAGCGCTTGGCTAAGGCTAAAGCCTCATCCTTATCAGCGTCGGCAACGGTAAACAAGATATTACCATGGTCGGGTAAATGTAATTTTGCAGCTTCAAAAGCTTTGTATAATGCTTTTTCTAAAGTTGTATCTGAACCCATCACTTCACCAGTTGATTTCATCTCTGGTCCTAACAGGCTATCAACTTTCGCAAGTTTAGAAAATGAGAAAACCGGTGCTTTGACGTGGATCAACTTGCTTGGTGCAGCCAAGCCATCGTGATAGCCTAAATCCACTAATTTCTTGCCTAAGACGACTTGTGTTGCGACTTGAGCCATAGAAATACCGGTAACTTTACTTAAGAATGGGACGGTCCGACTAGCCCGTGGATTAACTTCAATGACATAGGGCACGTTATCATGAATAACAAATTGGACATTCATCATCCCGATACAATTCATTGCTAGGGCTAATTTTTTCGTATAGGCTACAATAGTTGCTTGCACTGTTTGGCTCATTTTCTGCGGTGGATACACAGCCATAGAATCACCAGAATGGACGCCGGCCCGTTCAATATGTTCCATAATGCCAGGAATTAAAACAGTTTCGCCATCACAAATGGCATCCACTTCACATTCTTGGCCAACTAAATAGCTATCGATCAAAACGGGATGTTCGTTAGAGGCTTTAACCGCATTGGCCATATAGTTATTGAGTTCTTTTTCATTATGGACGATTTCCATAGCACGGCCACCAAGCACATAACTAGGGCGCACTAAAACTGGATACCCGATCTTTTCAGCAACAGCTGGCGCTTGGGCAGCATCTGTGACGGTATCGCCAATGGGATGTTTAATATTTTCAGAAACAATGACTTGCTCAAATTGGTCCCGATCTTCAGCTCGATCTAAGTCTGCCAATTGGGTCCCTAAAATCTTAACCCCATGGGCAACTAAAGGTGCGGCTAAATTAATAGCAGTTTGGCCACCAAATTGAACAATAACGCCAATGGGATTTTCCAGATCGATGACATTTAAGACGTCTTCGGCAGTTAGGGGTTCAAAGTACAGTTTATCCGAAATTGAAAAATCAGTCGAAACCGTTTCTGGATTACTATTCATTATAATAGCTTCATAGCCAGCTTTTTGGATAGCTTCAACCGAGTGAACTGTGGCATAGTCGAATTCTACACCCTGGCCAATTCTGATGGGGCCAGAACCAAGCACCAGTACAGATGGTTTTTTAGAAACTAAACTTTCATTTTCCATTTCATAACTACTATAGAAATAGGGCGTTGTAGATTCAAATTCACCAGCACAGGTATCCACCATCTTATAAACAGGGATCAATTGGTGAGCTTTACGTAAATTCCGAATCATGTCAGGGTCAGTCTGCCACAATTTAGCAATCTCATCGTCAGCAAAGCCGTTCTTTTTAGCCACGGTTAAAAGGTCAATATCTTGGGGATGGGTGGCTAATGCATGCTCTATTTCGATGATGTGCTGGATCTTATCTAAGAAGAAAATATCAATTTTAGAAAGTTCAGCTAATTCTTCGACAGTATAGCCGCGGCGCAACGCCTCAGCTAGATAAAATAAACGATCATCTTGGGGATGGATTATTTTATCAGACACTTGGTCATCGATCACGTCGCTTAATTCAGGCATCTCGATATGAATGGTGCCGATCTCCAAAGAACGAACCGCTTTTAAAAGGCTCTCCTCCACATTACGGCCAATAGCCATAACTTCACCGGTAGCCTTCATTTGAGTTCCTAAATTACGGTCACCCTTTTCAAATTTATCAAAGGGCCACCGCGGAATTTTAGCCACGACATAGTCTAAAGCAGGTTCAAATTCAGCATAAGTAGTTTCGGTAACGGGATTTTTGATTTCATCCAAAGTTAAACCAACGGCAATTTTAGCGGCCATTTTGGCAATCGGATAACCTGTTGCTTTAGAAGCTAAAGCTGAGGACCGGCTTACCCGAGGGTTAACTTCAATAATATAATAGTTGAAGCTATTGGGATCTAAGGCTAATTGAACGTTACAACCACCTTCAATTTTTAAAGCCCGGATAATTTTTAAAGAAGCATCGCGTAACATTTGCACTTCTTTGTCTGAAAGTGTCTGAACTGGGGCAAATACGATGGAATCACCGGTATGTATCCCGACTGGATCAAAGTTCTCCATGTTGCAGACGACCATCGCATTGTCGGCAGAATCTCGCATGACTTCAAATTCGATTTCTTTATAGCCGGCAATACTTTGCTCTACTAAAACTTGAGTAACTGGTGATAAAGCCAAACCATTTTCTACGATTTCTTGGAGCTCGATATCATTGTTGGCAATACCGCCCCCGGTACCGCCTAGGGTGAAGGCCGGCCGAATGATCACTGGATAGCCAATTTTGTCCACAAAATCCTTTGCTTCTGCTAAGGTATACGCAATGTGGGATTCAGGGATTGGTTCATGCAATTTCTGCATTAATTCTTTGAACTGCTCACGATCTTCTGCTTGATCGATAGCCGATAATTTAGTGCCTAATAATTCAATACCTAACTCATCTAGAATTCCAGAGTGCGATAGGGACATCGCCATATTCAACCCGGTTTGTCCACCTAATGTTGGGACAATGGCATCTGGGAGTTCTTTGCGAAGGATTTGGGAGACAAATTCTTCAGTAATTGGTTCAATATAAACCTTATCGGCGATTTCTTTGTCGGTCATAATGGTGGCAGGATTGGAATTGATTAAAACAACCTCATAACCCTCTTCTTTTAAGGCTAAACAAGCCTGAGTCCCTGAATAATCGAATTCTGCGGCTTGACCAATGACAATCGGGCCAGAGCCAATTACTAAAATTTTATGCAGATCCGTACGTTTAGGCATATTCTTATCGTTTCCTTCCTAATCTCCGAATTTTTCCTGTTTTTGTTTCAATTTGAAGGCATCGATCATTTCCATGAATTCATCGAATAAATGATGGGCATCGTGGGGACCAGGGGCAGCGTCTGGGTGAAATTGCACTGAAAACGCTGGATAGAAACGATGTCTTAAGCCTTCTACGGAATGATCATTAATCTCTTCGTGGGTGATCATCAGCTGATCTTTATCAACGGAAGCTGCTCTAACAGCATAACCGTGGTTTTGTGAGGTGAAATCGATGCGACCAGTGGCAATTTCGCGAACGGGATGATTAAAACCCCGGTGGCCAAAGCGCATTTTATAAGTTTCGCAACCATTAGCTAAGGCCAATAGTTGATGACCTAAACAAATACCAAAAATGGGGATTTTACCTTGAATACTTTGGATCATTTCAATTGCTTCTGGCACATCAGTAGGATCGCCAGGGCCGTTTGTCAACATGACCCCATCCGGGTCTAAATTCAAAATTTCAGCAGCACTCGTGTTGTAAGGGACGACGGTCACGTTGCAATTACGTCTTGAAAATTCTCTTAAAATAGAGTGTTTCAGACCAAAATCCACCACCACAATATTACGCCCCATATCTGGGCTAGGATAAGCTTGGGAAGTGGAAACTTGTTGGACTTGGTTTTTAGGTAAAACTAAAGCTTTCAATTGATCAAAGGCATGATCATCAGCTGCATCCATGATGCTAGCTTTCATGGTTCCTTCTGAACGAATTCGTTTGGTCAAGGCTCTCGTATCAATTCCACTGATTCCGGGAATTTTTTTAGCTTTCAAAAATTCATCCAAAGATAGTTGATTGCGCCAATTGCTGGCCCGTCTGGCGGCCTCGTGGACAACAACGCCCTTACAAGTTGGGATAATCGATTCGTAATCATCCCGATTAATACCGTAATTACCAATTAAAGGATAGGTAAAGGTCACAATTTGGCCATTATAGGACTGGTCGGTGATGGTTTCTTGATAACCACTCATCCCTGTATTGAAGACAATTTCGCCTGTCGTTGTGACCGGGGCGCCAAAACCGGTACCTTCAAAGACACTACCGTCTTCTAAAATTAAATAGCGTTTCATTGTTGTCCTCCTAAGCTTGGAAATGCAACGCGTTGACCTGACACAAAGGTTGCCCTAGGCCAACCTAACACGGTGTCATTGATAAAAGGTGTATTTTTGCCCTTAGAAACGAAGTCTTTGACTGCTATTACATGTTCATGGGTTAAATCGAAAATGGCAATATCCGCTGGGCCGCCCACCAACAATCTACCGGCGGGTAAATTGAATAGGTCGGCGGGACGATCACTCATCAAGTGTAAAAGCTGTTCTAAAGATAAGATCTGCGTCTTCACAAAGGCCGTGTAAAGAATAGGGAATGCTGTTTCAGAACCCGTGATCCCAAAAGCTGCCGTTTTCATTGAACCGGACTTTTCAGAAACACTGTGGGGGGCATGGTCTGTTGCGACACAATCGATTGTACCATCTAATAGGCCCTCAATGCAGGCTTGACGGTCCGCAAATGATCTTAAAGGTGGATTCATTTTCATCATCGGATCATCTTTGGTGATCATGGCATCATCTAAGACTAAGTGATGTGGTGAGACTTCACAACTAACATTGATACCCGCTTGTTTAGCAGCCCGGACTTGGCGAATACTTTCTGCGGTGGAAATGTGGCAAATGTGATAATGGGCGCCAGTGGCTTGAGCTAATTCAATATCCCGGGCCACTTGACTGGATTCAGAGACTGCTAAAATCCCAGGTAGGCCTAACTTATCAGCGTAAGGACCAGCGTTCATCACACCGCCGCGCACTAAAGAATTGTCTTCAACGTGGGCAACAATAGGTAAATCAACGGATTTTGCCGCAGCCATGGCATCATACATGGTACCGGCCAGTTGGACCCCTTTGCCATCGTTACTAAACGCAAAAGCACCAGCGGCTTTCATCCCCTGCCAATCCACTAATTCAGCGGAAGTTAAGTCCTTAGTGATTGGGGCATATTGGTGGATATGCACATGCCCTTCAGTGGCATTGCGTTGCAATTGCTTCTTTAATAAGTCAGGGGTATTCGGTACGGGATCAAGATTTGGCATGGCACAAACGGTGGTAAAACCTCCATGAGCCGCAGCCAAGCTCCCTGTAGCAATCGTTTCTTTGTACGTGAAACCAGGATCTCTGAAATGCACGTGGACATCTACTAGCCCTGGCGCAACTAACTGCTGTGCTGCATCAAAAGTTGGAACATTTTCGGGCACTTGAATATTGGGAGCAATCGCCTTGATTTTATCACCGTCGATCAATACATCGGCAGCTTGTAATTTATCTTCAAAAAAAACAGTTCCGTTTTTAATAAGAAATGGCATTTGTTTTGACTCCTATCTTGATTGAGGATTGGGGCATCAATAAATTATGGCCGGCCAATAAGCTCTCTAAGATGGTCATGCGGGTGTATACACCATTCGTCATTTGTTCGAAGATTCGAGATTGTGAGCATTCTACTAAATCAGAAGCAATTTCCACACCGCGGTTCACTGGTGCTGGGTGCATGATGATTGCAGTTGGTTTCAAAGTTTTAGCTCGTTCATGGGTTAAACCATATTGTTGATGGTAAGTTTCTTTAGAGAAGGTCTGGTTAGATTGGTCGGTCAGACGTTCATGTTGTACCCGTAGTAACATCAAGACATCAACTTTTTGAACTAATTCGTCCATCTCAACGCGAGTGCCATAGCTGTCAAATTCAGCATCGTACCATTGATCTGGGGCACAGAACAATAAGTTGACCCCAAGTTTCTTGAGCAACATCATATTGGAACGAGCGACCCGAGAATGGGCTAGATCGCCGGCGATCCCCACCGTTAAGCCTCTGAAATGGCCAAATTCTTCATAAATTGTCATCATGTCTAACAGACATTGAGATGGATGTTGCCCAGCACCGTCACCGGCGTTGGCAATAGCGATTTTACGGGGTTGTTGGATCAAGTCTTCATAATAGGCATCTTTAGAGTGCCGGATAACGGCAATGTCAGCGCCGATAGATTCCACAGTTTTGACAGTATCGTGTAAAGATTCACCTTTAGAAACGGAACTAGTTTTAGCATCAAAGCTTAAAACGTGTAGGCCGAGTTTTTCTTCAGCCATTTCAAAACTTGTATGGGTCCGCGTACTATTTTCAAAGAATAAATTGATGGCATAAACGGGACGTTTTAATTGAATTTGCGCACCGCGTTTAAAAGCTTGGGAACGTAAAACGATATCCATGACATCATCGGGGGTAAGATCAGCAACGGTTACAAAGTTTTGTTTTTTAAGAATTGACATATTAGTGCACTTCCCTTTCACTGGCGGCCTTTTGTGGCAAGATTAGATTTAAGATAATTCCTAAGACAGTAGCAATGGCTAATCCCGAAAATTGGAATTCGCCGATTTGTAAGTAAGCATTCCCAATACCGATAACTAACACCGCAGAACCAATCATTAAGTTGCGCTTTAAGTTGAAATCTACATGGTTATCGATCAATACCCGTAAGCCACTGGAAGCAATAACTCCGAAGAGCAAGAAGCTAATGCCCCCGATAACTGGTGCGGGAATACTTTGGATCAAAGCACTTAATTTTCCGATGAAACTGAAGATGATGGCAAATGTACCGGCGCCAATCAAGACATAGACACTGTGAACTTTGGTGATCGCCAGTACACCGATATTTTCACCATAAGATGTTACCGGCGGTCCGCCTACAAGCCCAGCGATGATGGAAGCTGTCCCATCCCCCGCTAAGGTTCTATGTAAACCTGGATCTTTAAAGAAATTACGTTTCGTTAACCCGTTTAAGACCATGATATGGCCCATATGCTCGGTCATGGTAACAAAGGCAATAGGTACCATACTTAAGATAGCCCCGAGATATAATTTAGGATGATAGGAGATAAATGGAAATTCGAAGCTTGGTAATTTAAACCAGGGTGCTTGCATCACCGGCGAGAAATTCACGATGCCTACCAATACGGCGATAAGGTAACCGGCGATGATGCCTAGCAAAATTGCGATTTGAGATAAGAAACCTTTCAGATACATATTCAAGAAAATGGCGATCAAGACCGTCGCCAAGGCGACAACGAAGTAACGTAAATCATATTTAGTGCCATTCATCGTCGCGTCTTTAGCAGCCGTACCCGCCAAGGATAAGCCGATGACCATGACGATTGGGCCCACCACAATGGGTGGCAGAGCTTTGTCGATCCAACCAAAACCAATTCTGGAAACAATTAAAGCGACAATCAGATAAACACAGCCTACCCCGATGGTCCCTTGGGCAATACCGGGATAACCGGTGGTCTTCATCAAAGCAAGCATAGGCACGATAAACGAAAAACTGGAACCCATGTAAGCGGGAATCTTGCGATTGGTGATCAGGATGTAAAGCAACGTCCCAACCCCGGAACTGAACAAGGCAATACCAGGATTTAAACCAACTAAGATTGGCACTAGGACGGTCGAACCAAACATGGCGAATAAATGTTGAATGGATAGGCCAAACCAATGACCTAACGTCGGTCGGTCTTGAATGTCTAAGATTGCTTCATCATTGTGGAATGACGTTTTCTTTGCCAACGCGCCTCACCTACTATTCGTTAATTTTGTGTAAGTCCGAAATATCTATACTGTCTTTACCATCGATTTCTTCGACGTTGACTTTAATTTGTTCTCCTAAGGAAGTAGGGATGTTTTTACCGACAAAATCTGGGCGAATTGGTAATTCCCGATGCCCTCGGTCCACTAAGACCGCTAATGAAATCTTCTTAGGCCGGCCAATATCCATTAAGGCATCAAGCGCAGCTCGGATGGTACGACCGGTGAACAAAACGTCATCTACTAAAATGATGTTTTTGTTATCAATGTCAAATTCGATGTCGGTATTGTTAACTTCAGGTTCTTGGATTTTGCTGGCATCGTGAATATCATCGCGATATAACGTAATGTCTAGAGTACCTACCGGGATATCAATGTCTTCTAATTGTTTCAAACGACTGGCAATGCGTTTAGCGATATAAATCCCACGGGTTTTAATCCCTACTAGCGCAATGTCTTCCACACCCTTACTTTGTTCGATGATTTCATAAGTGATTCGGGTTAAGGCGCGTTTCATCGTGACACTGTCCACAACTTCTTTACTCATTTGACATTCTCCTTTTCTACAAAAAAAGACTCCTTGTCCAGTTCGACAAGGAGTCATACGAAGTTTGTATAGTTTAAGTTTGCGCTGAGATACACTGAGATCAAATGCGCAGTGCTTCGTATACCTTCTTAGCCTCACAGGACTAAATTAAAGGCGCTTTATTTAATTTCTTAAACTATACCGAATATTAGCATTGAAGTCAATGTGTTTGGCGCAAATTATCTAATGTTTTTTGAAAAATTTCAGGTAATGGTGCTTCAAAACGTAAATGTTCCCCCGTTCGGGGTTGCTCAAAACCTAAAACAGCAGCATGTAAGAACTGCCCATGGCCCGATAAGGATTTTTTAGGGCCATATAAAGGATCACCGGCGATGGGATGGCCGATATAGCGCATATGTACTCGAATCTGATGCGTCCGACCAGTTTCCAAAATACATTGCACATAAGTAAAGTGACTTTTTTCAAATCTTTCTAAGACCTTAAAATGCGTCACCGCCGACCGACCACCAGCCACAACCGCTTGTTTTTTACGATCTTTGGGATCCCGACCAATGGGGGCATTGATCACACCGGAATCTTCTTGGATAACGCCGTGGACAATGGCCAAATATACCCGATCGTTAGTTTTAGCTTTGAGTTGGGCCATCAAACTCTTCATGGCCAGCTCGTTTTTGGCAACCATCAGCAAACCAGAAGTATCTTTATCAATGCGATGAACGATGCCCGGTCTAATTTGGTCATTGATCCCTTCAAAATCCGTATGGTACAACAAGGCATTGACCAAGGTATGATCGGCATGTCCCGCTGAAGGATGCACCACCATGCCTTGGGGTTTATTGACCACTAAAACATCACGATCTTCATAAACGATGTCTAGGGGGATGTTTTCCGCTTTTGCAGCCAACGGGGTTGGTTGTGGGATCTGAATGACGATCTGGTCGCCAGCTTTAACTTTATATTTGGGTTTGACTAGTTTAGTGTTGACCGTAATCGCATCAGTTTTAAGCCAGTGTTGAATTTTTGAACGGGAGAACTGCGGAAACGCAGCAATCAAAGCTTTATCGATTCGGTCACCATCTGTTGCCACAGTATAAGTTAATACATCAGTCATTCATCGTTCTCCTTATCAAAAAATATCAGGTAAATAAATAATATAATCACACCAATGCTCACAAACGTGTCCGCCACATTAAAAATGGGGAAATTGATGAACTTTAATTGAAACATGTCCACGACGTATTTAAGATGCAAGCGATCAATGAAATTACCAACTGCCCCACCTAAAATGAAACTCAAACCTAGGTTGAACAAGATGGCGCCATGACGCTTTTTAAACATTAAGTATAAAACCACAACGATTGCCACACTCGTCACCGCATAAAAGAACCAGGTTTTCCCTTGCAGGATACTCCAAGCGGCACCGTAATTGCGAACATATAACAAACCCATCAAATTAGGGATTAATTCATGGCTCGCACCTAAAGCAAGATGGACGACAACCCAGTGTTTTACCAACTGGTCCACCACCACAATCAATGCGGCCACTATCAGCCAAACAAAAAACATAATCAAACCTCATTTAGTTATTAGAATAAACCAGAAATAACACCATTGTCATCCACATCCATATTTAATGCAGCTGGCTTTTTAGGCAATCCTGGCATCGTTAACACATTACCCGTCAAAACAACCAAGAATCCAGAACCGGTCTTAGGGACAATTTCGCGAACATGGATGGTAAAGTCCTTAGGGGCACCCAGAATATGTTGGTCATCCGTTAAGGAATATTGGGTCTTGGCCATACAAATTGCTAAATTATTCCAACCATTGGCGCTGATCAGCTTCAAATCACGCAGGGCCTTGGCAGAAAATTCCACGTTGCGACCGCCGTAAATAGTTTTAACAATGGCATTGATTTTATTTTCAACGCTATCTTTGCGATCATATAATGGGGTAAAGTCAGCAGGTTGTTGCAAAGCCTTAGCAACTGCTTTCGCCAATGGTTCGCCGCCTTGACCGCCATTGGCCCAGACTTCGGTGTTGACTGCTGTGACCCCAAGATCTTGACATAATTTTTCTAATAGCTCAATTTCAGCCGTGGTATCTGCTGAAAAAGCATTGATGGCCACCACGACTGGCACATGATAGCGCTGCATATTTTCAATATGTTTCTTTAAATTCACAAAACCCTTCTCTAAGGCCGCTAAATTCTCTTGGGTCAAATCTTTGACACCCACACCACCGTTATATTTCAAAGCCCGAATGGTGGCAACGATCACGGTTGCATTTGGGGTGTGGCCAATGGCGGGACTAGCAATGTCCATAAATTTCTCCCCACCCAGATCAGCGCCGAAACCGGCTTCTGTAATAGCCACATCCCCTAAACCTAGGGCCATTTTAGTGGCTAAGATGCTATTACAGCCATGGGCAATATTTGCAAAGGGACCGCCGTGGACAAAGGCTGGCGTGCCTTCTAAAGTTTGCACCAAATTAGGTTTAATGGCATCCCGTAAAAGCATGGCGATGGCCCCTTGAACCTTTAAGTCACCTACTGTGACTGGTTGGCGATCATAAGTATAACCCACGGTGATTTTGGCAATTCGGGCTTTTAAATCATGGATATCTTCAGCTAAACATAAAATAGCCATTAATTCACTGGCAACAGTAATATCAAAGCCATCTTGTCTTGGCATTCCTGATGTGGGACCACCTAGACCGATCACAATTTGTCTTAGCGCGCGATCATTAATGTCAACGACACGTTTCCATTGAATTCGGCGGGGATCAATATTCAATTCATTACCTTGTTGAATGTGATTATCAATCAAAGCAGCCAAAGTATCATTGGCCGTTGTTAAAGCGTGCATATCCCCTGTAAAATGTAAGTTGATATCTTCCATGGGGATAACTTGGGCATTACCGCCGCCAGTCGCCCCGCCTTTCATGCCCATGACTGGGCCTAAGGACGGTTCTCTTAAAGCAATGACGGTTTTTTGACCAATTCTATTTAAAGCGTCCGCTAGCCCAATGGTTACCGTGGATTTCCCTTCACCAGCTGGTGTTGGGTTGATTGAGGTCACTAGAACCAACTTGCCCTGTGGTTTTGATTTAATTTTTTGAATCGCGTCAAAGGTTAACTTAGCTTTGTATTTACCGTAGTTTTCTAAATCATCAGGTGTTAAATCGATGGTTGCGGCGATTTCATCGATGGGCTTCATGGCAGTGTGCTCCACATGTTGTGCAATTTCAATATCGGTTTTCATTGATATCCTCCTGATCTTTATTTAAGCGATGGCTTTTGAGCCACATCTTTTATTTTAACATGATTTATTCGAAAAGTATCGAGCAACAAGTTCATGTTTTTAGGTAATATCATAAAGCTATAATGTAAATAACCGGGTTTTAAAAGTGAAACACGAACATTACGACGGATATGTAGGACATTTTTAATATTGTCAAAGGGAATTACCCTTGATTTGAAGAATAAACGTTTGAAGGTAACTGTTTGGTTTTGACCATCGATCAATAGCTGTTGACCAAAAAAACCGTAAAGTGTCAAAAGAATCGCAATGATCCAAAAAATCATACCTAAAAAGCTAAAGCCAGTAGTCTCAAACTGAATAATCAAACCAACGAACAAAAAAATTAGCATGAAACACCAAAATATTAATTGACGGGGATTGCTGAAATAAATGCGGGTTTTAAAATCTTTATGCATCAAAAAGGCCTCCAGAAGATGTGGTACCATATAAAATATGAAATAGTTTGGAGCAGGTAAGATGATTCATTTAAATACAGATGCTGCCGTGCGCGGCAATCCTGGTCCGGCAGTCGCCGGTCTACTATTAATCAAAGCCCATCAACAAGTTCAAAAAACAACCTATCTAGGTGAAATGGATAACCATCAAGCCGAATTTCAAGCCGCAATTTGGGCCTTTGAATATATGATCACTCAGCAATACACCAACGAAATTGTGTCCTTTCAATCTGATAGCAAGCTATTGATCGATAGCCTCAACAAACGCTATGCTAAACATTTTACCAAAACATTGGCCCAATTGTTAGATTTACAAGCAAAGTTCCCGATGGTTTTGAATCAGTGGGTGCCTGAAAGCCAAAATAAAGGCGCCCATAATTTGGCAACAACGGCCTTACAAAAGTATTAAAGCCAGCAAAAAAGCTGAGTTCAGGCAAACTCAGCTTTAATATAGGTATTTTTTAAATGATTTAAGATTAGTCTAATACTTTGAAACGATCGCTGCGATTCATATATTCTTTATCGCCGGCACCAGCTTCAATGGAACCAAATGGCATTTCAGCGCGTAGTTTCCAGCTAGCAGGGATGTTAAAAGCAGATTTAACATCCGCATCGATCAATGGATTATAGTGTTGTAAATTAGCGCCGATGTTTTCGTTGGCAAATGCTGTCCAAACATTAAATTGGGCATTGCCTTGGCCTTGTTCAGCCCAGTCAGCAAAGTTGTCAGCGTAAAGTGTGAAGTTTTCTTCAAATGACTTAACGATATCGACATCAGTAAAGTATAAAATAGTACCATAAGCTGCTTTGAAGCCTTCGATTTTAGCTTGGGTGTTCTTAAAAGCTTCTTCGCTGGGTACTTCTGGGCGTAAACGTTCTAACGTAAGATCCCATAACTTATCGTGATTTTCATTAAACAAGAATACAGCTCTGGTCGTTTGGTTGTTGAAAGCTGAAGGTGCTAATTCAATGGCCTTTTCTGCCAATTCAACAATATCAGAATTGCTTTGTGTCAGGTTTTTACCTAAAGCATAGATTGAACGTCTTTTTGCAACTGCGTCTAAGTATTGGGAAGTCATAAATATTTTTACCACCTTTTTGTTTGTTTGAAGCATGAAGTTATTATAACAACTTACTTTTAGTTAGTAAAGCTTTTTTGCTAAATTATTTTCAAAAAATGAGCGTCGTTTGCTTAAAAAGGATTGTCTTTGGCATCAACCCTGCGTCAATCGGCAGTTGTCACTAGTTCACATTGATTAGTGGATACGTTACAATATAGGTTAATAATAGAATTTAAGTGGAGTGAAAAAATGAAAACTGCAATTTTAACGGATAGCACCGCTTATTTAACCCCTGAACAAATTGAAAAATATGATATTCGCGTGGTTTCGATTCCTTTGATTTGGTCGGATAAAACTTATTATGACACGAAAAATATGGGTATTAATGAATTTTATCAACGTTTGAAGAGTGATAAAGACCTCCCTACCACCTCAACACCTTCCATCGGCGATATGCAGGCAATCTTTGATGATCTCGCTAAAAAGGGCTATGATGATGTGATTTGTATCATCTTATCCAGTGGCATCAGTTCTTTTGTCTCTACCCTTTCAGCTTATGCACCTGAAGTAACCAATATCAAGGTTCATGTCTTTGATTCCCATATTACTTGCGCAGGCTTAGCTGATGAGGCCCTTTTGGCAGGTAAGTTAAATGCTGAGGGCAAAACCCCCACTGAAATCTTGGCAGCCCTAGAAGCTGAGCGCAAAACCATGGGAGTTTATTTCATGGTGGATGACTTAAGCCATTTGAAACGCACCGGCCGCTTAAGCAATGCCTCTAGTTTTATCGGGGGCCTGCTAAAAATCAAGCCAATTTTGTCCATGGATATTCAAGATAAAGGTGAAATTTCAGCGATTGCCAAAGAACGTCAAGCTAAAAAGGCTTATGAACATATTAAGCGGGAATTTGGGCAAGCCATTGCCAACGTGGACTATCCCATTCGCGTGACGGTCTTTGATGCAGCTGACCCGGAAGCTAAAAAAGAATGGCTGACCGACTTAAAAGCCAGCTTTCCAAACGTCACTGTTGACAGCAGCATTATTGGCCCCGTCATTGGCGTGCATGTCGGTCAAGGCACCATGGCCATGATTTGGGCAAGGGATTGGAAAAGTTTTTCATAAAATTTAGGCATAAATAAAAGAATCAAGTTGGGCGATTTTGCCCCGACTTGATCCCTTTTTAGTTTAGCGTTCCCATTTAATGAAATCGTTCATGTTCTTGCCTAAGTAATCAATGGCCTCTTGGGCTAAGGCTGCAGCTTTAGTGTCCGTTTCCTTTGGATCTAAATCATAAAAATCAACCAAAAAGCCTTTGGCCACATCTAAGAAATTTTCTGTCCGACCAAAACCGTTATCATTGAACAAAACGTCCAAGTTTTCCAGACCCGCTTTAGCGGTATCATAAATTTTTTGAACAACATGGGTTTCTTGGGGTAATTTTTGACTGCCATATTGAATCAAAGATTCATTCATATCAACTATTGTGTCTTTACGTGCTTCTTTTTCTTTTTTCAACTTGAACACCTCATCATTTTTTTAACTCATCTCCATCATAGTTTCTAGACCACTATTTTTCAATCATTTAACGGGATTGAAAATTCAGATTATTGTTAATTGATGGGTTTTTTAGCTATACTGTTTAAAGAAACATGAAAGGAGCTTTAAGTCAATGCGTTATGTGATTATGACATCAGATGATATTCGGGAGAATTTAGCAACCGAACAGTTTTTAATGAATCAAAAAGATTTCAATGAGCCTTTATTGCTCTTTTATATAGAGAAGCCTTGTATTATTGTTGGCCGCAACCAAAATACCTTTGAAGAAATCAATCAAAAGTTTGTGGAAGATCATGATATTACCGTTACCCGTCGGCTATCCGGTGGCGGTGCAGTTTATCAAGACCTTGGTAATCTATGCTTTAGTTTTGTGGTGCGAGCTGATAGTGAAGAGTTCGGTGATTTTAAATCCTTCACTCAGCCAATTGTGGATGCCTTACACGACATGGGGGCTACCAGCGCGGAAGTTAGCGGCCGTAATGACTTATTAGTTGATGGCAAGAAGTTTTCCGGTAATGCCATGTATACTAGAAACGGCAAAACATTTAGCCACGGCACCCTTTCTTACAATGTGGACTTAGATGTCTTGACCAAAGCGTTAAATGTCCCAGAAGATAAAATTAAATCTAAGGGTATTAAGTCTATCCGCAGCCGGGTCACCAATGTTTTACCTTATTTAAAACCGGCATATCAAAACTTAACGACACCAGAATTTAGAGATATCTTGTTGTTGCGGTTATTCGGGGCCAATAGCCTTGCTGATATTAAAGCACAAGAATATGTCGTTACCCCTGAAGATGAGCTTGAAATCGAAAAAATATATGACCGTTACTACAATAATTGGGATTGGGTTTATGGTAAATCACCTGAATTTACCCTAAAAAAACGGCAGCATTTTGATTTTGGGACCATCGATGCCCGCTTATTGGTTGAAGGTGGTAAAATCACCCAGGTGACCTTTTATGGAGATTTCTTCGGGCCGGCAGATGCCAGTGAATTAGCGGCTAAGTTACAAGGCACCATTTATGACCGGGCCCATTTAGCAGCGGCTTTAGCGGACGTGGATACCAATCAGTATTTTAATGGTATTCCTAAAGCTGACGTCATTGAGTTATTAGCCCAATAAAAACAACTATCCATATAAAAACGATTATCTCGTAGCGGTTGAACCCCACTTAAGAGATGATCGTTTTTTTGGGTTAATTTAAATCCAGATTGTATCTAGATCCAGATTGTTTTCAAAGACCACGGTGCCATCGGGATAAACTAAATAACCCCAATTAATTGGAATCCAGTCAACACCGTTACCCACAGACATCCTGGCTAAGACAAGGACATTAATGGTGCCCCATTTTGGACTATTGACCAGTTTCCTGCTCCACCACATGTACTCGGGATAGTCCGCCATGTCGCTAATTTTTCCGAGATCAAACGGATAGATATCATCTTCCGGATGATGGGCAAAGACGTTTAAACTGGCATCATTATCATCTGCCACTGGGACTTTGACTTGGTTGCCTTGCAGCCATAAATTGCCGCCAACGTTATAATAATACCCATCAGCCCGTTTGGTATAACCATAGACTTGCCATTGGGAATCTTTGGGCAAAATTTTTATGAATACCTTTTGCCCATCGTTGCCTTCAAATAGATTTGCGCCCCAAGTCCCATCAACAGTAGCCACAGAGCGGTAGTCATTATAAGTATCGACGGCTTTAAAGCTATTGATACGTCCCGTGCCATCGGCCGAAACGGTTTGTACCGAGCCAAAACAACCCAATGAGCCAACCAACGTCAAAATGACCAAGCAGAACCTTTTAAATTTCAAGTCGCTCCCCCCCAAAAAAGTTAAGCCGTATTAATAGTGTTTATGCATATCTACTAAGTTTTGCACCAGCGTGCCATCTTGCATAAACTGGGTCAGATTAGGTAAGAACACATTAAAGTAAGCATGGCTGAAATGTTGAACATAGCCTGATGTATGGGGTGTGATCATTAAATTCGCATCGTCCCATAAAGGTGAAGTTGCGGCTAGTGGTTCAGGATCAAAGACATCCAAAGCAGCGGCTTTCAATTGGCCAGTGGTTAATGCCCCGTGTAACGCAGCTTCATCCACGGAAGGCCCCCGACCCACATTGATAAAAATTGGTTGTGTTGTAAGTTTGTCAAAAAAGGCCCGATTGAAGAATTTATTCGTTTCAGTTGTGAGTGGCATAATATTGACAATATAGTCGGCTTTAGCTAGTAATGCCTCATAATGGCGATCATCGACAATTTCATCAAAATCGGCTTTAGCTTGTCCACTGTGACTGACACCATAAACGGTCATATTGAAGGCTTTAGCTACTTTGGCAATTTGTTGCCCGACATGCCCTGGTCCAAAAATCAATAGATTTTTGTCGTCTAAATTGACGATTTTATCCGTGTCAATACCATAATGTTTTTGGCTTTTAGCGACAACAGCTTGATCTAAGGCCCGTTCAAAGTATAGTAAGTAGCCAAAGACGTTTTGGGCGATGGATTGAGCATGGATGCCACTAGCATTGGTCACTAGGACATGCCGGTCGTTGAGTGCTTTAAAGGGTAAATAGTCGACCCCTGCAGAAATTGTTTGGACCCATTGTAATTGGCTGTGGGAGCTAGCTAGTAATTGGCTCAAGAGTGTTTTACCAGCAGTGGTTTGATAGTAACCATAAATAATATTGATATCGTTTAAATTAGTTTCAGAAAGATCGGCCATCGTTAAGACGGTCAATTCAGGAAAAGAAGTTTGCAACTGTGTTAATTGTGCTGGTTTTAAATCACGCATGGCTAACATTGTTTTTGTCATATGAATCCCTCCATGACTTAATTTTAATGGCGCTTGGCCCAATATTGGAAATAATCTGCTCGCAAAGCCCCATTATAAAGTTTGCGGCGCTTGGTAGCCCGCTGACCATAATAATTTTGGAAATTTAAATCTGAGGTTAAAATATATTTACTCCAAGTGGTTAATGGTCTAAAGACATCCCCCATTTGTTTGTATAACACATGAACATCTTCTTCGTTACTTAAACGTTGCCCATAGGGTGGATTGACAATGATAACGCCATTTTCTTGATCAACTTTTAAATCTTTAACAGCCAGTTGTTTAAAATTAATATCGTGTAAGACCCCGGCATTGTTCGCATTAACTTTGGCAATTTCAATCATATTTTGGTCAATATCAAACCCAGAGATATCCAAGATATCATCTTTAATTTCAGCTTGGACCGCCACTTTTTGTGCATCTAGAATTTTGGCATCAAACCAGTCAAAACCTTCAAATGAAAATTGACGCTTTAATCCTGGCGCGATGTTACGGCCAATCAATGCCGCTTCAATGGGTAAAGTTCCTGAACCGGTCATGGGATCGATGAAGGGCTTATCTGGATACCAGTTTGTCAGCATGATCATAGCAGCTGCCATATTTTCTTTTAAAGGTGCCCCACCGGCTTCTACCCGGTAACCCCGCTTGAATAAACTTGGGCCTGTCGTGTCTAGTGTGATTCGGGCGATGTCTTTGGTGACATTAATATCAAAAGCAAATAAATTACCAGTTTCAGGAAAACGGGTCCGCCGGTGATAATAAGCTGCCATACGATCCACAATGGCTTTTTTGGTCACAGCCTGTAAATCTGGCTCTGAGTGTAACTTGGAGCGCACACTGCGACCAGTTACCGGAAATTTAGCATCCATGGGCAAATAATCTTCAAAGGCAACGGCCTTCACACCTTGAAAAACGTCTTCAAAAGTTAAAGCTTTAAATTCGGTTAAAATAATTTTAATGCGATCAGCTGAACGAAGCCATAAATTTGTTTTCGCAATATCAGTTTGATCGCCCTCAAATAAGACCCGCCCATTTTCTGTCGTCGTTTTATAGCCCAATTCTTGTAATTCTTTAGCAGTGATAGCTTCAAATCCTGAAGACATCGTTGCCATTAATTGATATTTCATTTAATTTCTCCTTAATCGTGCCACAATTATTTACAGTCTGATTATACAATAGTTTGTACCTCTAAGTTAGCGGCATTAAAAAAGAGGTCTTGCAAAACCAAAGTTTTGTAAGACCTCTAACCCAAGTAAATCTCTATAAGCCATGTTCTGTTCCAGAAAAGTTGGGAGCTTTTCCTTCAGTGATCATCTATCTGCTAATATAGCTCCTACAAGTCGTTCATTTCCTTTTGTAAGACGCCCCTACCAAAAGTTTGGGTTACTCGCTCGCGGGGTTTACCTCGTTCCACCCGCTATATTTCTATAGCGGCTCCGTCACTGTGGCACTTTCAAGTATTTTAACATAGCCGAAACCTTAGCTAAAATTACTGCCGTCAGTTATAAACTGCCTTGGCTTATTGGGCCAAGCACGAACACTACAGGCATCGCAGCCTGTGCGGGCATGGACTTTCCTCAGCCTATTACAATAGGCCGCAATCACTCAAGATTTACAATAAAAATTAGTATACACTAAAACTAGTAACGATTCAAACTATTATCATCAAATTGGTTTGAATTATTATCTGGATAGCGGTTGTGATCCGGGTTTTGATTAAAAGAATTATTATTATAATTACCGAAGTCATGGCTATCATTATTGGAACGGGGATTAGGCATATTCGGGTTAGCCTGGCCATTATTGTTGGGCGACATGGCGGGATTGGTGGTATTTGGTGTGACATTTGGATTGTGGGGCATGTTATTATTAATTGGGTTGTGACCGGGTGTTGGATTCATATAATTAGCCGGCCGAGTGGTGCTCGTATTTGCTTGGTAGCGATTAGCCCGATTGCTGGCATTGCTGTTAGCTGCCGGATTAAAAGTATTTGGATTTGCTTGATTATTATCAACCGGTCTTTGTTGCCCAAATACACGGCGTTCCAAATTTGACAGCCGTTTTAAAATGTCATAATTAGAAGCTGGATTGCCACCTGATGTCGCATTAGGGGTACTACCCATGTTTTGACCAGCGGCAGCTTGTTTACTTAATTCGTCAATCCGGGAAATTAAGCGGGAATTTTCCTGAGATAATTGTTGAATTTGCGTGTTAAAAGTTTCATAGTCTTTAATCACGTCATCTAAAAATTCATCAACTTCGGCTGGGTCATATCCCCGCATCTTTTGTTTAAAGTCCTTTTCCAAAATATCTTTTGGTTGCAAATTAATCTTTGCTTGCGGACGATTGTGTTGCCCATCTCTTCTATCATCCATACTTTCACTACACCTCAGTTTTCTTGAACGTTTCATACTTATTAAGTATAACAAAATACCGTATTAAAATAAAATTTCTATTGAATTTCATTCATTTGGCGCGCGGCCTCTTCTAGCGCATACATGTCAATCAAGGTTAGACCATAATCGGTCTGTTCTTGATATTTGGTAATGGCAGCATAGTCATACTTGGTTTTACCCGGGAATTCTGGGTCGTAGACCAAAAGCGCCCCATCAGTATGTTCCAGCATAAAAGCTTGATAGGTTCGTAATTGTTGCGGATTTTCGTATGGTTGATTGCTAATGGGTTCAGAGAAGTCCGCAGTGGCAATGGCTGTTTGCAACATCAGCTGATTTTTTTCATTCCAATTACTGCCAAAATCCGAAAATGGCAACATGGCCGCACTGCGCAACTCTGGATAACCATGTTTTAAATCATCAGCTAAAGCCAAAGCCCACTGCTCGATGCCCATTTGGCCACCAGTAATGATCCAAGCTAGCCCCTCATCTAAAAAAGCTTTAAGTTGATTTTTCAAAGCATATTGAATCACCTGTACTTTCTTGTCTTGTTCGCTAAAAACATTCAACTCATAACTACGATAACCTGTTACCCATAAATTACGCATACCAATCCCCTTTTTTGCGAAAATATCAAGATTTAATGTCGATTTTGTAATATTTGAAAGTTTTGGTTTGTTTTTTGTTATAATATAGCAACGGAGCGTGATGACTTTGATTAAATATCCAAATGGTAATCGCTATATCCCCAAGCAAGCAGTTAACCGTCAACTTGCTGTTAAGAAAAAACATGATGAAGTTCTCTTTGGCCATCGGGGGATGGCGCTTGAAGACGAGTTAAATGCTAGCAATGAGTATTATCGAGCCACTGAACAGGCAGTGGTTTATAAAAAGCCGACCCCTGTTCAAATTGTGAAAGTCGATTACCCCAAACGGGCCAAAGCCGTTATTAAGGAAGCTTATTTTAGGCAGCCTTCCACCACTGATTACAATGGTGTGTACCAGGGGCGCTATTTAGATTTTGAAGCTAAGGAAACTAAAAACAAAAAATCCTTCCCACTAAAGAACTTTCATCAGCATCAAATCGATCATTTCAGCCGTTGCCTTTTGCAACAAGGCATTTGTTTTGTTATTGTTAAATTTGTTTCTTTGCAGCGGCTGTTTTTATATCCTGCAACACAGTTGATCATACACTGGAACGAACAGGAAAGTACAGGCCATAAATCTATTGCTTTAGCAGATTTTGAAAAGCACGGATTTGAGATCGACTATGCCATTCAACCCACAATACCATATTTAAAAGCTGTTGATCAGTTGATTATGCATTAAAGGAGATTAAATTGTGAGTACCAAACGTCCAGATACACCCAAGGGTAAACCTAGGCATATTTTTCGGAAATTAGTCATCATTTTCCTGGGCCTAGTGATTCTTGCGGAAGTTTTGTTTTTGCTGGTGGGCCGCAATGCCCCGAACTTAACTCAAACTAAGTTGCAAAGCGGTGGCTCCTCTTCTATTTTAGATTATAAGGGTAATGAAGTCGCCACTTTGGGTAATGAAAATCGGGACTATACCACCAGTAATAATTTCTCGACCCAAATGAAAGATGCCGTCGTATCCATTGAAGATCGGCACTTTTATCAAGAACCTCTAGGAATCAACCCAGTCCGAATTATCAAGGCCGGTTTTCATAACTTAACCAATCCGGGTTCTGTACAAGGTGGCAGTACCCTCACCCAGCAGTTAGTTAAGTTATCCGTTTTCTCTACGAAAAAGTCAGATCAGACGTTTAAACGAAAAATTCAAGAAGCTTATTTGACGATAAACGTAGAACGGAATTACTCCAAGCAACAGATTTTAGAGTTTTATATGAACAAGGTTTACTTAGCCAATGGGGTCTACGGGATGGGAACAGCCAGTGAATATTATTTCGGCAAGTCCCCTAAAGAGCTTACTTTGGCGCAAACAGCGTTGATTGCTGGCATGCCTCAGGCTCCTAACACCTATGATCCTTATCAACATCCCGAAACTGCGCAAAAGCGTCGTGATGCTGTGATTGATGCGATGCTGGCTAATAATAAGATTTCGCAAAATGATGCGATTACTGCTAAACAAACGCCACTAACAGATGGTTTGTTAGCCAAACGTGATTTGGATCAAGAAAATAACAATCGCTATGTTGCAGATAATTACATCAAAGAGGTCATTGATGAGGTTAAATCAAAAGGTTATGATCCTTATCGGGATAATCTAAAGATCAAAACTAATTTGCACTTAGACGTTCAAAAACAACTTTACAATGCGGTCAACAATAATACTGGTTTATTCCCAGATAATAAGATGCAAGTTGCCGCGACAATAGTAGAACCTAGTACCGGCAATGTGATTGCCCAAATCGGGGGGCGCAAACAAGGTAAAATATTACTTGGTTTAAACCGCGCCACTTCCACCCAACGCAGCAATGGTTCCACCATTAAGCCAATCCTTGATTATGGACCAGCGATTGAGTATCTAAATTGGTCGACTTATCACCTACTTGAAGATACACCTTATACCTATGCCGGGACTGATATCAGTCTCTATGATTGGGACCACGCCTATGATGGCACAATTACCATGCGTAAAGCCTTGGCCAATTCCCGTAATATTCCAGCAGTCAGAACGTTAGAAACAGTTGGCTTGAGTCGGGCTAAAAGCTTTGCCAATAATTTAGGTATCAGTATTCCGGCAGATGCAGGTTTAAGTACTGGGATCGGTGCGGATGTTTCTACCTTGCAAGTGGCCAGTGCTTACGGGGCCTTTGCGAATGGTGGAACCTATCAGAAGCCAATTTATGTGTCGCAGATCAAGACTGCTGATGGCATGCAACACACTTATCAAAGTGAGTCTAAACAGGCCATGAAGGCTTCAACAGCCTACATGATCACCGATATGCTTAAAGATGTGATCACCAGTGGGACCGGTACAAATGCGAAAATTTCCGGGGTCTATCAAGCCGGTAAAACCGGTACGGTGGAATACGCGGATACAGAAATCGCTAAAAATCCAGCGCTTTCTGGTACGGCTAAAGATGCGTGGTTTGCCGGGTATACGAAGAATTATAGTATGGCTGTTTGGACGGGTTATGACCAACCAGAGCAAAGTGGGTTATCAATGAGCGAGCAACAAATCCCAGTTTACCTGTATCGCAGTTTAATGGCTACGTTAGCGCAGTCAAGTGATAATTCGGATTGGACACAACCAAGCAGTGTGGTTTCAGAGCGTATTTTAGCTGGTTCTAATCCGCCGGTGATCACCAACTCAAGTGTGAATGCCACACTAGAATTATTCGTGAAGGGTCATCAGCCGACTGGGCGTGTGTCCAGTAACAGTAGCACTTCACGGACACCGACGATTCGACGCAGTCAAAGCCAAAGCCAAACACCAACGGAACCTAGTGAATCTGAATCTAGTCAAGCGTCGTCTTCTTTCAGCCGCTCGACACCAGAATCATCAACTAGCAGCAGCGTCTCCGAAAATACGCAACGACCAGATACAGATACCAGCTCAACGCCAAATGATAACACCGGTGGTAATGGGACACCGCCTATCAATAATAATGGTGGGCAAACCAACACTGGCGGTGGTAATCAAGGCAATACTAATCAAAATCAAAATCAGAATCCTTAAATAAAAAATTCTAGCTGATAATTTCGGCTAGAATTTTTTATTTAAGGTGTTAAGTGATTATTCATTTTTAGCGCCCATTCGTTTTTGTCCCTCGGCACAGATGGTCAATAAAGGACAAGTTGGGCATTTCGGATTGCGGGCCATGCATTGATACCGGCCAAAGAAAATGATAGTATGATGCGCCTTGACCCATTCGTCTTTGGGGATACGATCCATTAAAGCCTGCTCGACTTCTAAGACCGAAGCCGATTGCTTCACGATTCGCAAGCGTTTAGCTACCCGTTGGACGTGGGTATCAACGGCAATCGCGGGTTGCCCAAAAGCATCCCCCATGACCACATTGGCTGTTTTGCGGCCTACCCCAGGCAGTGTGACCAAGTCAGCTCGATTATTGGGGACTTGGCCATCAAAACGATCGATCAAAGCTTGCGCACAGGCTTTAAGATGTTTGGCTTTATTATGATATAAACCAATGGAGTGAATATAGGTTTCAATTTCAGCAATACTTGCTGCAGCAAGTGATGCCGGGTCTGGAAAACGTTCGAATAATTTTGGCGTGACTTTATTGACTGAGACATCGGTGGCCTGGGCACTTAAAATAACCGCAATTAACAACTCAAAGGGCGATCTTGAGTGCAAGGCACCCACAGCATCTGGAAATTCAGCCATCATTTGATGGATTGCCCATAAGGTTTTGGTTTTAGACAGCACATAAACAACCCCTTTAATATTGATTTCTTAAATCTTTTTCCCGTTGGACTTGTTCTTTGGTGGTAATGTTTTTCTTTTCCCAAGACAGTAAAATTCGATCAATATATTTTAAAGAATAAACTTGGTTTAATACGGCTTCACGCAGAGCTAATTGAATCAAGTCCGGATTATAATGATCTTGGTTTAACCACGCGTCAATGGTTTCAATTTCAATCGGCGACAAAGGGCGATTGAATTCCACTTCGATTTGTTTAAATAAACTATTGCGAGTGGCTTGTTTCTCACGGACTTGGTTTGAAGATGTTGCTTGTTGTAATACTAAAGCGAGTCGATCAAAGATTGGCATTAGATCATAAGTATCTTGTTGGACTTGCTGGGCATTATGGGTAGTTTTAATAGTGATAAATTTTTTTTCGGTCAAACTGTGTAGAATTTGAAAAATTATTTGTTGGTTAAACCCTAAGGCAGTCGATAATTGTTCGATACCCGGGAAGCCAATGCCTTTTTCATGATAATGCCATAGTGTGACAAATAGCAGAAATTCGTCGCTGGTCATTTTTAAGTTGCCAATATTTTGCAATAAAATATTAGGGATCGCCGTACTGCCTGAATCTAGTAAGGCTTTTGTAAAATTATCCAAAAAATCACCACCACTTCATAATGTTAAAAGGCCGGAGCAAATATTTGCCACAGCCTTTTAACGATATATTCAATAGAATCTATATATTAAGTCAAAAACAGTTGAAGTTATGGCCGCATGCGGGTCAACATTCTTGGAAATGGGATTGCCTCTCTTAGGTGATCTAAGTGACAAATCCAAGTAATTGCTCTTTCTAAGCCAAGGCCAAAGCCGGCATGGGGCACACTGCCATACTTGCGCAAATCCAGATACCAACTATATTCATCGGGGTCTAAACCAGCTTTAACAATGCTGCTTTTAAGAATTTCATAATCAGTTTCCCGCTCAGAGCCACCAATAATTTCACCATAACCTTCTGGTGCTAATAAATCAGCACATAAGTAGATGTCATCACGGGTAGGATGGGATTTCATATAAAATGGTTTAATTGTCTTGGGATAGTTCAATACAAACACCGGTTGTTCAAATTGGTCAGAGATAAATGTTTCTTCTGGGGAGCCAAAGTCATCGCCCCACTTCGTGTCAAAACCATTTTTTTGTAACATTGCGATGGCTTCGTCATAAGAAATGCGCGGATATGGTGTCTTTGTGTATTTCTCCAAAATTTTAGGATCACGATCAATTAATTTTAAGGCATATTGACAATGGTCTAAAACGGCTTGTACCAAGTAAGCAATATATTTTTCTTGAATTTCAAGACTTTGTTCTTGATGCATGAAGGCCATTTCTGGTTCGATCATCCAAAATTCAGTTAGATGTCGTCTAGTTTTGGACTTTTCAGCGCGAAATACTGGGCCAAAAGAATAAACTTTATCAAAAGCCATTGCGCCGGCTTCTTCATACAACTGCCCACTTTGGGATAAATAAGCATCCTTGTCAAAGTAGTCAATATGAAATAATTCAGTGGTCCCTTCCGGTGCACTATCGGTCAAAATGGGTGGGTCAAACTTCAAGAAACCTTCTTGATCAAAGAAGCGATAAGTCGCATGGATAAGTTCATTTCTGATTTGCATAATGCCATAGGGTCTTTTAGAGCGTAACCACAAATGACGATGATCTAATAAAAATTCGATGCCATGCTCTTTAGGGGTAATCGGATAGTCTTCACTATCACCAACTAATTCTAAGTCACTGACTTCAATTTCATAGCCAAAATGGGACCGGCTATCCTCATGAATGACACCTGTTACCCAAAAACTACTTTCTTGTTTCAAGTGTTTGGCCAATTCAAAAATTTCTTCAGGGACGTTACTCTTGACCACAACACCTTGGAAATAGGCGGTACCGTCACGCAACTGCAAGAATGAAATTTTACCACTTGAGCGTTTATCTGTTAACCAGACGCCAATACGCACAGTTTCATCAACGTGGTTTTTGGCATCAATAATATTGATTTGTGTAGCCATTAGTTTGAAAAACTCCTTATTTAAAAAATAGACTGATTAGTCGTTAGCTTTGCCAGAGACAAAACTTTGAATACGGTCAATACTTTCTTTTAAGTCTTCAAGGCTTGCGGCATAGCTGATGCGAATATAATCTGGCATGCCAAAAGATCTGCCTGGGATGACTGCAACGAACTTTTGGTCCAACAATTCTTCACAGAAATCTTCTGTCGTGGTAAAGCCCGTTGATTGGACGGCATCTTTAATATTAACAAATAAATAAAAGGCGCCTGCGGGTTTTTCTTTGATTTCAAACCCCGGAATTGCTTGAATCAAAGGATAGATTGTATTTAAGCGGGTTTCAAAGGCTTTACGCATCGTTTCAACTGATTCCTGTGGACCCGTTAAAGCTTCGATGGCCGCATATTGGCTAACTGTTGCAGGATTGCCAGTGGCATGTCCAGCTAAAATAGACATGACTTTAATAATACGTTCATCCCCTAATGCATAGCCAATACGCCAACCGGTCATGGCGTATGATTTTGATAAACCATGGATCAAAACGGTATGCTTGCGAATATCTTCAGAAATATTAATCAAGGCATCAAATTGGTGACCGTTATACATCAAGTGGCTATAAATATCATCAGAAATAATCATAATATCGTTTTTAACAGCCCAGTTACCAATTTGCGTCAAATCTTCACGGTTATAAGTTGTACCCGTGGGATTTTGCGGCGAATTGATAATAACAGCCTTCGTCTTTGGTGTTCTAGCAGCTTCTAATTCATCGACGGTCACTTTATAATCGCCATCTAAACTATCAACAGAAACTGGTACCCCACCAGAAAGACGCACTTGTTCCACGTAACTTACCCAAGCTGGTACGGGAATCAAAACTTCATCACCTTCATTGAGTAGTACTTGGAAAGTGGCATAAAGTGCAAATTTAGCACCCGTCGTAACAATGACTTCAGAGGGTTTGTATGTGACACCATAGTCAGCTTTAACCTTATCGATGATTGCTGTCTTAAGTTCTGGCAAACCTGTCGCCGCAGTATAGCCGCTGACCTTGCCATCTTCAATAGCTTTGATAGCAGCTTCTTCAATATTCTTTGGTGTTTCAAAATCCGGTTGCCCAATAGATAGATCAATAACATCCATGCCCAAGGCTTTTTTTTCTTTAGCCTTGGCACTTAAAGCTAGCGTTGCTGATGGTTGTACTTTTGCAACATTCTTTGAAAAACGCATACTAATTCCTCCTAGAAATTCTCTTACAATATTTAGACATTCGTTGTTCTTTGAACAACGCGTCCTGTTTTAAAATCAAAGGTTTCAAAACCTATGGTATCGTCTTTATTTTGGTACGTCACTTCCCAAACCGGTTTCTTTTTATAAATACCTAAAGCGACATTATGAATTTGTTTGGGATTATAGCGGTCAACAACCCGGTTAATCGCCGTCTTTTTTGAAATGCCGGCATTTTGATTTAAAACAACGATTCGATTGGTTTTAGGATTGATGATCACAAAAATTTTACGATTACTTTTATCTAGACCCCCAACAGTCCAGTTTTGTTCATTTCGATTATAGAGATAAAAGGTCTCTGGTGTTTTAAGATTTGTGTTCTTTTTAGCCAGTGCAATAGCATCGGCTTGGCTACTCTTATAAGGTGACACACCAACATGATAGATAATGTAAACCGTACTGAGTAACACCACAATAATAGCAAGGTAAATCCAACGCTTTGTTTTTTCGTTCATGGTAATCTCCTTTAAAACAACAACAATTTATTATACCAAAGAAGTACCAGATTCGCGTAAGAATTTTTCAATCGATGGAATCGCATCACGCAAATTTAAAACTTCGCTATGGACTTGTTTAGGTAGTGAACGCAAAATTTCATGGCCGTAAGAAGTATTGGTCAAGCGGTTATCTAAAACAACCATGACGCCCTTATCCGTTTCTTGTCGAATTAGACGCCCAAATCCTTGCTTGACCTTAAAAGCCGTTTTAGGTAATGAATCCTTGCTAAAGGGATCAATACCTTGTTGTTGTAACCAACTATAACGTAACTTCACTTCTGGTTGTGCGGGCGACTCAAATGGCAGTCGCGTTAAGATCAAAGCCTTGAGATGATCGCCTGGGAAATCTATCCCCGACAAAAAACTGTTAGATCCCAATAACACCGCATGTTCACTTAAAGAAAAGCGCTTGAATATTTTTTCGTTACTACCCGTTATCCCCTGGGCCAGAATCTCTTTTTCATGGCCGGTAAGGGTTTCTTTTAAAGTGTAATAGGTTTGCTTTAACATATCCAAAGAATTGAATAAAACCAGGATTTGCCCCGTACTAGCTTGCGCCATTTGATCGATAACACCTGTAATATAATCCGAAAAATAACTGGCACTGACAGATTTAATATCTGGTGCATCGGCGATGGTGATTAAACGGGCCTGATTTTCATAATCAAAGGGGCTATTTAGCTTATAGGTATTGACTTCATTTTTATTGAGGTGCATTTGGCTTAAAAAGTAATCAAATTTATGATTAAAGGTCAACGTTGCCCCAGTAAGGATAACGTGCCCAAAGCGCTGGAATAAATTTTGAGCAATTGTACCTGGATCTAAGACATGGATAGCTAAATCTAATGTTTCCACATTACCATATTGCTTCATTTGCAATAATATGCCGGTATTATCTGATTGTGCTAGCATCTGGGTCATGAATCGTTGATAGTCATCGATAGCATTTTGAAATTGAATCATCATGCTTAAAATTTGATTGAGCAGCGAAATGGTTTGATGATTAAATTGCTGTTCGAGGTTGGTGAGTTGATTTAAAGCTTGGGTCAAGTTCACACTGATACTTTGGCCTAACGCTAAAATTTGGTTTAATTCAGGCAGAACATACTTCGGCATATCTAACCCGCTTAAATCAATGATTTCATCAATAGGATGAGCCCGTTTAGATTTAGGCAAATTATCTTGGATGTAACTTTCAAAGAAAATACTTTGAACGCGTTTAATTGTAGTAAGCAGGTTGTCGATTTGCGAATACCCCTTATTTAATTGGGCATAAGCTGGATAAATAGCAGCCGCCGCATCGGCCAAGGGCTCATGATGATGGGCAAGCTGATGTAAGCAGTCTAAAAGCTCTTGAAAATGGCTCGTATGATTATGGGTCCGACTAACATTGCGACTAAACTCGTCTGCTTCATCCACGATTAAGGTTGCCTGCTTGCCAAACAAATCACTGGCTTCATGCGCTAATAAATAACTGTGATTTGTTAAAATGATGCTGGCTTGTTGGGCCTGTGTTTCGATATATGTCATAAATTCATCTGGGCCAAATAAGTGCTTGCGACCATTATGATGGGTGATCCGTTGCAAATAGTAATTGTGATAATTGGTCAATTGTAATTCGGCAATATCCCCTGTTTTCGTCATGGTTAGCCAGACTAGCAGTCGCAATTGTAACAAGCGGGTTGGCCGATTTGAAGATGGGATCAACAATGATTGATAGAAAATCTCCAGATTAAGATAGTGATTTTCGCTTTTCACCAGTGCAACTGGTACTTTTGCAGCTAGTAATTGTTCCACCAAGGGAATTGTTTGATCAATTAATTGATTTTGTAAGACGGTTGTCGCTGTTGAAATAACGATCTTATGTTCATGGGTAGCCATGAAATAACTGGGCAACATATAACCTAGGGTTTTACCACTACCGGTTTCAGCTTCAATTAATAAAGGGGTCGTTTTGGGTTGGTTAAGGTGTTCGTAAATCAAATTCATCATCTTAGCCTGCCCAGAACGATAATTTAATAAAGGTGTAAATAATTTTTTCTTAGCACTCGGCGACTTTGGAAAATTAGTCAACTGATGTAGTGGCTGTGCCTGCAAATCACGACGATTACGTAAAACTAGACCATGATTAACGTGTAGATAACTAGGTAGTGGTTTTTTAGGTTGTTTATCAGCTAGGTCCCGAATGAAATCGCCGGTTTGGCGGGTTAATAAATCACTGAGCTGGGCAATATGCGCCAAGGTCAGTTGCGGGGTGTTTTCCATTCTTTTTTTTAATGCTAAAAAAAGTTTGGCAGTCACAAAAGCATCGCTATCCGCATGATGGGGATTTTTATGCTGAATGGACAAGAGATTAGCCAAATCTTGCAATTTATAGCTAACTGCCGTGGGTAAAAAAATCTGGGCTAGTTCCACAGTATCAATTGCGGCAATATTTAGCGCTGGCAAACCAATGCTTTCAAAGGCTGCATTTAAAAATGGAAAGTCAAAATTCACATTGTGGGCTACAAAAATTGTGTCCTCTAACATGTTACGCAAAGATGGGCCAATTTCCGCAAAAGTCGGCGCATCTTTTACCTGGCTAGCATCAATGCCAGTTAGATCGGTGATTGCCCTGGGAATAGCCTGTTTGGGATTAATATTTTGAGAAATCGTATTGACGATTTTATTTTTTTGAATCATAACACAGCCGAATTGAATGATTTGATCGATCCCGCGCTTGGTACCAGTGGTCTCCAAATCAACAACAGCATAGATTTGTTTCTTAACAGACATCTAATATCGACACCATTTCTTTATGTGTCCTGAATAATTTGGCAGCGATTATTGAGGACACTTCTAAAATAATTACTTAAGTGGTATTAATTCTTGGCTATGGAGTGCATAAAGATATTTATGACTCACTTTTTGCTGACAAATATTCGCCAATGCTAAAGCATATAAATTTAATTGGCCCTGATAACGGGTCGTAATCGTTTGGTTATCAGCATGATCAGTTTTATAATCTACCAAAATTAATTCATTATCACTGCGATAATACCCATCAATCATACCATGAATCAAGACATTTCCGGGATCATTTGCGTCAATTTCATCAAATAATTGATTTGCTGGATAAACCATCGAAAAAGTCACTTCGCGATAGAAATTTTGAGGATGTTGGCAAATCTTTTCACCCAGATCAGTATTGAAAAAGCTCAGAATTCCTGGCAAGTCCAGGCGTTGGCTTAGAGGCTGGGTCAATAACCCCTGTGCTATGAGTTGTTGCACCGTGTCTTTTAGGCTGTCTAAAGTTAAGGGCTGGGTCAAATCAACTTTTTGGAAAATTAGATGGGTGGCAGTCCCCAATTGGGTTGCAGAAATATGGGACGTATCTTTTAAAAATTCTGGTTCATTGAGTTGCGCGACTGAAGATGCTTGGGGACCATTCTCCAAATTTAGGGGTGCTAAAGTATCCAGATCTGGGTCATCAAATTGACGCTTGATATCCGATACAGATTGATACGCGGTGGTCTTAGTAGCTGCTAAGTTAGGATAAGGCTGATTGAAGCGGCGCTGAATCAATTGGGTAAAACTCGGGCTCAATTCAATGACTTGGTTTGGCGGTGTTTGAATTTCTGTATCTGCTGGCGTACTTGGTGCTAGCGCTGTCGGTTTAACGAATTTGGCACTGACTTGGTGGGGCAAATCATCAAACAAGCCACCCACGTAATGATCTGCAAATACCCCTTCTTTTTGCCCCCGAATCAATGCTGGGCCAATGAAATCTAAAAAACTTTTAGCTTTTAACTTTGCAGCTAATGGCAAATGTAAGCCGGAATCACTTGCTAAGTCCGCCCAACGATCCATAACCGCTTCAGGGCTATTCTGACTGCGCGTCGCATCTCTTAAATCAGCGACTAACAGCAGTCTTTGTTGGGCCCGGGTCAAGGCAACATATAACAAGCGTAATTCTTCAGCCAAGTCCATTTGATGATTGACAGCTTGAATAAGCTTTTTTTGAACCGTTGGGATCAATACCCGCTGATCGGTCAAATAATCCAGGCCTAAGCCTAATTGTTGATTTAAAGCAAATTTTTGCCGTGAGGCATCTGTATTAAATTGGTGTTCCAAGTCAAAAACAAAAACCACCGGAAATTCTAGGCCTTTACTTTTATGAATTGTCATAACTTGAACGGCATCTAAATTTTCCTCGGTCACATTAGGCTGGCCCAAGTCTTTGTCGTTGGCTTGCATTTGCTGAATAAAGCGGACGAATTGAAAGACACCTTTAAACCCGTTAGCCTCATACTGCTTAGCACGGTCATACAAAGCTTGCAGGTTCGCACTGCGTTGGGGACCAGAGGGCATCCCACTGACATAATCTAAGAAACCAGTGGTGTTGTAAATGGACCAGATTAAATCGGCCAATTGATTGGCCCGAGCCATATCCCGATAACTTTCCAAGCTAGTTAAAAATCGGTCTATTTTCTCTAAGAAGTCTGGGGTACAAACTTCTAAGTCAATACTTTGTGCAGCGTTGACTTGTTGTAGGCATTCGTAAAACGATTGGTTTTTTTGAGAATCATTGCCGCGAATAAAGCCCAATTCATTTTCATCCAGGCCAACAATTGGCGATCTTAAAACCGCCACTAGCGGAATATCTTGATCGGGATTATCTATTAATTCCAGTAACGCCAGCATAATTCGCAGTTCGGTAGTTTGAAAATAATTCTGGGTATCATTGACGATGACTGGAATCGCGGCCTTCTTAAATGTATCAATAATATCTAAGTTGGCGTGACGGGTACTAACTAAGACCGCAATATCCCCATAAGTTATTGGCCGTTGTTCGCCGGTTTCATTGTCATAAATTTTCTCTTGATTCTTGACCATGGCAGCAATGCGTTGTGCCAAGGTTAAAATGGCTGGCGAAACGTCAAATTGCTGCCCATCATCTGTCTTTGCAAGATCTTTTGATGTATCTTCTGAAGCTGAGGTCGTTAATAAGACCTCTACCGGGCTTTGATCAGCAGGATAATAACTTGCCCCAAAACGCAGGTAAGCATTTTGGTCATAGGAAATATCCCCCAATTGTTGATCCATTAACTGAGCAAAAATATAATTGACAAAATCAGTAATGGTTTGCTGAGAGCGAAAGTTTTCTGCCAAGACAATGCGCTCATCACTGTCTTTTGCATCATCGCCATAAGTCGCATATTTATGGGCAAAAAGCGTCGGGTCTGCCATCCGGAAACCGTAAATTGACTGTTTAATATCCCCCACCATAAAGCGATTGCCCGGGGTGGTTTTTGCCACTAACCCCAGTAAGGATTCTTGCAGTGGATTGATATCTTGATATTCGTCGATCAATACTTCTGAAAATTTATGTTGGTAAAACTCCCGCGCTGGTTGTTGGCCCTGGTCGTCTTGATAATTTAAAATATCATAGGCAAAATGCTCCAAGTCACTAAAATCAATTAAATTACGCTGGCGTTTAAGCTCTTGATAGTTCTCAGAAAATGAGGTCATGACTTCAACAAACTTTGTCAATAATTGTTGACATTGGTCGTTAATGTCACGTAATTGGTCTTCAGATAAGATGAAGTAACTGCCCACTAATTCGGTTATCTCCGCGACTTGAACATCTATTTGCTGGCTTAAGTGCCGACCATCAGGTTCAACCTCAGCTTCAATTTTTTTATAACGAGGCCAGGTTATTTTTTTCCCGAAGAACTGTAAATGAGTGCGCAAATCTTGATAATTTCTGGCCGCTAAAGCGGCTTGAATCGCGGCGATATTTGTGGAGACTTGTTCGATCAGCTGAGCTTGTTTGTCTAAGCCCAGCTGGGCAAACTGGAGTTGCGCCTGTTGACAAGTAGTGGTTAGCGTATTTAGCGCTGACGTGAGTTGCGGTAGGATGGTTGTCTTAAAAGCAGCATTATCTAAAATGTTGTGTTGATTGCGGTATTGTTCCGGCAAACTGGCCAACCAGGCACTGGGATCCGCAAAAGCACGCATGTAATCGTAAACATTGAAAATCATGTCTTCCAAGCCCTGATCATCGCGATCATTGGAAAAGTTTTCCGTTAATTTAAAGAAGGTTAAATCATCCGCATTGTAGTAATCTTCCCGCAAATCCGCAAAAACATTCTGCTTGAAAAGTGTGCCCTGGGTGCTATCTTCAAGAATGCTAAACTCTGGATCCATGTTAATTAAATAATAAAAACGGTGAATGACCTGTTCACAAAAGGCATGGATGGTACTGATATTGGCTAAGTTCAAGCGATTTAACTGGCGCCGGTCATGGTGTAACTGGGCTTTATCAGTCGCAGACAGCTTCGGTTTCACCTGCAAAGCACTAATTCTGTTTTGAATGGCTCGCTGAATCCGTTCTTTCATTTCCTGAGCGGCCGCGCGGGTGAAGGTTACAATCAATAATTGATCCACATCAATGGTCTGGATTTCTTCAATGACCCGTTGAACCAAGACGGCTGTTTTCCCAGAGCCAGCTGAAGCTGATACGAGGATATTATGGCCATTATGAGCAATAGCTTTTTGTTGATTATCTGTAAATTTTACCATGAGACTCCTCTCTAGTCGCTTTGATTCAGGACATGTAGCATTTTATCTAACCAATAATCAATTACGGCACTTCGTTTGCTGGGGTCTTTGCCTAAGTCACGGTAGTTATTTTCTGGTAACATGGCATCGAATTGGAAAATTGGCAAGTAAGGACTGAAGTTTAAGGCCGTGTTGTTATTGCTAAAGCGTACCGGTTCAAGGGGTAACTGACCGGCAAAAATAGCTTGAGCTGCCGCTTGAATTTTATGGGCGTTGAAGGCTAGCAAAGTTTGTAGCTGGGCTGGCGTCACTAGACTATTGCTGCGGGAAGAAAAAGTATCTTTATTTTTACTGTAGTAAAGTGGGACAACTTGTGAATCTTTATCAATTTTCTCATCGGCAATTTGTAATACGGCCTCATCATTTAAGATTAAGCCTTTATAACGAAAGTCGGTTAATACCTTGCCATCAATGGCCGCAGTATCAATGCCGGATTTTAAGTCTTTTAGCTTGATTACCGGGTTGTGGAGGTGGAAATAATAGGCACCGGCAAATTGAGCCTTGGGTAAGTCTAGGGCTTGTAAGTTGTCTAATACACTTTGAACATAGGTTAACATTTGTAAGGATAAGCCATAAAAGACCTGTTGGTATTTCAAATCATGATCGCTAGATTTATAGTCAATGATGTTGAAAAACTGGTTATTAGAAACGGCGGCTGTGTCAATACGATCAATTTTGCCTCTAATCCGCACCTTATGTTGTGGATCTAATTTATAATCTAAACTCCGCAAACTATTTTGCCCGCTACCAAAAGGAATTTCAGTTCTAAAGGGTTTAAAGCGCATATGCTGACTCTGTAAAATATTATTGCGGATTGAGATTTTTAGAATTTCCTTTAACTTATAGCGAATATAGTGCATACGCCCAGTGCTGGATAAAATATCATACTGGGGCATTTGATAAACACGATCCAAAATTTCGTTTAAGATCATATCTATCTGCCCTTCTTTTAAATCGGCGATATTTAAATGCTGATCCACTAAAAACTTCATAAATTCGTCCATGACTTCATGGTAAAAAGAACCACGACTGGCTGGGGATAAGTCGTAGATTTCCCTTTCTTGAAGCTTCAAGCCATAGGTTAAAAAGTAGGCATAAGGATTGCGATAAAAGGTTTCTAGTTGAGAAACTGAGGCATTCAATGTATCACCGAATAACAAGTCCACAATTTTAGGTTTTAAAGGCTGAGGTTTATTGAAATAATGTAAACTGCTGAATACTTGTCGCGCTAAATGTTGAATAGTTTTATCTTGCGTTAATAATTTTTCGATATAAGTCAAAGGCGTACCTAAGGCTTGGCGGTCATTTTGGACTTGGCGTAATGTGGGCACCAAGCGATGCAAGACCTGTCTTTTAGTACCAATTAGTGGTGCTAGGGTGGCGATGTGCTCGGTGGCGGGTAAATTATCAGGTAATTGGGTGGGACTCATGGCAAAATGCGTACAAAGTCGTTGCAAATATGGGGAAGGTTTTGACTCGACCCCTTCACTGTTAGTTTTGGCATAACTCAAGAATAATTGGGAATTGGGATTTAAAAATGCGGTATAAGCCAAGAAACTTTCATTTGCCATCACGTGTTCCGTCGTGGGCAACTCGTCAAACTCTGGGCTCAATGTTGCTAAACTCGTGCGGTCTTCATCATTTAGAATAGTTTCTGGTTTGGCAATCTCCGGTAAATTTTGATCATTTAGCCCAATAAAAAAAGTCATTTTGCGATTATTCATTTGCACAATACCCACTTCTGAAACACTCACGGCATCTAATGTTGATGGAATCTGCGCGTATGCGGTATTGTTAAAAGCCGCAGTGAGCAGTGCCACAAAAGTAGGCACATCAAATTCAGAATCACCTAAAATAGCTACATATTGATCTAAAAGTTGTATAAAAACATTAAACCCTTGACTATTCTTATCAGCAATTTGTTGGGTTTGATTTAATTGCGCGGCTTCATTTTCCCAGGCGATCAATTGGTCCAACACACCCACATCTTTTAAGAACTCATATAAAATTCGCGCGCCTGTTTTGGCGTCTTTAGCCCGATGCAATTTGTCAAAGAAAGGGGCCAAATTCAATCGGATCAATTGATGAATAGTCTCAATAGCTTCTGATTTGACTGGATCAGTTTGCACATCTGTTGCCATTTCAGTGTAGGTTTTAACTTGAAACGTCCAAGGTGTTGCTTCGAGCCAATCACGCTGATATAAATTGTGGGCTAGCAAATAATTGTCGGTAATATCCAGTTGGCGGCGATAGTCATTTTTAGTGACATAACCCGTAGCCGTTTTAGGCAGCAACAACTCCGTTTTTAACAATCCCATGATATCAGCATAACGAAAATGATTTGTATCAATGGCAAAGAGACTGGTCAAAAAGGCAAAGAGCGGATGATCTTGCATTGAAATTTCCAAATCATTAAAATATGGCAATTCAAATTGGGTAAATATGGGTTTGATGACTGTTTCATAGTCTGACAGATGTTTGGTCAGCACCAAAAAATCACGATAATGATACCCTTCATCAGTCACTAAAGCATGGATCTTTAAGGCGACCGCTTCAATTTCTTGATAATTATCATTAGCGGCTAAAACTGCCAAAGCAGGCTTGGTTTCATCGGTGTGGTTGGGATCTAGCCAGTAATCACCAATGGCTTTGACCCCTGGTGTGACGCGAGGTATAGAAATTAAAGTGTTATGACTGACAATTTTTTGACTGCGGGCAAAATCCACCAATTGTTGCTGTAATTTTTTGGAGCGGAAAAACAAATCATCAGCAAGTAGTTCCCCATTCATATTTGGTTGATCCAATACTAGTGCCACGGTAACTTCACTGGCGTTGGTGATCAAACTATTGACGACGTTTCGTTCGACGGGTAATAATTGGGTAAAACCAACTAAGTAAAAATGCATATGACTGAGGTCAGTTGTTGCTAGTAGCTGGCTTAATTGCGCTAATAGCTCATCATTTGTGATAAAGTCTTCAGACACAACTTTTTGATAAGCCGCATAGATCAAAATTAAATCTGAAATTTTTAAGTAGGTATCTGAGGTTTCAGGTAATTGGGTCAAGGTTGTTTGTAATTTGGCAGTATCAATTTGAGCCATTTGTAATTCTGCCAACTGTTTACCCAGTGAGCTCAAAAAACCGGGTTGATTTAGTTCACCACGAAAAATTTTGAGGTCATTTTTTAAATGCTGTAAAATTTTTGTCAGAATCATACTTTGCGCAGCTGAATCCAAACGGTTTTTCTGGTAAAATTGAGTGTCCTTTAGAAAATGCCAAGCGAGACGGCTAAAAGAAAAAACCTGGACGTTTTCGCTGGCAAAATAAGGACTAGCTTGCTTTTGTTGCAAGGTAGACATTAAATTAACTTCAGATTCAAACTTGATGTGGTTGGGAACGATTAGAAAAAACTGGTCCTCTGGATTTTGAATGAAGTCTTGATATATCTGGGTGGTGATGGCCTGGTGATGATTTTTATCCGCCGTGCCATAAAAAAAGTTTAGACTCATGTTCCCGCTCCTCTATGCTTAAATTTATAATGAGATTGATTAGGATTAACTATCTTGATGTTCTTCAAATATTATACCGAAAGGATGCTCATTTTGCGATACGGTATTGGTTCCAGTCATGCTAAAATTATACTTATCGGGGATCACTCCGTAGTTTATGGTTATCCGGCTATCGCCTTACCCTTACCAGGAGTTGCTTTGACAGTTCACATGCAAGAACGCCCGGCTGGTTTTGGGCAAATATTACACTCGCGTTATTATGATGGCCCTCTTGACCGTGCCCTGGCCGAACTTGATGGCATGAAGCAATTGATCGAAAAACTACTGCAACATTTTGAAGCTTTTCAACTTAATTTTGAAATGACGATTAAGAGTGCGTTACCAGCTGAACGAGGCATGGGTTCTTCAGCAGCCACAGGAATTGCCATTATACGAGCAATTTTTGACTTTTTCAAACGCCCCTTGGCCCACAGTGTGTTGTTGAAATGGGCTGATTTTTCCGAAGGTTTGATCCATGGCACGCCCAGTGGGTTGGACGCAGCAACGGTCAGTGCCAATACACCAATTTGGTTTATTAAGGGTCAGATACCCCAACAAGTTGCGATCAACACAACTGGGTATCTAGTGATTGCAGACAGTGGTATTAAGGGCCGTACTGGTGCTGCCGTGGCGTTGGTTCGGCAGCACGTTACTGATAACCCCAGGCATTTTAAGCCCTTGTTACAGCAATTAGGGCAACTGACCACCCAGGTCAAAAATGAATTAGCAACTGGTGATTTAAAACAGTTGGGGCAGCATTTAAATTCAGCCCAACAAAACTTAAAAGAACTTGGCGTCAGCTCTGCGTCCTTAGATCAGCTTATTGATACTGCCCGCCAACAAGGGGCATTAGGCGCTAAATTGACTGGCGGTGGCCAAGGAGGTTGCATGATTGCGCTTTGTGCTGATAAAACTTCAGCCAGCAACTTAGCAACCCGATTAAGGGCCGCTGGTGCCATTGAAACTTGGATCCAAGCACTCGCAGAAATTAGTAATTCTTAGGTGGTTATTATGCAAACTTATACAGCAATTGCTCATACGAATATTGCTTTGATTAAATATTGGGGCAAAAAAGATGACAAGTTCATTATTCCCTTTAACAATTCGTTATCCCTCACACTCGATCGTTTCTATACCAAAACTAGTGCCCAGCCAATCACAGCTGCAACCGATAGTTTTGTATTGGATGGTCAGGCTCAAAGTGGGGCTGCGTTAAGCAAAGTGACCAGCTTTTTAGACATTTTGCGGGCAGAAACTGGCAGCACCCAGAGATTGGCCATCAATTCTACCAATCATGTGCCGACAGCGGCGGGATTAGCCAGTTCAGCTTCTGGTTTTGCCGCCCTCACGCTGGCCAGTTGTGCTGCTTTTGGGCTACAATTGCCCAGACGCACATTATCCCGGTTGGCACGTCGAGGTTCTGGTTCAGCTTGTCGTTCGATTTATGGCGGCTTTGTTGAATGGAAAAAGGGTCAGGATGACTTAACATCTTTCGCCACGCCGCTGGCTGCCAATGAACAAGTGGATCTAGATATTGCCATGATTGCCTTAGTTGTTTCTGCACAAGCTAAAAAAGTCACCAGTCGCCAAGGCATGGCAACTACTGTGGCCACCTCACCTTTTTATCCGGCCTTTGTTAAGAGTTGTGAGACAGATTTATTGGCTATCAAACAGGCAATTGACGCACAAGATTTAGAAAAAGTTGGCCAGATTGCTGAAAGCAATGCTTTGAAAATGCATGCCACTAACTTAGGAGCGACACCACCCTTCTCTTATTTCTTACCAGAGACATTGGTGGCAATTGCGGCCATTCAACAGTTGCGGGCCAAAGGTTTTTTGTGTTATTTCACAATGGACGCTGGTCCGAATGTGAAAGTTATCTGTCGTGGCCAAGAGGCATTGAAAATTCAAGCTGAGCTACAAGCCTTGTTGCCAAACACTGAGATGCTATTGGCCTACCCTGGTCCTGGGGCAAAGATAGTCAATTCTGAATCATTGAAAGAGGCGCACTAATATGTCAACTGAATCCAAACATGCCCATCGTAAAGATGAGCATTTAGCCATTGCCACTCATCTTTTTGATGAAAATCAGGTGAATGCCTTTGATCAAGTTAGGTTGTTGCATCAAAGTTTACCAGAAATCGCTGTGGCGGATATCCATTTAGAAACTGAACTTTTCGGCAAGTCTATTGCTGCGCCTATTTATATCAACGCTATGACGGGGGGGTCTAAAAAAACTGGCGAAATTAATGGCCAGTTAGCACAAATTGCCGCTGAACTCCGGATTCCCATGGCGGTTGGTTCAGAAAGTATCCTTACTAAGGAACCAGCTAGTGGCAGTACTTTTGAAGTTGTCCGAAAATTTAATCCTAGTGGTGTGGTCTTTGCCAATATGAGTGCAGATAAGGATTTACAGCAAGTTCAAGCCGCCATTGACCTATTAGCTGCTGATGCCCTGCAGATCCACTTAAATGTTATCCAAGAAGCTATTATGCCTGAGGGCGAGCGGACTTTTTATTGGGCAGATAATTTAAGTCAGTATCAAAATCAGCTTGCTATACCGATCATTGTCAAAGAAGTTGGTTTTGGGATGAATAATGCAACTTTGCGCCAACTCCATCAACTGGGGATTCAATATATTGATGTTTCGGGTACTGGTGGGACTAATTTTGCTAAAATTGAAAACGTGCGTCGCACCGGGCATGATATGGCCTACTTAGCAGGGCTGGGCAATACCACAGTTGAGTCCTTACTTGAAGCCAGCCAGGTTCAAGGGCCAACTTACTTTGCGTCAGGTGGCATTCGCAATCCTTATGATATTGTTAAGGCCTGGCGTTTAGGGGCTCAAATGGTGGGCATGAGCGGAACAATTTTACATTTATTACTTGACAGTGGTTTAACACAAACCATCATTACACTGAAGGAATGGCTTAACCAGTTGAAATTACTACTAGCTATTTTTGGTGCCCGGGATCTTTTGACCTTGCGTCAGGCGCCCATGGTACTTGCCCCAGATTTGATCAGCTATTGCCAGCAACGGCAGATTCAACTTTAATATAAGCATGACAAAGGCGTTATAGGCACCGCAACGGTGGTCTATAACGCCTCTTTAACGCTTATTTTTGAATAAAGTCATTTAATGCGGTCTCAAAGGCAGCCAATTTTGCTTCAGCGGCCTTTTCAGATTCAGCTTGGGTCCCCACATAGAATTTGATCTTAGGTTCCGTCCC
>NZ_AZGA01000042.1 GCF_001436375.1 Agrilactobacillus composti DSM 18527 = JCM 14202 | reverse complement strand
AAAGTGCGCCCGGCATGGGCGATAACTTGGTGGTGAAAGTCCACTATAGGCCGTAGTAGTCGGAATTATTAGCCGAAGACAAGGGTGTCCGCCGCGAGGTGGAATCTGAAGGAAGTCTAAAGCAAAGTGCTGAACCAATGAACAAGAAGTGGCTATAAGGCTGTTTGCAGTGGATAAGGTTGCTTTACAAACTGAAGTCCAATACTACTCGAAACTGTATGCAGTAAAGCCAATGGTTGCATGGCACGAAAGTTATCGTTCTTACCCGGGGAGGTCTGTATCATACGTTCCCGACAAGAGAAACGGAAAGTTTCACAGGAACAAACTAGGCAGTGATGTCTAGCTGAATGATACAGAAGTCAGCCGAGGCCATAGTAGTTGCCAATGG
>NZ_AZGA01000041.1:46940-49263 GCF_001436375.1 Agrilactobacillus composti DSM 18527 = JCM 14202 | reverse complement strand
TTAGAATTTCTGAGATTTTTGTTTTTCATCGGTGCACTTGACAGGGACCCTATCATGATGATGATTTTCCTGGAAGTTTTTTAGTTGGTACTGAACTTATTTTTTGTCGGCAGATTTGCTTGCTTTATCCTGGCGTTTACGGCGTAGGGCGATTAAACCAGCTAAAGTTGCAAAGCCTAAAACACCTACGCCCAGCATTTGTAATCGAATTTGTTTAGCTTCACCGGTTTGTGGCAGTGACGTTAAGCCGGTGGCCTTTGTCGGTGTTTGCTTGTCTTTGTCGTGATTTGGCGTGCCAGTTGAGTTTGAATTGGCGGTATTGACCAATTGACCTAGAACACCATTGGAACTTGGCGTCGTCGTTGGTTGTGGTGTCGCCGGAGTAGTAGTTGGCGTTGTCGGGTCAGTAGGTTTTGTTGGATCAGTTGGTGTCGTTGGTTTGCTAGGGTCGGTCGGTTTAGTTGGATCAGTTGGTGTGGTCGGCTTGCTAGGGTCAGTAGGTTTTGTCGGGACGGTTGGTGTAGTTGGCTTGCTCGTGTCGACGTGTTTCTTGATATGGACGATGGCTTTGCCATCCTTGATGATGGTTACGATGGTAGAACTTGTGGCATCATAACCAGCAGGAACATCCCCATTTACATCGACAGTAGAACCCGATTTGCCAGTCACCGTCATAGAATGGACAGTATTGTCATACTCATCCACAAAATCAACCTTGGTAGAAACATCTTCAGCCGGTGGCGTTGTTTGTTGTTTCTTAACATGAACTATAGCCTTACCATCTTTGGTGATGGATATGGTAGTGGAGCTAGTTGGATCATAGCCCTTCGGCACATCTTTTATGACGTCAACGGTGGAACCCGGTTTGCCAGTCAAGGTAACAGAATGGATAGTATTGCTATTCTCGTCCACGAAATCGACGTTGGTGGTAACATCTTCAACTGTTGGCGTTGTCTGTTGCTTTTTGACATGAACGATAGCTTTACCATCCTTGGTGATGGTTACGATGGTAGAACTTGTGGCATCATAGCCGGTTGGGACATTTCCGTTCACATCAACGGTAGAACCTGGTTTACCAGCCACAGTTACAGAATGAATGGTGTCGCCATTCTCGTTTACGAAGTCAACGTTTGTGGCAACATCTGCTTCAACGGGTGCATCTTTTTTGACGGTAATATTAATCACGCCATCTTTGGCTAAAGTGACAGTGGTCGGATCAACGGCGGTATAACCAGTAGGGACGTCAGCAAATACATCGACCTTATCACCATCTTTCCCAGTCTTAATCGTAGAGCCAACAACAGCCTTGTTCTCATCCACAAAGTTAACGGTGGTCGTCACATCGGTTTCAACGGGTGCATCTTTTTTGACAGTGATATTAACGATGCCAGCTTTAGACAAAGTAATGGTAGTTGGATCAACGGCAGTATAGTCGACAGGGACGTCAGCGGCGACGTCTGTCATATCACCGTCTTTCCCAGTTTTCTCAACCGTCTTAATCGGTTGCTTCGTTGTTTCGTCTACAAAATTCACGGTGGTGGTCACATCAGTTTCGACTGGTGCTTTCTTCTCAACCTTGATATTGACCACGCCGTTTTTAGATAAAGCGATGGTAGTTGGGTCAACAGCAGTATAACCAGCAGGGACATCGGCAGACACGTCTACCTTATCGCCATCTTTCCCAGTTTTAACCGTAGAGCCAACAACAACATTGCTTTCATCCACAAAGTTAACCGTGGTGGTCACGTCAGCTTCAACAGGCGCTTCCTGTTTCACTTTGATATTAACCACGCCGTCTTTGGTTAAAGTAACAGTAGTTGGGTCAACGGTCGTATAACCAGTAGGTAGGTCAGCAGCGACATCAACTTTGTCGTCAGCTTTCCCAGTCTTAGTCACAGACTTGATTGCTTTGCCAGTTGTTTCATCGACGAAATTAACCGTTGTAGTCACATCAGTTTCAACTGGGGCATCTTTTTTTACCGTGATATTGACGATGCCGGCATCAGTTAAAGTAACGGTAGTTGGATCAACGGCAGTATAGCCGGCTGGCACATCCGCAGCGACATCTACAGTCGTGTTGGCTTCGCCAGTCTTATCAATAGAGCCAACAACCTCATTATTTTCATCCACAAAGTTAACTTTAGTGGTCACATTGGTATCAATCTTCGTGTAAGTTACCGTCACTGTTTGATCAGTTGGCTCCGTGGTAGTCTGAGCCAATGGGTCGGTGAAAACCTTGGTCTTGTCGGCGGTATAGCCGGCAATTTCGGGCACGTCTACCGCAATATCTGTGGTATCAGGTGTCCAAACGCCACTAGCGTTA
>NZ_AZGA01000041.1:41369-46930 GCF_001436375.1 Agrilactobacillus composti DSM 18527 = JCM 14202 | reverse complement strand
TCGGCACTGCGCAGTTCAATACCATTGCTGGCGCTGTTGATAACCCCAGTCCAAGTCACCGTCTTGGTGATTGGGGCGGGTGTTTGATCCCCAGCGCCTTGGAAATTCACGGTATAAGTGATTTTCTTCGTGACAGTTTCTGTATTGGCCGTGACGACTACTTGATAGGTATTACCCGTAGGATTGCCATCTTTATCCAGGGTCGTATCGGTATATTGTAATGTTGTCGGGTCAATCACATTGCCCTTCGCATCCAAGACATCGGTTACCGTATAGTTTTTGTCAATGATATCGCCCTTGGCGTAAGGGGTCGCACTGCTGTAGGCACTACCAGCTAACCCACTGGTGGTTTTATCAGCTTGACCAGCGTTGTAAAGGGTAAAGTTACCGTTGGCATCTTTGACCAGGACTTGCCAAGTATCGGTGACTTGGCGCGTTGGGATAACGGTCAAGGTAGTTGAATCAGTTGTGCTGGTCGGTTGACCTTGGTCATTATAAGGGATGGCACTGGCGAAAACTTGGTAAGTCTTATTCATCACCGAACTCTTAATATCCCCATCGGCCAATTTGGTTTCATAAACAAGCTTGGCTAGTGTTTTGGAAGCTGGGCTAGTAACGTTAACTTTAACACTGGCGGCTTTGTCAAAGGTTGTGGCCTGACCCGCGCTATCTAAATAGGTGATAGTGGCATCACCAGAGATATCTTGACCGATATCATTCAAGATCTTAACTGGGGCTGTCAAGTACAGGTGTTGTCCGGTGTTGTCCACCAGATTTACAGTGGTCCTCATACGATTGACGGCCAAGCCATTGTGCAAGTTTTGAGTAACAATAGCAGTTGGATTGGTCATATCGACTTTTGCAGTGTGGCTGTCGATGATATCGCTAGAGCCCTTAATGCTAGTTGACTGTGAGAACTCAAAGTCGTCATTGATCGTAATTGTGAAGTCTTCGCTCTGCGAAGAATTATGATAGACATTGCCATTGTTCCAATCATCTTGATAAGATATGCCCCGCGTTAATTGGGTGGCATCGGGTCGAAAAATGGCGGCATCAGGACGGACTGCAAAGTCCCAAGAGTTAAATTTAATTTGGGTACCAAGGGCCAAATTACTATCCACAATCACTGGAATCAATTCAGCTAGCACACGGCCATTCTCATAGTTCAGATGAGAAATGTACAGCACCGTATCACCATTTTTATCTGTGAAGGTTTGAACCGTTACATTGGGGTGCCTCCACCAGGCTTTGCGTAGCGCATCTTCACCGGCAAAGGTAGTTCCTTTGGGGATACGGACATAACCGCCGAGAGCATCGGGGTGAGTTTGGACATAGGTGGCATAAGTTGCTTCATTTTGACCAGGGGCATATGGGGAGGATTTCCCCATTGTCACCCCTGCGGAAGCTAGGGATAGTAAGTTATCACTGAAATAAATTGTTTGGCCAGGACTGGCATATTTAATACTTTTGCCAGTATAATTAGTTACGTCACTCCAGATAAAGGTACCTGGCAACGTCGATCTATCTTGCCACAAGGTAATGGCTGGGCCATAGCCATAATTTATTGTAAGCCATTTTTCATGCGTACGCATAATCTTATCAGCGGCGTCTTTTATTGTGCCATTGAGATGATATTGGACGGTTACTGGATCTTTGGTATAAAAAGTTGCATGATACAGAAAAACTTGATGAGCGTTCCAAGTGCCTCTGGATCCTGGCGGTCGGACAGCATCCACGCTGCGGATGGTCACAGAAACAACGGGGTCGCTGGCGGACCCAACCGTTGCCACATAGTCGCTTTGGCCAGCGACTATTTTTTGGGTATCAGTTTGGCCATTGGTAGTAGTGAAGATGACTTCCACATTATCCGTGAAGCCAGCACTTTCCCAATAACTAGGGCTCCCAATATTGGTGACACTAGTGAGACTCATGCTGTTTGGAACACTTGGATTAATGGTTAACTGTGCTTCAGGGTGGCCGAGATAATCAGAAGTATTAATATCAACAGCATAGCCCCAGAAAACAGCTGAGGTTATATCTGTTGGCCCTGGGGTAATTCCAGATATATCGGAGGCGTTGCTACTTCCACTGGTGTTATCACCAGTGGTCCCATCAAAGTAAATTTCGTGAAAAGATACATCATCGTTTGAACGGCTGGCTAGTTGGGGCTGGTTGCTGGTCAGACTGTCCTTTTGATAGGATCCAGACAAATCATGAGTTTCCTGGTCGTTGATAGCTTTGCTATCATCACTGGTTGTCTTAGCAATTTTAGTATCACTTACGGCTTGATCTTGATCGATTGTTGCGTTAGGCTGTGTAGTTGGTTTATCCGTCGTTTTAGCAGTGGCGGATTGTGCCGCGGTAGCATCTACTGACGCTGTCTTGGTTGCAATAGTGGTAACCGGCGCTGATGTGGTGTCGGTGCCGGCCATAGCTGGCTGTGTCGAAGCGGTCGTTGGTGTATAAGTAATGTAAGGATTACTGTTAATAGTGGCAATTGTCCCAGCGACGTTGATCGTGGCGCTCAGGGTTGGTTGATCAGCTGTGTAACCCGCCACAATCGGGGCATTGACGGTGATGGTTGAGCCAGTGGTCCCGGTAATGGCAACCGTTTTAATCCCTAGGGAGGTATTAACAGTTGTTTGTAAAGCAACAGTTCTGGGTTCAACGGGTGTCGGTTGGGCAACGGCAGTGGCTACTGCCTGTGGTGTTGTTGTGGTTGGCTCAGCAGTATTAGCCACTACAGCAGTAGCATGAGTTTGTTGGGTTGGTGTCAGTGTATCTGCTTGAACGATTTGCGTTTGGTCAGTCAACACGGCAGTTCCTAAGAAAAGTAAGCCAGAACTAACGGCAATCCATAATTTTCCTGACTTATAAAGCTTTTTATAACCTTGGCGATTCTTCATCATTTTCTCAAATCCTTCATGTGATAGACTTGTCTAATATGACGGCAGACCATCGCGACTTCGGGGTGATAAACGACTGTGTAACAGACTAAATGTATTCAAAAAAGACAGCGCTTTCAACTTAACTATTTCTAAATTTATTATAATTAAAAAATATAGATAAATCAACTTTATTATTTTTATTGATATATTTTGATAAGAATAACTTATTTTTAAAATAACGAATTAAGTGCGCTGTGGCCCGCCAGAATAAATCAAAAATACTGGAGTGAAAGCTTTAATCTAGAGAACTTAAAAAATATAGTCTCCATTTTTTTGAAAATATTTTTATTTTTATGCCATTTATCAAGACATAATTACTATTAAAAGATTTTTTTGTTTTATTGGCATACCTCTGTTATATCTTTGTCTGAAACTTAGGATTTTTTCAAGGAAATAATGCAATAGCTTTAGATGACCTGCGAGTTACTGCTCGACCAGGGACGAACTTGTATTGTAAGGCCCATCATTTATGACAAGATGGTGAATGTCGCGTAATAGGGAGTTTATCGATAAGACGGTGATGAGGGTCATTTTGGGCACAGTTTAAGACTGAGCGGTTGAATCAACGTTCAGAGTGTTTTGAGACCTTAGAAGGATTAAAGGCATATGTTCATGCGGGTTTGACTTGCTTTGCGACAAAATGTAGAACATAAAATAACGGCTTGACTCCGAAAGAACTTCGGAATCAAGCCGCATAAAATTTCTAAATAAAACTTCTGAGATTTTTGTTTTTCATCGGTGCATTTGACAGCGACCCTATCATTTTTAGGGTCTTTTTCGTTACAATTTTCAAAGCTGAGGAATTTCGTCCCAGCCGCGTTTTGCATTTGGCGTTGAACTTATTTTTTATCGGCAGGTTTGCTTGTCTTATCCTGGCGTTTACGACGTAGGGCGATTAACCCAGTTAGGGTCGCAAAGCCCAAGATACCCACACCCAGCACTTGCAGCCAAGTTTGTTTAGCTTCACCAGTTTGCGGCAGTGGCGTTAAGCCGGTAGCCTTTGCTGGTGTTTGCTTGTTCTTGGCATCATTTGGCGTACCAGTTGCGTTTGAATTGGCGGTATTGACCAATTGACCTAGAATGCCATTGGAACTTGGCGTCGTCGTTGGTTGTGGTGTCGCCGGTGTAGTAGGCGTTGTAGGTGTTGTTGGTGTAGTAGGTGGTGTGGTTGGCGTTGTCGGTTCGGTAGGTTTAGTTGGATCAGTTGGCGTTGTTGGTTTGCTAGGGTCGGTCGGTTTAGATGGGTCGGTTGGTGTTGTTGGTTTACTAGGGTCGGTCGGTTCTGTTGGGTCGGTTGGTGTAGTAGGCTTGCTAGGGTCAGTCGGTTTTGTCGGATCGGTTGGTTTGCTAGGGTCAGTCGGTTTGCTAGGGTCGACGTGTTTCTTGATATAGACGATAGCTTTGCCATCCTTGGTGATGGTCACAATTGTAGAACTTGTGGCATCGTAGCCGGCAGGAACACTGCCCTTCACATCAACGGTAGAACCCGGTTTGCCTGTCACCGTCATAGAATGGATAATCTTACCATTCTCGTCCACGAAGTCAACGTTAGTGGCAACATCTGCTTCCACCGGTGGTGTGGTTTGTTGTTTTTTAACATGAACGATAGCTTTACCATCTTTGGTGATAGTGATGATCGTGGAATCGGTTGGATCGTAGCCGGCAGGGACATCATTCTTCACATCAACGGTCGTACCAGGTTTACCAGTCTTGGTCACGGAATGAATGGTATTGCCATTTTCATCCACGAAATCAACGTTGGTGGACACGTCTGCTTCAACAGGTGCGTCTTTTTTGACCTTGATGTTAACCGTACCATCTTTAGACAACGTAACAGTGGTTGAATCAACAGCAGTATAACCGGTAGGGACATCGGCAGAAACATTCACACTGTCATTAGTTTTCCCGGTCTTGGTTACGGATTTAACAGTTTGCCCAGTTGTTTCATCGACGAAATTAACGGTGGTGGTCACGTCAGTTTCAACAGGTGCTTCCTGTTTAACTTTGATATTAACGACACCATCTTTAGATAAAGTGACGGTAGTTGGGTCAACGGCCGTGTAGCCAGTCGGCAGGTCAGCAGCGACATCAACTTTGTCATCAGCCTTCCCAGTCTTGGTTACGGATTTAACAGTTTGCCCAGTTGTTTCATCGACGAAATTAACGGTGGTGGTCACGTCAGTTTCAACAGGTGCTTCCTGTTTAACTTTGATATTGACCACACCGTCTTTAGATAAAGTGACGGTAGTTGGGTCAACGGCCGTGTAGCCAGTCGGCAGATCAGCAGCGACATCAACTTTGTCATCAGCCTTCCCAGTCTTGGTTACGGATTTAACAGTTTGCCCAGTGGCGTTATCCACGAAATTCACGGTGGTGGTCACGTCAGTTTCAACCGGCGCTTCCTGTTTAACTTTGATATTAACGACACCATCTTTAGATAAAGTGAGGGTAGTTGGGTCAACGGCAGTGTAACCAGTTGGCACATCAGCAGACACATCTACCTGGTCGTCAGCTTTCCCGGTCTTGGTCACAGACTTGATTGCTTCGCCAGTGGTTTCATCGACGAAATTAACCGTTGTAGTGACATCAGTTTCAACTGGGGCATCTTTTTTG
>NZ_AZGA01000041.1:0-41359 GCF_001436375.1 Agrilactobacillus composti DSM 18527 = JCM 14202 | reverse complement strand
GTGATATTGACGATGCCGGCATCAGTTAAAGTAACGGTAGTTGGATCAACGGCAGTGTAACCAGTTGGTACATCAGCGCCAACATCGACACTTTCGCCAGCTTTCCCAGTTTTTTCAACCGTCTTGATTGGCTGCTTGGTCGCTTCATCGACGAAATTAACCGTGGTGGTCACATCAGTTTCGACTGGTGCTTTCTTCTCAACTTTGATATTGACCACGCCATCTTTAACTAAAGTGACGGTGGTTGAATCAACGGCAGTATAGCCGGCAGGGACATCGGCAGCGACATCTACAGTCGTGTTGGCTTCACCAGTCTTACTTACAGAGCCAACAACACTGTTGTTTTCATCTACGAAATTAACTTTAGTGGTCACGCTGGTATCAACCTTCGTGTAAGTCACCGTTACCGTTTGATCGGTTGGCTCCGTGGTAGTCTGAGCCAATGGGTCGGTGAAAACCTTGGTCTTATCGGCAGTATAGCCGGCAATTTCAGGCACATCTACCGCAATATCCGTGGTGTCCGGTGTCCAAACCCCAGTGGCAGTGGCATCGGCACTGCGCAGTTCAATACCATTGCTGGCGCTGTTGATAACCCCAGTCCAAGTTACCGTCTTGGTGATTGGTGCCGGTGTTTGATCCCCAGCCCCTTGGAAATTCACGGTATAAGTGATTTTCTTCGTGACCGTTTCCGTGTTCGCCGTGACGATTACTTGATAGGTGTTGCCCGTAGGATTGCCATCTTTATCCAGGGTCGTGTCGGTGAATTGCAGTTTCGTGGGATCAATGGCATTGCCCTTGGCATCCAATACATCGGCGACCGTATAGTTTTTGTCAATCACATCGCCCTTGTCGTAAGGGGCCGCACTACTGTAGTTACTACCAGCTAACCCGCTGGTCGTTTTATCAGCTTGACCAGCGTTGTAAGGGGTGAGGGTACCGTTGGCATCTTTGACCAGGACTTGCCAAGTATCAGTGACTTGGCGCGTTGGGATGACAGTTAGCGTTGTTGGATCAGTTGTGCTGATGGGATTGCCGTTGGCGTCATAAGGGGTGGCACTGGCGAAGACTTGATAAGTCTGGTTCATCACTGACCCCTTAATATCTACGTCAGCCAGTTTAGTTTCATAAACTAATTTAGCCAGGGCTTTTGAAGCCAAGCTAATCCCGCTAACTTTCACACTGGCCGCGTTGGTATAGTCGGTTGCCTTGCCATTCCCATCTAGATAGGTGATAGTGGCTTGGCTAGAAATGTCGTTGTTATTAGCATCTAGGATTTTGACTGGTGCCGTCAAGTAAAGGTGTTGCCCAGTCTTATCCACAAGATTTAAGTTAGTATCCGTGCGATTGATGGCGGTGGATAACCCGTTGTATAAGTTTTGGGTCACGGTGGCCGTCGGATTGGTCACATCGACTTTGGCAGTGTTACTAGTGATGGTGTCACTAGAGCCCTTAATACCAGTGGTTTGTGAGAATTCTGTAGCACCAACTGTTGTGATTGTGAAAGTCTTGTTTTCATTGACGTTATTATAATAGTTACCATTGTTCCAATCATCTTGATAAGATGTCCCGCGGTTTAATTGGGTACCATCAGGTCGGAAAATTGATGAATCAGCCCGAATACCGAAGTCACTTGAATTAAAGGTGATTGCTGTACCTGGCGCTAAACTGCTATCAACCGTGACCGGCATAGCTTGGCCTAAAGACCAAGTTCCACTATAAGTAATATGGGTAATATAAACGACTGTATCGCCATTTTTGTCAGTAAAGGTGGTGGCTTGCAAATTAGGTTGCCCCCAAGTCTTGCGTAGGGCATCTATGCCGGCAAAGGCGGTACCCTTTGGAATACGGACATATTCACTAAAGGCATCCGGGTGTGCTTGGGTGTATGTGGCATAGGTTTTTTCATTTTGGCCAGCGATTAATGATGAAGTTTTACCATCGGTTCCGACACGTGCGGCGACAGACTGCAGGGCATCAATATAGTAGACAGTTTGGCCAGGACTAACTAATTTAAGGTGTTTATCTGGACTAAGCATTTTAATTGGTTGGCCATAGTAAATGGGGTTATCCGTCCAATAAAAGTAAAGGGGATCGGCACCCCAATATTTTTCCCACACAGTTAAGGCTGAGGTGCTGCCGTAGTTAACGGTTTTCCACTTTTCACCAGCACTTAAGACCTTATCTGATGCATCTTTTTGCGTGGCGGTTAAATGATATTGAACGGTTATAGGGTCTTTCGTATAGAAAGTGGCATGGTATTGAATACTTTGATTGGCATTACTGGTATTCATAGACCCCGTTGGCCGAACAGCATCCACACTACGGATGGTGGCAGAAATGACCGGATCACTTGCTGAACCAATGGTCGCGATATAATTGCTCTGACCGGCAACCACTTTTTGAGTTTCAGTTTGGCCACCAGCAGTGGTGAAAATGACTTCAACATTGTCTGTGAAGCCAATACTCTTCCAATAACTAGGAGAGCCTACGTTGGTAATGCTGGTAAGCCCCATCCCGTTTGCAACACTTGGATTGATGGTCAATTGCAATTCAGGATGGCCCTCGTAATCATAGGTACTGACATCGGTGGCATTGGCCGTATAAACAGTTGAAGTTGTGTCGGTGGGGCCATTGGTAAAAGTGGTTAAATCCGAATTATCCGGGATAATATCACCGGCAAAATTAATCGTCGTATTAAATAGTTTATATTGAAGCGTCTTTGAACTAACAACTTGGTTGAAACTATAAGATGTTCCGTTGATGGCTAATTGAGACCGGACAGGTAAATCTAGACTGATATCTTGCGTCAATTTCTTAGTATATTGACTGGTAATATCCATGAGGTCGCTATTGGCGACTTCTCCCCAAGTTGTACCGGCTTTAAAGGTGACCACGATTTGGCTCCCATTATTAGTGACGGTATAAGGGGCAGCAGGATTGCGTTTGGTAGCGCCGGTAAATTTGACCCCGTCTGGTGCGGAAAATGTCATCGTAAAATCACTAGTTAAGACATCATAATTCTTGAGGTAGTTAAAAAGTGAGTCACTAAGGCGACCGTTAACAGAACTCCAGTTGATGGTTGTCATTGCATCTCGCGTATAGGTTAAGCCGTCTTTTGGATCCACGGCTGCTGCCGAACTACTTAGAACAATCCATGCGTTCCACGAGATATCATGTTTTCTGGTGACGCTCTTATTCACCGTGGCATCCAACTGAGTTACTGTATTGCCATTAACTTGGACCGCAAAAGGTAATGCAGTCGTTGGCTGACCATCGCTTAAATATTTGCTGTTGGTGTTAGTTTGATAATAAATAGGTGCACTGATTTGGGCGCTATTATTAAAGGTCAAAACGATGGCATCGTAAGTTTGGCCATCAATGGTAGTGGTTGTTTGGGTCCGGGATGCAGCGGAAATGCTACCCATGCTCATGAAGCTTAATGCGCCTTGCGGTGTTAAAATCCTGACAACGTCGCCTTTTTGATAGGAGCCAGATAAGTTATAAATTCCCTGGGCATCGCTTGGCTTGCTATCATCAATAGTCGCTGTTCCAGTGAAAGTGGTGTTGGTCTGATCAGCCGCTAGCGGACTAACTGCTTTGGTGGCGTCAGGCTTGGCGGCGTCCGTGGTAGTTTTAGCAGCATCAGCGCTGACTGCAGCTTTCGCAGCAGTAGGTGCGGCTGTTGTTGCAGCGGTTGTCGTCGCTGGGGTACTTGTTGGGGCGGCAGTAGGTTGTGCCGTGGCCGTTGATGCGGTAGTCTGCGGTGTTGCAGGTGTTGCAGGTGTTGCAGGTGTTGCAGCCGCGGTAGCTGCTTTGGCAGCTTGTTCCACGGGCGTCGTGGTATTTGCGGCAGCTGCCGTTGGTTGGGCTGGGGTAGCGATTGCGGTATAAGTAATGTAAGGATTATTATTAATAGTAGCGATTGTGCCTGCGGCGTTGATCGTGGCGGTCAGCGTGGGCTGATCAGCTGTGTATCCAGCCACAACGGGCGCATTCACCGTGACGGTAGTGCCGGTTGTCCCGGTTACCGCAACGGTTTTAACACCTAGGGATGTATTGATAGTTGTTTGTAGGGCAACGGTCCTGGGTTCAACGGGTGCTTGTTGAACGGCTGCCGTGGCCGCTACTTGTTGTGGGGCCACCGCGGTTTGTTCAGCGGTATTAGCCGCCGCAGCGGGTGCTTGATTTTGTTGAGTTGGTGTCAGTGTATCTGCTTGAACGACTTGTGTTTGATCGGTTAATGCGCCAGCACCTAAAAAAATTAAACCAGAACTGACGGCGACCCATAATTTCCCCGATTTATAGAGCTTTTTGTAACCTTGCCGATTCTTCATCATTTTCTCAAATCCTCCATGTGATAGTTTCCTAACTAAGGCGGGAACCTATCGCGACTTTGGGGCGTTAAACAGCTGTAAAACGCAGCGAATGACGTTAAAAAATAGCGTTTACAGCCAGATTCCTTCCATGTTAAATATAATCAAAATTGGCGTATAAATCAACTTTCTGACAATTTTCTTCCTATATTTGGACAAGAAAATCAACTTGTTTAAAAAAACGCAGCTTCTTGCTCAATTATGACGAGCCGAAGCAACTAAAAAATCGCCCGCTACTGGTTTTTAAGTAGGAGGCGATTTTTTGGGACCAATGGCTCAGTCATCCATGAGGTGGTTAGCAGTTTCATAGGCTTTGATGCGGGCCATTAAGTCAGCATTCGTGAAAATCGTAATACTATTGCTGCGACTGCCCCAATAAACAATGCGTTTTAAGGTATCGTAGGTGGTTTGATCCATCCTGGGGTCATCGTTGAGTAGGTAGGTTTCCAATTGGGCCTCTGACCTGGTTCGTTTCAACGTGAAATAAATCTGCAAGATACTACCAGAAATTAAGAAAACCATGGAAATCATGGATACGATGGTGCGTACCGTGGGAAAGAAAGACTGCTGGAGCAGTTCCCGCCAAAAGTTGGCATCTGCTCGGTTGGGTTGGGACAACACATGGATGAGATAAGTACTCATGGTTTGTCCGAACAGCGTGCCGAAAAATAGCAGCAAGGTGGTGACACCGTTGATCACCGATGTAAAATTCACCAATTTCCGCAGCTGATAAAAGGGCATGATATTGATATACATGACAAAGACCAAGACGTTGGTGAGGATATAAATAATTACAAAGGTGGTGAAATTAATATTGTCACTGGTAACCCCCATGATGAAGAACAAGACAAATAGCGTTAAGGACACGATCACCTGCAAGAAGAAATAGCTGGCAATCAGGTGCTGATTGAAACGCTTAGTGGCCCTTAGGAAATATAAAAAGATAAATCCTAAGAAAGCCACGGTATAGCAGCCGGTTAATAAGTTGAGGGCCAAGTCCCCAGAAGTGGTCAATAGATTGATGCCCACACAAATCATGGAAGTGATCGCCAAGAAGCCCCAAACAGTGGCATAGCTCTTTTCCGCATAATGGCCGAACAGCTCCCGCTGACGTTGGTCCTTGGTTCGGGTGGTATCGGTTAAAAAGATATAGTCCAGGTGCTTGATTTTCAGCCACTCATGATATAGTCGCTTGATGCGGTGGGTCTTAATGTTAATGGCAAAATACAGGCCGGATAAGATGGCCAAAATGAACATAGGAATGATAAAAGCTGCCTTATCCATAAATACGCCCAGGATAGATGAAACAATTAGTATCAGTTGTAACAGCCGGATAAATACTTTGCGGATCAAATGAACATCCCCCTTCCAAAATTTCCCATAAATTAATAATGACAACCGCCAAGTGGCTAACTTAAGCAACATCGCAAGTTCAGTGATAATTCTAGCAAATTTTAAGATTGAAGTCCTGTGTTAAGAATTTATCTGGTAGATAGGCAGTTAAATAGTCAGGTGAGCTTTGCTAACAAAATTTCAAAGCGCTAGACTTCGACTGGTTGGAATTTGGCTTGATGAATGTTTAAAATTAAAAATAAATGAGTAATTAAGTTTGACTGCCACTTATTCCTAATTTATACTCGTTCTAAACTCATAAAAGGGGTGCTTTTCTTTGAAAGATTACACAAAAATGATTTCACTGGCTAATGGCTACCAACTGTGGTCCCATACCAATAATGCCGGTGCCGCCGATAAATTACTCTGTTTACACGGGGGCCCCGGGGATACCCATGAAGTCTACGAGGAATTCGGACCCCGGTTAAAGGATTTAGATATCGAAGTCACCATGTATGATCAACTGGGCTCCTGGTATTCTGAAACACCCAATTGGGACGACCCCAAGATTCGGGCCAAGTTCTTAAAAGCAGATTACTATGTGGATGAAATTGAAGAAGTTCGGCAAAAGTTAGGGTATGACAATTTCTATCTGGCCGGCCATTCCTGGGGCGGCATGATTGCCATGATGTACGCCCACAAGTATGGCCAACATTTAAAGGGGCTAATTATCATCAGTATGATTGATAATATTCCCGACTATGTGACCCATATCAAGGCCATCCGCCAACGAGAATTTTCTCCAGCGGTCAATGCTTTTATGGATGATATCGAAAAGCGGGGGGATTTTGCCAACTCCACTTATCGCACCTACATTGACCATCTTTATAAAGAATATGTCAATCGCCGCCAACCTGAGCGCCTAGCCCATCTGGTGGATATTCAGGCCAAACCGGTTTACAACAATTTCCAAGGGGACAATGAGTTTGTGATTCAGGGGGATTTGGATAACTGGGATTATTCAAAGGAATTGCAGAAGATTCAAGTGCCCACCCTGTTAGCCTTTGCGGATCACGAGACCATGCCCTTGGAAACGGCCCAGCGCATGCAGCGGGAAATGTCCCATGCCCGGTTAGTGGTGACCCCAAATGGCGGGCACAACCATATGGTGGACAACCCTGGGGTCTTTTTTACCAACTTACGCAATTATTTTGTGGACATGAAAAAAGGGACTTTTTAAATTGGGGATGAGGATATGGCAGAAAATAAATCTTCGCTAGAAAAATTTGGCTATAAACAGGAATTGGAACGGACACTTTCTCTCAAGGATTTAATTATTTATGGCTTGATTTTCATGGTACCCATTGCCCCCTTTGGGATTTATGGGTCGGTGATCACCGCTTCTAAGGGCATGATTGCTTTGACCTATGTCATCGGGATGGTGGCCATGTTCTTTACGGCCTTAAGTTATGGGCAAATGGCCCAAGCTTTTCCCATTGCCGGGTCGGTCTATGCCTACGCCCAGCGGGGGATCAATAAGACCGTTGGTTTTTTGGCGGGTTGGATGATTATTCTGGATTATGTCTTTGTACCAGCATTGTTATATGTGATTTCGGCCAATTCTTTAAAATCTCTATTGCCCAATGTGCCCGTATGGATTTGGCTGGTGGTCTTCATTTTGATTAATACCATTATTAATGTCCGGGGCATCGAATTTACGGCGGTGGCCAATATTGTCTTTTTAATTGGGGAATTATTAGTCTTACTGCTTTTCTTAGTGCTGGGGATTTGGGGCTTGACCCATGGCGTGGGCCAGGGCTTTACCATCAAACCCTTGTATGATGCCAGTCAGTTTAACTTAAGTTTTGTCCTCACCGCCGTGTCCGTGGCTGTTTTGAGCTTTCTAGGCTTTGACGGCATCAGCACCTTGGCTGAAGAAACCAAGGGTGGCAATCAAACGGTGGGCAAGGCCATTCTTTGGGCGTTGCTGATCGTGGGGGTATTGTTTATCGTCCAGACCTGGGTGGCGGCTTTGATCATCCCGGATTACCACTCATTCAAAGATTTAGACACGGCCTTTTACACCGTAGCTTATCAAGTGGGGGGCACCCCGTTGATGTATACCACCACCATTGCCACCATTTTGTCCTGGGGTTTTGCCAACGCTTTGGCGGCCCAAGCGGCGATTTCTCGGATTTTGTTTGGCATGGCCCGGGATGGTAATTTGCCCAGTGTCCTAGCCAAAGTCCATCCCAAGTTCCGCACACCTTATATCAGCACCATTTTGGTGGCGGTGGTTTCTTTAATCGTGGGTTTGTTATTTATGAATAACAGTGGCGTACTCTCACAAATCGTAAACTGTGGGGCGCTAACGGCCTTTTTGGTCATCCACGTGGCTGTGGTGAACCACTATCTGATTCGCCAGCACTCCAAAGACTATTGGCGCCATTTGATCGTCCCTGTCATCGGCTTTATCATTATTGGCTTTGTCATGATCAATCTAGATATTTTGGCCAAAGAAATTGGCTTGGCCTGGTTGATAATTGGGGCCGTTTATTACTTTGTCCTGCGTAAATTTCAAAAGGATACGAATATTCAGGATTTGTAAAGTTGAATGCGATACTTAAACGACAAAAAACCAGTGACCCATCAGTCCACTGGCCACCGTAGTCAAAAAATTTGATTATTCAAAACATGGCGATGTAGCTAGGCTATATCGCTTTTTAAGTGCATTTTTCAACCTTTTCCTAAGTCAAAAGTTAGCTGGGACAGTTTTAATCGATATGCGATTATAAATTCAGACTTTCGCCGGTTTTCCTAGGTCTAGGTTATTTGGTAATATGGTATGATTGTTAAATACATATTACCGTTGGACAACAAGATATAGCAGCGTTAGGAGAGAAACATGCGGGAGAAACGGAAGCAAAAGAAAACCAAAAAAAAGCGCGAGGATAATTATCGCATTAGCGACTTAGTGCGCTTAATCATGAATTACGCCCATCCTAAGATAGGGATATTTATTATCGGCCTGGTCATGGCCGGCATCGGCACCGGGGCGTCTTTGACCATTACCAGCCAGATTAAGAAGTTGATCGATACCCCCTTGACCTCAGGAAAATATGGGTCCTTGATCATCATTTTATTGTTACTGTTTCTATTGAATTTTGCCATGGAAGTCCCCTCTAATTATATGTTGGGCTACGTGGCCAGTGACGCGGTTTTAAAACTGCGTAAGCGTCTGTGGGCGTTGATCACCAATTTGCCCCAAACCTTCTTTAAGAAAAATGAAAGTGGCGTTATCGCCAGTCGGGTGTTAAATGATACCCAGCTGATTTATAACTTGATTGCCACCAGCCTACCCTCGAACATCACCGGCCTCATTTCCTTAGTGGGGGCCTTTATCATGATGTGGGTCTTAAGTTGGCGTTTGACCTTGATGATGTTAGTGGCGATTCCACTGATGGCCGTCATCGCCGTGCCCTTGGCGCAAAAGCTCAGCAAAATCTCCAAGCGGGTCCAAAGTCAATTGGCCAATGCCATTAACGACGTGACCCAAATGGCCCGAAATGACAATCTCATCAAGAGCTTTAACGAAGAAAAATTTTCGCAAAAAATTGGTTACACCGGCATGCGTAATTTATTTAAATCCAACATGCAACAATTGAAAATCATGAGTTTTTTGACTCCCCTCATTGGCGTGTTGCTACTGGCCATTATCTTCACCATTGTGCTGTATGGCCGCTACACCATTACCACCGGGCAAATGACCGCCGGGGGCTTGATGGCTTACTTCATCTTCATGTTCCAAATGATCAGTCCCGCCGCTGGGCTAATGGGCTTTTACACCAACTTGAAGACGGTAACTGGGGCCACGGACCGGATTCAAAAGATTTTAGAAGTCCCCGAAGAACGCAAGAATTTGGATGGCTTAAAGATTGGCACCATCCGCACCCTGGAATTCAAACATGTGTCCTTCACCTATCCCGACAGCAAACAATTAGCCTTGGACGATGTGTCCTTTAAGGTAAATATTGGTGAAAAAACGGCCTTGATTGGCCCCAGTGGCAGTGGTAAGAGTACGATTTTGGCCCTGGTGGAAGGTTTTTATTTACCAGACGACGGTCAAATCATTATCAACGGGGAACCCATTGAAAATATCAATTTAGTCACTTTGCGCCAAGCCATGGGTTATGCTTCCCAAAGTATCAAAGTCGTTCCCGGCACGGTTCGAGACAACTTGGTCTTAGGGGAAGTGGATATCCCCGATGCGCAGCTTTGGGATGCTTTAAAACAGGTGGATTTAGACCAGACCATCAAAGAACTGCCGGATCAATTAGAGACCAATATTGGCGAACAAGGGGATATGCTCTCCGGGGGCCAAGTCCAACGCTTATCCGTGGCCCGAGTCTTGTTAAAACAGGCTAAGACGTTGTTGTTGGATGAAATCACTTCGAACCTGGATCCAGAAAATGTCCAGCGGATCACCGACATTATTGAAAAACTGAATCAAGATCGGGGCCATACCATCATCAATGCCACCCATAATATGGATACCATCAAGGACTATACCAAGGTGATCCGTATTGAACGGGGAAAATTGGTACCGGTCACGGCTAAAGCCACGCCTGGCGACACCCCGACAGCCCCTGAAGCCACCGCAAAAACGGAGGAGAACACCACCGACCAACCCGTCTCAGATCTGCCGCTAGCCGATTCTGAAATGCCGAATTAAAACTAAAAACGTGACGCTTTCACGCTCAGTCCTTCGCCGGGACGTTTGCCTGAAAACAGCACGTTTTTTAAATCACGCTAATTCTGAAAACGATAATATGTTATAATTTGAACGTAAATTTTTTTACCAAAAATAAATCAAACTAAAAACGAAATGTAGAATATTGGAGAATTATGACACAAAATTTAGAGTTCACACCAATTTTATTGGGCAGCGATATCAATGCATATGGCATGGCCCGTTCTTTTAATGAAGCTTATGGTATTAACGTCAAAGCCTTGGCGGCCGTTCCTTTAGCCCCAACCCGGTATTCCAAGATCATTGACTTGGAATTCCACGATGGCTTTGAAGAAGATCCTGTTTTTATCAATGTGATGACTGAAGTGGCTAAACAATACGCTGACCACCAAGAACCCGTGATTTTGATTGCCATGGGGGATGGTTATGCGGAATTGATTGCCAAACATAAGGATTTCTTAGAGAAGACCTTTGTTTGCCCATACATTGATTACGACATGTTGCGTCAATTGAACAACAAGGAAAACTTTTACAAGATTTGTGAACAGTACCACTTGCCTTACCCTAACACCAAGATCATCACCAAGGACATGTATACCCAAAAGACCGATTTAGACGTGCCCTTTGAATTTCCGGTAGCCTTAAAGCCCGCCAACAGTGTGGAATGGTTGGATATTCATTTTGAAGGCCGTAAAAAAGCCTTTGTGATCCACGACCAAGCCGAATATGATGACATCGTGGCCAAAATTTACGATAATGGGTATACTTCCGATTTGATTCTGCAGGATTTCATCCCCGGGGATGATTCCAACATGCGGGTCTTAAACGCTTACGTAGATCAAAATCACCAAGTGAAGATGATGTGCCTGGGCCATCCATTATTGGAAGACCCGACACCAGCAGCCATTGGGAACTACGTGGCTATTTTGCCAGAGTACAACCAAGAAATTTATGAAATGATCCAAAAATTCTTGGAAGATATTAAATACACTGGTTTTGCCAACTTCGATATGAAATACGATCGCCGCGACGGCCAGTTCAAGATTTTTGAAATCAATTTGCGCCAAGGCCGTAGTAGCTTTTTCGTGACCTTAAATGGCTATAATTTGGCGACTTATTTAGTAGAAGACTACGTGACCGGCGATTTAAGCCAACAACCAACCGTTTATGGCAATCAAAACAAAGCCAAACGCATGCTGTGGTTAGGTGTCCCTGCCAAAGTCTTTAAGCGCTATGCGGCGGATAACGAGTATTTACAAGAAGCTTTGGAATTAATCAACACCAACCGTTGTGGCACCACGGTCTTTTATAAAAAAGACATGTCCTTAAAACGCTGGGTGCTATTGAAGTATATGTTCCACAATTATGTCCCTCGTTATAAAAAATATTTTGCAGAAAATAAAGGCCAAGCTGACGAACAATAAGCTGACTTTGGCCAATTGGCACCTATTGGGAGGTCCCATTGATGAAAGAATTAACTGATTTTGAAGTGAAGATCCACCGTTACAACCGGATTTTAGTGGCTATCGATAGTGATGACTTCGTATCTTCTAAGCCGGCTTTTGAATACGCCTGTACCACGGCCAGATTGTTCGATATTCCCTTAGGCATCGTCACCGTCCTAGAAACCGGAGATTTGAACATTTTCCAAACCTTGTCCCCAGATACTTTAAGTGACCGCCGCAGCGAAGTGGCCCATTTAGTGGACACTTATGTGGAAAAAGCCAAGGCATTCGGCGTCTTAGAAGTGACCCCGTACCTTTCAGAAGGCAAGCCGGGCCATGTGATCGTGGATACCATCATCCCAGAATTTAAACCAGATCTCGTGGTGGTGGGCTCTGAACGTAAAAATAACCGCAGTACCATTGGGTCCCAAGCGGCCCATATCGTCCGCTATGCCCCATGTTCTGTTATTGTTGTCCGTAATTAAGCTTTTAAGGAGGTCTTTTAATGCCTGATGTAACCTACCGTCAAGATTTATACGCTGCCGTGAATGGTGCTTGGGAAAAAACAGCTGTTATTCCAGATGATAAACCCACAACTGGGGGTTTTGCTGATTTAGCCATCGATGTGGAAAAAAATCTGATGCAAGACTTAGCTGATTTTGAAAGTGGCGCCAAGGCTTATGATAATCCGTTAATGGCCAAAGTCGTGGCGTTATACCGCATTGCCAAAGACTTCGACAAACGCGATCAAGACAACTTTGCCCCCTTGGCCCCGGATTTAAAACGGGTAGCTGACTTAAAGGATTTTGCGGATTTACAACAACAACTCAGTGACTGGTATAAGACTTTGCCCACACCCTTTGGCATTCAAGTGGATGCGGATATGAAGGATACGGCCAAAAATGTGGTCTATGCCTTTGCCCCTAGTCTATTTTTACCCGACAAACCTTACTATGAAGTGGATAACGAAAACGGCCAACAGTTGCTGGCGGCCTTTAAGAAAATGGCCTTGCAACTGTTACAAATGGTGGACAAGACTGAAGACGAGGCCAAAGCGCTGTTGGATCAAGCCTTAAAATTTGATGCCAGTTTGGTGCCCTTTGTGAAAAGTGCTGAGGAATGGGCGGATTATACTGCCATGTACAATCCCAAGGACTTTGACACGTTTAGTCACTATAGCCAGCAGTTAGATTTGGGCCAATTGGTCCAGGATTTAGTTGACGCTAAGCCTGACAAGGTCATTGTGGCTGAGCCAAAGTTCTATGAACATATCAATGAAATTTTGACCCCAGCGACTTTTGGCAATTTGAAGGCCTGGTTGTATTTGAATACCCTGCTCAGTGCCACGGGCAGTCTTTCGGAAGAATTCCGCCAAGTGGGCGGCCAATACCATCGGGCTTTATCTGGCAGCAAAGTGGCCATGTCGCAAACTAAGAGTGCTTATTATATCGCCACCAACCGTTTCAGCCAATTGGTAGGGGATTATTACGGCCGAACTTATTTTGGAGATGCGGCCAGGCAAGATGTGCGCCAAATGGTGCAAAAGATGATCGAGGTTTATAAAAAGCGCCTGGCCCAAAATGACTGGCTCAGTGAAGCCACGAAGACCAAAGCAATTTTGAAATTAAGCAAGATCGTCATCAAGGTGGGTTATCCCGATAAAATCAAACCAATTTATGAAAAAATGCAAGTAGACCCTAATAAGTCTTTATATGCCGTGTTAAAGGACATTAGCCAAGTGGCCTTGGCAGATCAATTGGCTAAGTTCAAAAGGCCGGTGGATCGCACGGAATGGGGGATGCCTGCGCAGATGGTGAATGCCATGTACGATCCTTCTAGAAATGACATCACTTTCCCAGCGGCAATTTTACAAGCACCATTTTACAGTTTGCAACAAACCAGCAGTCAAAATTATGGGGGCATTGGTGCCGTCATTGCCCATGAAATTTCCCATGCCTTTGATAACAATGGGGCCAAATTTGATGAATATGGCAATATGAACAACTGGTGGACTGATGAAGATTACAGTATCTTTAAAAAGTTGACCCAGGCGATGATCGCCGAATTTGATGGCTTGCCATTTGCCGGGGGCAAAGTCAACGGCAAACTGGTAGTGTCGGAAAACGTGGCCGATGCCGGGGGCTTAAGCTGTGCTTTAGAAGCGGCTAAAAACGAACCAGAAACGGACCTAAAGGCCTTCTTCATTAACTGGGCCCGGATTTGGCGGATGAAAGCCTCTAAGCAATACCGCCAATTGTTATTAGCCACGGATGTCCATGCCCCCAACGTGTTACGGGCTAATGAACAACCGAAGAATTTGGCTGATTTTTATACCACCTTTGGCGTGGTGCCCGGTGATGGCATGTATCTAGCACCAGAAAAGCGGGTCAAGATTTGGTAATTGGGAGGTAAGCGCGTTGTTTAAGTCAGCTAAAGCGCGTTTCTTGTTACTGGGACTTTGTTTGATACTGCTCAGTGTGTTGGGCGCTTGCAGTAGCCAATCCAATTCAAACAAGGCCAGCAGCTCACAGAAAACGACAAAAGTTAAAAAGAACGTCCCGAAAATAGAAAAAGTCGGACCCAAAGTCACGGCAGTCATTTACCTCCACGGGTATGGTGGTTCAGCCGATGGGATGTCTTATCTGGTCCAACAAGCTCGGCTTCACGATAATAACACCAGTGACATTGTGGCCACTGTGCAAAATAATGGGGACTTTAAATTATCCCAAGCACCAGATCCCAACGTCCAGTATCCTTTGATTCGGGTGACCTTTAGCAGCAATAAGTTGATGCCAGAAACGACGGCTAAAATCATGACGCGGTTTTTGAAGAAACTCAAAAGCCAATATGGCATCCAACAAATTGATGGGGTGGGACATTCGGCCGGCAGTGTGGCCTGGATCAACTATGCCTTTACGGCAGCGAATACCAAGGGCCAACCGCAATTAAATAAATTAGCGGTCATGGCCAATCACGTGAATGGCTATATTAATCAACCCAATGCCAAGGGCGTTAAACCCCACACCAACAGCTTGAGCCCCGTGGGCCAGCCGAAGATCGAGCTGCCCCAGTATCGCCAGCTGTTAAAGCGGCAAAGCCACTTCCCTAAGACCACCGCGGTGTTGAACATCTATGGGGATTTAGAGGATGGCTCTGATTCTGATGGCAGTGTGACCAATGATTCATCCCGGTCCCTGCAGTACTTGCTGGGCAGTCGGCCGGTGAGCTATACCGAATTAGAAATCAAGAAAAACCAAGCCGGGCATAGTCAACTGCGGGAAAATCCCAAAGTGGCCCAGGCAATCAATGACTTTATTTTCAAAAAATAAACAAAAAAATCTGTTGTCACACCGGCCAAAGTCGGAGACAACAGATTTTTATTTAACGTGCAGGGTTTTCTTTAATGGATTCTGGATCGGTGAAATCGATGAAGCCCACGTTATCATCAATTGAACCGATATCCCCAGATAATTCCATGGTGCTATAGGTGGGTTTGAATTTAACCGTCATATTTTCATCTAGGCTGTCCTTGGAATAGCCTTTGACGTAAACCTTGCCTAAATTGGAATCAATGGTGTCGTCATAAGTGTCTAAGGACATATCTGGTCCAATGATATTAATGGAGAATTGCACTTGCATATGAATCATGGCATGTTGGGAATAAGGGCCAACGCCATCTTCAAAGGTTAGTAATAAACGATCGCCGTCTTTCCAATTTTCTTTGATCTTAGCGACGGTGTGATCATCAAATGTGACATGCATACCGATGCACCTCCTAGTTTTTGTACCGTTCGAATACCTTCATTTACACTCTCATTGTAATGGTTACCAATAGAAAGGCAACTATTTCGACTCGCAACAAACACATGCCCATGGCGATTTTAACGAAGTTGAGGGATGACTATGAAACAATTGACTATCAACACATTATTTGCATTATTGGCGGAAAATATGCCGGCAACGACCTGGCCGGCGGATTCTAAATTAGAGATTGCCTTAGATGCCATTTTGGTGCAAAATACCACTTGGCAAAATATCTTGCCGTCCATCGCCAACCTTAAAAAGACCACGGGGATCAATGGCCCGAACATTTTAGCCTTGCCCCAGGCAGACTTAGCAACCTTGATTCGGCCCAGTGGTTTCTACCAAAATAAAAGCCGGGCTATCATTAATTTTTTGACCTGGTTCAAAAATTATGATTTTGACTTGACCCAAGCCAAAAACAACCCGGCGGCTCAACTGCGCCAGGCATTATTAGCCTTAAGGGGCATTGGCCCGGAAACCGCCGATGTGATTTTGCTTTATGTCTTAGACAAACCTCAATTTATTGCCGATAGCTATGCCCGGCGCTTGTTTGCCCAACTGGGGGTAGCCAGTGCGGCGAAGTATAACACCTTAAAGCAGGTCGTTGAAAAGACCCAACCCCAGTTGACCTTGACGCAGTGGCAGGATTTTCATGGTCATATTGATGATTTTGGCAAGCAGTACCTGCGCCGTTACCAGAATTTTAGCGCTAGTTTTCTAGCGGGCTATACCTTAGATTTGGCTTAAAAAAGCGCACCTGCAAAATTGCGGGCGCGCTTTTTGTCAGGCTTTGAAAGAACTGACGACCATGGTTTTGGCGATGTAATCGTAATATAGGCGGGGGTTGCGGCGGATAATATTGATGATCATGTGTAAGGCTAACAAGGCGCCAGCCCCTAAGATAACCCCAATCAACAACCAAAAGCGATCCACATCGTTAGGATTGAGATAACCGGTGCTTAACATGCCATTTAACAGGGTCATGGCGGTGATGAAACCCGGAATCGGGACTAAATACTGCCAAAATACCCGCCAAAATAATTGCCAGGCACTGGCCTTTTGTCCGTTTAAGCCTTGAACCCGCAGCCGCACGATGCGTTTACCCAAGGTCGCCCCTTGGTTGAACAGGGGGATGAGCCAAAAGACCACTAAGATTAGCAGGGTAAAGGACAGCATGGTGACTTGGGTGGTGATTTTGATGGGACTTAAGCCCACCAATAGCAACAAGATGCCATTGAAGATTTGCAAACTGAGCCAATCTAAGATAAGGGCAACTAAACGCCGGGTATAACTGACCCGGGCCCCGGCCTGCTGCTCGCGAAGTTTGATTTGGGCATGGGTGGGAAACAGGGCCAAGATAATCGGGGCAATGACAAAGCCCACCAAGCCCCCTAAAGTATTCAACAAGAGGTCATCCACATCAAACAGCCGGTAAGGTCTTGGATAGATGCCATAAAGGCCACTGAGTTGGGTGAGTTCAAAGAATAGGGATAGGCAAAAGGTGTAGATTAAGACCCTTTTCCAACTTCTGCCAAAATAACGCAGGTAAACCCCAAAGGGTAGGGTCAAGACGATATTGAATAAGGGTTGAATAATAGCTGGTTCTAACAAGCCTTGCCGGTACGTATGAATATTCAAAGGCTGCCAAGTATTGGTGGCGATGAACTGTTGGATAAAAATCAACGGGTGCAAATTATACCGGGGCGTGGTCAATTGGGCCACATAGTCCCGGCTGGGCAAGGGGAGGATCACCAAGAAATAAGCGGCCAACAGGTAAAAAATAAAGGTATAGATCACCAAACCCCGAAATTTAGAAAAAGCCCCATTTTTATGATACGCATAAGCAAAGATAGGTAATGAAATCAGTAATGCTAAGAATGGAAAAATAAGAATAGCCATTTTAATGGGATAGAAATAAGCACTCACGATGCCATAAAACCTCCTAAGATAAGAATAAGTGCACGATGCCTGACATAAAACGGGACTTAGATGTAAAATGAGCGTAAAGTACGACAAGGGAGCTGGGGTTTATGGATCAGGTATTCTTAATCACAATTATTTTAGCGGCGGTGGTAGCCGGCAATGTATTTGCCCGCCATCTCAGTGCCGTACCTTTACCATTTTTTCTAATCGCAATTGGGGCTATTTTGGCAGTTTTACCAGTTTATAGCCATTTTCATTTAGATCCTTCCGCATTTTCCTTTGCGATCATTGCACCATTACTGTTCAATGAAGCTCAAAATAGTTCCCGGTTATGGATTGGGCGTTCGATTACGAATATTATATCATTAGCGATTGGCTTGGTCATTGTCACTGTCTTGGTAGTGGGGATTAGTTTGTACACATTATTTCCCATTTTGCCTTTGAGCCTGGCTTTTGCCCTAGTAGCTATCGTGACACCAACGGACGCTTCAGCGGTGAATTCCATTTTCCAGGCCAATCCCATTGCCCAAGAGCAAGCCGGTATTCTACAAAATGAGTCGCTGTTTAATGATGCGGCAGGTATCGTCACCTTTGACGTGGCCTTGACCGCCTATATTTCCGGTTCATTTTCATTGAACGGCGCCATTGGGACTTTTTTATTAGAGTTCTTAGGTGGCCTGGTGTTAGGGGCGTTACTGGGCTTATTGATCGTCACATCCCGGATGGTTTTGATTCATTATCATGACGATACCTCTTTGATCATGGTCTCCATTCAACTGATTACGCCATTTTTGGTTTATTTGGTCGCCACTTATTTAAACCTATCCGGGATTTTAGCCGTGGTTGCCGCTGGGCTAGTGCAAGGTTCAGAACGTAATCGCCTGCGGTTGACCTCTTCTCGGATGCAAATGGTCAGCCGTAGTGTTTGGGAAATCGTGGATGGCATCTTATCCGGGAGTGTGTTCATCTTGTTGGGGTTGTCCCTGCCAGATGTGATCAACTCCATGCGCCAATCCCAGCGCTTGATCTGGAATCTGTTTTGGGCCGCTGCTTTCGTTTATGTAGCTAAAACCTTACTGCGCTTAATTTGGGGTAAGTATCTCATTAAGACCCATACCACCAAAAAGCAAAGTTGGCGGGATAGTTTGATCATGGCCCTAAGCGGCGCCCATGGGACCATCACCTTATCCTTGGCTTTTTCTATTCCTGTATTAATTGCCGGGAAAACTTTCATCTACCGTGCGCCGTTGATTTTCATGGCGGCAGTGATCATCTTCATCAGTTTGATCATGCCCACGGTTTTTATCCCCATTTTGTTACCTACGAAAAAAGGGGCCGTGCATTCCTTTGATTGGGTCCGGCGGATGATCAGTGCGGCTATCAAAGCCCTGCGGCAAGAAAAAGACCATCCCGCGGAAGCCCAAGTGGTCATCGATGCCTTGCAACAACAATTGATTTTAAACCGGACGCCCAATGGCCGAATCCGGCGGCAATTGATGCGGGAAAGCCATGCCGTGGAGCGTCAAGCCATTGAAGCCCTGCATAAACAAGGGAAAGTCACCGATGATGAACTGAAGTATTATAATGAATTCATTAGCTTGAACAACTTCACCGCGGATGAAAAAGTGTGGAAGAACGTGATTTTGCGGCTGCGCTTTAGTTTGCACTTTGGCAAAATGTATAAGAGCATGTCCCGGGTTCAAGAAGCCTTCTTGACCGCGCCTATTGCCCTGGAGGAAATCTTTTGGCGTCAGGCTTTTGAAAATCACGGCGAGGATATTTTGCCCATTGAAGATGCCGGGTATCATGCAATCATGGCGTTTTTGAAAACTAAGGCTAAGGATAACGAAGTGGAGGCCGGTATCGTCCGGCGTTTCTATCAAACCAGACACCGGCGCATTCGCATTAAATCCGTGGATTCTGATATCATTTATCAAATGTTTATGAAGGCCTTCCATGCGGAATACGAATTAATTCAAGCTGCCGTGGCCAACAAAGATATCACCGCGGAACTAGCCGAGAAACTGCAACAACGGATTTCCATTGATGAAATCACTTATTTACAAAATATTGAAATTTTTCAAAAATAATTTAAAAGGGACCCTTGCCTTTTTTTGGCAGAGGTCCCTTTTATTGTGCCGTGATCAGCCGACTTTCAGCACCCATCAAGGCGCAGCGTTACTGGTCATTGGCGGCCAGTTTGACGGTGACGGACAAGTCATCGCGCAAAGATAAACGGCGCAGGGTGCTCAGTAGCAGTAAAATCCAAGAAAAGGCTAAATCAAAGGCCACCAGTTGAAAGGCGGTCAAGGAGAAGTAGCCCACATATTTGAAGAGGATAAAGTCCACCAGCAGCAAGGCGACGATCACGTCGGAGATAATTTGAAACTGCCGGGAACTGGCGCCCTTGGGCAACAGCCAGCGAATGAGGATGACAGTGAGCCCCAAGACGGCCACTAAGCCCCAGGCAGTGAGATCATGGAGCAAGTGCAACAGGCCTTGCCCATTATTGGCAAAGGCCCCAACACCAAATAGCGAAAATGCCATGATGGCTAAAAGCACCCGTAAGATACTTAATCCCAAATTCTGGGGATATTTGCGGTGCAGCCACACGAATAAATAGTCAATCAAACCCACCATCAATAAGGCGGAGACCATCAAAGTTAAGTTGAACTGCCAGCTATAATTGGCATGTTTCGTGCCTAAAAAGCTTAGATTTGTTTGCCACCAGTGATTATCGCTATTGGTCACCATAGAGGCCAGTACACCGCTGACGATGACCGTGATCAACAGACGCACCAGCATTTCGGAGTTAATATGCAAGGCTGCGTACACCATGAAATAATTGATAGTCAACGTAAATAATAGAAATAAAACGCTAGCGGTGTACGGGTCAAAGGCGGCATCTTTGAAGAGGATCCCCATGAACCAAAAGATGGCGATTAAGGCCAAGGCCAAAATAATGGTGAAGGACAGTAAAACCACGGGGAAGTTGCGCCAGTATAAGCCCTTTAAGGTGCGATTACGGTCTTGTTTACCATTGCGAATATAAAATGTGATAAAAGCGAGGATGCCGCTGACGCCCCCAAGAATAATTACCGCGGCACTGATAGAAAGTCGTCCAGTCAACGGAATTAAAAACTGCTTTTGAATTAAGAAATAAGCCAAGAAAATTATGGTGGCTACGAAGGCCGGCAGGGCAAACCAGTGAATCTTGATCTCTTGTTTGTTTGGATCGGCGTCCGTACTTTCAAGGACCACATTGTTGTCTTGAACGTGCATGTTTACTGAATCTCCGGCTCGTAAGCCCACTTCTTTAGCGATTTGCGGTGGAATGACCACCTTGAGCTGTGGTGCTTTGGCTTTTGCCATAAATATTCCCCCAATCCCTTTGCTTCTATTATAAAGCATTGGCTAAGGGATAGGGGTAATCCCTGCAACTAGCGGGTGATGGGGTGATAAAAACCTGAAAAAAAAAGACTGCAGACAAAGGTCTGCAGCCCAGAATTTAAATTGAAATTAGCCGATCACTTGAACAGATGCAGTAGTTACGCCATATGAAGGAATTGAAGCATTTGGCATAGCAACATCTAATTGTTGTGGGTTAGAATAAGCGAATGTACCAGTATCGTTAACAACACGGTCTAAGACAGTACCATCAGATAAGGTAATGCGTAAGTGTGTGCCCTTAGGGAAAACAGATAAGTTAGCGGCAACACCGTTGTAACCCATGTTAGAACCTAAGACAGCTGGATCGTAGAAAGAAATCTTATAAGAGCCAGCTGATTGTGTGGCAGTTTGTGTAGTAGCAGCAGGGGCTTGGCTAACACTTTGTTGTGTCGTAGCTGCTGTTTGCTGTGTTGTAGCAGTTTGTGTTGTAGCAGCGGTGTTGTTAGTGTTAACACTAACAGTTTCGCCAGGGTAAATGACATCATAACCGCCAACTTGACGACCATTTAATTGTTCCAAAGCAGCAACGCTCATGCCTTTGCTATTAGCAATGCTCATGTAAGAATCACCAGCTTGAACGGTAACTGTGCCATTGCCATTATCTACAGCGGCGCTTGCGTGACCAGGGTTTAAAGCTGTAACTGCAGTAAGAGCACCAGCGAATGCGAATGCAATAAGTGTACTTTTTTTCATTATATAGAAAACTCCTTTATACTTGTCCGAATTAGCAACAAATTTCTCTAAAGTTTAGCCCCGGCTTTTTTTTCGCCGGAACAACTTTAACACGAGACCTAGAATAGCTTTTATTTATTGCAGTTACATTTCAGGACTGTTAACGTTTGAAGTCAGAAAACGCGAATTTGTCATACTGGAACGAATTTTCGTCACTTTTTTCTAGAGACGCCATTGCATTGCATAATGAGCCACAGGCGAAATATTACAAAAAAGAAGCATTTTTTAAAAAAAGTTTCAAAAAATGACCTGTTTTTTCCCGAAAAAACCGAAAAATGTTCAAAAATAATTCAAAGTCCCCCAAATTTTCGTCGGGAATTTTGAAGAATTTTGCCGGTTCAAGCTGATCAAAATTTCGAATTGGACTACAAAAGTAGACAATTTTGGCCTGAAGCAAATGGCTGATATAAAAGGATTATAAACTTATGAGAATGTTTACATAATTTTGTTGCATTGAAATTAGTCGGGAAAATAGACCGAAAAGGTGGCTTAGTAAAATGATTTTTTTCAGACAACTATTCAAAAAAACGTCACTTTTCAAAAAGAATGCGGTTCATGAACAGATTGATAAAAGTGTCTAAAATTGGTCATGAATTTAAGCAATAAAGTCAAAAGATAGTAAAATAAACATCAAATAGTGTGCTGCTTCTGCAGTAACTTAATGATTTTGTTTCTAAAGCCTAACTTTTCGCAAAATCATTTAATAACATGTTTTTCTAATATCTATTTCAGTCGATTGACCCGATTGGATTTTTGAGGTTAATTTCAAGCGGATCTGGGGGAGATGCTATAAATGAAGGGAAGCTAGGTAGATGGTATAGATACCAAAGCCAGTAGATTGACCCGTATCATTTGCCAGCATGAATTTATGACACCGGGCTAACGTTGGGTTATAAATTATTAGCGATTTGGAAAAAATAACTGCACAATCATAATTTTTGTTTGGTGGACTGTATTAAATTCGTATGACAAATTCGTTATATCAGTCGGATAAGGGTGACAGAACTGCCAAACTATTGTATTGTGTAAGTGTACTAAATTACCAATAAGAGGAGGATATCAAACATGCAATTAATTTCTGCTATTACTAATGCGTTTGGCAACATCGCAACTTTCGTTGAAGGTTTTGTTGCACAACCACTTAAATTCGTCAGCAGCATTCTTCGCTCAATCTTTGCTTAATCGTTAGATTAACTAAGACTGTTGTTGCCTAGAGGGCACTAGTGCCATCTAGGCACTTTTTTATTTTGGAGGGCTTTAATGATGTTAATCATTAAAGTTTTTTTTTTGCGCTAATTTTCGCTTTTAGATGGGATACCGGCGAGATTTAACCTTGAAATACCTAGGACCGTGCAAATAACTGTCCTTTTACATAGGGAACATGGTTTAATATTGGACATACAGATTGAATACATTTTATATGAGGGGAAGAAGGGGTTTACATGCGCAAAAATCGAATCGTCTTTTTTCTAGGTGTTGTTGTACTCATTTTAGTTTTAGCAACCGTTTCACCATTTGCCGCAGCTTGGTTGCTGGGGTTGATGGGGTTGAATTTGAGACAAGACACATTTTACTTGGCTTATAACATATTGAGTGAAGTGATCCCCCTGTTGGTTTGGTTAGGGATCAATCGTTTTTACTTGCATATTCGGATTCGGTTCAATCAGAAGACGCCAGGCAAGGCTTGGCTGTTACTCAGCCCCATCGTACTGGTGATGATCAGTGATTTTGCCAATCATCCTAAGTTCAGCATCGCCGCTGATAATATTATCCTGGCCGTTTTGTTTGGTTTTAGCACGGCTTTAATGGAAGAATATGTTTTCCGAGGGATATTCATCGGGGGATTCAAAGATAATTTCCATTTATCCCCGCTTTGGACAGCGGTGCTAAGTGGCGCTACCTTTGGAGGCGTGCATTTGATAAACGTTTTAAATAACCCGGCGGCCTTGACGGCGACCTTGCTGCAAGTTATTTATGCCATGGGGATGGGCTTGTTCTTTGCCGTTATCTACTTGTTAAGCGCCAATATTTGGTTACCCGTTATGGCCCATGGGTTGATTGATACTTTTGATGGGTTGCTTTATGGTAGTTTCAACAGTTCGGTCAGCAATCCTTGGTTTTTTGACTTAGCTTTAGCCCTTATTTTCGTGGTCTTAGCCGTTATCTTCTGGCAACGGCGCACGAAGTTAGTCGTCAATTGAGCCAGGATGGGGCTATTTTTGAAGGCTGCGCAGTGATTTTGGCCCTCGGCTTTTATTTACGAGGTAGCAAAAAAGGGGTTCCCACTAGGCACATGCCTGATGGGAACCCCTTTTTTAGAGTTGAACTAGTTTATCTGAAGAAAATTTGAATGCTGTTGGGGCCGCCGAAGCCGCCGCCATGGTGATGATGACCGTGGGGGCCGTCAAAACCGCGAGGCCCACCAAAGCCCCGAGGACCTCTAGGCCCAAAGCCCCGAGGACCATGGGGATGACCGTCAAAGTCCGGGCCCATGGGTTTAACTTTACCTTCAAGATCGGTATTTAATTTTTGCAATAACCCGATCAATTGGGTTTGTTCTTCCTCGCTTAAGCCACTGAAGATTTGGTCATTGATTTCCCCAAAGGAAGCTTCAGCAGATTGCAAGCGTTCTTTACCAGCATCGGTGATGGATACCCGGGTGATCCGACCATCGTTTTCATCAGGGGTGCGGGTGATCAAGCCTTTTTGTTCCAACTTGCCCAAGATTTCAGATACGGAAGAAGGCCGGATATCTAAAATTTCCGCGATGCGGGCTTGGGTCAAATTGTCTTCATCGGCAATGGCCCGTAGTAGCCGCGCTTGGCCATGATGATGGGGTTGGGCTTGTTGTTGCCAAAGTAAACGGCGGGAAAGATGCATGAAGTGACCAATTTCCCGGAATAAATCGTTATTATCTGGATTCATATATAAAAATCTCCTTTAATTGTGAGCAGGGTTATGTCAGCAAAAAAATGATTAGGTACCTAACTACAAAAACTATTATAGTTAGGTACCTAACGAATGTCAACTATTTGGTTCGAGTTTGCTTTGAATTTTTGCTAAGATAGAGATAGCTTTAAAATTAGGCCAGCAGAATTGGAGAATATCAAGGAATGACAACATTTTATTTTGTACGCCATGGTAGAACGATTTTGAATCAAGAACAACGTTTCAATGGGGGCCACATGGATTCGCCCTTGACCCCAGAAGGCATAGCCGGGGCCATTGCCACTGGGCGCATGTTAGCCCAAACTCGGTTTGATCAAATTTTGGTCTCACCTTTGCGCCGGGCGGTGACCACGGCCCGGGTCATTATCAAACGCAGTTATTATAATCCCTTGAGTGATATTCAAGTGGATCCCCGGTTGCGGGAAATTGACTTGGGGGATTGGGATGGCCAGCCTTTAGACAAAGCTAAACATTTCCCAGGATTTGATGCTTATTTCAATCACCCCGATCAATTTGACCCTAGCATTAATCACTCCGAAGGCTATGTCCGCCTGTTACAACGGGCTAACGCGGTAATCAAAGACTACGACCGCCCTGACCTGGATAAAGTGTTGATTGTCAGTCACGGTGTGTTACTGACAGCCTTATTGAATCAATTGACCGGTGGGGATTTAAAGGATATGCGTAAAAATGGCATCATCAAAAATGCCAGTGTGACGGTTTTAGAATCTCGGCCCCAATTGCCTTTTGAAAAAATTGGCTACAACGTGGTAGCTGAGACTTTGGCCAGCCAACCTGCCTTGCAACAATACTTTAGCTGAAGCCAAAAAAAGACATGCACTTGGGGGATGCATGTCTCAGGGGAGGAAAATGAAGAAATCTATTATTAAATTATGTTGGGAATCAAATAAATAGTTATTTTGGGAGGAGGAATTATTTATTTGATGTTCTTATAGTAACTTTGAGATGTGAACAGAATGTGAAGAAAAATCAATAGATATATGCAGAAATAATTAAGAATTTTTTAAGGTGGGCTTAATTTTTGTTTGTTAAGCTGCTTTCGCAACTATTGAACAGGGGGGAAAAGACCGTGATCAAGCTATTTGGTGCCTTAGTGGATACCGCCGGCCGCTGTGTCCATTACCACAGTAACCTAGACGTGGTGGCCTTAAAATGTGCCCAATGCCAGCGCTATTACGCCTGTTACCAGTGTCATGACGCCGCTGAAGACCACCATTTTAAAGCCATGGCCAAAACGGACCCCGCCCCAGTTTTATGCGGCAATTGTGGCCACACGTTGACTTTTACCCAGTACCACCAGGGGCATTGTGCCTATTGCCAGCATGCTTTCAATCCTAAGTGTAGTTTGCACGAAGGTATCTATTTTAACTAATGGACTAATGGACGAAAATGCTCAAAAGCAACACCATGACTAATCCCACTGCGGAGTTGGTGAATTCTAAGGCGCCCCAAGTTTTAAAGGTATCTTTGAGGCTGATGCCAAAGGATTGCTGGAACAATAAGAAACCGCCATCGTACATCAAAGTGATGGTGTTACTGCCACAGGCACAAGCCAGCACCATTAGTACCGGGCTAACATTGAAGGCCGCAATCATGGGAGCCACGATGCCTGCTGCGGTGATGGCCGCCACGGCCCCTTGACCAGTTAAGATACGAATTAAGACGGTGATCAACCAGGCCAAAATCAATGGGGATACGGGAATTTTGCCCACGAGATCCACAATTTTAGCCCCGATCCCTGCGTCAATGATAACTTCTTTCATAATACCGCCCGCGGCGATAACCAGCAAGACATTGGAAATACCTTCAATTGCGCTGGTCATCTGGGCGGTAATTTGCGTACCATTTTGCCCCCGGCGATAGCCGAAGAAAAACATGGCCGCTAGGACCGCCAACAGCATGCTGATTTCCGCACTACCAAAGAATGAGGCGATGCTATAAGCGGTACTCTTACTGTTTAAAAACAATTTGGTAACAGAAGCACAAATCATCAAAATCGCCGGCAACAAGGGTACCAGGATGCTAATGCCAAAACTTGGTAATTCAGCGTCGGGTTTGCGTTCGGCGGGTTTCATCACATTGCCTAAAGGCATTTTGTCCAGGCCCGGGATAAAGCGGCGAATCAAGACCCCAGAGCAGATGATGGTGGGGATGATGACGATTAGGCCAAAGATATAGACTTGGGAAATATCCGCATGGAAGGTGGTCACTAGGGCCATGGGACCAGGTTGGGGTGGGAAGATACTATGGCCCATGGTGGCCCCGGCCACGGTGGGGATAATCAGGCGCATGTAAGGAATTTTGGCTTCCTTGGCAATGCTAATGACCAATGGCACTGTAATAAGGAAGGCCACTTCGTAAAACATGGCCATCCCAAAGATGGTGCCGATAATCAAGAGGGCAAAGGGGAGTTTATCAATACCCATTTTGGCCACAATGGTGTCGGCAATCCGCTGACTGGCCCCGGATTCCGTCATGAGTTTCCCGATGATGGCCCCGAAGACCACAATCAGCGCCAAGGTGGCTAAGACCCCACCTACCCCCTTTTGGATGGTGGTGACGATTTTATCAATGGGCATCCCCTCGGCAAAGGCGATGAATAACCCCGAAATCAATAGGGCTAAAATATTATGTATTTTCAGACCAACGATCAAGAAAACTAAAATTCCGATCCCAACGAGAACCCAAATCAGGGCCATAAGATCTACAGGCATAGTACATCCCTCCAAAGTTTTGTGAACTAATATATTAGAATACTAGAAAATAATAGCATAAAATGAAAACGTTATCAAATTAAAAAAGAGCCCCACTGCATTGTTATCAGAGGGCTCTTAATGGCTAGATTAAAAGGGTAATACGTCTGTAAGCGCATACACAATAATGTAAATAAATAAGATCGGCCAACAGTATTTCACGTAATTCTTTTGAAAATCCACGAAATTTAATTTAGTGTAACCAGTCAGCATGTATAAAGCTGGAATCACAGGGGAAATCAAGCGGAAGGACTGGCCCACCATAGAAGCCACGGCGGCTTGCAGAGGGGTAATGCCAAAGCCAGTCATCACCTTGGCAATAACTTTGGCGATGCCAAAGTAAAAGGCATCTTGGGGTAAAAAGACAATGGCCGGTGCGGAAATGATGGCGTAAAGCGGAGCGATGTGGGCCCCTAAATCGGCGGGGATGATGGCGGCAATCCCACCGGCTAACCCCGCTGCCATGCCACTACCGGTTAAGATACCAGAGAAGACCCCGGCCCCAAATGTGGCCGCTGCGGGTCCTAAGGCATCCCCAGCCACAGCCTCCAATTGTTGGTTGATGGTATTCACATCCCGGTAGTTCACAGTCAAGATAATGGCGGTACCAATCATGAACAAGATTGCCCCATGACAAACATCTGCGATCAATAAGTAAAGAATAAACAGGGTCAATAACAAATTGAACCAATAATATTGGGGCCGTTTTAACTCGGGATTCTTGTTGCGGATAGCATCTACCATCTTTTCCAAAAAATCATCGTCGATTTCATTGCGCATCTCTGCAGCCCACTGCAAACGTTTGCGTTCTTTGCGGCCTAAATAATAAGCTAAGCCGATGGCAAAGACTTCAGCAGCTAACATCCCTGGCAACAAGGCTTTAAAGAGATGACTGACTGAAACGCCCATGGCGGTACTGGCCGCAATGGTGGGCCCACCCCAAGGCAGTTGGTTGAAAATCCCAATGGGAGTAACGATTAAAATGGCCAGGTACATGAGTTTCATATGCATGGCCCGCCAAAGTTCTAAGAAAGCCGCCGCACAAATAATGATGGTGGTAGTGGTATCCCCATTCATAGTCACGATGGTTGCCGTTAAAACCGTGGCCATGGTGACCTTCAAAGGGTCCCCTTTGGCTTTGCGAATGAAGAAGGCACAAAGGGGATCAAACAGGCCAATATTGAGCATCAAGTCAAAATAAATGACCGCAAAGAGAATCAATAGCCCTGGAGAGACGACGCCAATGGTGGCCGCCCCATTATCCGGACTGACTGCATAAAATAAGGCATCGTAAATCCAACGGAACATATCTGAAAATGTTGCTTTCGTAAAGATAACGATGATGCTGCCAAAGAACAGGGGAACTAAGACCAGGGCACCTAGGATAGACAATTTATTTTTAGCCAGTAGCACAATAAAAACAGTGATCATTAAAATGGCAAGGACGACAATCATTGGGGCGGCCCCTTTCTACAGGTTATTTAATAAAACGTACTTGGGCGTTGATTTTTTGAATCTCTGCTTCTTTCCGGCGGTTAAATTCAATTTTATTTTGTTCAAATAAATTGGCACCAGTGGTATCGATGGCTACTACTAAAGGCCCAAAGTCTGCGATTTTGCAGACCCAAAGTGTTTCCGGCATGCCCAGATCGCGCCACTGGGCATCCACGATTTTTTGAACTTTCGTGGCGGCATAAACAGCATTGCCAGCGGGATAAACCAGTTGTAAGGCCTTATATTTTTCACAAGCCCGCTGGGTCCCAGGGCCCATGCCACCTTTACCGATGATCAACTTCACACCGGTTTGTTTTACAAATTCTTCTTCAAATTTTTCCATGCGCATGCTGGTGGTAGGCCCCACGGATACCATTTCATAATGGTCATTGCCTAAATCTTTCACAATTGGACCAGCATGTAAAATGGCCTTGTTACGAACATCCACGGGTAGGGGCATTTTTTCCTCAACTAAACGGCGGTGGGCCACATCGCGACAAGTGACCATGGTGCCATTTAAATAAATAATATCACCAATGCGAATCTCTTCTAGGTCGGCGTCTGAAATTGGTGTTGTTAAATGAAATGTTCTCATAATTGCACTCCTTTATTCATGGGCAAAGTGTAGTTCAAGGCAGCATCAAAGGTGATTTTACCCCGGCGGTGGGACCAGCAACCAGTGCTGATACCCACGCCAATGGTGGAGGGGTGCCGGGCGGTATTCACCACGTTGACCCCCATAACCGATTTTTTACCACCAAAGCCTTGGGGGCCTAAACCGATGTTGTTAATACCTGTTTCTAGTAACTGCTCCATTTTGGCAGCATTTGCGTTGGGACTAACACTATCCACTGTGCGCATCAAGGCTAGTTTTGAGTTGAAAGCAGCGGTTTCCACGGATGTGGCCACACCTACCCCTACCAACAGTGGTGGGCAAGCATTGATGCCATAACTGGTCATTTGATCCATGACAAAGCGCACGACCCCTTCATAACCTTCACCGGGCATGAGGACTTTGGCGGCACCGGGTAAGGTACAACCGCCCCCGGCCATGTAAACATAGATTTCAATATCAGTACTGTTATCGCCAATTTCTAAGAAGACTGACGGGATGCCATTACCAATGTTTAAACCAGTGTTGTATTCATCGAAAGTTTGAACGGCATTATGGCGTAAGGGCGCTTTTTGGGTAGCCTGGTAAACCGCATCTTTTAAAATAGCATTCAACTCACTGAGTAAAGGAAATTGGGCACCGCATTTGATGAAAAATTGGAGGGCGCCGGTATCTTGGCAACTGGGGCGTTTCAATGTCTCCGCCAGCAATTGATTTTCCCGCATGGTGTCGTATACCAGTTGCTGCAAGGGATCCACTTCAATTTGGGCTAAGTCCTTTAACTTTTTGGTCACATCGTCAGGTAGACGGCGGCTGACGATGGTGATGTAGTTGGTCATTAAGTCCCGCATTTGCTGGGCTTTTGGGGAGAGCGTTGGGGTTGTATAGGTATATTTCTCGATAGCTTGCATACTGATTACCTCCTTGATTTGTTGACAAGTTTAGTATCGCTGTTAGCGCTAGAAATGGCGAACCGCTGCTTGCCAACAAATTTTCGGGATGAAACAGAATACAAGGCTGTCCCAGGTGGGTTTAGCGGCTGTGGGGGTATAAAAAAAGTAGTGCCACAATAGGGAGGTTATTGTGGCACTACGATGATTTGAATGTGATTAAACAAAAATTGATGACAAATATTGACTAACCCAATAATTGTCATAGTGGGTCTGTTTCACGGCCATTTTGGCATTAAGCGGCCTTGAGTAGAGGCAATTTGCCCCGACTGACTTCAATATTGAGCAACAGCAAGACCACTAAAATACCGGCGAAGACGTAAAAGGGGCCTGTCAAACTGGTGCTGCCAGTCAAGCTTTGGGTGACTTGCATGGCTAAGGGGGCTAAGAAATTGCCAATATTACAGCCGACAAATATCAATCCCGTGGCTAAATTAACGGTATTTTTGGTAGTCAGACGGTCCAATTGGTTGAAGATCATCGGGAAACACCAAGCACAGGGGATGCTGGACAAAAATAATCCCGCTAATAAAACCGGTAGACTGTGGCCGGAAATGGCAATCAATACATTGGCAATGATGAAACAAGTCATGGCAATATGCATGGTAGTCTGCTTCAAATGCTTATAAACCCCGCCAAAAGTCAAACCAGCAATGATACCTAAAACTGGCATCAAGGCTAAATAATTACTGGGGTTCAGCTGATTGCCACCAATTTGGGCGGCAATTGAAGCGAACCGGACGGAAATAGCATTGCTGATCATCACCATGATAATGGCGAACAAAACTAGCGCATAAACGGCAGCTGGTATTTTTTCCTTAACTTTTGGGGTGGTCGGGGTTGGCGTACTTTGAGTTTCTGGCACTTTGGCATAAAACAATAACGCAATTGGAAAAGCCAAGGCGTAGACAGCAAAAGAAAAGGTCCAACTAATATTCAGTAATAACCCGGCCGCAAAAATCAACACGGTTTGACCAATCAGCTCCATGGAATTGCGGACACCCAGTAAAGTGGCCCGGGTGTTGCCGGTGAACAGGGCACTGATGTAGCTCACCGCTAAGGCGTTGTAGAGCCCTAAACCGGCGCCTAAAATCATGCGGCTGGCTAATACGGTGGCAAATTGGGCGGAAAAGATCGGCAAAATACCTCCGACGCCGGCCAAGAGCATCCCTGCAAGAATGGTCTTCTTCATTCCGATTTGCTTAGCTAAATAGCTGGATAACAAAATAAATAAAATGACGGTGATACTGGGTGCTGTGCTCAATAACTCGCTTTGGGCTTGGGTGATGTGCAAGGCAGCGCGCATTTGGGGAATGACTCCATTAATGGCCTGCGAACTAGTTAACATCATGGAAATTGTTAAAACGCCGATTCCAGCGGCGAAAGTATTTTTATTGGTCATATTTTACAAACTTACCCCATTTTCATAGTTGTGACTGCCTGAAATTTAGGCAGGCGTGTTCTGAATCAAATGTTACTAATCTATAAAATAATAGCTATGAAGTCAAGGGGTTTTCTGGAGATTTGGCAATCGTAATACAATTGTAAACAAAGGATTCTGAATCGTGCTGGGTAAAGCCTGTCACCCAAAGGGATGCCGTTAAGGCTCAGCATCAAGAAGTTGCTGTAGCCGATTTTTTAAATTCTGATATTTTTGCTCAGCTTGATTGAAGTTACAAGTAGCACAAGGGTCGTTAACTTGGGTGGTATTATCCTGGGTCACAATGGTCACCAGGTGTTTCAAGATTTGATCATGTTGGGGAATAGACAAGGCCCGCTTGAATTTTTGATCCTGGGATAATATTTCCGGGGATAAGGTTTTGCGATAAGCCGAGGGTGTTTGACCAAAATGTTTTTTGAACATGGCGTTAAAGGATTTTACCTCTTTAAAACCACTGACTAAGGCCACATCAACAATTTTTTGCCGGTGATCAGCCAAAGCATAAACTGCGTGCTGCAAGCGGCAACGCACCAGATATTCGTAGAAATTAATACCTAATTGTGCTTTGAACAATTTTGATAAATAAGACGGTGAATAGTTGCAGAATTTGGCCAGGCTTTCCAGGGTGATCTCACTTTGATAATGGGTATCCAAATATGCCGTGGCAATATTTAACTGGTCGCTGTTCAAAGCCGCAGGGGCCTGAGTGCCGGGTTGAAGGGTGAAGAAATCATGATAAAGTAAGCTGCTGATTTGATAAAATAAGGCATTTTGCTCAAAAGCACTGAGGTTTTCGGAAACCTGGCCTAAGTAAAGCTGGGCTAAACTATGGCGCAAGGTGTCATAATTGGGGTGAACTTGGCGTTGGGCCGAATTTAAGTTGAATTGGCCATTTAAAACGTTAACGCCTTGATAATGGTAAAATCTAGGATCAATGTGCAACCTTAAAGCAATGCTATCTGGGGTTAAAGCAAATGTGGCGTGGCCAATATTAGGATTGATACTCATTAACCCATCTTGGCCTAGTGTATACCGGGCACCATCCACATTGACTTCAATTTGGCCCTGGAGCAGCCAAAGCAGTTCAATTTGGGGATGCCAATTGTAATGGTAGCTGCCAATGGCGTAGACTAACTGGTTGAAATAGTTGTTTAAAGGATTGAGCTGAAGCTGATCAAGCATGATAATCACTTCTCTTTAGCCATTTCATAAAATGGCTTTGTATTTGTGACTATCGTAACATGATGAACTAGTCTTAGTCTGCATAAATCCGCAAAATAGCCGCCGTTATTTTCGTGACGGGAACAGGCCAGTCTGACACGCCCGGAAGACGTACAAACTAGGCTTGAAAATGCGGCTAAGTTGCAATATATTAGAACGCATATGGCGGCACAGTGGCCTATTTGAAACGTTAAACATAGATGTAAGCAATGAACGCTAAGAGCTTTTTTGAGAACGTGTACATAGGATTTTTACGGAGGTAAGCAATGGATAAAAAAATGGACCGGGTAACCGGGGCGGGGATGTTGGTGACCTTAGGCATTGTCTACGGCGACATTGGGACATCCCCTTTGTATGTCATGAACGCCATCATCGGCGACGCCGGTAAAATGGGCAATGTTTCCCCTAAATATATCATTGGTGCCGTCTCTTTGATTTTTTGGACCCTGCTGATCATCACCACGTTGAAGTACGTGATCATTGCCATGCAGGCCGATAATAACAAGGAAGGTGGCATCTTTGCCCTTTATGCCTTAGTGCGCCACCACGGTAAATGGTTAATTTTCCCCGCCCTGATAGGGGGCGCGGCTATTTTAGCCGATGGGACCCTGACCCCGGCGGTGACGGTGACCTCAGCCATTGAGGGCCTGAAGAATCAGCAAATCGGTGCCCTGACTTTCAGCAACTCCCAGCACGATGTCTTGCTCATCACCACCGTGGTGTTGCTACTATTATTTGTGATTCAACGCTTTGGCACCGGGACCATTGGCAAGTCCTTTGGCCCGGTGATGGTGGTTTGGTTTGGCTTTTTGGCGGTTTTTGGGATTTTAAACCTGCTGGGCTATCCGGCTATTCTAAAAGCCCTGTCCCCTTATTATGCCGTGGAGATCCTATTTAGCCCGGTGAACAAAGTGGGAATTTTTATCCTAGGCAGTGTATTTCTAGCCACCACCGGGGCGGAGGCCTTGTATTCGGATATGGGCCATGTGGGTAAAAAAAATATTCATGCCACCTGGCCCTTTGTATTTCTGGCCCTGTTCTTAAACTACCTGGGCCAAGGGGCTTGGATCATTAACCATGCCAACGATGCGGCTTATCGCAATCTATCCAATTTGAATCCTTTTTATGAAATGTTACCGGGGCAGTGGCGCTTAGTGGGCATCATTGTGGCCACCTTTGCCGCCATTATTGCCTCCCAAGCCCTGATTACTGGGTCCTATACCCTGGTGGATGAAGCCATGGGGTTGAAATTTTTACCCCGGATGATCATCAAGCATCCCAGCAATGTTAAAAATCAAATCTATATTGCCACGGTGAATTGGCTCTTGTGTGCCGTGACCCTGGGCGTGGTTTGGTACTTTGGCAGTTCTCAAAAAATGGAGGCCGCTTATGGTTTGGCCATCACCATCACCATGGTCATGACTACCTTATTATTATTCCAATTTTTGAAACAAAAACTCAATTATCCCTGTGCCTTGGTGCTGGCCCTGTTCTTTGGCACCATCGAAACCGTCTTCTTGATTGCCAGTTTAGTGAAATTTATCCATGGGGGCTATATTACCCTGCTCATCATGCTGGCCATTTTATACGTCATGTGGGTTTGGTATTTTGGCAATAAACGCCGGGACCACTATGAACGGGAAAGCGAGTATGTGTCCTTATTGGATTATCGGGACCAACTGGCTGAATTAAGTGCTGATGATAGTGTGCCCATGTATACCACCAACTTAGTGTATATGACCCGGATTAAAAAGGATTACCGCATTAAGCGCAGTACGGTTTATTCCATTTTGGATCAAGAACCCAAACGAGCCAAAGTTTACTGGTTCGTCACAGTGAATGAGACCAATGCCCCTTATGAAAGTACGTATACCGTGGACATGTTAGATACCAAAAATATTGTGGATGTGCAGTTATTCTTAGGATTTCGCAAAGCCCCAACGGTCACCGCTTATCTGCACCAAGTGGTGGATCATTTGGTGGAACAGGGGGTCTTGGATCCCCAGGTCCCGAAGTATTCCACCCAGAAACATCGGAAAGTCGGGGGCTTCAAGTTCGTGCTGATCAATGAGCAGCCGGCGGATTTGTCGATCAATGATCAAATTCCACCCCTTGACCGCCGCCTGATTGCCGGGCGCATTTACCTGCAAAATATCACCGCCTCTCCGGTATCTTGGTATGGCCTAGGCTTCAGTAATGTGGTGCAAGAAAGTTCACCCCTATTCATCGTCCAACAAAAGGATCAATATTTAGTCCAACGTAAAATTTATCATAAGCGTCGGTGATGACAAAATCGGCTAACCGTGACATGCAAATGCAGCGGTTAGCCGGTTTTTGGCTGCGAGTATAAATGTTGGTACCCCTGGGCAAATTGTGCTAATTTTGAGGGTGTGAGTTAAACAATTAAATTGTGAAATGAGGGATAATTATGGCTGTTTTTCCAGCTTTTAATAGATCGGATATTTTGGCGGATTTAAAGGCGGCGACACCGCATGCTGAGGTCCATATTGATGATGCGGTGGCCTTGAAGTTTTCGGCCAATGGGCGGGCCCAAGATGCTATTCAAGGGCGCATTTTAGCCTATGTAGCCGTAGGTGACGTGGCGGATATTCAGGGAGTTTTGCGGGTGGCCCGGCAATATCACATTCCCGTGATTCCTCAAAGTGCTGATACCAGTACGGTCATTGGGGCTGATGGCATTGATGGCAGTATCATTTTGTCCACCATTCGGATGAATAAAATCCAAGAAATCAGCAAAGGTGACTTCTTGGCCGTGGTTCAACCCGGGGTTATCAATGGGGACTTGGATAAAGCTGCCCGGGAACAGGGGATGTTTTACGCCCCCGACCCGGGTTCTAAACCCATTTCGTCAATTGGGGGCAATGTGGCTACCAATGCTGGGGGTATGAGCAGTGTCAAATATGGGGTGACCAAGGATTCCATTTTAGGCTTGAAGGTAGTTTTAGCCGATGGTCGGGAAATCAAAGTGGGGGGCCGCACCTTAAAACAAGCATTTGGCTATGATTTGACCCAATTGTTCGTGGGCTCAGAGGGCACCCTGGGCATTGTGACAGAAATCACTGTGAAACTTTACCCCATCCCCGTGGGCAATGCCGTCACCGGGGTAGCCTTCTTTCCGGATATGGCCGCTTTAGCCAGCACTGTTCAAGACCTGCGTTTGTCCGGCATCTATCCGGTGATGTTAGAAGCACTGGATGGCAAGACGGTTCAGGCCCTAGATGAGTACGAAGGCACCCACTACGCCAAGTCCGCCACCGCATCTATGTTGATTTTCAAACTGGATGCTGGCGGGGAAGCCAGTTTGGCCATTGCCGAACAAATCCTAAAGGATCATCAGGCTGAAAATGTCAGTGTTACCGCTGACCCCACTGAAGCTGCCCAATTGATGAAATTGCGTCAAGATATGTTGCCAGCAGTCTTTGCCCATGGCAATCACATCATGGAAGACATGGCCGTGCCCTTATCCAAATTGCCCGAGATGATGAATTATGTACAGGAAGTGGCTCAAAAATTAGACGTGGATGTCTATACCGCCGGCCACGCCGGGGATGGCAATGTACACCCTAGCTTGTTATGGCCCAAAGACCAGGCAGAACCCCCGGCTAAGATCATTGAAGCCACCCGCTTAATGTTCCATAAAGCTCTGGCATTAGGGGGCACCATTTCTGGAGAACATGCCGTGGGGATGTCGAAGAATCAATGGACCAACGTGGAGCTGGGCTTTGATGTGGACAGTATTCAACATCAAATTAAGAACCTATTTGATCCTTTGGGTATTTTAAATCCCAAACGGAAAATTAATTAAAGGTTACGTATCAGTTTAAATCAAGCAATTAAAAAGAGCCCTAATCCGACGCAGATTAAGGCTTTTTTGGTGGGCAGGCCAAAGAACGATGACAGTTTTTAGGCTGTTAAATGTTGGGGTTTCTGACGAATTCTGGCGGTGACGTTGCCAATCAAAAAGAGGATGAAGACCACGGCGCACACCACAAAGGTCAAGCGCATCCCCGTGATAAAGGCAGCTGGCGCATGTGCAGGATAATTATGGACCGGATAACCCAGGGCGTGGTTGATCCCAGCAAAAAGCAGGACGCTGGAAAAAATCGTGCCCACGGTCATGCCAATATTCCGGGACAGGCCTAACAAGCCACTGGTGACCCCCAATTGACTTTTAGGCACAGCGGCCATGACCATGACGTTGTTAGGGGCTTGGAAAATCCCGTTGCCTAAGCCAATCAAGCCTAACCAGACACATAATAAGCTGATGGCGGTGGCATGGCCCACGGTGGCCAGGCCAATTTGGCCGATGATCAAGATGACGATGCCCGCCATATAAACCTGCCAATCCCCCAAGTGGTCCGACAAAGTGCCAGCCAGGGGGGCAATGATCACTTGAATGATAGGAAAACTCATCATGATTAAGCCCGTCACAGCCGGGGAAATCAGCCGATTTTCTTGTAAATAAAGGGGTTCGATGATATTCACCACAAAGTTTAAGGCGTAAACCAAAATGGTGGCCAATAGATTTAAGGAGAAATTGGCGTTTTTAAAGAGGGCCAGGTTCACCGCTGGCGCGGGGAAGTGCCGTTCGGTGCGGATGAAAGTCAGTAATAACAGCACAGTCACCCCCATGAGTGAGCTAAAAGGCCAGCTGGCAAAGCCAATTTGTTGGCCCCACAATAAGCCGACAAATAATGTGCCCATCATGATGCCAAAGCTCACTAAGCCCAGGTAGTCCAGGGGCTGATTTTGCCGTTGGGTGGTTTTGGGTAGGAATATTTGGCCAATAATAATAGCGAATAGACCCAGGGGAATATTTAACCAAAAGATATAATGCCAGGATAAATTGCCTAAAATCAGCCCCCCTAAACCGGGACCCACTACCCCGCCTAGGGCCACCACCGAGGAAAAACTGCCTAAGGCCAGGCCCCGCTTTTCCGGAGGAAAGATTTCGGTGATAATACCGGCGTTATTGCTCAAGGTCATGCTGGCACCCAGGGCTTGCAGGCCCCGACAAAGTAGTAAGAAAATAAAGCCAAAGTTAATGCCACATAAAAATGAACTCAGGGTAAAGATAACGGTGCCAATTTTGAAAATCCGAACTTTGCCGTATAAGTCCCCCAGTTTGCCAAAGGGCAGGAGCAACATACAGGTCAACACCAAGTAACTGGAAGCCACCCAGTTGATTTGGGTGGTGGAAACCCCCATGGCCCGACTCATGACGGGCATGGCAATGTTCACCACGCTGCTGGTCAAAGTGGACATGAAGGAAAAAATCGAGATTGCTGTAAAAATCCACCAAATTCGCAGGGGTTTGTTTTGAGCTGTCATTTTAAAGGCCTCTTTATGATTAGAATTTGGCTTAAGCGTACGCACATTAAGGGGCTACGTCAACGATTTCACATTTTCAATCAGCTATTTTTTTTAAAGCGCTGCCATAGTTAACCGTTATCGGCCGTGTCTTCAAAATTGAAGGTGAAACAAATCACAATCCCGAGCTTAATTGCATGAAATATCACGGGGATAAGTTTATGATAGGGGCATCTCATAACAATACTTGTAAAGGAAGTGGCTCCCATGATTCCCATTGTCCTGGGTTTACTCATCGGCGTGGGTTTACCGATTCAAACGGCCATTAATTCCCGCTTGCGGGTGGTGGTCAAGTCACCTTTTCTGTCCTCATTAATTTCGTTTACCATTGGGACAATTTTTCTGGCCGTGGCCACTATTTTGGCTACCCACTCATTGTTTGTTAGTGCCCATTTGATTGCGACGCAACCCTGGTGGCTGTGGGTCGGTGGGGTTATCGGGGTCATCTTTTTGACCAGTAACATCATCTTGTTCCCTCGGTTGGGCAGTGTTCAGACCGTGATCATGCCCATCATGGGTCAAATCATCATGAGTATGATCATCGATAACTTTGGCTGGTTTGCCTCCCCAGTCCATCGCCTCACCCCCTTGCGGATCGTGGGAGCGTTGTTAGTCATTGCCGGGGTGGTTTTAGCCGTGGCTGTGAAAGATTGGTTGCAAAGCCGTAATGCCGACGTGGCTAAAGCCGCCGACAAAAAAGTTTTAGCCACCGCCCACCAATGGTCTTGGCGTTTGTTCGGGGTTTTTGTGGGGATGCTAGGGGCCTCACAAACCGCCATTAATGGCCATGTGGGTACCGTGGTTCATTCACCCATTAAAGCAGCATTTATTTCATTTTTCATTGGGACCGTTATTTTATATGTATTAGTGCTCATCAAAGAACATGGTTACCACATTGCCCCGGCCTTTAAACAGCGCCAGCCTTGGTGGCTGTGGGTCGGCGGCGTCATGGGCGGCCTGTTTGTCTTAGGTAACAGCTATTTGGTGCCCATCATCGGTACCGGGTTAGCCGTGGTCATTGTCTTGATCGGCATGATCATCACCAGCTTGTTGGTGGATCAGTTCGGCTGGTTTGGCGCCCAAAAGCAACCCATCGCCCTGGTTCAATTTGTGGGCTTGTTAGTGATGTTAGTGGGGGTTGGGTTAATTAAGTTAGTTTAAACAATTAGTTATATTTACCACTAGGGAGCATAAAGCCATGGGCTTTATGCTTTTTTTAGCGTTCTTTTAAAGCCCATAAAACCTGAGATTATCATAATGTTATTCACAATTTGGTCAAAGTGGCCTAGAATTAATTACAATGAGTGTTTATTTAGACCGATACATATTGTTAATGATAAAAGCAATAAAGTGGCAATGAACGGGGGAATTGTGTTGTTGAAATTTAGGAAAAATAAGGTGAAAGTACTCTTTATGGTGGCGTTGTTGTTAATTGCCCCAATTTTATCTGTATTAACCACTGCGCCAAACCAAGTTGGGGCCACCGATGTGACCCAAAGTGTCACTGGTGTGGGGGCGGGGGATGCCAAAATCACCACGGCCAGCGGCCAAGATGTGACCCACGAGCCGCAATTGGATCTTTATACCAATTATACCCTCACTTATAATTGGGCCATTCCGGACAATGTCGCCATTAACGCCGGGGACACGGTGCAGATCACCTTGCCGGATACCGTGGCCACTGCCAGTGATACGAAAATCAATTTAACCGATAGTACCGGCAAAGTGATTGGTACGGTGGCCTTGGCTAATGGCCAGCAGCAAGGTATTTTAACCTTTAACCAGAATTTTAAGGCCTATAATCGCCATGGAGCTATTGTGTTAAATGTGAGTGGGAAGCACACTGATTCCGGCCATAGTAATCCTTGGTTTGTGGGTAAGAATGGCTGGTTAGCGGACAATGATCCTAATAAAGTGACGGATCCCACCGAAATCATTTGGGATATTGCCGTTAATCCAGACAATAAAACAGTTAATAATGTGGTGTTAACGGATACCCTGGGACCGGGGCAGACTTATAAAGCCGGCTCATTGTCCGCCACCACGGACAATGGTGATCCGAAGACGACGATTCCCGCCACGGTTAAGGTCAACGGCAACCAGCTAACCATTGATTTAGGCAATATCACCACTAGAGTGATGGTCCTTTATCGCACCACCATCACCAATTTAAATCCAGATACTGGGAATACTTGGACCAACGAAGTCGCTTCCAGCAGTGCTGGGGGCGGTGCCGGGACGGGCGTGGCCACCACGGCCAAGAGCCAAGTGATTTGGGGCGGTCATGGCTCGGCCCAGGGTTACAACGGCTCGGCGCAACTGACCAAGGTTGATGCCGCTACCAATACCCCTTTGGCTGGGGCCGTGTTCGCTTTGAAACAAGGGGATAAGGTTATCCAAGCTAATCTCACCACCGACGCCCAAGGCTTGCTGAAGGTGACCAATTTAAACGTGGGCGATTACAGTTTTGTGGAAACCAAAGCACCGACCGGCTATTTGTTAGATGCCACGCCCATCAACTTTGCCATTACCAAAACCAATAATACTTATAGCAATATCAAAGTTACGGCAAAAGATGCCAAGGCCGTCACCATTAACGGCACGAAGACTTGGGACGACGCCAATGATCAAGCCAAGCAGCGCCCGACTAGCATTAAAGTTAACCTGTTAGCCAACGGCAAAGTGGTGCAGACTAAAACGGTGAACGCCGCCAGTCA
>NZ_AZGA01000040.1 GCF_001436375.1 Agrilactobacillus composti DSM 18527 = JCM 14202 | reverse complement strand
TCTGGGTATTTCCTGTAAATTTTGAGTTCCTTGAATTTAAGTGTTGCCTTGATCCTATCTGTAAAACCCCTTTGGTAAAGGTGTTCAGAGAACAGCAGCAGACCGGTATTGGAAGATACTTCACTGCCTGCGTTATCAATAGTGATATCAGTGTTGCTTTTAAGCGTATTATGCCGTAAATTGTACATATGGTTTCTCCTATTATTTTCTTTTAGTCGATTAAATAATACCATAGAGAAACCATTTCCGTCGCACCCATAAGGTGCGGCGGTGTACATAGATAATGCGGCGTAACTCAAGGAGTTACGTCTTTTACTTTATTATGAGTGAATAATTCAGGGATAATATGAAAAGTTATCGGATTATTTCAAAATGGTTTTATAAATCTTGGGTTGAGAGCTTTTGGAGAAGTATATCGAGCTTTAAATACTTGTGTACATATGTAACTGCTAAACTAAATCAGGCCAATTTTCACTTAGTGGCTTTATGTCAAGAATGCTCAATAAGAATGCCACTAAAAGAGACCGGGATAAAAACCAATGTTCTAATTTAGATATTGTCAATGCAGAGCAAAGGCAACTGTCATTAGATTCGATTTTTGTTTCGGTCTCTTTCTTTTTTAATTTACACTTAATCGTTTATCTAAACGTAGTAAGCTATTTTCTCTTGTTTGGTTTAGGTCCAGTTTTTTTATGTTGCCGTGGTCTACCAGCATCCCTGTCAGCGAAGTCTTTAGCAAGAGCTGCTAATACCTGATCGTTGTTCTTGATTTCATCAAGATAATTGAGGACTTGGGCCCGGTAGTTCGTATATGTTTCTTTCTTGATTCCTAATTTACGCAGTATTACATTATCAATTTTGTTATGAATACGCGGAATTTCCGTAATTGTGTGATTTTGAAGCTTTACTAGAATGGATTTCAAATCTTTGTAATCTACTTCAGAAGCAGCAAACACAAAACGTCTAGCAGCACTGGCTCTGTTATTGCCATTTGAACCAAGTCTATGTGATTTGCGCCATTTGGCCACACGAGTAGAATTTGTTGAAGTCGGTTTTCTAGGGGCAGGATGCTTCGTTTTTTTTAGGTTTGCGCGTTTTTGATGCATCTGGCAACGTCTGGCTGAAAACTCAAAGTTATCCGTGTTATAGGCCTTAGGGGTATACCGGTGGACCGCACCAGATCTATTTCTGGCACGCGCACTTTTTCTGGATACTTTGACTGTGGAGGCATAGGTATAATTGTTTGTCATGATTAGGACTCCTTATTTTTTATTCACCAAGAAAATTTTTTCTTAGTAATAAAAATGTAATCCTAATTTAGATAAATAAAACAAAAATTATTAAAATACATGATAATAGGCGATGTATATTATCATGTATTTTATAGAAATGAAAATTTTTAAAGGGAAACACACGTTTTTTATAATGACAACCTGCTGATTTCGCAGTGAATAAAAAGTGATTGCAGTTTAGTTTCATGTTAATTGTGAATGATTTATGATTATAATTTAATTACTGTGATATTACCGTGCGTGTATAGATGGTACTTTACAAAAAACTGGTATCAATCTCGATTGTTGATATAAAAAATATCTTGGTATCACGATCATGATTTAATTAGAGAACTTACGAATCTATTCAACTTGAATTAAAAAAACGATGGCGAGCTAATTTTTCAATCAGCTTGACATCGTTTTTTAAGGTGTTGATATTGCTTGAATTAACGGGAAAAATTTGAGTGTTGTTATTTCCTTAATTGGCCTGGTAACCTACTTACGCCGAAGGTGGCAAGGTACTTCGCAAACAGTGGTAATATCAATTGCCGTAATCATCAAAAAAGGCAGTGAGCATCAATCTAACATTTGACATTCACTAAATAAGTTTAGACTATATTATCATAATGCTTATTATATTATCATAAATAACTGGAAATACTGTTGTAAGTTATATGTAGATATAATAGTATAACATCAAGCACGTGCTTAGAACTTACATCTCCGATCAAGATGTTGATTAAATCGTAGCCGTAATGGCAGAAAGAAGTTTTTTATATGTCTGATGTAGTAACTGTAACTTCTAGAAAAGGTGCAAAACTCTGGAATGCGATCAATGGGGATGTTCTCCGTAACTTGGACTTCGGTACGCAATGGCAGTATTTCAGTAAATCTTCTGATGAATATGGGGTTAATTGGTACAACGTTGGTACTGATGAATACGTAACAGATCTTGAAGTTTCCGAATCTGTTCAAAGTGTTTCTCAAGAATCAGGTGTTTTGACAGTCACTGCCACCGGTATTATGGCACAGTATTCTGTTAATGGTCGGCCTTGGACGGATGTTCTTTTGAACCAAGGTGAGCAGTACCAGTACTTTACTGTAGCCGTTGATGTCTGGGGTGGCTATAATTATGACCTTGGTGGTAACGAATGGGTTCAAGGGGCCAATACTAATGACCCAGCCAATCCTAACAGCGTTCCTCTGCGGCAACAGTTTTTGAATCATGCAGTAGAAATTAGTACAGGAAAATCATATGTGTTGCCAACAGATCCAACGAATCGATTTGGTCCCGATTATTTTGATTGTTCTGGATTAGTATATACAGCGCTTCAATATTTTGGAATTAACATCGGTAGTAATTCGGCAGTGCAATACGCAAATACAACACCAATTGATGTAAGTGAATTGCAGTCAGGTGATCTTGTATTCTATGGCCCAGCTGGAAACACGCATGTTGCAATTTATGCAGATAATAATATGGTATGGAGTGCGATGAGTCTTGAAAATAATCCTAACATTGGATATGAGACATATGGTAACATGAACATTCCTCTTGCTGAGCAACCATTTAGACGTATTACACAACTAGGGCAATAATTATCTTAATTAGGGTAAAGAGATTGGGACAAAAGTCAAAAGTTTAGATAATTTTATTTTAATTAAAAAATAAGATCCTGTAAAAATCAGCGTTTCTATGCAACTGACTTTACGGGATCTTTTTTTGAAATAATTTTTTCGGACTTTTGTCCCTGTACTTTACTATAGCTTAACAAGATTATTTAATTCATTGTACCATCTGATAGTTTCACCCATTGATTATCTGACCCCAACTTCACGTAAGTCATACCATTAATAGTTGTGGCGCCAAATATCTTGTAATAGTCGTAGTTTCCGCTGACAGCACCTGTTTGTTGACCATCTTGATTATATGTTAGTGTGCCATCGGGAAACAGCATTGCAGTTCTAATTACATCAACATTTTTGGTAGAATCAACCCACTGGTTATTACCCAAGTTAACCCGATTAATATTGTTGTTTGTAGGTCCATATAGGGTGAAACTATTAACTTTCCAATAACTAATTGCAGGATCTAAATAACCGGTAATGTGCCAGAGTTGTGGTGAATCATAGACTGGGACTTTTTGCCCCCGAGAATAGGCATAAGAAACTCCAGCCCCTACTTTATTGAAGCCACGGAAAACTTCATCTGCTTTGACCCATTGATTATTACCTAAATCATAAGCTAAAAACTTCTTAATACCATTTTCAGGTACTGTCGACTGACGAATAACCTGCCAGTCGCTATTATTTGTTGCTAAGGTTTTACCTGAATACTGGGTACAAGCAGCATCATTATAGATTTTTACTGGAAAACCCACAGAACTAACGGAATAGGGCACTTGAGGTGTATCAATTGTACTAGCACTTGCAGTTCCATTAGTGCTAGTTGCACCAATAATCAAAAAAGCTACCACAGAGATAATACTTACAATCCATTTTTTCATAGTACACCCTCCTTGAATACCTACATTTTACCATTTATTAGCATTGCCGAATTTTTAATTTCTAAATCACACACAACATCAAAATTACTTTGCGTATGTAAATATAGCACGGTAAGGTGGTGATTAAAGAGTGATCGATATGGTTAAATTTAAAAATGACAATGTTTTGTTGCGGGTTTGTAATGTGATTTATCTCGAACCGCAAGGACGTATGGAAAAATTTCCAAGTGTAGTTGAGGCGGTGTTTGAGTTTGAGCTCCTGAAATTGGCTATACTTAGTGGCTTACAGTAACATTGAATTGTCGATTATTTAGTTGCGATAGCAACGAACTGCTTCTTTCTGGAGTAGGCCTATACTAAACGGAAGAATAGGCAAGTACACAATGATCTAAAGCAAGGGCCATCTGGATTAGATGTAGACAACACAGTCTAATTCAGATGGCCCTTTTTGATTTTCCGATTAGTCGGCATGAGACATTTAGATTTACTAGAACCATTCAGAATAGTTGGCGTGCGGTATAATGGGGGAAAGTACATATGGGGGGAGTCATAATGATTAAACAAATTGGAACGGTAAAAAGATCACTTATTATCGCAGCGACTTTACTACTTGGTATTTCAGCCGTGATTTTCTTTCAAACTGGTGTTGTCAGAGCAGATAATCTGACGATTAAAGATGAAAGCACGCTATTTACAACCAAAAATCAGCCAGCACCAATTTATGCTGACCCTGAAACTACGCAGGCCACAGGGAAAACGTTGAGTACGGCGGTAGACACTTGAAAAGTTTTTCAAACAGCCTATGATGGCAATTATATTGTTGCTTATAATTTAGGTGGCAATCAATGGGTAAAAATAACCGATGGTCGCCCAAATTCTTTGAGTGCTAATCCAAATAGACTTTTCCGAGAATTTTATTCAAATGGGGAAGCTACCACAGTTTATAGTGATCCCTATTTAACGCAACCCAGCGGTAAATTGGACCCTAGTATTAGCCATTGGGCGATTACGCGTGTTTCAAATCCTACCCAAGCTGATGGCACCTATTCCTTTGATTTAGGCGATAATCAATGGGTTGGTTTGTCTGATAAAACGCGGGTCATTGAGGATAATTATTATTTCCAACCAGGGACGCCGCTATACAACGAAAACGGACAACAGACGCAAACTATTGATAACCCTAAACATTACAATTATCAAATCTTTGATGTGACAACCATTAATGGTGGCATCTACGTCAAACTTGGCAGTGATGATCAATGGGCCCTTTATGATGCTGGTTCACCTTATTAATTAAGTGGTTATTGTAATGTGAGAGGAAGCTTAAAATGAAAATCAAACGAATGTTGTTACTTGCCGTGTTGTTACTGGTGTCATTCAGTCTTATAGCAGCACATCCCGATACTGTTTATGGCGATGAATTATTATCTCAAGGCGTCAGTGCGGGCTATAACGTGGGCTATGATCCTAAGGTTGGACCAGCACCCTTTAAACAGCCTAATGTTTACTACGATTATCCTACGGTAGCCACTGTTAATGGTGAATGGGGCGCTAATGTGTTTTATGGCAATGATGATAACAAAATTTTTGATAAAATTTTGCCAGTAGGGTCCCAGTGGCAGGTTTATGGCTATACATTACGCCAAGATGGTTGGTATTATGATGTGGGCGGTGACATGTGGCTACAAGCTGATCAAGCTAAAGTACCGGTTTCAGATGGCTACGATGCTTTATTGAATGCAATAGTTTCGTTAGGTGGTAAGGGCCTCAGTACTAATGATGGGTATATATCGATTCTTGTTCGGGATGAATACGGCGTACATTATAAAGTTGGCCGTTGGATATACGACTATCTAGACGGTAGTCCCATGTACCAAGAGACACTGCAATACAATGTCTACTATGATGGCCAGGTCTACGCAATGGGCAAGGCGCCAAGATATTAAACTAATAATATACAAAACACAAAAAATAGGTTTAGCAGTCGTGTAAACGACAACGCTAAACCTGTTTTTGAATTAATTTTACGGCGTGTCCATTTCTGGGAAGGGATATGGCCAACCTGAGGCGCTCTTGGCCCACTGAGTTTCCGACCCTAATTTTAAGCTTAAGCCATATTTAGCAGCCATTGTAGCCCCGAATACCTGATAAGCGGCAGTTGTAGCAACTTGACCAGTTATGTGTCCGTCGCGATCAAACGTTGGTGTGCCAGCTCTGAAGTAAAAAACTTCTGGGATTAAATAGGTATATTGGTTGGTTTGCATTAACGCCCATTGATTATGGCCCAAATCCACAGCCATTATAATGTCTGTACCCGCAAGTTGGGCCACTTGGGTAATTTGCCAGTCCTTAATAGTTGGATCAAGGGTACCAATTTGGTGAATACCTAAACTGTCACTATAAATTGGTGTGCCCGCATTTGGGGTAAAGGCTTCTAAAAAATACCAAGACCCTTCTATGTTATAACGTCCATCCCTGGTGGCGACCCATTGATTGTAGCCCAGGTCGTAGGCGATGGCCGTGTCCCCATTGACAGCGACTCTTGTGATTTTCCAAGCTTCAATATGCGTATCTAACGCTTGTCCGGTAGGCTTAGTCGTTTCTGGATCTGTGTAAATTGGCGTCGGTTGGTTGCCCGAACCAAAAGTGGAATTTTCGTGGGTGGTATCTTTAATCACTAGCGCTGCTTGGACTGGGGTGGCGTTATAGCTTAATGTCATTCCCAAAATGATTGGTAAGGCTAATAGTAATAGGTACTTTAATTTTAGTTTCATTCTTAATTCCCCCAAGTAGGTCGTTGTCGATGGTGCATAGGTGATTTTTAAGGACGTGCATTTTTGAAGTTAGTCCACTGGCTATCATTGCCTAAGTTGACATAGGTTTCACCCTGAATAGTGGTGGTACCAAAGACCTTATATTGCCCGGAGCGGGTGATGGCACCTGTCACACGGCCAGTGCGGTCAACCAAGGGAACATTGGCATCAAAATGAAATGAAGTGCGGATGATGTCTACATCTTTGGCATTGACCCATTGGTTAGCACCTAGATCTACGCGGTCAAGGAAGGCAGCACCTGAACTAAAAATAGCGTATCTAATGATGGCCCAATGGCTAATAGTAGGATCAAGCTGACCAGTCATATGCCAAAGCTGGGGAGAGTCGTAGATTGGCACTTGTCGGCCCGCAGAATAGGCTTCTAAGATACCCATGTGATTTTCTTTATCTGGCTGCGCTAATTGGATAAATACTTCTGTACCTTTAACCCATTGATGATGTCCTAGGTCAAACGCCAGGATACCACCCGTGTCACGCACTAAATTTCGTAGAACTCGCCAATGGGTTATCGTTGTATCTAATGTTTTACCAGAATATTGCGTGCATTCTGGATCGGAATAAACCTTTACTGGGGATGCACCAGAGTTTACCACAGTGTTTGTCGCTGATTCGATGTGACTGGCAGCAGCTACTTGTCCACTGCCTAACCAAAACGTGCCTAACAGCACCAGAATTCCAACAAGCAATTTCTTAAATTTCATTTGTGTAAGTCCTCCTCATCGGTTGGTGGGATGGCTAACAATAGGTTGAACATTATCCTAACGAATGGTCAGTTGGGATAATACGCACCAGCAGCGGCTAGGACCCATTGGTCATCGGTTCCAAGCTTGATGGCTTGTTGATTATTAATGTACGTCGCTCCAAAAGTTTGATACAGACCACTGGTGGCAATCGTCCCAGTCTGTTCACCTTGGCGATTGTATGTGGGTGTCCCAGCCTGAGTTGCAAAGGAACCGAATAAATTTGCAGCAGTGACTAAGTTTTCTGCCGGCACCCACTGATTATGTCCTAAATCGTAAGCGACAATTGTACCACTGGCATCTTTGGCAATGCCACGAATGATCCATTCATTATTCATTGCATTGAGATTGCCGGCCCAAATCGTTGTTTCCGGGTCATAATAAAAGGGATAGGCTAACCAGGAAGAATAAATGATGCCGCCATTGGCGACTTCTGAAACGGTCAAAGGACTAGTATAAGGATTTGGTTTAACGAGCGATACAGCATAAGCATCAACCCACTGATCCGCACCCAAATTATAGGCTGAATCGCCAGAAGTGCCTTTGACAACGTTAAAGACTTGCCAGGTAATATAATCGGTGCTCAGCGTTTTACCAGTTTTTTGAGTCAAGGCTGAATCTGAATAAATCGGGATAGCCCGAAAGGCAGAGCTGACCAGGATGTCAGTGGGTAAGGGTGTTGGTGCAGCAATCGGAGTGATATCGGCAGCGATGACAGCGGTTTCATTTTGGGGGCCACTAATAGTTAAACCTACTACAGCTAATGTGAATGCAGCCAGCAGTACCCCCAAACGGTGTATACGTTTCATAAATAAAATCCTCCTTAAAAAATATATAAAAGTCTACATGTCTAAGTTTATCATCTATTAGATTAAATTAGGGACACATTTTATATTTTACACAGTTATCAGTCGAAAATTTATTTTAAATATGTTACCTGAATTATTCACTCATAATAAAATAAAAGACGTAACTCCTTGAGTTACGCCGC
>NZ_AZGA01000039.1 GCF_001436375.1 Agrilactobacillus composti DSM 18527 = JCM 14202 | reverse complement strand
TTTCGATTTATCGTACAGGCTTTCCGTAATATTCCTTAGAAAGGAGGTGATCCAGCCGCAGGTTCTCCTACGGCTACCTTGTTACGACTTCACCCTAATCATCTGTCCCGCCTTAGACGGCTGGCTCCTAAAAGGTTACCCTACCGGCTTTGGGCGTTACAAACTCTCATGGTGTGACGGGCGGTGTGTACAAGGCCCGGGAACGTATTCACCGCGGCGTGCTGATCCGCGATTACTAGCGATTCCAGCTTCATGTAGGCGAGTTGCAGCCTACAATCCGAACTGAGAATGGTTTTAAGAGATTAGCATGACCTCGCGGTCTAGCGACTCGTTGTACCATCCATTGTAGCACGTGTGTAGCCCAGGTCATAAGGGGCATGATGATTTGACGTCATCCCCACCTTCCTCCGGTTTGTCACCGGCAGTCTAACTAGAGTGCCCAACTGAATGCTGGCAACTAATTATAAGGGTTGCGCTCGTTGCGGGACTTAACCCAACATCTCACGACACGAGCTGACGACAACCATGCACCACCTGTCATTTTGTCCCCGAAGGGAACACCTAATCTCTTAGGCTGGCAAAAGATGTCAAGACCTGGTAAGGTTCTTCGCGTTGCTTCGAATTAAACCACATGCTCCACCGCTTGTGCGGGCCCCCGTCAATTCCTTTGAGTTTCAACCTTGCGGTCGTACTCCCCAGGCGGAATGCTTAATGCGTTAGCTGCAGCACTGAAGGGCGGAAACCCTCCAACACTTAGCATTCATCGTTTACGGTGTGGACTACCAGGGTATCTAATCCTGTTTGCTACCCACACTTTCGAGCCTCAGCGTCAGTTACAGACCAGACAGCCGCCTTCGCCACTGGTGTTCTTCCATATATCTACGCATTTCACCGCTACACATGGAGTTCCACTGTCCTCTTCTGCACTCAAGTTTCCCAGTTTCCGATGCACTTCTTCGGTTGAGCCGAAGGCTTTCACATCAGACTTAAAAAACCGCCTGCGCTCGCTTTACGCCCAATAAATCCGGACAACGCTTGCCACCTACGTATTACCGCGGCTGCTGGCACGTAGTTAGCCGTGGCTTTCTGGTCGGATACCGTCAGGAGGTAAACAGTTACTCTTACCCCTATTCTTCTCCGATAACAGAGTTTTACGAGCCGAAACCCTTCTTCACTCACGCGGCGTTGCTCCATCAGACTTTCGTCCATTGTGGAAGATTCCCTACTGCTGCCTCCCGTAGGAGTTTGGGCCGTGTCTCAGTCCCAATGTGGCCGATCACCCTCTCAGGTCGGCTACGTATCATAGCTTTGGTAGGCCTTTACCCCACCAACTGGCTAATACGCCGCGGGCCCATCCTAAAGTGATAGCCGAAACCATCTTTTAAATTCGAACCATGAGGTTCAAATTGTTATGCGGTATTAGCATCTGTTTCCAAATGTTATCCCCCGCTCTAGGGTAGGTTGCCCACGTGTTACTCACCCGTCCGCCACTCGCCTTTCCAAATGAGTGCAAGCACTCGGTAGGAAAAGCTCGTTCGACTTGCATGTATTAGGCACGCCGCCAGCGTTCGTCCTGAGCCAGGATCAAACTCTCAAATAAAGTTTGTGACTCATTAATTTTTATTGCTAGCGAATTGACTTCGCAAATGTTTCATTTTTCAACTTAAAAGTTGAAGCCTGCACATTTGGTAAATCGAAACTTTGTTCAGTTTTCAAAGA
>NZ_AZGA01000038.1 GCF_001436375.1 Agrilactobacillus composti DSM 18527 = JCM 14202 | reverse complement strand
TGATAGGCCGGTGATTGCCAAAGGGTCACGGGACCGTTATTTTTTACAGTAACAATATAATAGCTATGGAAAATCATCTTCCAAGGAGAATCATCATTGAAGTCCTTGCCACGATACACACCAATTTCTTTAAAAGTTATCTTGTTGGTAGGAATTCTAATCGCTTGAAAATTAGTTAGAAACATGTCTGGACCAACTTCGTATATTTCTCTGGCTAGCTTATACCAGGGATCTGCTTCGCCACCACTCCAGCTACCAGTGTAAAGTTTAGATAGTTTCCAGGTTGACAATCCTGGAACATAGGAGTCTTCAATAGGGTAACTGTTAAAATAACTCTGTTCCCCAGAAACAAGAGTTTTGTAATTATATTCGTTTAATGTTAGGAATGAAGAATCTCGAACTGGAATCACGACTTCATCGTCAGCTAATACAGGTTTCGCTGGAATCAATACGAATAACAATGCTGAAGCAACCAGCAAGATAAAGCCTAAAATTTTTTTCTTCATAATTGAATTCCTCCATAGTTTAAAAATGTCAGTTGTTTGGCATCAGGGTATTATCAAGATAGTAAGCCGGAATCCATTGATCGGCGCCGATATCAAACCAAAGCCCCGAATCGTAGGAGAAGTAAGCCTGATTGATGGTAAAAGAATCTCCAGGATTAACTTGCTGTACAGGGGTTTGATAGGCCGGTGATTGCCAAAGGGTCACGGGACCGTTATTTTTTACAGTAACA
>NZ_AZGA01000037.1 GCF_001436375.1 Agrilactobacillus composti DSM 18527 = JCM 14202 | reverse complement strand
AAATCGAGTAGGAGGCCCTGACAGGCCGACCTCTCACACCACCGTACGTACGGTTCCGTATACGGCGGTTCAATAATTTGAGCGTTCTTGAATATACTGGAATGCCTTGGACAAGTTCAAAAGTCCAAGGCGTTCCAGTTTTTCATTTGTCAGGGTATATTTCAACACGCCAGTGTGCGCGGTATACCAATAACCCTTGCGGGTATTAGAGAATATTCGCGCTTCTGACACTGATTCCCCTAACTTTCTAAGATTCTTAAACTTCGTTTTAATCTTCTTCCATGATTTCCAAATATATTGTCGAATCCTCGTGCGCAACCAGGCATCTAAAGATTTAAGAAAATTCTTCATACGTCCGATACCGTAATATTGTAGCCAACCCCGCATTTTGCGCTTGATGTCGCTAAAAATAGTACCTAGACTAACACCACGGTTTCGCTTGGTGATTAGCTTTAGAGCCTGCTTGATACGCTCTTTGGCCACTTTATGAGGACGGGCATAGGCTTCACCTTTGCTTACCCCTAAAGTGAATCCTAGGAATTTCAGTCTCAGCGGTGAACCAACTTGAGTTTTCTTTTGATTGACCGTTAATTTCAAGTCTTTTTCCAGAAATCTGGCTACACTGGTCAGGACACGGTATCCTGCACGCTTACTTTTGACATAGATATTACAGTCATCCGCATAACGTACAAACTGGTGGCCTCTGGCTTTGAGCAGTTTGTCCAGCTCATTGAGGTAGATATTTGCTAATAATGGTGAGATAGGTCCGCCTTGCGGCGTGCCCTTTGTGGATTTCTCCACTCGAC
>NZ_AZGA01000036.1 GCF_001436375.1 Agrilactobacillus composti DSM 18527 = JCM 14202 | reverse complement strand
GACAATTCTCATAATTTCAAGACGAAAGTATGCCGTATTTATTGTACCAAGTGGTATAGATAACCTAGCGGCTAGAGACACATGGCACACAATTCAAAAATACGCCGTGTTTTTATACTGAGCTTGTGGGATAGGCATGAAAACGAAGATATTTATGTTTTTCTTGATTTTATCTAGGAGAACAGTTATAGTTTTTATGGAAAAGATACCAATTATCTTTTCAGTACGAATACTGCACCAAACAGCGTCAAATTAGCAACTATCAGCTGTCTGGATTGATCAAAGGGTTTTCAGTGGTCGGAAATCCAACGATTTAAGCCAGCAACTAATTGCGGTTAATTTGAGACCTTAGTTCAATATTGGCAATTCTCGCCAATATTTTCGGCTAAGATCAACACCTTCCACGTTTTACGGTAAGCTTGCTTGATTGCAAGGATTGTTTCAAGAATATTACAAAGTTATGACGCCGCCAGATTTCAATGGTTGTTCTAACACACAGCTGAAAATTACCCGCGATCCCAGAATTCGACGTCCCTGATGTCGAATCGCTATAATTGCCGTTTTACCCAACTTAATATAAAAGCTATTAATCATTGCTGGGCAATTTGTTTCTCATTTGTGGGTTGCGGACAGTACGGGTAGCCGGACACTTGTCGCAATTTTGACATTTGCAGGCCATCGGTACACACAAATGTGGGTAACGTGTTATAATGTATATGGTATTAGGAACAATTACAATTACGCTTTATGGTATCAATGATTTGGGATCAAGTTAGTTTGTCTTTGGCCCGATATTTCAAGAGTCACTTTCGAGTGCAGTGGAGCGCTCCAGGGGAGGCGTGCGATATTGGCATTGCTGTAATGGCAATGTAATATTAAAATTCTTTTCTTGGAATATGGGACTGTGGTATAATACTGACAGTATTAAATAATCAAATGTTTGTTTCGATATGAGGAGGAACTTTTACACATGAAAACATCTAAAGTTAAATATTTAGGCGTTGCTGCCGCAGCTTTATTAGCTGTTGCGCCAGTAGCAACTACTGCATTTACAGCAACATCTGCTGAACAGGGTACTGTTCAAGCAGCTACAACAACATTACCAGATACTACAAGCACAATCCAATGGGATGCTACAGGCGCTAATGGTGGTGCTGCTGCCGCTAAAATCTTTACAATGAATGCATCTACAAATCAGTTGGTCCAAGCAACAACTGCTAATGGTAATTTAATTGCCGTAGGTCCAGTTGCTTATAATCAAGAGACAGTTGGTGGTATTCAGTATTACACTGTAGCTGGTGTTAATGGTCAAAAGTATTACGTTGCTGTTAGTGATGCAACTGCTAACAAATTAGTGACTGGTTTTACTAAGACAGCTGATCTTCCTAACTATACTTTGAAAAATAATGGTGCTGCCATTACTGATGCAGCCATTGCAGGTAAAGTTTATTCCAATGATGCTAATGGTGCTGCAACTTCTAATACTGCTGTTGAAAAAGATGTTGTTGCTGCCATCAACAATGGCACAATCACAGGCCCAATCGCTTCTTACATTTTAAGCAATGGCGTAAATGCTTATGGTTTTGTTTATAACGGTGCTGTTTACTTCATCGATAAAGATGTTGCAAATCTTGCAATCGTACAAGGTCCTACAACTCCAACCTATTTAGTTAACGCTGTTAATGGTACTGTTACAACTAAACGTGACTTAACACCATTATATCGCTATGCAATCACAACTGATGGCACTGGCCAAGTCACTACTGACGGTAATGCTGATGCTACTGGCACATATGTTAATGATTACAAGACTACTTTGACTTATGATCAAGTTGCTGGTTCTTATGATAACAATGGTAAATTTGTTGTTTTAGCTTATCACGTAGTTAAGGGCGATGCTTCTGGCAAGGCTTCTGACTTATGGGTTAAAGCTGGTGACGTTAATGCCACTACTCAATACAACTATGCTGAAAATGTTAAAGGCACAGTAACAGCTACTGCTGATTCTGATGTTTATGGCGATATTGCATTTTCTAACAAGATTGATTCACTTAAAGTAGGCAAAGGCCAAAACTTTGACTACACGCAAGTAATCAAAGATAGCTTGAATGGTGACATTGTTGGTTATGCTCGTAAACAAGGCAAGACTTGGACTTACGTCAAAGCTGCTAACTTTAAAGAAGTGACTCCTGAAGTGCAAGTAGATACTGAAAAATTACCTACAGGTACTGCCGTTTATTCTGACAACAAAGCTGCTACAATCTACTCAGATGCCGCTACTACTAAGGACTCTGGTACTAAGTTGAACACATCTTATGACGAATGGTCTGCATTCGATGTATCTAAAGATTCTGATGGCCACATTGTTGCTTACCGTTTAGGTAAAGACCAATGGGTTAAGGCTTCTGACTTAGCTACTGAAAAATCATTATCTGGTACATTTGATACTGGTGCCGGTGTTGCTTTATACAACGCTGACGGTACATTGACTGGCACTATCCAAGCTGACGGTCAATACACTGTATTCGGTGTTAAATACATCGACGGCAAACAATCATTGAAGTTAGGTACTGACGCTCAATGGGTACATGCTTCTGATGGTGACTACTACCCAGC
>NZ_AZGA01000035.1 GCF_001436375.1 Agrilactobacillus composti DSM 18527 = JCM 14202 | reverse complement strand
CCTAGCTAAAAAACGTTAACCAATTGAATATTTTTTAAAACTGCGCATAACCTCGCAGTTATTTGTCGCACCATTATTCCGGCGTTTTGCAAAAATAATGATAATTTCTGTAATTTCATTTTGGAACGAAGCACTATTCCAGTTTTTATACACGTTAAACCGGTTCAATAAGTGCAACTCAAATCATGAATGAATAATTCAGG
>NZ_AZGA01000034.1 GCF_001436375.1 Agrilactobacillus composti DSM 18527 = JCM 14202 | reverse complement strand
GCGAGGTTATGCGCAGTTTTAAAAAATATTCAATTGGTTAACGTTTTTTAGCTAGGGTGATGACTGGATTTTGTCTAAGAGCCACCAAAATTGACTGTCATAAGGATTGCTCTTCGTTAAGTGGATCCACAATTTCCGGGAATGACGGGCAAAACTCGCGCCAATTTTGATGAATTTGATCCTGATAGTGTCAATCGTTGTTTTCTTTTCGGACTTTGGAAAGATTTCGTGCTGTAAGAGTTTCACCAGGTTATAAGCAATACCACTTAAAACCATACGAACTTCGTTCGTAAAAAAATCTGAACTATCGGTTTTGTTAAAGTAAAAGCCATTCTTTATTTCCTTGATGTAATTCTCCGCAATCCCTCGGCTGCGATAGGTTTTCACAATGTCTTTATCGCTTAAACTGGTTAATGTCGTAATGAAGAATTGAAAATCCGGGATCAACTTTCCATTTCGGTCGGCGAAAATAATAACTTGACGTGGGCTTTCCCAACTAGCAGCCTGGTAAGCTGTTCTATAAAAATATGTGCCAGTGACGCTTGTAAAATCAACGGTTTGATCATCTTCAAATAATCGTTGCGCAATCCTCTGTAAATGGCTGTTACTTTTTAACCTAATCACGTAGTTGGTCTGTTTTTCCTCCAGAAGATCATAGATCTTCGGTGTCGCAAAGCCACTATCCGCTCTGATGACGAATTTTTGATCAGGATGACGTTCCAAAATTTCTTTTAAAAAAACATCTGCACCGTCAGATGTATAGACATTCCCCGGACGTAGTTCGGCATCAATTAATAGGCCTGAATCTGCTAAGAAAGCAACGAATGGATGATAACCATTTGTCCCATAATGGCCGTTATAAAAGGCGCCGCCTTGTTTGCCATATGTATCGCTGTGGGTAGAATCAATATCTAAAATCCTGGTGATTTCAGGGGCGGATTCAAAAAAGTCAGTGATGAAACTGCTCATCAAATCGTGCAAAGATTTCAAACTATCAAAGTCTGACAACCGCTTCAAAAATCGTGAAATAGTAGGTTGTGACGCCACTCCATCGGGTAGAATCGTTCGAAATATCGGGTCGTAACGTAAGTGATCGGCATCTTTGTCATTGTCGTAACCAGCAATTATCTGGTAAATAAGTTGGTTCAGAAGCGACGCTTCTGGGTATTTCCTGTAAATTTTGAGTTCCTTGAATTTAAGTGTCGCCTTGATCC
>NZ_AZGA01000033.1 GCF_001436375.1 Agrilactobacillus composti DSM 18527 = JCM 14202 | reverse complement strand
TTTTGCGTGATCTGCGTTACTAAATTTGTTCAAGTTATTTCTTGCAATCTGCCAAAATAAAATACCCGCCTTCACCATGGCGGGGACTTTGGTGACAACTTTGAATGGGAGCAGTCACCGTGAAGCAATCTAAAAAAAATGGGAGATGAACCCCAAAGATAATTATATCATGGCGGCTCGATAAATTTCAGATTTTGGTACAAAAACGCATAAAAAAACATCTCCTCGTATTGAGAAGATGCCGCGTATTCCTTTGTAATAGTCCAGCCAGAGTAATTTGATTTTTTAAAACCTACTCCGTAACGCACTCCGTAATGTTGTGAACTATATGGAACTCCTGAAATCTTAAAAGTTTAAAACCTTGATTTATCGGTACTTTTAGGAACTATTTGGAACGCCTGAATTTATAAATTGGGTAAGTAGGG
>NZ_AZGA01000032.1 GCF_001436375.1 Agrilactobacillus composti DSM 18527 = JCM 14202 | reverse complement strand
GATCTGATCACCAGCTATGTGCGCAAAGTGACAGATTTATTTAACATTGCTGTGGTTGCTGAAACAAAATTACGGGAAGCTGGTCTGATGCACCTGATTGGTGAGGATGTGGATCAGGCTTACCTGGCCGAATTAAAAACGGTTACGATCAACCCAGATTTGATCGCCGAAACCGGTAAAAACATGAAACTGGTTTATACGCCGTTACACGGGACCGGGAAGATGCTGGCCGAACGGGTCTTGCATAATGCCGGGTTCCAAGGTTTTTCCATCGTGACGAAACAGGCTATTTTGGATCC
>NZ_AZGA01000031.1 GCF_001436375.1 Agrilactobacillus composti DSM 18527 = JCM 14202 | reverse complement strand
GGGACGGAACCTAAGATCAAATTCTATGTGGGGACCCAAGCTGAATCTGAAAAGGCTGCTGAAGCAAAATTGGCTGCCTTTGAGACCGCATTAAATGAGTTTATGGCTCAATAATTAACCAATAATAAAACCTGCGCAGCCGGACCTTAGAGGTCTGGGGCGCAGTTTTTTTGGACACGTGGGTGCTTTGAAATTTCGTGAAGTTATGTTACGATTGAAGGCAATTTAAATATATGTTGCTGATTGAAAACACGTGAATTAATTTGAAGGGGTGGTCATGATGGGAATGCATCAATTTATTCAAGGGTTAAATGATTTGGAAATGTTGAAGCGGGCACCAGGATTCTTTAAGTATCAAGAACATTCTGTGGCTGCGCATTCCTTTAGAGTGACTGAGATAGCCCAGCTGTTAGCAGATATTGAAGAGGATGCTGGCCAGAAAGTCAATTGGCAAATGGTTTACGAAAAAGCCCTCAACCATGACTACACAGAACGGTTTATCGGAGATATTAAAACACCTGTCAAATATGCTACTTCAGATTTGCGGCAACGGTTGGCACAAGTCGAGGCTCATATGACGGATAACTTTATTCAAAATGAAATTCCAGAGCATTTACAAGCCAGATACCGGCGGCGCTTATCTGAGGGTAAGGATGACACCTTAGAGGGTAAGATTTTGTCGGTGGCTGATAAAATTGATTTATTGTATGAATCCTTTGGTGAAATTCAAAAGGGTAATCCGGAACACGTGTATACAGAGATTTTTAGAGAAAGTTTGTCCACAATTATTCAATTTGACGAGCTGGCTTCCACGCGTTACTTTATTAAGGAAATGTTGCCGGAATTATTAAATGAAGATTTTAGTGATCGGGTGTTGTTGACCCAGATTACCCGGGAAATATTGGCAGCAAATAAAAATAAACAAACAAAATAATTTGGCAGATAGCGTCATTATGTTACAATATAAAGTTGCAATTGTTTCTAAGTTTAACAAGTGTAACTTTTTTTGTTTGGTTTTACTTGGAGGTTAAAAGATGATTGAACGACAAACAGATCGAAAATTCGAACTTGTGTCCAACTATGCCCCAGCAGGGGATCAGGGCCAAGCGATTGATAAATTGACCACTGGTTTTAAAACTGGTGTCAAAGAACAAATTCTTGAAGGGGCCACTGGGACTGGGAAAACCTTTACCATGGCCAATATTATCGCAAATTTAAATAAACCCACATTAATTATTTCCCATAATAAAACGCTGGCAGGACAACTCTATGGTGAATTTAAAGAATTTTTCCCCAAAAACGCCGTTGAGTACTTTGTCAGTTACTATGATTATTACCAACCTGAAGCCTATGTACCTTCCAGTGATACGTACATTGAAAAAGATTCTAGCATCAATGATGAAATCGATCAGTTGCGCCATGCGGCTACCAGTGCTTTATTGGAACGTAACGACGTTATTGTGGTGGCCTCGGTATCTTGTATCTTCGGTTTAGGGGATCCCAATGAATATCGCGCTTCAGTCTTATCATTGCGTACGGGCATGACTATGGATCGGAATAAGTTATTGCGGCAATTAGTTAATTTGCAATTTGATCGCAACGATATCGATTTTCAACGGGGTCGTTTTAGAGTTCGGGGAGATGTTGTGGAAATTTTTCCTGCTTCTAGAAATGACCACGCTTTTCGAATAGAATTCTTTGGCGATGAAATTGATCGTATTGTGGAAGTGGATGCCTTAACTGGTGAAGTGATTGGGGAAAGAGAACAAGTTTCAATTTTCCCGGCCACCCACTTTATGACCAATGACGAACAGATGGATGCCGCTATTGTCCGCATTCAAGCTGAACTTAAAACACGATTAAAAGAATTAAATGATGAAGGCAAGTTGCTAGAAGCGCAACGACTACAGCAACGGACCACTTATGATATTGAAATGATGCAAGAAATGGGCTACACCTCAGGGATTGAAAATTATTCTCGGCACATGGAAGGCCGGGCAGAAGGTGAACCACCTTATACGTTATTGGATTTTTTCCCAGATGACTTTAATATTATGATTGATGAATCCCACGTGACCATGCCCCAAATTCGGGGGATGTACAATGGGGATCGGGCCCGGAAACAAATGTTAGTGGATTATGGCTTTAGACTTCCCAGCGCCTTGGATAATCGGCCGTTAACGCTAGCGGAGTTTGAAGAACATGTTCATCAAATTCTCTATGTATCAGCTACCCCAGGGCCTTATGAACTGGACCGGACCAATCATGTGGTTCAACAAATTATTCGACCAACCGGTTTGTTAGATCCTAAAATTGAGGTGCGGCCGATTATGGGTCAAATTGATGACCTTGTGGGGGAAATCAATAAGCGCGTGGAACGTCACGAACGAGTTTTTGTCACTACTCTGACTAAAAAAATGGCTGAGGATTTAACGGACTATCTGAAGGAATTGGGCATTCGGGTCAAGTACTTGCATAGTGACATCAAGACCTTGGAACGAACGCAAATCATTCGAGATTTGCGCTTAGGTAAGTTTGATGTGCTAGTAGGGATCAACTTATTAAGAGAAGGGATAGATGTCCCAGAGGTGTCTTTAATTGCTATTTTGGATGCGGATAAAGAAGGCTTCTTAAGAGCAGAACGTTCTTTGATCCAGATCATTGGGCGGGCTTCTAGAAATGAGAATGGGCAAGTGATCATGTACGCGGATCGGATCACCGATTCTATGCGCGTTGCCATCGACAAGACTCAACATCGTCGAGATGTGCAAGAAGCTTTTAATGAAAAACATCATGTGACACCTACTACTATTGTGAAGCCAATTCGAGATGCGATTTCGTTGGTTAAATCCGTGGATCATGAAGAAGAAAATAAAGTCGCCGAAGACTTAGATTTTGAAAACATGACGAAGAAGGAAAAGAAAGAATTAATTAACCGTATGACCGAACAAATGGAAACTGCTGCCAAGAAATTAGATTTCGAGCAAGCTGCCACATTGCGGGATACGATTTTGGACTTAAAAGCAGAAGTGGAGTAATTTATGGCAAACGATAAAATTGTGATTCGCGGTGCCCGGGCCCATAACTTAAAAAATATTAACGTGACCATCCCCCGGGATAAATTAGTGGTGGTTACCGGCTTGTCCGGCTCTGGTAAGAGTTCATTGGCTTTTGATACACTTTATGCCGAAGGTCAGCGCCGTTATGTGGAGAGTTTGTCATCTTATGCCCGACAGTTTTTGGGGCAAATGGACAAACCAGATGTGGATTCAATTGAAGGGTTGAGCCCAGCAATTTCCATTGATCAAAAAACAACCTCTAAAAATCCCCGTTCAACCGTAGGGACGGTAACGGAGATCAATGATTATCTGCGGCTGCTGTGGGCCAGAGTTGGCGAACCAATTTGTCCTAATGACGGCACGCCTATCACCAGCCAGTCGGTGGATCAGATGGTAAATAAAACGTTGACTTTGCCTGAAAAGACCCGGATCCAAATTTTGTCACCGGTTGTGCGGCAAAAAAAGGGTCAACATAAAAAAGAATTCGCCCGTATCCAAAAAGAAGGTTACGTGCGGGTCCGTGTAGATGGCGAAGTCCATGATGTCAGTGAAGACTTTGAGTTGGATAAAAACTTAAAGCATGATATTGATATTGTCATTGACCGTTTGGTGATCAAAGATGGCATTCGTTCACGGCTATTTGATTCTTTAGAATCAGCATTGCGGCTGAGTGATGGCTATGCCAACATTGATGTAATTGACGGGGAACCTCTGATTTTTTCAGAACACTATGCTTGTCCGATTTGTGGTTTTACAGTTGGGGTATTAGAACCCCGTCTGTTTTCTTTTAACGCGCCTTTTGGTGCTTGTCCGGATTGTGATGGGTTAGGAATGAAACTAGAAGTCGATATGGACTTAGTGGTGCCTGACACGGATAAAACCTTGGCCCAAGGAGCGCTGGCGCCTTGGAATCCCATTAGTTCCCAATACTATCCCAGCATGTTAGAGCAGGCTTGTGAACAGTTCAAGATTCCAATGGACAAGCCCTTTAAGAATCTAACTAAAAAGCAACAACAAGTTGTCCTATATGGGTCTAATGGCAAGACTTTTCATTTTCACTATCAAAGTGATTTTGGCAATGTACGGGATGTGGATGCCCCCTTTGAAGGTGTAGTCCCGAATGTGGATCGCCGTTATCATGAAACCAATAGTGATTTTACCCGGGAAGTCATGCGGACTTATATGCGGGAATTAACCTGCCAAACTTGTCATGGCAAGCGCTTGAATCGCCAAGCCCTATCCGTCAAAGTTGGCGGTGAAGATATTGCGGAAGTTTCTAATTTATCCATTAAAAACGCGCTGCCTTTCTTTCAAAATCTTGATTTTTCAGAACAGTCAGCCGTTATTGCTAAACCTATCTTGAAAGAAGTCCGGGATCGTTTGACCTTCTTAAATAACGTCGGCTTAGATTATTTGACCCTATCTCGTTCGGCCGGGACCCTATCTGGCGGGGAAGCCCAACGGATTCGTTTGGCCACGCAAATTGGGTCCAATTTATCTGGAGTATTGTATATTTTAGACGAGCCTTCTATTGGGTTGCATCAACGGGATAATGACCGCTTGATCAGTTCCTTAAAGAAAATGCGGGATCTGGGCAATACGTTGATTGTGGTAGAACATGACGAAGACACTATGCGGGCTGCGGATTATTTGATCGATGTGGGCCCGGGTGCTGGGGATAAGGGTGGTCATATTATGGCTGCCGGTACGCCTAGTGAAGTGGCTAAAAATCCCAAGTCTTTGACCGGCCAGTATTTAGCTGGGAAGAAATATATTCCGATCCCAGAAAAGCGCCGTAAAGGGAACGGTAAAAAGATCCGGGTCACCGGCGCCGCTGAGAATAATCTGAAGGCTATCAGTGTAGACTTTCCCTTGGGTGAATTCATTGCCGTCACCGGGGTTTCTGGGTCTGGTAAGTCAACGTTAGTCAATATGATTTTGAAAAAGGCGTTAGCCCAAAAATTAAACAATAACTCTGATAAGCCGGGGAAATACAAGCGTATTTATGGCTATCAAAATATTGATAAACTCGTGAGCATTGACCAAAGCCCCATCGGCCGGACACCACGTAGCAATCCCGCAACGTATACGGGGGTATTTGACAATATTCGAGATTTGTTTGCCCAGACCAATGAGGCTAAGACCAGAGGGTACGCCAAAGGCCGCTTCTCCTTTAATGTAAAGGGCGGCCGCTGTGAAAACTGTAAGGGGGATGGCATCATGAAGATTGAAATGAACTTCTTACCAGATGTCTATGTCCCTTGTGAAGTTTGTCATGGCAAGCGTTATAACTCTGAAACCTTAGAGGTCACCTATAAAGGCAAAAATATTTCCGACGTATTGGACATGACTGTGGATGAAGCCTTGAAATTCTTTGAAGCCATTCCTAAAATTCGCCGGAAGCTAGAAACCATCGTCAGCGTTGGTCTAGGTTATATCACCCTAGGTCAATCAGCTACCACGTTATCCGGTGGGGAAGCTCAACGGATGAAGCTAGCCGCCGAGTTGCACAAGACGTCTACTGGTAATAATTTCTATATTCTAGATGAACCAACGACGGGTCTGCATACAGATGATATCAAACGTTTATTAAATGTTTTGAATCAATTAGTAGATGAGGGCAATACAGTTTTGGTAATTGAACATAATTTAGATGTTATCAAAGATGCCGACTATTTGATCGATTTGGGACCTGAAGGCGGCGATCGGGGCGGCCAAGTCGTGGCTACCGGCACACCAGAACACATTGCTAAAGTTGCCAAAAGCTATACTGGTCAATACCTCAAGCCAGTATTAGCAAAGGGCCATTATCAAGTTACCACGGTTAAATAAACAGCTTAATTTTGCATTTCACTGCCACAACTTCTATGATTAAGTTGTGGCATTTTTTTATTGCTTTTTATATTGTCTAAAAGGAGAGTGTATCGTTATTGTTTAATCGAGATAATTTTCAACGGGGTTTTGATTGGGGCGAATTTTTAAGTGGGGTCTTGTTTATCGTCTTGGCCATTTACTTCTTCAGAAAACCAGCAGTTGCTTTAGGTAGTTTAGTGGTCTTTGCCGCGTTGATTGCCATTATGCGGGGCATTGTTAGTTTGAGTAGTTATACAAAGTTCAAAAGTATCATGCCAGCCAGCTGGTCCCTGGTGTTTTCCGGTATTTTGGACATCGTCATTGGCCTGATTTTTTTGTTTAATGCTGGTTTAGGTGGCTTAACCATTTCCTATTTGTTTGCGATTTGGTTTATTATTGATGCTGCCGTTGGTTTAGTGACCAGTGCTCATCTCCGGCACTTTGGCAATATTTGGTTTATCTTAGCCATTGTTTTTGACGTTTTAGCCTTGGTTGTGGGTGTGCTGATGCTATTGCGGCCAATGTATGCGGCCTTTACCATGATCTTTTTGATCAGCTGGTTCTTCATGATCATTGGGATTAATAACGTGATCGTAGCTATTGCCCGTCGTTCTTAAACTTATACGATACGAGTTGTCGATTTTTGACAGCTCTATTTTTTTGATTTCACCTGATTTGGTCGCTGGTATTCACAACAACCCGGGTGTGTTATAATTAACTGAGTATCAAATTAAACGTAAACAATTTAACTTTGAACGGGGGCGGATTATGAGCAAGCCAGAGATGTTGAGTTTGGTCATTATTACAGGCATGAGTGGCGCAGGTAAAACTGTCGCCATGCAGAGTTTTGAAGACTTGGGTTATTTTTGTGTGGACAATATGCCGCCAAGCCTGTTACCAAAATTTTGGGAAATGCTCAAGGAATCAGGGAAAATCACTAAGATTGCCTTAGTCATTGATTTAAGATCCCGGGCATTTTACGATGAAATTATCAGTATGTTATCTAATTTAGACAACTCCAACTTTGTATCCACGAAAATTCTTTTCCTAGATGCATCTAATGAAGAACTAGTATCCCGGTATAAAGAAACTAGACGGTCTCATCCCTTAGCTATGGAAGGCCGTTTGATGGATGGCATTGAAAAAGAACGGGAATTACTGGCGGAAATGAAATCTAGAGCACAGTTAGTTATTGACACCTCTAATTTATCGCCGCGAGAATTACGAGAAGAGATTTTTGATAACTTCTCGGCCAACGATAATCCGGTATTTCATATTGAGGTCATGTCCTTTGGCTTTAAGTATGGGGTGCCCATTGACGCAGATATTGTCATGGATGTGCGCTTTTTACCAAATCCATATTATGTACCGGCATATCGGAACAAAACCGGGTTAGACAAGCCAGTGTATGACTACGTGATGAAACAACCAACCACAGAAGAGTTCTATTCCCGTTTTCTGGGATTAATGCAATTGATCATGCCCGGCTATGAAAAAGAAGGTAAAACCAGCATGACCATTGCCATTGGCTGTACCGGTGGCCAACACCGCTCAGTGGCTATTGCCCAACGGCTAGCAGATGATTTAAAGCAAGATTATCCTGTTGATGTGACCCATCGCGACTTGGATAAGCGAAAGGAAACGGTGAATCGCTCATGAGTTATGGCAACAAGATTATTCGGGTCATCAAGGGCCGCCGTCCTAAAATCGTGGTTATTGGTGGGGGGACCGGGTTACCGGTCATCTTGAATAGTCTCAGAGATAAAAATGCCGCCATCACAGCGATTGTGACGGTGGCCGATGACGGCGGTTCTTCTGGCGCCATTCGCAACTACATCAACGTGGTGCCACCAGGTGATATTCGCAATGTGCTGGTGGCCTTGTCGGATATGCCCGCAGACTTTTTGAATGTTTTTCAATATCGATTTAATGGCAATGATTCCTTTTTCGCTGGCCATGCCATTGGTAATTTAATTATTGCGGCATTATCTGAAATGGAAGACAATATTTTTGATGCCGTGCAGAAGTTATCGAAAATGATGAAAGTTGACGGCCACGTTTTCCCGGCATCTAATGAACCGTTGACCTTAAATGCGGAATTCACAGATGGCAGTCAAATTTCAGGTGAAACTGAGATCACCCATGCTGGCAAGCGGGTGAAACGGGTTTGGATCACCAATACCGATGATCAGAATAAAACCCCTGAAGCTGTGGCACCGGTGATTCAAGCTATTCAAGAAGCCGATGTGGTGGTCTTAGGCCCAGGGTCGTTATTCACCAGTATTTTGCCCAATTTGATGATTGAAAATCTTGGGGAAGCTGTGCGGACAACCAAAGCGGAAGTCATCTATAACTGTAATATCATGACCCAATTAGGTGAAACTGAACATTTCACAGATGCCGACCATGTGCGGGTATTGGATCAGCACCTGGGTGGTAATTTCGTCAATACGGTGTTAGTGAACACCCAAAAAGTACCTGATGACTATTTAGATCATCAAAAATATGATGAATATTTGTACCAAGTAAAACCTGATTTTGCAGGTTTACGGGCGTTAGGCTGTAATGTAATTTCTGACAACTTCTTGGATTTGCATGACCATGGGGTATTTCATAATGGTGACAAAGTTGCCGCAGAAATTATTAACTTAGCGCTACAAAAGGGTACACGTAAGAGAAGGTGATAAAATGGCCTCATACGCCAGCCAAGTAAAAAAAGAGTTGACTAGCTTAGAAGTTCATCCAGAACATGCTCGCGCTGAATTAGCGGCGTTGATTCGGATGAATGGCTCCTTGGATTTGGTGGATCATCACTTTTTATTAGTGGTCCAAACGGAAAATCCGGCGATTGCCCGGCGCATGTATTCCTTGATTAAGCAACTCTATCAAGTCGAAGCTAGTTTATCAGTTCAACGCAAAATGAAACTTAAAAAGAATAATTTATATTTGGTGCGTTTATTGCAGCAAAGTGAACGGATTTTAAAGGATTTAAGTATTATTTCAGAGGGCAGTTGGATGATCAACACCGCTGTCCCTGAGAAAATATTAAATTCAGAACAGCGGATGCGTTCTTATCTACGGGGGGCTTTTTTGGCCGGGGGTTCTGTGAACAGTCCGGAGAAAAGCCGTTACCATTTGGAGATTTATTCCATGCATGAAGATCATAATGCCCATATTGTGAAAATGATGAACCATTTTGGGTTGCATGCTAAATCCACTGTCAGACGCAATGGTTATATTGCCTATATTAAAGAGGCTGAAAAGATTTCTGACTTCTTACAAGTTGTGGGGGCAACTAAATCAATGTTGTCCTTTGAAGACGTGCGGATCGTGCGGGATATGCGCAATTCCGTGAATCGCTTGGTGAATTGTGAGACGGCGAATTTAAATAAGACCATCGATGCGGCCACCCGGCAACTGGAGAATATCCAGTATTTAAAAGATGAAGTGGGCTTTGACAACATTCCCCCTAAATTACGGGAAATTGCCCAGCTACGCTTTGATAATCCAGAAATGTCCTTGAAGGAGCTGGCAGAAATCGTTCCCAGTGGCCCGATTTCTAAATCAGGCATTAATCATCGCCTTAGAAAACTCACGCAGCTTGCTGAACAAAAGCGTCAAACCTTAGCCTGAGCACTAATTAAGAAAGAAGGTTATGTCATGGTCAAACCAATTTTATTGGATCAACAGCTATGTTTTTCAATTTATCAAGCCCATAAAGTATTCAATCATTTTTATGCCAAAGCGCTAGAACCATTTCATCTAACGTATTCGCAATATATTGTTTTATTGGTGCTTTGGGAACAGGGCAGTACGTCAGTTAAAGCGTTAGGCCAAAAGGTGGGCCTAGATAGTGGCACACTGACGCCGCTTTTAAAACGCTTGGAAAAAGATGATTGGGTCAGCCGCAAACGTTCTAAAGTAGACGAGCGGCGTTTGGAGGTCTCTTTAACAGCCAAAGCCCAGGATATGAAAGAACAAGTTTATGCCCATGTGGGTTCTTGTGTAGAGGCCATTGGCTTGTCAGAAGATAGCTACCTCCAAATTAAAAATGACGTGGAGAGTTTACAAAATCGCTTGAATGAAGTTTCAGAAGATGCCAAGGTATTTTAAACGCGAATTTAGCGTAAGGCTGTGGACCAACAGCCTTATTTTTTTGGCCTAAACTTGTAATTTTTGCAGCAATTGCGCTAACGTTGCTTGTTCTGCTTTTGAAAGTTGGGCTAATAAGTGCTGAGATTTCTCAACTTCGTAAGCGTGGAGTGTTGGATAAATAGCCTGGGCTTTTTCGGTGGGGTAGACCCGCTTGATTTTTAAGTTATCCGGATCGTTTTTCAACGTTAAATAACCCCGTTTGACCAGGCTCTTAACCGTTCGGAAACTAGTAGTACGATCAATTTGAACGGCGTCAGCTAGTTGGGCCAAAAACATGCCTGGCTGTTCCACAGCCCGAATAATATAGATAAATAGATCATTATTTAATTTCAAAGGTTTAAAGTGCTGGTTTGAATCGATTTCAATTAAGCGGGTAATGGCACCGATACGGCGAATGATGGTGAACATGAGGGGGACCTCCCAATTTTATTATTGTAAATACAATTATATCATGTTATGATTAAAAAAATAATATAATTGCAAATGCAATAAAAAGGTGGGGGAAATATGAGTGGATTTTTGATATTTACGGTTGTGATGTCTTTTACACCGGGGCCAAATACTATCATGGCTATGGGTGAGGGCCAACAGCATGGTTTTAGAAAGGCGATTCCTTTTAATTTAGGGATTTTTATGGGTTTGATCATTGTGGGCGGGGTAGCGGCGTTTTTTGCCACGATTTTTCAACAATATGCCTCAGTGATCCGTGGCTTAAAGCTAATAGGCTCTGCTTATTTGCTGTATTTGGCCTATGAAATGCTGCGGGCTAAACCAGATCAAACCACCACTCGGCTCAAGCGGCCAGTGTTGGCTGGGGCACTGCTGCAAACGACCAATATTAAAGTCTACCTATATTTCATCACCGGTTTAAGCGCTTTTGGCTATGCCGGGTTATGGGGCCAACAACCCATGAAATATTTGCTGATGATTTTAATAGGCAGCATTGGTACTTTTGCTTGGACCTTCGTGGGCAAAGTGCTGCAACGCTACTATGTGGCCCACTATCGCCTTTTCAACACCTTAGTTGCCTTGCTATTGCTTTTTAGTGCCTATGATATTTGGCGCTAGTTAATTGACGTCAAAAAAATAGACCGCTGACAAATTTGAAGTTTGTCAGCGGTCTATTAAAATGGGCCATAGATGTTAACCTGATAAGCAATCAGGTTAAACACTTATTATTTTGTAGGTTGGCTGGTCATGATTTTATCGATCAAACCATAAGCCTTGGCTTGTTCAGCATCCAAGTAATTATCACGTTCAGTATCCTTTTGGATAACTTCAACAGGTTGACCAGTTGCATCGGCTAAAATTTGATTCATTCTCTTTCTAGTCTTCAGAATTTCTTCTGCTGCAATTTCAATCTCAGTTTGTTGACCTTGCGCACCACCAGAAGGTTGGTGAATTAAGACAGTTGCGTGTGGTAACGCAAACCGTTTACCCTTAGTACCACCTGCTAATAATACACTGGCCATTGAAGCAGCCATGCCTAGTGCGATGGTTTGAACATCTGCTTTAACAAAATTCATTGTATCCAAGATTGCTAAGCCAGATGTAATAACACCACCAGGTGAGTTGATATAGATATAAATGTCTTTTTCGGAATCTTGAGCATCCAAGAAGAGCAATTGCGCGATGATGGAATTGGCCATTTGATCGTTTACTTCGCCAGAAAGCATGATAATGCGATCTTTTAATAGACGAGAGTAAATGTCATAAGCTCGTTCGCCTCTTGCAGATTGTTCAATTACTGTAGGTACAAGCATAAACGAACCTCCTAATATTTAAATTTAGCACTCTAATTAGTACAGTGCTAAATTTACCATAGTGTGAGCGTAAGGTCAACTGAAACGCTTGATTTATTCCAACTTTTTTAGCGCCTTAAAAAGCAGTGCATTAAGAAGTCATGAGAGTTCTTGGCGGAAAATCATATACTTTTCTGAAAAACTTTGATATGATAGATAAGGTTTGTTTGTCATGTTTTATGACATATAGGAAATTAGGAGGTTCATTATGAAGAAGTGGCTAATTAGATCACTTGGTCTTGTAGCATGTTTGCTTGGATTCTTAGGTGTCATGCTACCAAATCATACGGCACAAGCTGCCGAGAAGACATACCAAATTGGGACGGATGTGACTTATCCACCATTTGAATTTGCCAATGATCAAAACAAATATGTGGGTATCGATATCGATATTATGAACGCTGTGGCTAAAGAAGAGGGCTTTAAAGTCAATATTAAGCCTTTAGGTTTTAACGCAGCGGTACAGGCGCTAGAAGCCAGTCAAATAGATGGGGTTATTGCGGGGATGACAATTACCCCGGCACGGCAGGCAAAGTTTGATTTTGGGACCCCTTATTATAAAACTGGGGTCGTCATGGCTGTTAAAAAAGACAGCAACATCAAGGGCTTTTCACAATTAAAGGGCAAAAAAGTGGCGTTAAAAACCGGGACAGCAGCGGCAACGTATGCCAATAGCATCAAGGATAAATATGGCTTTCAAACTGTCACTTTTGATGATTCCAATAATATGTATGAAGATGTAACGACCGGTAATTCCGTTGCCTGTTTTGAAGATCAACCCGTGATGCAATATGGGGTTGCCCAAGGCTTAGACTTAAAGATCGTTACAAAACCTGCTAATAATGGGAATTATGGATTTGCCGTTCAAAAAGGTAAAAATAAGGCACTATTAGCTAAGTTCAATGCCGGCTTCAAGAAAATTAAAGCTAATGGCACATATGATAAAATTGTTCAAAAATACTTAGGTACATCAAGTACAACAAGTTCAGCAAGTACTAAGAAGAATCCTAAAGTTGCGGACAAGACCTTTACCATTGGGACCGACGTTACTTTTCCGCCGTTTGAATTTGCCAATGATCAAAATCAATATGTGGGTATCGATATTGATCTGTTGAATGCCATTGCTGAAAATCAAGGTTTCAAAGTCGACGTGAAACCACTAGGCTTTAACGCCGCTGTCCAAGCTTTGGATTCTGGGCAAATTGATGGGGTGATTGCCGGGATGTCCATCACCAATGAACGGAAGGCGAAGTTTGACTTCTCATCCCCATATTTCCAATCTGGGGTCGTTATGGCTGTGGCGAAAGATAGTAAAGTTACGAAATTAACGCAATTAAAGGGTAAAAAAGTTGCTGTTAAAACTGGGACAGCTGGTGCTGACTATGCCAACAGCATCAAAGCAAAATACGGCTTTAAGACAGTTACTTTCGATGATTCTAATAACATGTATCAAGACGTGGAAACTGGTAATTCAGTGGCTTGTTTTGAAGATTCACCAGTCATGCGTTATGGGATACAACAAGGTACTAAGTTGAAAATCGTTACTGGTCCAGCTGAAAAAGGGGATTACGGTTTTGCCGTGAAGAAAGGCGTCAATGCTGATTTATTAGCTGCCTTTAACACAGGTTTAGCCAACTTAAAGGCTAACGGCCAGTATGATAAGATCACAGCGAAATACTTAGGCAAGGATGAACAATCAGCCACGGCTAAAGCTAAGCCCGCTGCAACCCAAGATACAGAGAATCGTAGTTTTGTGGGCTTGATCAAACAAAACAAAGGTGCTTTATGGGATGGGTTTAAAGAAACAATTTGGTTGACCATCGTTTCAATTTTCTTTGCCACCATTTTTGGGATCGTGGTTGGGTTATTAGGCGCTGCCCCAAGTAAATTTGGGAAGGGTGTTTCCAGCACACTGATTTATATCTTCCGGGGGATGCCATTGCTAGTATTAGCCTTGTTTATCTATACCGGTATTCCAAGCTTGACTGGTAGTAAAATTCCCGCCTTTATCGCCGGGGTTGTAACCTTGACCTTAAACGAAGGGGCTTATACTGCTGCCTTTGTTAAAGGTGGTATCGAAGCCGTAGATTCAGGTCAAATGGAAGCTGCGCGCTCATTAGGCTTACCATATGGGAAATCTATGCGCAAGGTTATCTTGCCCCAAGGGATTCGGATTATGATCCCGTCATTTATTAACCAGTTTATTATTACTTTAAAGGATACGTCTATTCTATCCATTATCGGCTTATTGGAACTGACTCAAACCGGGAAAATTATCATTGCCCGTAACTTGGAAGGTTTCAAAGTTTGGACAATCGTTGCTTTCATTTACTTAGCGGTTATTACGTTATTGACTTGGCTGTCTAATTGGGTACAAAGGAGAATGGATGCATGACCTCAAAAATTAAAGTTCAAGACTTAAAAAAGAATTATGGTGAGAACCATGTCTTAAAGGGCATCGATTTAGATGTTCAAAATAACGAAGTAGTGGTCATTATCGGCCCATCAGGTTCCGGGAAGAGTACACTGCTCCGGTGTTTAAATCGCCTCGAAGCGCCATCTTCAGGTTCTATTGTAGTAGATGATGTGGATATCAGTGATCCTAAGGCTGATATTAATAAAGTACGTCAAAATATCGGCATGGTGTTCCAACATTTCAATTTATTTAACAACTTGTCTGTTTCTGAGAATATCACCCTGGCACCAATAGAATTAAAGGGTGAAACCAAAGAACAAGCCCAAACACAAGCTAAGAAACTGTTGGAAACCGTTGGCTTGGCTGATAAATTTGATGCCAAAGTCCAATCATTATCTGGTGGCCAACAACAGCGGGTAGCTATTGCCCGGGCGCTGGCCATGAATCCAGATGTGATGCTGTTTGATGAACCAACTTCAGCCCTTGATCCAGAAATGGTTGGAGATGTATTGGGAGTTATGAAAGACTTAGCCAAACAGGGGATGACCATGGTGGTGGTTACCCATGAAATGGGCTTTGCCAAAGAAGTGGCCGATCGGGTCATCTTTGTGGATGACGGTAAGATTTTGGAACAGGGGAAACCTGATGCAATATTTAGCAATCCGCAAAATCCAAGATTACAAGACTTCTTAAACAAAGTATTAAACGTTTAGTTTACAATTAAAGATAGCCTGTTGCTCAAGACAAATGTTTGGGCGACAAGCTATCTTTTTTTAATATGAACTTGTAATTTTAGGCAACATGTCGCATAATTTGTAACAATATCTGAACGTTTTATACACAATTAACAGTTAATGTTAGCTTTTGAAACGAATAGGAGGTTATGGCGTGTTTGTGGATTTAAAAATTGAAAATGGTCAGGTTTTAAATGTATTTACCCAGGAATTTGAAACCAAAGATATCTGGATCGATGCTGGTAAAATCGTGGCGGTGGGTTTTTTGGAAGCAGAAGCATTGCAGATTTATGATGCCCAGGGCCAATACCTAGTGCCTGGCTATATTGACGCCCACGTCCATGTGGAAAGTGCCATGGTGGCACCTAGTGAACTGGGGAAAGTTTTATTAGCCCACGGCGTCACAAGTATCTTTGCCGATCCCCACGAAATCGCGAATGTCATTGGCACAAAAGGTATTGAATACATGATCCAAGATGGCCGCCAGACACCGCTGGATATTTTTGTCATGTTGCCATCCAGCGTGCCCTGTACGCCTTTTGACCACAATGGGGCCACCTTAGATGCTAAAGCGCTGCATCCCCTTTACCATTATCCAGAAGTCAAAGGTTTAGCTGAAGTGATGGATTATCCTGCCGTGGCTAAGGGGGATGCTGATATTACCGCTAAAATTGCGGATGCGCTGGCCCACGGTTTTGTGGCGGATGGCCACGGTGCGGGTTTGACCGCGCAGCAGTTGGCAGTATATGAAAAAGCCGGGATTACCACGGATCATGAGGCCTTAAATGTGACTGACGTTCAAGAACGACTGGCCCATCACTTTAAAGTCTTTTTAAGAGAAGGTACTGTTGAACGGGACTTAAAAGCAACCATCGGGGCGGTCACGCCGAAAAATGAGGCCAGTTTTGCCTTTTGTACCGATGACAAGTTAATTACGGACTTGGTGGCAGAAGGCAGCATTGATCACAATATTCGCTTGGCGTTAGACGCGGGCTTAAAGCCTGAACAGGTTTATACTATGGCTAGTCTAAACGCCGCCAGCGCGCATAATATGACGCATTTAGGCGCATTGGCCGTGGGCTATCAAGCAGATATTAATATTTTGTCAGCTATCGATGCGCCAATGCCAACACGGGTGTTGAAAAAAGGCCAGTGGCTGCAACTCCAAACCACTAAGCCCATAGAATTTTCCGAAAATACCGTTCATCATCATTTCAAAACCAGTGATCTAAAATTAACGCTAACCACGCCCCAGGTTCATGTGATCGGTGTCAAACCAAACCATATTGATACCTTTGATTTAATCCGAGAGATTCAGCCGACGTCGAATTTCCAAAGTGATTTGACCCAAGACATCTTAAAAATGGTTGTTGTGGAACGGCACCATGATAGTGGCAGTTTTGGCTTAGGTTTAGTCCATGGCTTCAAAATTCAAAATGGGGCAGTTGCCACAACCATTGGCCACGATGCCCATAACTTAACTGCCGTGGGTTCAAGCGACGGGGCAATCATGCAGGCCATTGAAGCAGTAACAGTTTGCGGCGGCGGAATTGCCATAGCCAATGACCAGGGCGTTTTGGCAACAATGCCATTGGTTATTGCCGGATTGATGTCTAATAAGCCCTATGCCAAAGCTTGTGTCGACCTGCAGCATATTTATGCAGCCTATCAACGAATTAGCCAGCCAATTGATTTTGACCCTTTCATCACCTTGTCATTTTTAACCTTGCCAGTCATTCCGACAATCAAATTAACTGATCAGGGGCTGTATGATTTTAACAGCCAGAGCTTTATTCCAGTTGAAGTGGGGCAGAAAGTGGATGCCAAATAAATAAACGAGCCGCTATGCCTTTGTGTGATACTATCCCTTTAGAGAGCACCAGAGAAAAACAAAAATTTCTCTGGTGTGA